>JAOULC010000027.1 GCA_029882215.1 Gammaproteobacteria bacterium | reverse complement strand
CACGTTTCATTGCGTCATGAACTAAAGGCAATACCTTCTTCATCGGGCAGAAAACCTGATTACCTTGTGGCTCATCATTCTTGATGAAATCACCGCCTAACCAGAATGAGTATGCCGCTGCAGCAAATGGCTCAGGACGTAAACCCAGCTTAGGCTTGATGATAGTACCGGCGATGTAACCGCCGTTTTCACGCGGGCGACCTAATGCATTCCACAGGTCAGTGATATCCATTGAAGGGCCATCAAACAGGTTTAGCATCTTAGGTGGAATGTAGAAGTCATACATTTGAGCGTTCTTGATATCACCCATGCCCTGGTTATTACCAATAGCAAGCGTAAGGAAAGAAACGATCATTGCACGGCCATCAATGACATTGCGGTCGAACAGGTCGTTCGGGTAAGCAATTTTCATAATGCCTTTAGCTTCATCAATGAAATAAACTAAAGCATCAACGCCTTTAGTAAAGTCATCAGTCGTAGAAACTTCAACGTTAGTACCTGTTGAAGATTCAGCAGCAAAGTGAGCAGCCGCTTCTAAGTAACCGTAACCTGCAGCAGGTTCCATTGTGTAAGCAACCAGGATGTGTTTGCCATCAGCAAGTAAAGTATCTTCGTTCAAGCTAAGGTCAGAATAACGACCTGTTTGATCTAATAAAGCCATTGATATGGTCTCCTATTAATAAATTCGGATCTAATTGCTCGGGACACTAAAAAATACCCTACCAATTAGAAGGATTGCGACTATACGGTTTGTATATCATAATGAAAACTCAATTATTCTGATGAAAACCATAAGGTTTATCTTATGCATGTGACATTCCGCCAGCTAAAGGTCTTTGAAGCCGCAGCCAGGCTATTGAGCTATACCCGCACCGCAGAGGCGTTGCACCTGAGTCAGCCGGCTGTTTCTATGCAAATTAAACAGTTAGAAGAAAATGTCGGAATGTCATTATTTGAGATGCTGGGTAAAAAATTATTTTTAACGGATGCGGGCAAAGAGTTTTATGGCTATAGCAAGGCCATCTTTCAGCAGCTGGATGAGGCAGAAGCGGTCATTAAATCAATGAAAGGCATGCACAGCGGGCGCCTGAAAATATCGGTGGCAACCACGGCCAGCTATTTTACAACTCGGTTATTAGCGGCCTTTTCCAGACGTTTTGAAGGCGTGCAAATCAACCTGGATGTGACTAACCGGGAAAGTTTGCGGCGTCAGCTGGAAGACAATGAACCGGACCTGGTGATCATGGGACAGCCTCCAGAGGGTATTGAAGTCGATGCACAGGCGTTTATGAGTAATCCGCTGGTAATGATTGCACCGGCTGATCATGCACTGGCTAAAGAAAGTCAAATTGACTTAAATCGCTTTACCGATGAGCGTTTTGTGGTGCGAGAAAAAGGCTCAGGTACCCGCGGGGCGATTGAACGGTTCTTTAAAAAGCACGAGGTGCCGTTTCACACCGGTATAGAAATGTCTAGCAATGAAGCCATTAAGCAGGCCGTGGAAGCCGGTCTTGGTTTAGGAATCGCCTCAATCCATACACTGGAGCTTGAGCTGGAAACCGCCCGGCTGGCGGTATTAGAGGTGAAAGATTTTCCTATACGAAGACAGTGGTATCTGGTATCACGTAAAGGAAAGCGCTTATCGGTCGCTGCCGAGGCGTTTAGGGAGTTTGTATTAAATGATGCAAAACAGTTTATACGATTACCTGGCTAGGGTCAGCGGTAGCAAAGGCAGGATAAGCTGTCATTAGCTTTATGGACTTTAAAGTGCTATATGCGTAGATTGAGTAAGGTCATTATTGATGGCCTTACTTTGTACCTAAATAAACGAATAACTTATAAATACAAGGAAATAATTATGAAAAAAGTAATATTGATGTCAGTAGTCATGGCAGCTTCTTTACCAATGATTGCGCAAGCTGACCCGGGTTGTGGTCTTGGTGCACAGGTATTTGCAGGTAAAGATGGTGCTGGTTCACATATTCTTGCTGCGACTACAAATGGTATATCTGGTAATCAGACTTTCGGTATGAGTAGTGGTACTTTGGGTTGTGATACCAGCAAAAAAGTAACCTATGCTGCAGGCATTTACCTGAATAGTAATATGGAAAAAGTTGCTCGTGGTATGGCAACAGGTGAAGGCGAAGCTTTGAATACTCTGGCTGACTTAATGGGTGTTCAGACAGAAGATAAAGCGGCTTTCTTCACGGCTATGCAGAAAAATTTCGGCAAAATCTTTAAAGGTAACTCTGTTTCTGCAGAAGATGTAATGGCTTCATTAAAGTCAGTTATGCAACAGGACTCTTCACTGTCTAAGTACATTTCATAAAAAACTTACAGGGAGAGTAAACCATGGCCAGTGGTTCTTCTGGTCATGGTTTTTAAACTAAATATTTTGATACGACTATTAGTGATCAGCCTTCAGCTGATTTTTTTATGTCTGGCGAGTTCTCGGGTGCACGCATTACCAGTCGAGAGATTACTGGAAAAAGCAGATTTAATGCGCTTATCTGAACATTCATCATGGATGGCGCTGGTACATTACCGCAAAGATACATTTGGTGGCGGCTTCACCAGTGAGGCCGATGATGAACGCTTTTTTCTTTCAGCCAATGGTAAATATTCACCCGCAGAGGAGCTGCTAGCCAATATCCGTACTTTTTTTAGTTCATCGGAAGAAAGCAGAGAAAAGCAGTGCCAGTTTCCAGCTCGTTATTTTTGGCTTAAGCAGCAACTCAAGCCTGATGTGGTGCTCAATGCCGAGTGTAAAGAAACGAATAAATGGCTTGATGAATTAGAACCAGAGTCAGTAACACTCGTTTTTCCTGCGTCATACGTCAACAGCCCTTCTTCAATGTTTGGTCACACCTTATTGCGGATCAATCTGGCTGGTGATAAAAGTGATAATCCATTGACTGGTTTTTCAGTCAGTTATGCTGCCAATGTTCCGGCGAATGAAATAGGTTTTTTATTTGCATATAGAGGGATATTTGGTGGCTATGAAGGTAATTTTAGTATTGTTCCTTATTACGAAAAAATTAAAGAATATAATGATATTGAAAACCGTGATATATGGGAATACGGGCTGAATTTTACTGCGGAGGAATCCAAGCAAGTTTTGAGGCATGTGTGGGAACTTAAGGATATTAATTTTGATTATTTTTTTCTTACAGAGAATTGCTCCTATCAATTATTAACGTTACTTGAAATAGTACGGCCTGAGTTAAAACTGAGAGAACAGTTCAATTACAAGGCGGTACCAGCCGATACAGTGCGCTCAGTTGTTGATGCAGGAATTATAGTGTCAGCCGAGTATCGACCTTCAGGTACTACGGTGTTACTCGAACGTAATGCAGTTATCTCTGAACATGAAACAGAGATCATTAAGGCTTTAATAGAAACAGATAAGGATATAACAGAGCTAACTGATCCACTCGGGCCTGAATCCAGATCTCGTGTGATTGAATATGCATATGACTTCTTTCGCTATAAATCTTCTGATACGCCTCACCTGAGAGATAAAAATGCCAGTCGTTCTTATGATCTGCTACGTGTCAGAAGTGAGCAGCCGGTTGCAGCAAACTGGCCGCAAATACCAGTGCCTGAAGTAAGAAATGATGAAGGTCATGATACATCCAGAGTTGCTGTTGGCCTCGGGCAGGAAAATGCACTGGAGTATTTGTCTGTGAAAATCAGACCCGCCTACCATGATGTGATGGACCCGTTGCCCGGTTATGGTTTTGGTGCTCAAATTAATTTTCTTGATTTGTCGCTTAAATACTTTTCAGCCGCAGAAAAGCTGGAGCTGGAAAAGCTGACGTTTATAAATATTTCTTCAATGACACCAGTTAGCCGCTTTATTTCTCCGGTGTCATGGGCGGCTGATGTTGCTCTTGAAAGGCGCAAGGTTAATTCAGAGTTGCATAATTTGTTTTCAGTTAAAGCGGGAGGGGGAAAGAGTTACCTGCTTGCTGATCATAACATGATAAGTGTTATAGCTGAGGGCGCGCTGGATTACGGTAATGATTTATCGAAAGGCTATTCTCTAGGGGCTGGTTTAAAAGCAGAGTGGCTGATCACAGGTAGTTCCGTTTCATCTAAGTTAAAATTAGAAACGATAGAATATAGGGCGGGTGAACAGTATCGTGATTCTGTTGCAGAGTGGGAGCTGTCGGTTCACATAAGTAAAAACCAGGGTTTAAGGTTTAAAGCAAGCAGAGAAAAACTTTCTGAGTTGTATGAAAATCAATATGAGATAGCGTTACATTGGTATTACTAAAAGCATTACTGACTATGATGTGCCTTACTCAGCTGGCATTGCTGTCTGGCTGTACAAACTTAATCTTTCAGCCGAATAATGTCAGATACTATACACCTGAGTCATTTGATATAAAACACGAAGAAGTCTTCATGAAGACAAGAGATAATCTTCGCTTACATGGCTGGTGGCTTAAAAGTGGGCCGGCTAAAAAAGCTAATATTATTTATCTGCACGGTAATGCTCAGAATATCAGCTCACATGTGGCTAATGTCGCCTGGCTCACAAAGCAAGGCTATGATGTTTTTATATTTGACTACCGGGGTTATGGTTACTCACAGGGAGAGGTCGACTTAGCCGGTATCATGCATGATGCGATGGATGCAATAGCGTATGGGGCTGAGCGTTCCGCCAGAGAAGATATACCCGTTTATGTTATGGCTCAAAGCCTTGGTGCCAGTCTGGCGGTTTATGCAGTTGCAAGCAGTGAATTTAAGGAAAAAATTAAAGCACTAATGATAGTGAGTGCATTCTCAGATTTTCACAATATTACCAGAGAAGTGCTTTCCAACTGGTGGCTAACATGGGCTTTGCAGTGGCCGTTGTCATTTACCGTTAATAATGATTTTCGACCACTTGACCATGTCGCCAATATCACACCGGTTCCGTTAGCTGTATTACATAGCCGTGAAGATGAAATTATCCCTTATCACCATGCTACAGATTTGTTTGAAGCTGCGACACAACCTAAAACTTTCATTGAAATAACGGGTTCTCATAATGCCGCTTTTGTAGTTGAGAATAACAAAAATCTGATAATTAAATATCTTGATGGACTTTTAAAATAGTAGATGAATGGAACAAAGCAGTGATCAGATACAAGATAGAAATAAAAATAACGAATAGCTGATTAGCGGCGTTATACATGCTTCAATTGTTGTGATGCTTTAAATATCTTAGGACGCTACCTAATACTAGAGTACGTGTATGAGAAACTGACGGCTGTTAGCCAGGTGTTCTGATCAGTGTTCAGAGTATTAAAGTTATTTGGAACAAATGTTGAGTTAATTGGTCTGAAGTATTAATATCTGCACAGGCCATGTATGAAAATAACCCATGTTTAAATTGATGCGTAAAAAACAAAACAAAATCAGCAAGATAATCTTGTTCTTTTTTGTATTGTCATCGTTTGGGCTGGCTGTTCAGAGCGGTGCGCATGCACTGATGATGGTAGAGATGCAGCAACACAAGGCGATGGGGCATGATATGCAGGCTCACTGTCAGCCGGTTATTTGTGAAAGCGTGACCGCTCTGGATAACGGGCACAGTACAGGTTCTGAGCCTGTTTCACTGATCGACCTGTCTTTACTGCCTGCAAATTTATCTGTTACTCTCATTAATACCCCGCCAGTAATCTCAGCCATAGTTGAATACTTTTCTGAGCAGCACGATTACGGGCCCTCTTTTTTGCAAAAAACCGGAATTCTCCGGGTCTGATACACCTTTTTTAGATTGTGATACAGCACCGTTAATAAACTGTGCATGATGTTTTTTGATCTAAATTTACCGGGTGTTTTACATGAAAAATAAAATTCATGCAATTGCTGTCTTATGGATGGCAATCAGTACGTCGTTGTTAGCGGAAAATCAGCCTGTTTCTCTCAGTTTGATGGAAGCTGAGAAAATTGCCTTAGAGCGTGACTTAATAATTCAGAGTCAACTGGCTCAAAAAAAAGCGATGATAGAAATGTCAGTGTCAGCGGATAGCTGGGCAGATCCGGAGTTTAAAATTGGCGCACTGGCGGTGCCAGTAGATAGCTTTGATCTGCAGCAGGAGCAGATGACACAGCTGGTTATTGGATATAAGCAAATGCTTCCGCGCGGCGACAGCGCAGAGATAAATTCACGAAAATGGTTAGCAAAAGCCGAGCTTGTGGCGGCCAACAAAAGTCAGCGTGAAAGCATGCTGAAGAAAATGGTGCGAAAAGCCTGGCTTAAGGTGTACCTGAAAGAAGCTGAGCAACGCATTATCAAAACTAATGCTGAACTGTTTAAGCAATTGGTAACGGTGAGCCAGTCACAATATGTCGCCGGCCGAAAAAAACGGCAGGATGTTTTACAGGCAGAAGTTGAGTACTCCCTGATGCAAGACCGGCTTGAAAAAGTGCAGGCTGAAAAGGAAGTATCGCGGGCTGCTCTAGCACAATGGGTAGGTGATGATAAGTCCATGCTTGCATTAGATACCTCAACAGATTTTCTGACGGAATTAATGCTGTCACAGCAGCAGCTTTCAGGCAATGGTCTGATTAAACACCCTGTGCTGAGTCAGCGTGATGCAGATGTTGCTGTAGCTGAACATGATGTCAGTTTAGCAAATGAAAAAAATAGCACCAGGTGGGGCTTTGATATTACTTATGGCATGCGTCAGGGTAATAATCCACTGATGGCTGGCGGCGGTGAAAGGCCGGATTTCCTGAGCGTGATGGCTGTGGTTAGTGTGCCTGTATTCACAAGTAATAAGCAGGACAGAGATGTTATTGCCAGTAAACAATTATTACTGGCAAAACAATATCAGCGTCAGGATGAGTTGCGTGCGCTTAACTCCCGCTTGCAACAAGTAAAAGCCCGTTGGTATAAAACCATTGATCGTATCGCCCGATATGAAGAAAAAGTATTACCACAGGTAAAACAAAACGCCAGTGCAGCAATGTCTGCTTATCAAAGTGGTGTAGGATCATTCATCGCATTAACACGCGCGCGCGTATCTGAATTAACAGCACAGTTATCACACATAAAACTTACTGTAGAAAAAGCCAGCGTACTCACTGAAATACGCTATCTGCTCGGGGAAGAAAAATGAATAGTAAATTAATGGCAGTACTTGTTGTGGTCGCGATTGCAGTTGGCTGGGGTATTTCTTTTATCATGCCGGAAGAAACAACCAGTCCGGTTGTTAAGCAGGAGTCAGCTCTTGAGCATGCAGAAAAACACGCAGATCCGAACTATGTGTGTCCAATGCACCCGCAGATTGTAAAAGGAGAGCCGGGGAGTTGTCCTATTTGTGGAATGGATTTAATTAAAATCGAAGCAGAGAAGCCGCGAACAAAAAAAGAGCGAAAAATTCTCTACTGGGTAGCACCAATGGATGCCGGTTACCGTCGTGATGCACCGGGAAAATCACCCATGGGGATGGATTTAGTACCGTTTTACGAGCCTGATGAAAGTGGCCCTGTGGTCACAGTATCGCCGGCGATGGTGAGTAGTATGGGGGTTAGAAGTGCGATAGTAGAAAAGGGCAGGTTGTGGCGAAAAATCGATACGGTAGGTTACATTGATTACGATGAAACAAGAATGAGTCATGTGCATTTACGTACAGATGGCTGGATCCAGAAATTATTTACCCAATCGGAAGGTGTGCGAGTAAAGAAAGGAGAAAAACTGTTTGAGTTTTACTCTCCCGCCATAGTGAATGCAATGGAAGAATACTTACAGGCAATTAAAAGTCACTCAAAAAATCTGATAAGAGCCTCGAACGACCGGCTGCTTTCACTTGGCGTGGATGGTAAAGAAATTAAAATATTAGCGAATACATCCCGGGTTCCGCAAACGATCAGCGTGTATGCAGCTCAGGATGGCGTTGTGTCAAAACTGAAAGTGCGTGAAGGGATGTTCGTTAAACCGGGCACAATTGTAATGAGTCTGGCGGATCTTTCATCAGTCTGGTTGCTAGCAGAAGTGTTTGAACGTCAGGCTAACTGGGTAAAGGTGGGACAGTTTGCTGATGTAACAATGGGTTTTGTTCCCGGTAAAAAATGGGAAGGAAAGGTTGAATATGTCTATCCGCAGCTGGATAGTAAAACAAGAACGTTAAAAGCCCGCTTACGATTTGATAACCCGGGTGAATTATTGAAGCCAAATATGTTTGCAAAAGTTGAAATATACGGTGGAGCAAAGAAGGGTCTGATTACCGTACCAAAAGAAGCGCTGATACGAACCGGTAAGGATCAGCGTGTGATCATTGATCTGGGTGGAGGCCGGTTCGTGCCGAGAAATGTTGTCGCAGGTATAGAAAGTGGTGGTAATGTAGAAATTAAAAAAGGTTTGAATGAAGGTGAAAAAGTCGTTTTATCGGGGCATTTTCTAATTGATTCAGAGGCCAGTCTTAAAGCCAGTTTAATGCGAATGACCGATATCTCAGCTGATAAAAATATGAATATGTCTGCTGCGGATATGCAGGCTGAGGGAGTATCGGTCATTATGGGTAGTGGTGTCATTAAAAAGATAATGGCAGAGGAGCATAAACTGAATATGATGCATGAGCCAATAGAAAGTATTGGCTGGCCGTCAATGACAATGGATTTTAGTTTTCAGCACGGTGTAGATGTCAGTGATTTAAAGCCGCAAGATACGGTCATGTTTCATCTCGAAAAAGCTGAAGACGGCTATGTGATTACATCGATCAATAAAAAATAAAACATTCACCACAGATGCGGAGATGCAGAGTTTTTGTGTTTCCAGTTAACTGTTATATATGAAATTTACTGTAGCAGAGAGGATGGCCGGAAATAATGTTTATTGTAGTTATTGCCCCTGTCTCTGCAGCAGATCTTTAAGGAATAAAATATGATTGCTCATATAATCAGATGGTCAATACATAATCGTATTATGGTGTTGTTAATGGCTGTCGTCATGACGGGCGTTGGTATCTGGTCTGTAAACAACACACCACTGGATGCCATTCCGGACCTGTCAGATGTGCAGGTTATTATTAAAACATCGTATCCTGGTCAGGCACCGCGTGTGGTTGAAGACCAGGTTACTTATCCTTTAACCACCGCGATGCTGTCGGTGCCAAAAGCAATGAATGTACGGGGTTATTCATTTTTTGGTGATTCGTATGTCTACGTTATATTTGAAGATGGAACGGATCCTTACTGGGCACGGTCACGTGTGCTGGAATATTTAAGTCAGGTTACCAGTAAGTTGCCCTCCTCCGCTAAGCCATCGCTGGGGCCAGATGCAACCGGTGTTGGCTGGGTTTATGAATATGCATTGATTGATAAAACAGGTAAAAATGATCTTGCGCAACTGCGGAGTTTACAGGACTGGTTTATTAAATTTGAATTGCAAACCGTTGCCGGCATCTCAGAGGTGGCAACCATTGGCGGCATGGTAAAACAGTATCAGGTGGTGGTTGACCCTGAACGATTACGCGCCTATGGCTTACCGTTAGATAAAATCCGAATGGCGATTCAAAGAGCTAACCAGGAAGTAGGGGGGTCGGTGATTGAAATGGCTGAAGCCGAATACATGATTCGGGCAACCGGATATTTAAAGGGTATCGATGATTTACGCCTGATTCCTTTAGGTGTGAGTGCATCGGGTTCACCGGTTTTATTAAAGGACGTGGCCGATATCAGAATTGGTCCACAAATGCGCCGAGGTATTGCCGAGTTAGATGGTGAGGGTGAAGTTGTTGGCGGTGTTGTGGTAATGCGTTTTGGTGAGAATGCATTAACAACCATTCAAAAAGTCAAAGAGAAACTGGAAGAGTTGAAGCACGGTTTGCCAGAAGGTGTTGAAATTGTAACCACTTACGACCGTTCACAGTTAATCAACCGTGCAGTAGACAACCTTAGTTATAAACTAGTGGAAGAGTTTATTGTTGTTGCTTTAGTCTGTGTTGTTTTTTTGTTTCATTTGCGTTCGTCATTAGTAGTTATTCTTTCGTTACCGCTTGGCATACTTGGTGCCTTTATTATTATGAAGTCGCAGGCTATTAATGCCAATATTATGTCGCTAGGTGGCATTGCGATCGCCATTGGAGCCATGGTTGATGCAGCCATCGTCATGATAGAAAACGTGCATAAACACATGGAGAACCAAGAGGTTACGGAAAATAATCGCTGGCAAATAATGCAAAGGGCCGCGACAGAAGTAGGTCCGCCATTATTCTTTTCACTGTTAATTATTACCCTGAGCTTTTTACCGGTGTTTACACTGGAAGCACAGGAAGGAAAGCTGTTCGCGCCACTGGCGTTTACTAAAACATTTGCCATGGCGGTGGCAGCCGGGTTATCAATTACTTTGGTGCCGGTGTTAATGGGATACTTTGTGCGTGGACATATTACACCGGAGCATAAAAATCCAGTTAACCGTGTACTGATCGCAGCGTATCGCCCACTGATCAATGCGGTATTAAATATGCCGGGTAAATTGCTAATTGGTTCAGTATTTGTCGTGGTAATTGGTATGTGGCCTGCGACTCAGCTCGGTTCGGAATTTATGCCTGATCTGGATGAAGGTGATCTGATGTATATGCCGACAACTTTTCCCGGTGTTTCAATAGGCAAGGCGCAGGAAATTTTGCAACAAACAGATAAACTGATTAAAACACTGCCTGAAGTGAAACGTGTGTTTGGTAAAATTGGCCGTGCTGAAACAGCCACTGACCCGGCACCGTTAACCATGATTGAAACAACAATCCAGTTCAAGCCGCGTGAGCAGTGGCGTGACGGTATGACGCTTGAAAAAATCAAACAGGAACTGAATGATCTAATTAAGTTTCCAGGTTTGACCAATGCCTGGGTCATGCCCATCAAAACACGTATCGACATGCTGGCGACCGGTATTAAAACGCCGGTGGGTATTAAAGTCGCCGGTTCAGACTTAAAAGTCCTTGAAGATATCGGTAAGGAAATAGAGAAGGCGGTCTTGAAAGTACCGGGAACCACCTCGGCATACTCAGAAAGAGTCGCCGGGGGACGTTATGTAACGGTTGATATTGATCGTTTGGCGGCCTCAAGATATGGTTTGAATATTGCTGATGTGCAAGCTGTTATCAGTACGGCGTTAGGTGGCATGCAAGTCACGCAAACAGTAGAAGGTCTGGAGCGTTATCCTGTCAATGTGCGATACCCCCGGGATTACCGTGATTCACTGGAAAAGCTGAAAAACCTACCGGTTGTGACGCCATCAGGTGCGCGAATTCCGCTGATAGAAGTGGCGGATATTCGTATCGAAATGGGACCGGCAATGATCAAAAGTGAAAACGCCAGGCCGAATGGCTGGACTTTTGTCGATATAAAAGGTCGTGATCTGGGATCGTATGTTGAGGAAGCGCAAAAAGCAGTTGCCGCTGAAGTAAAATTGCCTGCCGGATATTCAATTACCTGGTCAGGTCAGTATGAATACATGGTTCGGGCAAAAGAGCGACTAGGTACGGTAGTACCCATTACTTTAGCGATTATCATTTTATTATTGTATCTGAATTTTAAAAACCTGATTGAAGTCACTATCATTATGGGGACACTGCCAATGGCGTTAATTGGTGGTTTCTGGTTGTTGTACTTACTCGGTTACAACATGTCAGTTGCTGTGGGTGTCGGTTTTATAGCACTTGCCGGTGTCGCGGTTGAAATCGGCGTGGTAATGCTGGTGTATCTGAATCAGGCGTACCGTAAGAAACTTGCGAAAGCAGAACTTGAGAAACGAAGTATCACCGTTCAGGAAGTGCGTGATGCTGTTGTAGAGGGCGCTCTATTAAGAGTGCGCCCCATCATGATGACAGTGGCTGCAATTATTGCTGGTTTATTACCCATAATGATGGGCAGCGGTACCGGCTCAGAGGTGATGCGACGAATCGCGGCTCCAATGGTAGGCGGTATGGTAAGCGCAACGATTCTGACATTAATAGTCATACCTGCTATTTTTCTTGTCTGGAAACAGCGCAAAGCAGGCTAGCATTTTCATGTATGTCAGGCTGAATACTGATATGCATGAAAATGCATGGTAGAAGATAAGGGTATGAATAATGAGTCTGGTGATACTGTCCGTGACATGATTGCACTCCGGAACCGGCAGGCTGCTCTGCGGATGATGGCTGCATTATCCTTTAGTGGCGGGCAGGCTCCAGTGCAAGTGAGTTATTCTCAGAAACGGGCTGTTCGTTCGTATAAAGCTTTACCTGATTGCGACCGGATTGCTTTGCTTCATACATGGCCATATCTGCGGTTTGTAATAAAACGTCCAGTTCGTACTGGCCACTGGCAATGCCGATGCTGGTCGATATTGAAAAAGTATTGTCAGCTGTATTGATGACTTCGCTGGCAATAATCATTCTTAGTTTTTCAGCGACTTTATGAGCAGAGCTTAAGCCGGTGTTAGGTAACAGAAGTGCGAACTCTTCGCCGCCTATTCTGGCGCAAATATCAGAGGAGCGGACGGATTTTTGTAATAATTCAGAGAAATGTTGCAATGCAAAATCACCGGTTGCATGACCTAGCTCATCGTTAATGGTCTTGAAATGATCCAGATCCAGCACCAGCAGTGAGGCGGGAGTATTGTTACGTTTACAAAGGCTAAGTTGCCGCTCAGAAAGCTCGATAAAAGCCCGGCGGTTATTCAATCCGGTTAACATGTCAGTTCGGGCCAGGTGCTCAGCTGTTTCATAGGCAAGCTTTAATTTATGTGTCAGCATGAAGCTATTGTGTAATGTATCAGCAAGAATGCTAGTAGCACGCAGAGTGGAAATGAGAAAAAACACACCGGCAACAGCCATCAGATTGGCGGTGGTGTCAGGGTGTATAGTAAACCAGGCGGTAATGGGTACTAACATCACAGTGATAGTCGATACAGACATATAGCGTATCGACGAATAGACAGATAAAGCGGCGGCTGCCATACCCAGCAAAAAGCAATAGGTGATAATCTGAAATAACAGGGGTTTATCCATGCAAATAATAAGGGTACCGGTACCCCAGCTAAGAGAAGAGAGCATCAGTGAAATATAGTACGGGTGTTGCCACTTTAAAACTGCAGTCTTATCGGGTTTTTTACAGCGGTAGCTTATGAACAGCGCTAGCCTGAGTAGCGATGTCATCAGGATGACCGCCAGCCAGACCAGTAGCAACTGATGATCTGGTTGTCTCCATAAGATTGCGGTGTAGATCAGGGCAGCAACCAGGCTAAAAAAGACAGCCTGAAACGACTGGTGATACAGCAGTTGTAATTTATCAGACTGGGTGTTTTCTGTATGTGAACGGCTGGCGGACAACGACTGTGACAAAAGTAAAGCTCCTGCTGCAGGTGATAAAATTTATGTATAGTAAAACAAGAAAGACAAAACCATGCAATTCATTTAGTTGTTGATGTTGTTGATGTTGTTGATTATGCGGTATAGGTGAGATGATGGACAGATTTATAATTCGTGGTGCTGTGCTGATGTTGTTCTGTTTTATTGCTATAGCGATATTATATGAGCGCCCAGTAGCAGTTAAGAAAAGGGCTGCGTATTTGCCCGAAGAAAGTGTTGTTGGTAATAAGGAAAAAGGCCGTGAATTATTCGGCATGTATTGTGTTCAATGCCACGGCATGTCGCTTGACGGAACGGATAAAGGACCTTCATTACTGCATGCGTATTATAAGCCGGATCATCATGGTGACTTATCAATTTATCTGGCTGTCTATCAGGGGGTACAACAACATCACTGGTATTTTGGTAATATGCCTGCAGTAACCGAGCTGAGACCAGAGCAGGTTACTCATATTATAAAGTATATTCGAGACAAGCAGCGCGAGAGTGGTTTGTACTAATGAAATTGTATATTAAAAACATGGTTTGTGATCGCTGTAATATGGTGATTGAAAATCAGTTTCAAGTACTGGGCTATGAACTGTTATCGGTTAGGCTGGGAGAAATAGAGCTGGCAAAGGACACACTATCGAATGAAGAGCTGCTACAGATCAGAAAAGCAATAGAGCCACTGGGATTTGAGTTACTTGGGGACCGTAAAAGCCGGCTTGTTGATCAGATAAAAAGCGCGGTTATAGAGCTGGTTCACCACCAGGGCGCACTGGAGAAAATAAAAATATCGGACTATTTAAAGGAGAAAGTTAACCAGGATTATAATTATATCAGTCAGTTATTTTCCTCTCATGAAGGCGTGACAATCGAGCAGTATTTTATTAATCAGAAAATAGAGAAAGTAAAAGAGTTACTGGCCTATAATGAATTAACCACCACCGAAATTGCTTATCAGCTCGGTTATAGCAGCCTTTCTCACCTGAGTAACCAGTTTAAAAAAGTCACAGGCTATACGCCCAGTCAGTATAAGAAGTCATCGGATAATCTCTCGAGAAACTCACTGGATAAAGTCTGAAGCTGGCCATGCCTGCTAAAAAATCAACAGTGACAGGCGTATAGTTGTCAGGCTGATCCATAAATAGTTATGCAACTTTGTGGCAGTTAATCTGTCTATGGTCAGAACAATAGACTGATCATATACTGATGACAGCAGAGACTGGTCAGCACTATTTATTCTGAGGCTGTTTTTAATTATGCAAATATAAATAATAATTCTGTAACAGCAGTATACGCGTAGCGCTATATAATAGGCTCAGTCATAAAAACAGGTTATCTATCAGGTATGATCAATAAACCCAGCAAAGGAATAAGCATCTGTGCACTAGTTATATGGTGCATGCAGGCATCCTTTGCGCTCGCAAATAGCGGTTTAGTTGCAGAGGCAGAAATGCTGACTCAGCAAACAGATCATCATTACATGAACAGTGCCGCACCGGCTGATACAACCAGTTGTCACACAGGCAGCGACTTCCCCTGTGACACGGGGCATTGTGCAGCCTGTCATTTTATTATTAGCACAGAGCTGGACGATTTGACAATGGTGGTTGATGTTGTTCGACTGACAAATCAGCTGGCAAGCACCCCGCAATACATATCCTATCGGTTTTATCACCCGCCGCATTAGTACCTCCTTATCGGTAGTAATGCACGCATAATCTGCGGCAAAACAAAAAAATTACGGCGCGCTCAACTGAGTCTGCTTAATTAAATATTGCATATACGATAGTGATGAGGTTTTAAATATGTCTCGCAATGATTCGAATTTTGAAAGTAAACTTTTTAATAAAAAACGCAGACGGTTTGTTCAGGGAATGACCGTGGGTTCAGTCGCTATTGGTCTGGGTATTATTCCAGAATCGATAATGGCTGCGGTGCAGCAAAATACGCCGCAAACGCTGAAAGGCACAAATTTTGATTTAACTATTGGTGAACAAGCCGTCAATATTACCGGTGTTAACCGTCCTGCGACTACTGTGAATGGAAGTTTACCGGCACCGACGCTGTATTTTCAGGAAGGTGATGATGTTACCTTAAATGTTAAAAATGCCTTGTCAGTTGACAGCTCAATTCACTGGCACGGGCTGATTTTGCCATCGGCAATGGATGGTGTGCCGCACATCAGTGAAGGTTTTAAGGGCATTAAGCCGGGCGAAACATTCACTTATAAGTTCCCGGTCATTCAGTCAGGTACATACTGGTATCACAGTCATTCCGGTTTTCAGGAGCAGACCGGGGTATATGGTGCCATTGTTATCGAGCCTAAAAAAACAGATCCTTTTAGTTATGATAAAGATTACGTGGTGATGCTATCTGACTGGAGTGATGAAAAGCCGGAGAATGTTTATGGCAAGCTTAAAAAACTGAGTCACTATTATAATTTCCGCGAGCGTACCGCCGGCGATCTTTATGATGATATCAGGAAAGATGGCTGGGCGATGACCTGGTCTAAGCGTGGCATGTGGAATGATATGCGCATGAGTGACCGCGATATTTCGGATGTTACAGGTTATACCTATACGTTTTTGATGAACGGGCAAAATCCCGCAACGGGCTGGACGGGTTTGTTCAATCCGGGTGAAAAAATACGGCTGCGTTTTATCAATTCAGCGGCAATGACCTTTTTTGATGTGCGCATTCCGGGCTTAAAAATGACCGTGGTGGCTGCAGACGGTCAGCTGGTTAAGCCGGTTTCTATTGATGAATTCAGAATAGGTGTGGCTGAAACCTATGATGTCATTGTTGAGCCAGAAGATAATAAGGCCTATACCGTCTTTGCACAGGCGATTGATCGCAGTGGCTATGCGCGTGGCACCTTAACACCGGATCCACAAATGAAAGCAATGATACCGGCTATGGATGCGGCTCCACTGTTAGGTCATAAAGATATGGGTATGGATATGTCGGGTGGCGCGCATGCCGGTCATGACATGTCGGCTATGTCAAAATCGCCTGCTGTGCCGGAGATGAAGTGTGGTGGCAATATGGATATGTCCGGCGGTGATAAACGATCTGATGGCGGCATGACATTCTCCGAACATGCGGTTGATAAAGCTGGAAAAGCCGGTTATGGCAGTGCGCGAGAAATAGTACATGCCGACACCGAATATGGCCCGCATGTTGATATGCGATCCGATGCGCCGGCTTACAGACTTGATGAAGCTGGTATCGGTTTAGAAAATAATGGCCGTAAAGTTTTAACTTATGCAGACCTGCGTAACTATTACCCAACGCCGGATAAACGTGAGCCTTCACGTGAAATTGATATCCACCTGACAGGTAACATGAGCCGCTATATGTGGTCGATGAATGGTGTGAAATTTGCCGATGCAGAACCGATTAAACTTAAATTTGGAGAACGTGTTCGATTTAATTTAGTGAATGACACGATGATGAATCATCCGATTCATTTACATGGTATGTGGAGTGATCTGGAAACCGGTGACCCGGACTTTATACCGCGTAAACATACGATTATTGTGCCTCCAGGTGGTAAAGCCAGTTATCTGGTGACGGCTGATGCAAAAGGTGGCTGGGCCTACCATTGCCACCTGATGTATCACATGATGGGCATGTTCCGTAAAGTTGAAGTGGTGTAAAGGAGAGGAATAATGAAAAGTATAATATTTATATCAGCCTTAATCTTTGGCTTCTCTTCGCAAATTTTTGCCGGCGGTGCAGATGATCCTGTGCTGACTAAAGTAATGATAAACGAGTTGGAAACCAGTGATGAAAAAGGTGATCCACTGACTCTTGATGCGGAAATCTGGGTCGGCAAAGACCTGAATAAATTCTGGATAAAAACAGATGTTGAAAGACTGGATGGTGTGACAGAAGAAAGTGAAATTCAGTTGCTGTACAGTCGCGCGATTTCAGCCTACTGGGACCTGCAAACAGGAGTGCGTCACGATGATACTGACGGCCTTACACAAGACTGGGTAGTGATAGGTTTTGATGGGCAGGCACCGTATTTCATTGACATGGATGCAGCCTTGTTTGTCGCAGAATCCGGTCAGGCATCGTTACGTGTTAATGCTGAATATGAAATGATGCTGACACAGCGGTTGGTACTGAGCCCGGAAGCTACAGTAACTTTTTATACGAAAGATGATCCTGATCGCGGTATTGGTTCAGGCTTGTCCGGTATCGATGCGGCGATCCGCTTACGCTATGAAATAAAACGTGAGTTTGCGCCTTACATCGGCTTGAGCTGGAGTAATAAGTTCTCTGCTACGGCCGATATGGCCAATGCAAATGGTGCTGAGTCCAGTGATTTTGCCGTGGTTGTCGGTTTTAGTGCCTGGTTTTAAAAAACTATAAAGTCAGATATCCCTTAAGCACATCAGATGATGTGCTTAAGGCAAGGCGGCAGACAAGCCGCTTGCTTAAAAACCAGAGAGAATATAATTATGAAATATCATTTGTTAATGCTAGCAGCTTTCACAACTGTGCTGGCCGCATGTTCAGAGCCGGCCGACAGTGAAAATAAAAAACAAGCCGAATCACCGGCTGTGGTCAGCTCAAAGCATATAAGAATCACTGATAGTGAACAAATCAGGCGCGGTAAGAAAGTCTTTCAACAAAACTGTGCTATTTGTCACGGGGCAAAAGGCGAGGGTAAGTCACCCGCACCACCACTCAATGGCAGCGGGCACGCATGGCATCATTCGAGCCAAATGAACAGACGTACGATTAGCGACGGCACAAAACACCTGGGTGGAACAATGCCAGCATGGAAGGACAAACTCAGTGAACAGGAAATTACCGATGTAATGGCATGGTTTCAGTCAAAGTGGTCGGATGAAATTTACCAGCTCTGGTATGAAAAGGTAGAAAGTAAAAATAAATAAGCATACCGATTTATTTATTAAAACGCTTGTAACTAAATTAATAAGGTAAAAACATGTTTGAAATTATCCCAAACTGGCACCCTGTGTTTGTACATTTCACAGTGTCGACTTTAACTCTTGCAGTTGTCTTCTATTGTCTGGCTTATGCGTTAAGAAAAAAAGTCAGCTATGTCGCAGTTAAAACCTTTGCCGACTGGAACCTGTGGTTGGGAAGTGGCTTTATCATGGTGACAGCCACAGCAGGCTGGTTTGCGTATAACACCGTCGCACATGACGGACCATCGCACGCAGCAATGACAGATCACCGTAACTGGGCGTTGGCAGCTCTGGTGCTGTTTGTTGTAACAGCTATATGGGCATTTTTCAGAAATAGATCAGATAAAATAATCAATATTGGATTTACGGTCATTACTCTGATTGCATTTTTGTTACTTGCATCTGCAGCATGGAGAGGTGGAGAAGCAGTCTATCGTTATGGTCTTGGAGTAATGTCTTTACCTGCGGTTGAAGAAGGACAGGATGGACACAATCATGAACATGCTGAGGGGGCTGAACATGGTCACTCAACACTTAGTGATGATTTGCCTATGACAAAGGATAATGATGTAAACAAGTCAACACATCACGAAGATATGCACAATAATGATGGTCATAAACATTGACTTAAAAGTAAGAATCAGAGGTTTTTACGACAGCCAAGAGTGAGTAGCCCGTGGAAGTTATGCTGCTTGAAAACAGCATAACAGAAGCGCATCTGTCGTAAGGGACCGGATAAGCCAGAGCATGCTGAAAAAAGCAGCAGATGATTACTATTTCAGTTACAAGAATGATATAAAATATACCTTCTGAATGAAGGGTGGTAGAGAAGTCGGGCTGTTGTTGTCACTAAGCGTTGAGAGTAAATATTATGAGTAATCATGTCACATTAAATATCACGGGTATGAAATGCGCCGGATGTGTTTCTGCAGTAGAAACGGCATTAAAAGAAGTCGTTGCGGTTGATGGTGTGAACGTCAGCCTTGAAAATAAGGAAGCAGTGGTGTCCGGCTCAACGGATGTTGCTGCATTGATAGCGGCAGTTGAGAAGGCTGGCTTTACAGCTGAGCTGGCTGTGTGATGTTAAAATGAAAACCGAACGTTTTTCAATCGCTGGCATGATGTGCGCTGGCTGCGTTAGCAGTGTTGAAAAAGCACTGGTGAATGTGGCTGGTGTGAAACAGTCGTCAGTTAATTTCGCAGAGCATGTTGCTCAGGTGGAAGGTGATTATGATACAGGAGTGCTGTTAAAAGCCGTAGCGGATGCCGGGTATGAAGCAAGCCTGCTGGTTACAGAGGAAGATGAGACAGAAAAAGAAGCCGCAGAATTTGAGTATTACCGGAATTTGTTGAAAAAATCACTGGCTGCAGCGCTGCTGGGGGTACCGTTATTTATATTCGGAATGGCCGGTTTATTACCCGGTTTGAATAATCTGCAGGGGCAGGGTATCTGGTTTCTCATCGGCCTGGCGAGTGCATGGGTTCTGTGGTTTTCAGGCGGTCAGTTTTATAGCGGGGCTTGGAAGTCTTTTAAAAATCATAACGCCAATATGGACACACTGATAGCACTGGGAACGGGTACTGCCTGGCTGTTTTCAATGGTGATTACTGTTAATCCTGAGCTGGTACCTGCGCTTGCCCGGCATGCTTATTTTGAAGCCGCGGCCATTATTATTGCATTAATCAATCTGGGCTCAGCACTGGAAATGCGGGCACGCGGTAAAACTTCTGAGGCAATCAAACGATTAATTGGTTTGCAGCCAAAAACGGCGCGGGTGATTCGTGACGGTAAAGAACTGGATGTGGCAGTTAATGATGTTGGTCTGGGTGAAACAGTGCGAGTTCGCCCGGGAGAAAAAATTCCGCTCGATGGAGTCATTATCGATGGTCATTCCAGTGTGGATGAGTCCATGCTGACGGGAGAGCCACTGGCGGTTGAAAAAAATACCGGTGATGAGGTGGTTGGCGGTACGATAAACAAAACAGGCACGTTTTTATTTCAGGCAAAAAAAATCGGCAGTGAAACAGCGCTGGCACAAATTATTGCACTGGTTAGAAAGGCACAAAACTCTAAACCAGCGATCGGTAAACTGGCGGATAAAATTGCATCGGTATTTGTGCCGGCTGTTTTGATTATTGCCGTTATCACCTTCCTGTTATGGTTTAATTTTTCGGCCGCTCTGGTGGCTGAAGACATGGTTGTCAGTTATGCACTGGTCACCATGATGACAGTGCTGATCATTGCCTGTCCCTGTGCACTGGGTTTAGCAACGCCGATTTCAATTATGGTGGGCGTCGGCAAAGCCGCTGAGCTGGGAGTGCTGATACGTAATGGCGAAGCCTTACAGCAATCAGGCAAACTGGATGTGGTGGTGCTGGATAAAACCGGTACCATTACCCAGGGTAAGCCAACTGTGACAGCACTAATTGGCTTCGGATCATGGCAACAAAATGATGTACTGAAATACGCAGCGAGTCTGGAAAAGGGATCAGAACACCCGCTGGCAGAAGCCATTGTTAATGCGGCGAAAGAAAAAGGCATTAATTTGTTTGAGATCGCGGAGTTTAATGCACTGGCAGGGCTGGGTGTCAGTGGCAGTACTGATCTGTCGCCGGTATTGGTGGGTAATGCAGTGCTGATGCACAGATATAATGTCGATATAACGGCAGCAGAGGTACAGGCTGAGCAGCTAGCCGCGCAGGCACAAACCCCGGTGTTTGTGGCGATCAATAATCAGCTTGCCGGTATTGTTTCGGTATCTGACCCGCTCAAAGAAGATTCCGAGCAGGCAATTCAGACATTGCATAAGCTGGGAATCAGAGTGGTGATGTTAACGGGTGATAACAGCCACACCGCGAAAGCGGTGGCTGAACAGTTAAATATTGATGAGTACTATGCTGAAGTGCTGCCACAAACTAAAGAACAGAAGATCAGTATGCTGCAGGCGCAGGGACACGTTGTCGGCATGGTGGGTGACGGTATTAATGATGCACCGGCACTGGCGCGTGCCGATGTGGGGTTTGCTATCGGCACGGGCACCGATGTGGCGATCGAAAGCGCCGATATTACCCTGATGCGCGGTTCATTAAATGGCGTGGCCGATGCGATTGCGGTTTCAAAAGCAACCGTGAGAAATATAAAACAGAATTTATTTGGTGCTTTCATTTATAACAGTTTAGGTATTCCTGTTGCTGCCGGTATTTTATTCCCACTTTTCGGCGTGCTGTTAAATCCTATGATTGCCGGTGCTGCGATGGCGATGTCATCGCTCACGGTGGTGACGAATGCCAATCGTTTACGCTGGTTCCGCTCAACAGGGGATAAAAAATGACGGTGCTGATCGTGAATGTACTGGCTTTGATACTGATTGCAGCAATTATCTGGTGGTTCTGGCTTGCACCAATAAAGACCATATCAATGACAGGCAAACAAATAATCGATATATCCGTTGAAAACGGTGTCTATACCCCGGCCAATATTGAAGTTACTGCCAATCAAAAATACACCCTGCGTTTTTTGCGAAAAGACCCCAGTCCGTGTGCAGAAAAAGTGCTGTTTGAAGGCATCGGTAAAAGTCTGGATCTGCCATTAGGTCTTCCGGTTGAGATTGAAATTATCTTACCTGTGGCAGGAGAATATGGCTTTAGCTGTGATATGAAAATGTATCACGGCAGATTAGTGGCAACCGCGCAGGTTTAGCCTGATAAGCACTTTCCAGACTAAGCGGTTCTGCCTTAGTCTGCAATTTACCTTTCTCATTTTGTTATAAAAAACAGTTCTTTAGTTTAATATTTAAGAAATATTTGCAGGTTATAAGTGATTGTAAACTGTAAATAATGAAGTCACAGGGTACCGTGGGCATAATAATTTATGCGTAATTCGTATTTCAATGGGCGTACAAATTTTAATTCGCGTTTGAATCAGTATATCTGACACATCAGTAACTCCTTTGTGTTTTTCCAGAAATTAATAGCTTCACAATGTGCCGGAGTTTTACATGCTGCCACAACATGGCATTGTAAATATTTTGTAACAGCGATTGCAGCCATCAGTCAGGTGGTCTAAACATTCAAAGTATGTCGCTTACTAAGAGGTTTGGTTTTGTTAAGCGCACAGATTGTAAGCTGTTAACAGACACAGGATATTTACTCTGCTGGATGGCATAACACTTAAATTAAGGTGTAGATGATGTATCAAACTAAAAACGATTCAAGGGAGCAGCTGACGGTTTTAGTAGCCGATGGCTTTTCTCGTCTGTCATTAGTCATGATGAGTCTGCTTTTGTTATTGCTGGCTTCCGTGGTAAATGCCAATAATGCAAAAAATGTGCATATGAAAGACAACCAGCAAGCTGAAGTAGCCGAGGTTACGCAGGGACTGTCAAAAGAATCTTATCTGGCTTATGCCGATCAGTTGCTGGGTGAGCAGAAGTTCAAGCTGGCACTAAAATACTACGATAAAGTGATCAGACTGGATCGCGATATTGATGCTGCGTTTCTGGGCCGAAGTATCGCTAATGATGGTGCCGGACGGCTGGAAGAGTCGATAGCCGATCTGAATGTTTATATTTTGCGAAACCCTGATGATTCTATGGCGCATGTTTATCGTGGTGTACGCTATATGTCGCGGGGTGATATGGTGGTGGCAGAAACAAACCTGCTGAAGGCGATTGAACTCGATCCACGAAATGCACGGGCATACGATGATACCGGCGTGCTATATGCCAGACAGGGTTATCTTGAGCACTCACTGAAGTACTTCGGACAGGCATTAAGACTGGATCCGTATAATGAAACGGCGTATCACAATCTGGCTATTGTGTATTATTTGCAGGAAGTAAATGATAAAGCGCTGATAGCCGTCAACAGGGCCATCAGACTAACCCCGGAAGCGTATGATACTTATATACTTAAAGCGCAAATTCTGGATGCATTAGGAAAGGTTGAGGAGGCAAAGAAAGTCCGTCATTATGCTAAATTTTTGAACGCTGATAGCTGGAAAGATTCTGCATCCATTCATTAGCTCTGATTTATTGTCAGCTGACAAGCCGAGAGAATCATGCATAAAGACTTCTTAGTAGAGGTCTTTATTATTTATAAATGTTTTATATGTTTTTATAGGAATAAGCTGCAGCGGCATATATGGAAAAAATCAAACGTATTTGTTGTACAAATTTTCTGACAAGTTGCCGGATACGATTAAATCAGGCCCATTTATCAGAAATGAGGGTGTGAGTTTTGCAATGGCATGTCTTGAGTGGTTAAATAATGCTCGCATTGATGCACTGGAGTCAGGCCAGTTAATGCTGACACAAGTATTGTGTCTGTTCATGATATCTGGGTGACCGTCTCCGGCTTTGAATGGACTTCTCACTGTAAACAATCTATACATTAACCAATAGCTGTGGCTTTACTCTATTAAACAGCATGCCGCTTGTGAGTAATTTCCGAGGATGACACGATGAGTTTTGAAGAAAAATTAGGATTAACGATGATGATGGAGCTAATAGAAGGGGAGCTCGAAGAGCGTAAAGTAGGTGTTGAACGTCGGCAGAAAGAAGCTGAAGAGAACAGGAAAAAAGCCACGACTGATGAACGCCGGGTGAACAATGACCGCCGCGGTGCCAACGCCTGATATTATCGTGATAATCAGCAGGCCTTCGTATATGAAGGCCTCAGCGTTTTCCTTCTATTCGAAATTGCCTTAAAATTCCTCCCTCTCTCACCTGACATCTTACTATCTATGCTTAATAACACCTTCAGTGTCGCACCGATGCTCGACTGGACCGACCGTCATCAGCGATATTTCATGCGTCTGATCAGCCACCATGCCCTGCTTTATACTGAAATGGTCACCACCGGGGCCATTATTTTTGGTGATCGTGATCGTTACCTGCAGTTTAATGATGAAGAGCACCCGGTCTCACTGCAACTGGGTGGCAGTGATGTGAAACATCTGGCCGAGTGCACAAAAATTGCAGAAGATTACGGTTATGATGAGGTGAATCTTAATCTGGGATGCCCCAGTAACCGGGTGCAAAATGGCAGCTTTGGCGCCTGCATGATGGCGCAGCCAGAACTGGTTGCTGAGTGTATAACAGCGATGAAAGCGGCGGCAAATATGACGGTTTCCGCAAAAACCCGTATCGGCATTGATGACAGGGATTCGTTTGAAGAACTGGTTCATTTTGTTGGAACACTGCATGAAGCCGGTTGTGATGATTTTGTTATACATGCGCGTAAAGCCATATTGCAGGGCCTGAGCCCGAAAGAAAACAGAAGCATTCCACCGCTAAAATATGATGTGGTGTATAAGATTAAAGAATTATTTCCGCAGTGTCATATCAGTCTGAACGGTGGCGTTAAAACACTGGCTGAAACACGCGAACATTTGCAGCAGGTTGACGGGGTAATGATGGGGCGCGAAGCCTACCATAATCCTTACTTGTTATCTGAGATTGACTGTTTGCTGTATGACGATAATCACCCGCTGCTGACACGCCATCAGTTGGTTGAAAGTATGTTCCCGTATATAGAAAAAGAAATGGCAAAGGGTGTCCGCTTACAGTCGATTGTGCGTCATATGCTGGGAGTGTTTCAGGGAGTTAATGGTACCAAGGCATGGAAACGGTTTTTGAGTGAAAATGCATATAAGGAAAGCTCAGGTATTGAGGTTTTACAACACGCGCTGACTCTTGTGAGTCAGGGTAACGCCCCGCAAGATGAAGAGACCAGCGCCGGGTAGTGGCGATGACGGGACAAAGAAAAATTATTCATATTGATATGGATGCTTTTTTTGCGGCAGTTGAACAGCGTGATTTTCCGGAGTACCGTGGCAAGCCATTAATCGTTGGTGGCAGTGCGGACAAAAGAGGTGTGGTGGCCACCTGCAGTTATGAGGCGCGAAAATTTGGTATCCATTCGGCGATGTCTTCCTCGCGTGCATACAGGTTGTGCCCTCAGGCAATCGTAGTGCCGCCGCGTTTTGATGCTTACCGCGAAGCATCAGATATCATTCGTTCAGTATTTCATCAGTACACCGATATGGTAGAGCCTTTATCACTGGATGAGGCTTACCTTGATGTCAGTGACAGTGAATTGTTTGAGGGTTCTGCAACCCTTATTGCCAGAGAAATTAAACAAAAAATTTTGCAACAAACAGAGCTGACTGCATCGGCCGGTGTTTCATATAATAAATTTCTGGCGAAAGTGGCATCTGATATTAACAAGCCGGATGGTATTACCGTGATTCGCCCGGATCAGGGCGAGCAGTTTGTTGCGGAGCTGGCCGTGGGCAAGTTTCATGGCGTCGGCAAGGCGACAGAAGCAAGAATGAAGTCTCTGGGTATCAATACCGGCAGTGATCTTAAAAAATTATCATTAAATGAATGCCTGCAATTTTTTGGTAAGTCCGGCAGTTATTACTATGACATTAGCCGCGGAATAGATAAACGTGAAGTGATGAACTCGCGGGAGAGAAAATCATTAGGTTCAGAAACTACATTTGAAAGTGATATCGACAGCATTGAGCAAATGATAAATGTATTAAATGCACTGGCCACAGAAGTGGCGGGTTCTTTAGCAGAAAAAAATCTGCATGGTTATACCATCACATTAAAAGTTAAGTTTGATAATTTTGAACAGGTAACAAGAAGCAAAACAATGCCATCTGCTTTAACCCGTGAGCATGAAATGTTGCCTGTGCTTGAAATGCTGTTGCTAAAAACACAGGCCGGTAACAGAAAAGTAAGGCTGCTTGGTGTCACGATTTCCGGTTTTACTGATGCCGATAGTGAAAGCAATAACGGAGCAATGCGACAGCTATCACTGTTTTAATGTATACCTGAGAAATATTATTCCTCTAGGAGTAGACGGCGGATTATTTCAAGTACATCTGTATTATCCCATTCAATAGCACCAAACAAGCCATAACGAATCACACCCTTTTTATCAATAATAAAACTCGAAGGAAAGGCAATAAGTTTCCACGGCTCTACTGCTTCAGCCTGCGGATCGGTAAGTACCGGGAACTTAATTGACATGGGTGATAGAAAGTTTTTAACGGTGTCAGCTTTTTCACCGATATTGACGGCAAGGATATTAAAGTTTTTATCATTGATTTTGTCCTGCAGTCTGTTTAATGAAGGCAGTTCCTTAATACAGGGCGGGCACCATGTGGCCCAGAAGTTAATTAATAATATTTCTCCCTTGTGACTTTCAGTCGTGTGTGACAGGGAGTTGAAATCTTTAAAGTTTAAATAAACCTCTTTAATGTCACCTTTGTAAGCCTGTAAACCGGACTTGATTGAGCCTGAAGTCGTACTGAGCGTCGCCGTAGCTTCAGGTAATGGCGCTGCTGCTCTTGGTTTTTCATAGCCAGCTAACAGATCAATCGCGCCGCTGATAATGGCAGGGGTTTTATTATAATAATTTTCGTCGTTTTGGTTTTCCGGTGTTCTTACATTGAAGCCATCAGAGACTTCCGCTAACACCTGTGTGATAACATCGCTACCGCCTTTTTCAAGGTGATTTTTAATTGTACTTAGCTGATATAGTTTACCGGACAGTGACGGTTGTATGATGTACAGAGACAGATTGGTGGCATATGTTATTGGCAGGTATTCGACACTTTTTCCGGCTTCGGCTGCACTGCTGTAGAAATTAGGGTGCAAAAGTATCGCGCTTTTAACGGTGTTACGGCTTGCCGTATTAAGCTGCAGTTGTCTGGCGGCCTGTAGTGCGAGAGGCGCTGCCCGGCCGGTAGCAAATAAAGTGACTTCACGGCGGTTATTATGACTGACTTTATTTATCAGTTCACTGATATCAGCTGTATCAATATTATTGTAACTGCTGCGGCCCGGCGGAATAAAATAGCTGCTGTGTAAATCGGCAAGCCAGACTTCGATGCCTTTTTTGTTCAGCTCGCGGGCGGTGGCATCTTCTCTGCCGCGAACGCCGTATTCGGTTGGAAGCCATAAAACAACGGCTTTAGGGTTTTCAGTTTGGTAGTGACTGACGGAGATTTCAGCGCCGCTGCTAAGCGCTAGCTGTATTTCTTCAGCCGCAACAGGCAGTGAAAAAGCCAGCAGAAAGAAAAAGTAATGTATTCGATTAATCATATTAACTAGTTGTGACGGATTGGAGTGCCTAAAATAACTGGCTATAGCCCAGTTGAAAAGTAACATCGGGAGATGCGCCTACATAAATGTCTTCTACAACGACAATTTCAATGCGCTGAGATGGATTGAGTTTTATATGACCACCGGAACTGATTTGTATGCTGTCGCCAAGGAATGTTGTATGGCTGTTATAAAATGCAGAGTGAAAGTCTAACTGGATATTAAATGTCAGGTGATCCATTGCCCGCCATTCAATACCGGCAGTACCAAAATACACGGTGCTTTTTTGCAGTTCTGGCAATATCTGGCTTTTGCCGGGAATCAGTAAACCAATATTATAATAGCTTGACCAGTCTTGTCTGAAGTCTGACTCTGCGGACAACCACAAGGAAGCATCGATTTTTCCGCTGCCAGTTAGCAAGTCATTGTCACCGCTTGGAAGTTTTATGCTGGTCCAGATGCTGGCTGCCTGAGAAGAGCCAGCATAGAGCTGGTAGGCAGCGTCAATACTGATATCACCGAGACCATGATTGGCTGTGTCCATACGCAGACGTTCTCTACCATCGAGGCTATATGAAAACAAAAACTGATCTGCAGGGTAGTCAGCTCGTTTGCCGGCGGGAAAGCCAAACGTGTCGTGGAAGTCGTCAATGAAATTATCAAGAGAGCCGGCACGGTGACTGATAAACGGGATACGCAGGCGTACGTGGGTGTTATTACTGATGGAAAACAGGTAAATCAGATTAAGCTCGCTGGTCTCACCATCGATAAAAAGGTTTTCACTAGGTGTGTCCTCAACATTAAGTGTATTACTCCGGTTATATGAGGCAGAAAAAAAAGACTGATCCGGGCCGGGTAATTTTGCAGGGCTGATCAGCGGCAGACCGTAAACAAGGGTTAACGGGTTCAGGTCATGTGTTTGTAATGGTGTGGCGGCAACGGCTGTTTTCGTTAACAGTAAAAAACCAAGCAGGCACAAAAAAGCCCTGCTGGTTTTTGACCTGGCAAGGCTTTTTTTCATCATTGTCGACGTCTGTTTAACGGCTCAATAATGATCAATCGTTTACTTCAGGCTTTCGTAATAAGCAGCCAGATTATCAATGTCTGCAGGGCTTAATGGTTTAGCCATTGCGTTCATTGTTCCGTCTTTACGTGAACCGTCTTTAAATGCTTTTAACTGCTTGGCAGTATAGGCGGCTTTCTGACCAGCAAGGTTAGGAAACATTGGAGTAGAGCTGATGCCGTTAGCACCGTGACAGCCCATGCAAGTTGCTGCTTTTGCTTTACCGGCGGCTACATCACCAGCGGCGATTGCATTTGATGAAAGACCCAGGATGGCAACAGAGGCCAGTGTTAATAAAGTACGTTTCATGATTATCCTCCACAGATAAATAATGAGATTTTGTTAAAATTTTTGTTGCGCTATTGTGACAGAGCAAATATATAAAGTAAATTCAACTATTTACTCTATATATCAGGGTTTCTTATCACGATGGTTGCCAGTTTGTTAAAGTAATACGCTTTCAGCTGCAATGAAGGTCAGCAGGCCGATCGTCAGGTTGAGCGCAACCAGTTTGCGAATGAGGTTGAGGTTTTTCGCTGCCTCAGGATAATTCTTCTCGGCAACGAGCTTTTTCAGGCGTTTATAGGGCGCAAAGTAAACATGCATAAAAATCATTATCATTAGCAGTCCCATGCCGTGCATCAGGTGAATATGCATGCCAGAGCCGGCAAACCCAGCAAAATAACTGAACATCATGTGATAACCGCTCAATACAATAACGGCGATGCTGATCCATACCCAGAAGAAAAATTTAGTGAACACACCGTCCCATAAAGACAGGCGTTGTGGAGGCTCCAGCAAGCTGGCAGCAGCAGGGCGTAGTGCCATATAGGCGAAAAACATGCCCCCGACCCAGATGACGGCCGCGATAATATGTAAGGATTTGGCTAAAAACACGGTTTTTCTCCTGAAAAATTGACTGATTTAGCCAGAATAAACGATTACTGAGGAAAGACCAACTTAATTTAAGTCCTTGATTTTAATGCGGTTAAATTCTATTAATACGCAAATAATATAAATTGAGCTGAAAAAGCACAACTAATCGGGTAAAGTGTGCGCTCATTTTAAAACGACTAATGAGGCTCAGATCATGGCAGATTTCAAAATCGCCCCGTCAATTCTATCAGCAGACTTCGCTAAATTAGGCCAGGAAGTTGATGATGTTATCGCGTCAGGCGCTGATATCGTGCATTTTGACGTCATGGATAATCACTATGTGCCAAACCTGACAATTGGTCCATTGGTCTGTGAAGCACTACGCAAGCACGGCGTGACGGCTGAAATTGATGTGCATTTGATGGTCAAGCCGGTTGATCGCATCATCCCTGATTTCATTGCCGCCGGTGCAAGCTATATTACCTTTCACCCGGAAGCATCAGAGCATATTGACCGTACCCTGCAAATGATCCGTGAAGGTGGTTGTAAGTCGGGTCTGGTCTTTAACCCTGCGACACCGCTGGATGTGTTAAAGCATGTAATGGATAAAGTAGACGTTATCTTACTGATGTCAGTGAACCCGGGCTTTGGTGGTCAGAGTTTTATTCCTGAAACCCTGAACAAATGCCGCGAGGCGCGCAAAATGATCGACGAAAGTGGCTTTGATATTCGTCTTGAAATTGACGGTGGCGTTAAAGTGGATAACATCCGTGAAATCGCTGAAGCAGGTGCCGACATGTTTGTTGCCGGTTCTGCCATCTTCGGTGCGAAGAATGAAAACGATGCTAATGTATACAACACTGTTGTCCAGCAAATGCGTGATGAGTTAGCTAAAGTATAAAACCCTGTCGGGAGTCAGTCATCTAAAGCCAGTAGTTAAAAAACTACTGACTTTGGACTTTAGACTCCGCATTCTTTTGGATTTTTCCCCATGATTAAAAAACCTGAAATGGTGCTGATTGATGTTGATGGCACCTTAGTGGATAGTGTGCCTGATCTGGCGTATTGCGTAGATGAAATGATGAAAGCGCTGGGCATGCCGGTGCATGGCGAAGCGGCAGTGCGTAACTGGGTTGGCAATGGTGTTGAGCGTTTAACCCGCCGCGCACTGATTGGTCAGCTTGACGGTGAGCCGGATGATGAGCTGTTTAATAAAGCCTACCCCATCTTTCTGGATTTGTACGATAAAAATGTCTGCGAAAAAAGCTGCCTGTATGACGGCGTAGCAGAAGCCATGGCATTTCTGAAAAGCACAGGCGTGAAAATCGGCTGTGTCACTAATAAAAATGCCCAGTTCACCTTGCCGATTTTAGAAAAGCTGGGCATCAAAGATGACTTTGAAATCATTGTTTGTGGTGACACCCTGGCTAAAAAGAAACCGGATCCTGAGCCCTTGCTACATGCCGCCAGAGAATTAGGTGTTGCGCCTGAAAACGCCTTAATGCTGGGTGACTCAATGAGTGATGTGAAAGCCGCACGTGCTGCAAACTTTTCGATCATATGTATGAGCTACGGCTACAACCACGGTGAAGATATTCGCAGCTACAACCCGGATGCAGTGGTTGATCGCATGGATGAGATCAAAGAAATTATAGACTGGTCCTAGTTTTCTAGCCAGGGCGTTAAAGCTAGTCTCAAAAAGGCGCATTTGCAGTTAGAAATCGCTGTCTTTTTTGATTATCTTCGCCTTGCTGGAAAGAAGACCGGAACCCGTCAGCGATTAAAAGTTAAGCAAAACCAATATCAGTTTGTAGAAAGAGCTTGTTCTCCGTAGCTCTGCGGCAGATATTGTCTTTAAGCCGGCATCAATTTTGTGATATAAAAGCATTATGAAACTCTTAATTCAACAACAAGGTCAGTCTTCCTTTAAAGAACGATGGTGAAGCGCGGCTCGCAGTACCCAACCCACTTTCGTTTGTATAATATTTAAAGAGCATTAATCATGACGCCTGAAGAGTTTCAAAGCCTGCAACAACAGAACTATCGCCGCATTCCTCTGGTTAAAGAAGTGCTGGCTGATTTAGATACCCCGCTAAGCACTTACCTTAAACTGGCCAATGCACCGTATACCTATTTATTCGAGTCCGTTCAGGGTGGCGAAAAATGGGGGCGTTATTCGTTTATCGGCCTGCCCTGTCGTACCGTGGTTAAAATCAGTGCGCAACAAATCGATATTGTGACCGACGGTGTGGTGGTTGACAGCATTCAGTCTGCAGACCCGCTGAGCTGGATTGAAAACTATCAGCAGCAATTTAATGCTTATGATCTGGGCGATATCTCCCGTTTTAGTGGCGGGCTGGTGGGTTACTTCGGCTATGAAACGGTGGGTTATATAGAGCCGCGACTTGCCAATCAGAATAAACCGGATGTACTGGGCACGCCTGATATATTACTAATGTTGTCTGAAGAGGTGGTGGTATTTGATAACCTTTCCGGCAAGCTCAAAATTATTGTTTATGTCGATGCCTCACAAGACGGTGCTTATGCACAGGGTCAGGCACGCTTAAAGCAGCTGGAACATGAGCTGCACTTTTCAAGTCCGTCGTACACACCTGCAGCGGTCAGCAAAAAGGTGCAGGAAGATGACTTTGTTTCCGGCTTTACCGAGCAGGGTTATAAAGATGCTGTTGCCAAAGCGCGTGAATACATTATTGACGGCGATATCATGCAGGTAGTGTTATCACAGCGCCTGTCGATTCCATTTGCTGCCAAGCCGCTGGATTTATACCGTGCACTACGCAGTCTGAATCCGTCGCCCTATATGTATTATTTAGATCTGGGCGATCATCACGTGGTGGGTTCATCGCCGGAAATTTTAGTGCGACTGGAAGATGACGAAGTCACGGTACGTCCCATAGCCGGTACCCGACCGCGCGGCAAGGATGAGGCTGAAGACATCGCCTTAGAAAAAGAACTACTGGCCGATCCGAAAGAGCTGGCTGAGCATTTGATGCTGATTGATCTGGGTCGAAATGATGCCGGTCGCGTCAGTGAAATTGGTACGGTTGAACTGACCGATAAAATGACCATCGAACGTTATTCGCATGTGATGCACATCGTCTCAAATGTGGTCGGTAAACTGAAACAAGGCATGTCCGCAATGGATGTGCTGCGTGCTACTTTCCCCGCCGGGACGGTAAGTGGTGCACCGAAAATTCGGGCGATGGAAATCATCAGCGAGCTGGAACCCGTTAAACGCGGTATTTATTCCGGTGCAGTCGGCTATCTGTCGTGGAACGGCAATATGGATACAGCAATCGCTATCCGTACTGCCGTTATCAAAGACGGCACATTAAATATACAGGCAGGTGCCGGTATTGTTTATGATTCACTGCCTGAAAATGAGTGGGCCGAAACCATGAACAAAGGACGTGCTGTTTTCCGTGCGGTGGCATTAGCCGAAGCCGGACTTGATGGAACGCATCGCTAAAGCTGCTGCTTAAACCTTGTTGAAACTCTTTAAGTGAATTCCTGAATTTATGAAATTGTTTGCCCAGCGTGTTGTTAATCACGCCTTTTTTGACTATTCAATTATTGCATTAATTTTAATTAACGCGGCTGTGCTTGGTCTGGAAACATCCAGAGATATGATGGCGCTTTACGAGTATGAGCTGTTACTGAGCAGTGATATTATTCTCGCACTGTTTATTGCTGAAGCCTTACTTAAAATGATTGCCGTTATGCCAAGGCTGGGGCTTTATTTCAAAGATGGCTGGAACCTGTTTGATTTCTCAGTAATCGTCTTGTCACTGCTGCCGGCAACCGGTGAGCTGGCAATGGTGGCCAGACTGGCGCGTTTGTTACGGGTCATGCGTCTGATCTCCACCATTCCTGAGTTACGGCTGATCGTCAGTACACTGATACGCTCACTGCCCGGTATGAGTCACGTTATTATGCTGATGGGTGTGATCTTTTATATGTATGCCATAGCGGGCTATCACTTATTTGCCGAGCATGATCCGCAGCACTGGGGAACACTGGGCATATCATTGCTGACATTGTTTCGTGTGGTGACACTGGAAGACTGGACAGATCTGATGTACACCGCGATGGAAATGAGCGGCTATAGCTGGATGTTTTTTGTCAGTTTCGTGGTGATGGGAACCTTCGTTATCATCAACCTGTTTATTGCGGTAGTATTAAATAATCTGGATGAAGCCAAACAGGAACAGCTGCGGGAATTACAGGGCCCGGTTGGTAAAGATGAAATACTAGAAGAGTTAAAAACAACCCAGCAGGCACTACAGCGTCTGCAGGAAAAAATGGAACGCATGAGCGGATAATGGTTTAAGGCAGATCGACATGATTTTAATGATAGACAACTACGACTCATTTACTTTTAATCTGGTTCAGTATCTCGGCGAGCTGGGTGCAGATGTTGAAGTGCAGCGTAATGACCAGATAACAATCGAAGATATCGAAGCGATGAAACCTGAACGCATCATGGTGTCACCGGGGCCGTGTACCCCCAATGAAGCGGGTATCTCAATGCAGGCAATAAAGCACTTTGCCGGTAAGCTGCCTATCCTGGGTGTGTGTCTTGGTCATCAGTCTATCGGTCAGGTTTTTGGCGGGAAAATCATCCATGCGAGAGAAATCATGCACGGCAAAACCTCGATGATTCATCACACCAGTCAGGGTGTATTTAAAGGCCTGACAAATCCTTATGAAGCGACTCGCTATCATTCGCTGGTGATTGAAAAAGAAAGCTTGCCGGATTGTCTGGAAATTACAGCGTGGACTCAAAATTCAGACGGCAGCATGGATGAAATCATGGGTGTACGACATAAAAAACTGGCAATCGAAGGTGTGCAATTCCATCCGGAATCAATCCTGACGCAACATGGTCACGACCTGTTACAGAATTTTTTGAATATGTAAAAGCAAAGCCTGCTGCGTCTCTGCGGCAAGTTTTTTATTTAATCGTAAGCGGTGCATTTTGACAAATAAACACGCAACACCCGTTATATTGCTAACGATTATTCTCGCCAGTCTGTCGACAATCGCCCCTTTTAGTATTGATACCTATCTGCCTTCTTTTCCCAGTGTCGCCAGTGAACTGAATGCATCGGCATTGCAAATGCAGCAAAGCCTGAGCTTATACATGCTCGGTTTTGCCATCATGACATTGTTCACAGGGGCCATATCCGATGCGCTGGGCCGGCGCAGTATTACCCTGATTGCTTTATTCGTGTACTCAGCGGCTTCTCTCGGCTGCGCACTGGCTACTGATATCGAAACTTTTTTATGGCTGCGCTTTTTGCAGGGTGTAGCAGCAAGTGTTGGTATTGTGATTGGACGCGCAGTGGTCAGAGATTTATACAGCGGTGCAGATGCCCAGCGTATGATGTCCAATGTCATGCTGTTCTTTGCTATGGCGCCTGCCATCGCGCCGGTGATTGGTGGTCTGCTGGAAGTGAATGCCGGCTGGCGTTATGTGTTTTACTTTTTAATGTTGCTGGGTTTACTGGTTTTATTTCTGGTGGCAGCTTATTTACCGGAGACATTACCAGAAGAGGAGCGTCATTCGATGCACCCTGTCAGGTTATTAAAAAATTATCTGCATGCAATGACGCATGCCAAATTTACCGCGCTGGCTTTGATTGTGGCGTTTAACTTTGCCGGCTTCTTTATTTACATCATGTCGTCTCCTCAGTTGCTTTTTATTCATCTTGGCTTTGCAGCAGATGAGTTCTACCTGATGTTTGTGCCGGTAGTGCTGGGTATTATGCTCGGATCCTATGCGTCGGCACGCCTGTCCGGTTATTTTACGATAATAAAGATTGTTGCAATCGGCTCGGCCATTATGCTGTTTGCCTCAGTGGTTAATGTACTGCAGGCGTATGTGCTTGAACCTGTGACGTTTAATATCATCACACCGCTGGTGCTGTATGCCATCGGCATGGCGCTGACGATGCCGGCACTGACGGTGCTCGGGCTGGATCAGTTGCCAAACAACAAAGGGCTGGCGTCTTCATTACAGAGTTTCATGCACATGGGTGGCAATGCACTGGTAGCGGGTCTGATCGCACCGCTGGTGTTTGGCAGTATTGCCGGCCTGGCCTTAGCAATGTTGAGCTTTCATGTTATCGCTTTATTATTGTTTTTTTGGGTTGCCGGTTTTAGTGAGCCGGCACTTAAGCAGGATAAAGCGGCTTGACCGTGCTCCGGCAGCGGGCGACAATCTAAGCAGAATAATTAATAGCAGCAAATGTAAGGGTACGATTTTATGGATATGCCAGCAGCAATTAAAGCCGTCACAGAGCGCCGGGATTTATCAGTTGATGAAATGACCAGTGTGATGCGCAGCATTATGACAGGTGAGGCAACAGCAGCGCAGATTGGTGGTTTTCTGGTTGGTCTGCGGATGAAAGGTGAAACGGTTGATGAAGTCACGGCTGCGGCGTCGGTAATGCGTGAGCTGGCTAGCAAGGTTGAAGTCAATAAAGAGCATCTGGTTGATACCTGTGGCACCGGTGGTGATTCATCCGGCTCATTTAATATCTCTACCGCCAGCGCCTTTGTTGTTGCCGCAGCCGGTGGTCATGTCGCCAAACACGGCAATCGTTCAATTACTTCAAAATCCGGCAGTGCGGATGTACTGGAGGCGGCCGGCGTTAATTTGAATGTCACACCGGAGCTGGTTGCAGAATGCGTGAATGACATCGGTGTCGGCTTTATGTTTGCACCGGCTCACCATAGCGCGATGAAGCATGCGATAGGTCCGCGTAAAGAAATGGCCGTACGCACTATTTTCAATGTGCTGGGGCCGTTAACCAATCCGGCCGGTGCACCTAATCAGGTTTTAGGTGTGTACGACAAGGCATGGCTGGAGCCGCTGGCGCAGGTTTTAAAAAACCTTGGCAGCAATCATGTACTGGTCGTGCATGCAGCAGACGGGCTTGATGAAATCAGTATCGGCAGTGAAACGTTCATTGCCGAATTAAAAAACAGTGAAGTTAAAACCTACAGCATAAAACCGGAAGACTTTGGCATGAAGCGCGTCAGCCTTGAAACAATTCGGGCTAAAGATGCTGCCGACAGTCTGGCCATTATAAAGTCTGTGATGGATAACAAAGCAGGCCCGGCCAGAGATATTGTCAGCCTGAATGCGGGTGCAGCGATTTATGTGGCGGGGCTGGCGAGTACACTGGCCGAAGGTGTTGCCAGGGCGCAGGAAATCATAGCTTCAGGCGCTGTTAAAAATAAACTCGACGAATTAATCGCAGCCAGTAACCGATAAATAGGAAAACATCATGTCACAGTCTGACAATCAGGCAGATATACTGATTAAAATTTTACAGCGCAAAGCAGAAGAAAATGCTGAGCGTTGTCAAAAAGTAAGTATGGAAGAACTGAGTCGTCGTGCAGCGGCGGCCGACAAACCGCGCGGATTTATTCAGAGTATGCGCAATAAAATCGCCGCCGGCGAAGCCGCAGTGATTGCAGAAATTAAAAAAGCCTCACCCAGTAAAGGCGTGATGCGGGAAAATTTCAATCCGGCTGAAATTGCCAAAAGTTATGCCAGACATGGTGCGGCCTGTTTGTCGGTATTAACCGATGAAGATTTTTTTCAAGGCAGCACCCGATATTTGATTGAAGCACGGGCGGCCTGCGATCTGCCGGTTATCCGCAAGGATTTTATTATTGATCCGTATCAGGTGCTGGAAGCACGGGCAATGGGTGCAGATTGTATTTTATTAATTGTCGCGGCGTTGGATGATGCGTCACTGCATGGCTTGCTGGCTCAAGCCAATCAGCTGGGTATGGACGTATTAATGGAAGTGCATGATGAAGAAGAAATGAAACGTGCGCTGGCAACAGATTGTGAACTGATTGGTGTGAATAACCGTAATCTGCGGACCTTTGAAACCTCGCTTGATACGACTTTGAGAATGTTGCCCATGCTGCCGGATGAGCGTTTACTGGTAACAGAAAGCGGCATACATACAGCAGAAGATGTGAACATGATGCGTGAGAGTCAGGTAAATGCCTTTTTAGTGGGCGAGGCGTTTATGAAAGTTGATGAGCCCGGTGAGAAGCTGGCGGAGTTGTTTTTTAGTTAGTGCTACGAGGAACCAGGTACAGGTCGTTAACAAACAGACTTGTATAAACTAAAAAAGCGCTGGCAATGCCGGCGCTTTTTTTTAAACAGCTTTTAATAACGCTACTAAAGGTTTTTTTGTCTGCGAGTAGCAAAAAGACCTAACATACCAATACCTAATAGCAGCAGACTTTCCGGCTCTGGCACATCGAAGCTGATGTCTGCATTTTGTGCTGTAATGTCTAGCTGGTAGCCGCCACCAAGCTCAGAAAATGAATTATCGGCAAATCCACTGAGGGCCTCAGTCATATCTAAATAGAAATCGCCAACTGCGACGATGTAGTTACCAGCCATCAGATCAATATCTAACAGAGAGTTAGAGAAAGCATGTGCAGGCGTGCCACTGTCATCATCTAATGCAATAAAGTCGGTATCATCCAAAGCACCGTCATTTGTGAAGAGGTACATATACGGGTCAAACAGCGCGTTCATGGTTTCAATGTGTACAGTTGAATCATTGTTAATTGAGAAGTAGGTGTAATCGACCCCGTCAGGGTTAATGCTTGAGTCAATAACAATGGCATTGGCCATAAAGGAAGTCATTGATAACAGCATGGTGGCGAGTATATTTTTCATTTTTAATTCCCGTTTATCTGTTCTTAAATAGTAATGATATAAAAGCAATTAACATACCAAAAAGTAAAATCTTTAATTATCAGTAAGTTAGTGTTTATAAGAACAGCGAGATAGTAAAAGTGTAAATAATTTAAACACTATGGTTTTGGTGAAGTCGGATCTTGTTGTCTCTCTGCCGGTTGCTTCGTGTCGTTCGGTTGAAAGCCTGCATGCGGTGATAAGAGCATATATGAGCCTTATTAAGTATGAATTTGTGAGCGGTTTGCTATATACAAAAGCCGTTGTTGATAAAAAATACTAATTGAGTAGACTTAATCTGAGTAATGGGTAGTTTATTTTGGGGGGAGAGAAAAGATGGTTTGTAGTCGTCGGCAAATATTAGTGTTCTTTTTATTGATGTGTCCGTTTTTTATACTTGGAGCTGAAGAATTATATACAAAGGAGGCGATAGGTATTTCGAAAACAGAAGAAAAAGCCTGCGCCAAGGCACTGTTAGAGGTAAAGAAGAAAGCCCTTGAGGAAGCAGGCTCAATAATAGAGTCAAATGTTAATAGTCTGGTGCAGCAGCGGGATGGCGAAGTCGATATTGCAGCCTCGAGTAATATAAAAGAATTTGCACGGGGAATTGTCAGGGTAAAAAGTAAGTCACTCTCTGCCAGAGAGATGCCATCGGGTGAGTTTATATGTCAGATAAGCGCACAGCTGTCAGTTGATATTAATGATGTCAATACTAGCAATAAAAAATATAAAGGCCAGTTACCGGACTGGGTGATAAAGAGGCCACAGATTGTAGGTAAGTACACAGTTATAGGTGATGGCGAAAGTTTAAAAGCGGCTTTTGCAGCTGCGTTACATAATTACCTGATTAAAGACAAACTGATTGACAGAAATATTAGTTATAGTCAGTTTAAATCGCAGTATTTTAATGAAGATGATTTCACAGACTATGCAGAATATAAAACGGTGAAGGTATCGGAAAATCTGCGTCTTAATTCATCAGTCAGATGGGCTGTTGAAGGTGGAGCATTAATACAGGATGATATGATAGTCATCACATACAATAAAAATACTAAGGGCTTAAAGTACTATTATCTATCCAGTAACAACTTAAATACATCGGTAAAAACAAGCGATGTATTTGCTGACTCAGACCACAAGCAAGATGCAACACTGGAGGATTTGTTTTCACATGTAAAACAGATAGGTCTGGAAATTGAGTTTGAAAAAGTCGAGTCTTCGTCGGCTTCCCGCTGGTATGTGATGCTGATTGGAGAAGAAACTAAATACAGGCTCGAGACGCTGGCAAAAAATGGTGACAGAGTTGAGCAGTATCGTGTTGGTAATTACTATCTTGAAGGGACTCAATTTCCACTGGATTTTGAAAAAGGCTTGTTTTACATCGAGCAATCAGCAAACCAGGGGTACACAGCAGCAATGCTGAAGCTTGGGGTTATTTATTCAAACTATGATAAGGCAGACTTTGAAAAAGCCTTGCTATGGTATAAAAAAGCAGCGCTAGATAAGGATCATTTCAAGGCCTCACAGGCACAGGTTGCCATCGGTAATATGTATGAAAACGGCCGGGCCGTTGAAAAAAATAGTGAGACAGCCATTAGCTGGTATAAAAAAGCTGCCAGAAATATTTATGGTGAATATGCGGTGATAGCGCGTATGACGCTGGGAGATATGTACTTTGACGGAAGAGGTATAGCGAAAGATTTTAAACAGGCTATCAACTGGTATAAAAAGGCTGCCGAGATTGATTCACAGCATGTATCGACGCTTGCGATGTATAAAGTCGCAGAAATGTATTACTCAGGTCATCCTGGTATTAAGCAAAATGATGCCAAGGCGGTAGAGTGGTATAAACGTTCTGCTGAGCGCTCGAGTAGCTGGGGTGATGCCTCGGCAAACTCTGAAGCACAGTATTCTTTGGGCTTCATGTATATGTATGGCAGAGGTGTAATAAAAAGTCTTAAAAAATCTTATCAATGGCATATTAAGGCAGCTAACAATAATCACATTTGGGCACAAGAGGAAGTTGCCAGCGGATATGCTGTATGTAGCTTAAGTTGTGATGGTGAAAAAGCTGTTTTCTGGGCGAGAAAATTAATTAAAAGAGATGGAACAGAGAAAAGTCCGAAAAGACTGGCAATTATCGCTGCTGCTTTTGCACGAGCCGGTGAGTTCGAAAGTGCTGTTGAGTACCAGATGAAAGCGATGTCGGTGATATCAGATGCTGAAAAAGAATCGCTATACGCAACGAACTTAAGGCTTTATAAGCAAGGCGAGGCAACTAAACATATTTAACATACAGAATAAAAGTAAAGCCGATGCAGGCGGTGATAAAACTCCGCGATAAGCTAAATATTAAGACAGGTCTTAAACTAACCACCGGTTTATCTTCGTCATCATGACAGATGGCTGTTACGGAACGCTCTGTGTGAAAGTAAAGTCATATGAAAGGCGTAACTGAGAGCCGGTTAGTATATCTGAGAAGAAAAACTCGGCAGTGATTCCGTTGTCAGTAATATCTGAGGAAAATCTAAGAAGAACAAATACATTGTCTCCGCTATCGATTAGCCCGCTATTAATATCGCTGCCTGCAACAGGAGTATTTGGAAAATCGGTGGTGCCGTTAAGTACGCGTAACTCATCAATAATGAAACTTCTGTTTGATAAATTTATGGCGAGTAAACCAAGCTGGCTGCCTGTTAAAAAGACGCCGTTGGCATAGTCTGCGTTTATGTACTCGGCCTTTTGTAACACGTCACTAAAATCATTCGTTGATAAGATAGTGCTCGTACTTGAAATGTCTGTGCTATCAATACTTGTGCTAACAGTAATAATTCCAGCCGTTGTCGAGGCAAGTGTATGAGTTGCGATGCCATTAGTTGTTGGTACAGTAACAGCACGGGTAATATTATTTTCAGTGATCTGAAACAC
>JAOULC010000112.1 GCA_029882215.1 Gammaproteobacteria bacterium | reverse complement strand
CAGATCAGTGGTTTAATGCCCTTAATACGACACCTCTGGATAAGGTTAAGGTAGTGATACTTGGTCAGGATCCTTATCCAACGCCGGGACATGCACATGGTTTATGTTTTTCTGTGTTGCCGGACGTCCGACCGATACCAAAATCACTGATAAATATTTACAAAGAGTTGTACACAGATGTGGGTATTACAAATGATCATGGTAATCTGCAAAGCTGGGCAGAGCAGGGTGTGTTATTACTCAATAGTGTACTGACGGTTGAGAGTGGCCAGGCGAACTCTCATCAGGGAAAAGGCTGGGAAATATTTACGGATAAAGTTATATCCGTGGTAAATGAGTTAAAGCGCCCGGTAATATTTATACTTTGGGGTGGTTATGCACAAAAGAAAGGCGTAATGATTGATGACACAAGGCATCTAGTAATTCGCTCGCCACACCCATCTCCGTTGTCAGCATACAGAGGTTTTTTTGGCAGTCAGCCATTTTCTCAGGTCAATAAATTCTTAAAACAACACGGTCAGTCTGAAATTAACTGGGCTGTTTGACAAGCTGAGCAGATAGTCCTAGTTCAAATCTCCCCACTGAGACTGAAGAATACTTATTGCGGCAATTGCCGCTGTTTCAGTGCGTAAAACACGCGGACCAAAGCGGACTTCATTAAAACCTTTTTCCATCGATAGATTAATTTCTTCATCAGTGAAGCCACCTTCAGGGCCTATCATTATGCAAACAGAAGCTGCTGCAAGTTGTGTAGCAAAGCTATTGATTGCCGTTGGCTGTAATATGAAGCCGGTCTGATTTTCATCTAAGACTACATTAACCAGCTTTTGTGGTGGATGAATATGCAATAAAGTATTTCTGCCGCATTGTTCACTGGCATTGGTGATGATGCCTTGCCAGTGACGCATCTTTTTATCCAGCCGGTCGGCCTTTAGATTAACGACTGTTCGTTCACAAATAAGAGGAATTATTTCACTGACACCTAGTTCAACGGCTTTCTGGATTGTCATATCCATATGATCACCTTTAGATATACCCTGTATTAGCGTAATCTTTAACGGAGACTCATTGTCATCAGCCTCAAATTTCTCGACTTTAATTTCAGGCTGCTTTCCATGTTCAAGCAGGCGTGCCTGATAACTGCCACCCTGACCATTGAATATAATCAGTGATGCATCGACGGGCAGGCGAAGAACTTTTATCAAATAACTGGCTGCTGCTTTATCCAGCTTAATAATGTCACCGCTATTAAGCTCCTGATTAATATAAAGTCTTGGTATACGCATTATTTTGAGTTATGTGTTGAAAGTGGAAGTACGACGATAACAGATATTTTAGTTAAGGCGAAAGAAAAAAGTAGAAGTTGAGAATACATCAGGGACTACTTATTTATGTTACATAAGCAGCCCCTGATGTATTCGCGGTTAGCTAAATTAAGTTTCCAGCTGATTCCAGATCGCCAGGGTAGCTGCTGACTGGTTCATCGAATAAAAGTGCAAGCCCGGTGCGCCGTTATCCAGTAAACGCTGACACATATCAGCTACAACTTCCGTACCAAAAGCCTTTAATGACTCTGTGTCATCATGAAAATCCTGCAGACGTTTACGAATCCAGCGGGGGATTTCAGCGCCACAGGCATCTGAAAAACGAGCCAGATTAGTATAGTTTGTGATTGGCATGATGCCAGGAATAATAGGGATTTCAATTCCCATTAATTCACAGTCATCTACAAACTGAAAGTAGGCATCAATATTATAAAAATATTGTGTGATGGCAGAGTTTGCACCCGCATCAACTTTTTGTTTGAAAAACTCAAGGTCTTTTTTAGGTGATTCAGCCTGTGGATGGAACTCAGGGTACGCAGCTACTTCAATATGAAAATGGTCGCCAGTTTCCTGGCGAATATATTCAATTAATTCATTTGCATAGTTTAGTTCACCCGCAGAGTACATGCCGGAAGGCAGGTCACCACGCAATGCAACGATGTGCTTAATTCCCTGTTGCTGATAGTTTTTCAGAATCGCAGTGATTTCATCTTTAGTCGAACCAATACACGACAAGTGTGGTGCAGTTGGTACGCCAGTATGTTTGATGATTTCACTAACGGCGGTAAAAGTGCGTTCTCTGGTAGAACCGCCGGCCCCAAAGGTAACCGAAAAAAACTCAGGATTTATTTCCTTTTTTAATGCTTCACTTGTGATTAATAACTTTTCCTGCCCTGCTTCCGTTTTAGGCGGGAAAAATTCAACACTAAAATGTTGGCTCATTAATATTCCTCAAGAATAATCAGTAGCGATAGTGATTGGCTTTAAATGGACCTTCAACCGGTACATCGATGTAATCAGCCTGTTCCTGAGATAGTGTACTCAGGTAAGCGCCAACTTTGTTGAGGTGTAAACGAGCGACTTTTTCATCGAGTATCTTTGGCAGAATATATACTTCATTTTTGTAATTTTCTGAATTCTGATAAAACTCAATTTGAGCCATTACCTGGTTGGTAAAGGATGCTGACATAACAAAGCTTGGGTGACCAGTCGCACAGCCTAAGTTAACCAGACGACCTTTAGCG
>JAOULC010000111.1 GCA_029882215.1 Gammaproteobacteria bacterium | reverse complement strand
AGCTGCAGTTGCTCCCTCTGCGCGATAGCCGGCTGTGAGCTGGTTAAGCACGCTGTTGTCAGCACTAACAAACGCAAACGGTGTCAACACGAGCACATAAATCAGTAGACTGTGTTTCATCATTATCTTTCCCCTCTATTCTTTATCTGCAGCTGAGACTTTTTTGCCATCAATCATAGCTTTGATCAGGTTTTCTTTATTAATAAGGCTTTCCACAATAACGCCGGCAACATGGATAACCACCAGTACGACTGTAAAGTCTGCAAACAACTCATGGATTTCTTCCAGCACATCTTTCCAGAATTCATTGCTTTGTGTAAACCACGATGCCAATGGCCCGGCCTGTTCTTCTGCACCATAGAGCGCGACACCTGAAAGTGTTGTTATCAGCAAGCTTGCCATCATCAGCAATATCATTGCACCGGCAGCAGGGTTATGGCCGAGGTAATGCTTTGCTCTTAACAACAGCGTGTCTTTAAGGAATTGTTTTATCTGTGCCGGTGAATAGACAAAATTGCTAAACCGCGCATATTTAGTGCCAATAAAACCCCAGACAAAGCGCAGTAGTATCAATGCTAATACGCCATACCCGGCATAGGTATGAATGAACAAGAAATCTTCTTCGGTAATATAGGCCACAAAAAAACAGGCAACCAAAGACCAGTGAAAAAGCCGTACAAAAACATCCCAGACCTTAACTTTATTCATTTCATTTGACATAACTCGTAGCCTTAAATCTTATGTTAAGCGCAATCTATCAAATGAAACTGAAACCAGACTGAAAAAAGATAACTCACTGATTACGATCTTAGCTTCTCATTAAATCACTGTTTAGTTAAACAGTGGCCGCTTTGCAGCCGCCATTATCCGTGTCTGCAGTTACCGGGCTTGATGCTACTGAGCGGGTCAGTCTGTTTGTATGTGTAGGTTCAAGCCAGCTGGCACATTGATTATGCGAAGGGATTTTTTTGTCAAAATTTTATCCGTTTCACAGTCTATTGATCAGCGCTCAAAAAGTAGATGCTCTGATAAGAAAAGCCTGAACAGGTTTTTAATAATGTTTTTGGCTCTTATAAACGACTGCATTTGATCTGGCTTTTGATCTATGACAAGGCACAAAAAACGCACATCAACTAGTATAGTTATACTGAGAGGTTGTTTATTTTTTATTTAAACAGGAGACCTGTCATGAGCATGAATATGAGTGACATTACGCTTCATATAGATGAAAACACCAGCCATAATGACCGTGAAGAACTGCGTGATTCTATATTGAGCATGCCCGGTGTGATGGCCGCAGACTGTCATGATAATCAGCCGCACTTAATGATTATCGAATATGATCCAGAGCGTATCAATTCCAGCGAGTTTCTGGCCGCCGTCAAGCAAAAAGGCTTACATGCTGAGTTGATCGGACTTTAACGACTGCCATAACACGGCCAGGCATACAGTCAATCAGCTCAGCCACAGCATCGCGGCAAATCGGGTACGCAGCCTGCGGCGGCCGGCAGTAGACTGCAAAATGAAAGACACAGGCTCGTGTCGCAGTCATTGTTGTGTCAGGCAGCTTTTCATTTTACACCATAGCCGAGCCAGGCATCGGATGATAGCGAGGTCGGCAAATCAGGCAAGGCATTGGTCAGAAACTGCTTTGCAATCACCTCTTTGGCTTGCCACTGATCGGCGGGCAACTTGTTTTTCATCATCGCGATGGGCGCACTTCCCATAACAAGTTCCTGCCAGATGCCTTCAACCGAATCAATCGGGTAATGTTCTGTCACACGATGAATCACCACATCACGAAAACCGGCCTGCTCTAGTTCACTTTTAAAAAAGTCGGCATTTTCAAGTGAGTCAATCACGGTTTCTGGCTCAGGAATCTGCGGGTTCATTGCGCGTATGGCACCGAACATGGTCTGCATGGCTGGTGAATCGGCAACCGGTGCCCAGCTGGAGATAATCACCTCTCCCCCTGGTTTTAAGCAGCGGTGTATTTCAGCATAAGCTTTGCCGCGATCTGGAAAAAACATCAGCCCGAACAGTGAAAATGCAATATCAAACGTTTCATTTTCATAAGGCAAGCACTGCGCATCACTGCAGCTGACTTCAATGTTATTAATCGACGCGCTGTTAATCGCTCTTCGAAACACAGAAAGCATCTGCTCTGAAAAATCAATCGCTTTGATCGACTGACAGCGGTCATGAGCTAACAACGGTAACGTACCCGGTCCACAGGCCACATCAAGTACATGACTCGTGGCATCTATATGGCTTAAATTAATTGCCGCGTTGGCATAGGCTTCAAACATTTTGCTGGTGGTTGCCGCATAACCTTCGGCCACCATATTCCAGGGCTCGGCTGTATCTAACATTTACGTTCCTTTCAGATGTTAAGTTTTTAAAACAGAAGCTGAGTGTGCTTTATCTGTTGTTAAAAATCAAACAGCCCGATTCCTGACCACAGTTTTGGCCAGGCTAAGGCGTGTTTTTGTTGTCAAATTTAATTACGGATAAGTTGTAGCGCTGTTAACAGTCTGACTGCTAAGCTGGGCACGATAGAAAAGGGCCATCCATGGCAAGATTGCTAATACACGTGC
>JAOULC010000110.1 GCA_029882215.1 Gammaproteobacteria bacterium | reverse complement strand
TTCCATCAGGTATGCCTTATTAGCTTAATATTGCGCTGCACCCATCACGGCATCAGGTAGCCAGGTAGCAATCCCGGGGAAGATAATCAGCAGGATAATCGCAAAAATCATACACAGCATGAACGGCAATGCTCCCCATAGAATCGTTGGGAGTTTTATATTCGGAGCAATACTGTTTATGACGTACAGGTTGAGTCCAACCGGTGGCGTAATCAGACCAATTTCCATATTAATGGTCAGCATCACACCGAACCAGATAGGATCAAAGCCAATGGTTTCAACAATCGGTAACAGTGTTGGTGCGTTCATTAAAATAACCGCAACCGGTGGCAGAAACAAACCCGCCACTAAAAGGAAAATATTAATACTGATTAATAATACCCAGGGATTTACATCCAGCGCTGCGATCCATTCTGCCAGTGCCTGTGTAATGTAGAGGCTGGACATCATGTAACTAAACAGTGCTGCCGTAGCAATGATCATCATGATCATTATTGATTCACGCGTCGCACTGCGTAAAATTTCCCAGTTTGCTCTCCAGCTCCACATTTTGTAGATAAGAACAACCAGTCCCACACATACAAATGCACCAACACCTGCAGCTTCCGATGGTGTGGTAACGCCACCGTATAATGCGTAAAGTATCAGCCCGATAATGACCAGAAATGGTAATACTTTTGGCAGGATTTCAAACTTTTCTTTCCAGGAATATCCCTTGTCACCAATCTTAAAATGAAAGCCATTACGCTTTGCATAAAATAATGACCATGCCATAAATAAGCCGGTTAACAGTAAACCAGGAATAATACCGGCCAAAAATAAACGACCAATTGATGTCTCAGTGGCAATACCATAAACAATCATCGTGATGCTGGGTGGAATTAAAATACCTAATGTACCGCCCGCAGCAATTGCACCAGTAGCCAGACTGTCCGGGTAACCGCGTTTTTGCATTTCCGGTATACCCATTTTACCAATCGCAGCACAGGTAGCCGGTGATGAACCACTTAAGGCTGCAAAAATAGAGCAGGCTCCGAGATTAGAGATAATCAGACCGCCCGGCACTCTGTAAAACCAGCGTTCTAATGCTTCGTATAAATCACTACCTGCACGTGATGATGCAATCGCAGCTCCCATTAAAATAAACATCGGTATCGAAAGCAGTGCAAATTCATTCAGACCGGCAAATATAGTTTCTGCCATGACGTTGATACTGCCAACGCCATCAAATATCACGAGAAAAACAATAGCAACGGAACCCAGTGCGAAAGCAACCGGTACACCCAGTAATAAAACCAGGATTAATGTAAAAGCAATTAATAAACCAAGTATTAGTGGACTCATTTTCTATAGCTCCGCTGCTTCATCATTAGAGATTCCAAAAGGCATTTCTTCGCCCCGGATCAAACTTAAAATATCAGCTATATATTGCAGCGACATAATTAAAAAACCAAATGGTAAGGAGAAGTATGGAATCCATAAACGCACTTCCCAGATCGAATCAGACACCCAGTCAGCTTCCCAGGCCTCATACCAGAATTCATATCCGGTTATCATTACTAAAAGACAAAAAGCCAGTGACAGAGCTGAAGCAGCCAGTGCCATGACCACACGCCATTTATGTTTCACATACAACGGAATTAAATCTACATTGACGTGCCCCCGTGTTAGCAACACATAGGGACTCCCGATAAAGGTTGCCGCTATTAACAGGTAGGTAACAAATTCAGTTTGCCAGATTGAAGACTCTTCCAGCACATAGCGAATCCAGACCATTTGACAGACAATGAGAACAGATACAAGTATCATCAACGCTGCGACAATACCGCATAATTTGGATACATTAGAGACAAACTGGATATAACTTTTCATTACTTTTTCACCATAATAAAAAACGAGCGCTATAAACTATAGCGCTCGTTTCGTCAGGATGACAGGAAAAACCTGTCTAAACTGTAGCCTTACTTAACTGATAATGCCATATCCAGCAGTGCACGACCGCCTTTTACTTTTTCAGCAAAATCTTTGTACGATGTTTCATTTGCAATCGCTCGCCACATAGCAGCCTGCTCAGCAGTCATAGTAACCACTTTAACGCCGGCTTTTTTGTAGGTTTCAACTAACTTCTTATCCGCGTCTTTAGCGCCTTGTGTTGCAAATTCTTCTGCTTTTTTAGCTGATTTCAGAATTACGTTCTGCTGAGCTTTTGTCAGGCTGTTGAATGTTTTCTTAGAAATCAGAATTGGCTCATACATTACCCATAACGCATTATCACCAGGAGCTGTCAGACATTTAACCTGCTCATAAATACGGTATGAAACCAGGCTCGCTGAACTGGTGTTTGCACCGTCTAGTACACCAGTTTGCAGACCTGAATAGATTTCAGAGCTTGGCATTTTAGTAATCGATGCACCGGCACCGGCTAACATCTGGTTAAATGCTTTACCTGCTGCACGGAAAGCCATGCCTTTTACATCTTTAGGCTCAAGGATACAGCCCTTAGTCGATACAAAACCACCCGCTAACCAGGTATCAGCCAGAACCATAACGCCAGCTTCATCCAGAATTGCTTTAATGCGGTTCATGAACTCTGATTTGTTTAAACGCA
>JAOULC010000109.1 GCA_029882215.1 Gammaproteobacteria bacterium | reverse complement strand
TATTGTTAGTCGATGGTCTAAGCAATCGACAGATTGCTGATAAAATTAATCTGAGCGAAGATACGGTAAGACAATATGTCACCATCATATTAAGAAATCTCGGTGTAGATAACCGAACCAAGGCTGCCAATGCAGGAAAAAACTGCTGCTGCCTGCATAGAACAGGTGTTATTCGGCACTCTGTTTATTAACTTCATCTTTATTCATAACTCAATTTCCCGGCTATATGTGGTCGCGGCAATATCACAGCTTGATGCTACGCAACTTTCAGTAATTTGAACGGGTAAATACTAACTTTTGTTAATAGTTTTACAGCCTATGATTCTGTAAAGTCCTTCCTCGATTAGACGTTTTTATAGACGGTAGCCTGTTATATACGTTGCGACAAAAGAAACCAGACAATCAACTGCAATATCGCAACTGACAAGCGATGCAACAACAGAAGTGAATACTACCTAAACAGTAAACCGTTTATTAAATTCTCCCTGCCAGCCGAAAGCTGATGTAAATCAATATTTAGTTAAGTTTTTATATTTAATAAAATTACTTTTGAGGGGAAGTGCTAATAATGAGAAAAAACAATGGGGTATTATTCCCAATAATATTTTCGTCGATATTTGTACTAACCGCTTGTGGTGGCGGTGGTGGCCTGACCGATGCTGATGTCGCCGACACCGATGGTGATGGTTACAGTGATTATGAAGAAATCATTAACAAGAATTTCGACGCAAGTAATAACAATTACAAATTTAACCCGTTGATTGCTGATGTGCCAAAACTCGATGTCTCGATCGGCGCAGCCAATTTCTCGGTGACTTATAGAACATCGACCAGCACCGATAATTCTTATTCAACAGGCAATGAGAATACAGTTTCTACTGATAGCAGCCAGTCGAAATCCAGTATTTACAAAAAGGGTTAACCCATTTGGGTGGTTGTGTGAGTTTTTTGCCGGTAGTTACGTAATGATTCTGACGTAAAGAATCGTGGGTTACGAATATGAACATCAAAATAAATATGAGCTATCATCATGGCCGTTCGCGGCTGAGGAATTTAACATGAAACACCGTTTAATAACGATATTAATGCCCTTTACGCTTTTATTACTCACCGCCTGTAGTGGTGACAGTTCTGTAGAAGCGCCCGTCGATGCAACAGAAGCACCGGTTAACTCGACGTTTGGTAATGCGACGTTTGATAGATCAACCTGGAAATAATTAACATGAAAAACATAACTTTAAAAATAAACTCTTTTGTTATCGCCGGTTTGCTGGCGCTAATGTCTGGCGCAGCAATGGCTGCAGTACCCCACACATTTGCAGCGGGAGATACGATTCGCGCTGATGACATGAATGCTAATTTCACCGCGCTTGATGGTCGTATCGCAAAACTCGAAGCATTGGAGACACGTATCAATGCTCTGGAAACGCATGCAGCTAGCACCGCCAACCCGCATAGTGTCACAAAAGCCGATGTGGGTTTAACCGACGTAGAAAACATCAAAGTAAACTTCACGGCAACTACCGCACCCGGTGTAGGCAATGATGTGAACGGTGGTTATTCAGTAGGTTCTGTCTGGATTAATACTAATACAGCTAACAAGCAAGTCTACGTATTAGTAGATGCCACCTCAGGGGCCGCGGTTTGGAAAGAAATTCAACTCACTTATGATATAGGCGACACCGGCCCCGCCGGTGGCATCGTGTTTTATGTGTATAACGGTGGCAGGCACGGACTGGAAGCGGCTCCCGGTGATCAAGATGGCGGAACAGGTGCAGCATGGGGCTGTTATGGCACGGACATAACCGGCGCGGTAAATACCACCACTGGCTCGGGTGCACAGAACACCGCCGCCATACTAGCGGGTTGCGCCGACGTAGGTACAGCAGCTCAGTTGGTTGATGCTTTTGCGTTAAACGGTTATACCGACTGGTTTTTACCGTCCAAAGATGAGCTGAGAGCGTTATATTTGCAGAAAGGTGTTGTGGGTGGTTTTGGTGACAACATGTACTGGAGTTCGTCGCAGGACAGTAGTAGTATCGGCGCGTGGGGCCAGCTCTTCCCCTTTGGCAACCAGACCCTCATCACTAAGAGCAGTTTGCTTTTTGTGCGTGCAGTTCGGGCTTTTTAATCCTTTAACTTTTTATCTTTTCCGCGAAGCGGTCTATTTTTATAGCACTGTATTATGACTTGCCGGTGTACCGGGACACGTATCAGTTAATTCTGAAGATTTTTGAGTGCCATTCGGGTCAGAGAGCAATTGTTTCTAATATACGACAGCTCTAATATTAGCAAGTATTGCTCTCTGACCCTGATTAATTTCGATTAAATCGTTCTGCTGGTGATTCATAGTCTAACGTTTTTCTTGGGCGCTCGTTTAATCTTCTTGCCACTGCATTTTACTTTGCTAGTGAGTGTATTGATAAGTCAGTACCTTTAGGGAAGTATTGTCTCAACAAGTTATTTGTATTTTCATTAGAACTTCGTTGCCAAAGATTTTGTGGATCACAAACATAAACTTTTATATCTGTTGCTAGAGTAAATCGTTTATGTTCAGCAAGTTCTGAACCACGATCTCACGTGAGTGACTTATATAGCTCACTGGGTAA
>JAOULC010000026.1 GCA_029882215.1 Gammaproteobacteria bacterium | reverse complement strand
GCTTTCTCGCCCGATAAGGCATTAAGCAAACTCGATTTACCGGCGTTTGGGCGTCCTGCTATCACCACGGTCATGCCTTCGCGCAATAAACTGCCCTGACGTGCGGATGCCCATACATTATTAATGCTGCCAACTAAGCTGTTGAGCTCATTGCCAACATGGGCATCGGCAAGAAAGTCGATTTCTTCTTCTGGAAAATCCAGCGCGGCTTCGACATAAATCCGCAAATGGATAAGTTGTTCTACCAGATTATTAATGTGCGTTGAAAACTCGCCTTGCATGGAACGCACGGCGGCGCGGGCCGCTTCGGCACTGTCGGCTTCGATGAGGTCGGCAATGGCTTCGGCTTGTGCCAGGTCCATTTTGTCATTGAGGAATGCGCGTTCTGAGAATTCACCGGCATTGGCGATGCGTGCGCCCAGTTCACAAACACGCTTTAGCAGCATGTCCATTACCACCGGACCACCGTGGCCCTGTAATTCCAGAACATCTTCACCGGTAAAGGAATGCGGGTTATTAAAAAACAGCGCAATGCCATGATCGATGATGTCATGATTGACATCATAGAACGGACAATATTCGGCTTTTCTAGGAGATGGTGCTTTTTTGAGTATTTTATCTGCTATTTCGAGACAGTTTGGGCCAGATACCCGCACGATACCCACGCCACCACGACCGCTGGGGGTCGCAATGGCTGCTATGGTATCTGTGTTTTCCATATTTATGCTTGCCGTTATGGCTTATTTTTCTTCACCAGCTTCAATGCGCTTGGTAATGATGTATTGCTGGGTTATCGACAGAATGTTGTTCACTACCCAGTACAGTACTAAGCCCGATGGGAAGAAGGCAAAGAACACGGTAAATACAATCGGCATAAACTGGAACACTTTCTTCTGGATTGGGTCCATCGGTGCCGGGTTCAGTTTAAACTGCAGGAACATTGAGCCGCCCATTAATAATGGCAGGATATAAAACGGATCTTTTTCTGATAGGTTATCTAACCACAGGGCAAAAGGTGCATTACGCATTTCTACGCTTTCTAGTAAGACCCAATATAACGCGATAAAGACCGGAATTTGCACTAACATCGGGAAACAACCACCTAACGGATTGATTTTTTCCTTTTTGTACATTTCCATCATGGCCTTGCTCATGGCCTGACGATCATCACCAAAACGGTCTTTTAAGGCTTTTAAGCGCGGACCGGCTTTGCGCATTTTTGCCATAGATCGGTAACTGGCTTCAGATAATTTGTAGAAAACAACTTTAACCGTGATGGTCAGGAAGATAATCGCCCAGCCCCAGTTAGCAAACACACCGTAGAAGAACTCTAGTAACCAGAATAATGGCTCTGCAATAATCGTCAGGAAGCCGTAATCAACGGTTAATTCCAATCCCGGGGCAATCGCACTCAGCTCGTGTTGTAACTTAGGTCCAACAACCAGTTGGCGAGTAAACTCTGCTGTTTCTCCGGCTTTTATATCCATCGCTGACGAGCGCATACCTAACATGTAGCGGTTTTCTGCTATTTTGTTGGTGTAATAAAAGTTGTTTTCTTCCTTTTCTGGAATCCATGCTGCCAGGAAGTAATGCTCGATCATCGCCGCCCAGCCAGCCTTAAAGGTGCTTGATGTGCTGATATCCAGACTTTTCTCAGTCATATCACTAAAATCAACTTTCTGATATTTAGATTCGTCGTTATATATAACGCCACCGGTATAGGTGTAGATAAACTGGTTTTCTTTTGATTGTGGCTCAGCTTTAATTAACTGGCTGTATTGACTGCCATGCCAGTCAGCCGTGGGGGTGACTTTATGGCTAAGGCCGATAACGTGACTGCCGCGAGTAAAGGTGAAACTTTTAATAACACGGTCACCGCTTTCAGACTGCCAGTAAAGATTAACAACAATTTCATTTTCGCCTTCTTTTAACTGATACTCGGTGTTTTCAACACTATAGATAGCATGATGAGACGGGGCTTTAGAGCTTGCCGATACTAAGCCTGACTGGGCATAAGCGGTTTTGTCTTCTGCGCCACCCATTAATAGGTAGGGTGCATCAGAGTCTGCATTTTGTGGATATTCTAATAGTTTAACGACTTTAATATCGCCGCCCCGGCTATCAATTTCTATCTGTAAGATATCGGTTGTTACGTGAATTCGCTGCTGGCCCGCTGGGGCAGGTATCGCTGCCATCGATGGCATAGCTTTATTATCAATAGCCGGAACATCGTCACTTATCTGTTTGGCCGCACCTGGTACATCCACTGCCATTGCCGGCGAATCTGCCACTGTCGTTGGCGCTGTGGTGGTTGCTACTGGTTTTGGGCCGTAATCTTGCTGCCAATTTCCCCAAAGGATAAACAGTAGCATTGCCAGTGAGATATATAAGAGTGTGCGTTGATTTTCCATCAGATAAATTCTTCTATTGTGTGTCTTAGGTTATAGCCAATTAAATAGCAGCCAATTATTACATTTAATCAGTGCTTATGGTGATGTTTATGGCAATCTTTTGATTCTTTGCCACCATTTTCTACCGACTCGTTGTTGTTTTCTGTTCCCGGCACCGGGTCATACCCCCCTTCATGCCATGGATTACAACTGACCAGACGTTTTGCGGCTAGCCAGCTACCTTTTATGACACCATGCTGCTGTAATGCTTCGATGGCATAGGTGGAACAGGTAGGTGTATAACGACAATGCTGACCAAAAACAGGGCTCAGAGCGATCTGGTAACCACGGATAAGCAGAATAAAGAGTTTACGCATGAGTGTTGGCTGGCTTAGTGTCATCCTGACGATGCTGTAGCTTGTTCCAAAGCTTATTAAAGGAGGCGATGAGTTCTTTATTTTCCACTTTAACGGCACCGGGCTTAGCCAGTACGACAAAGTCAGCAAACTGTAATTCGTGGCGTTTTAAACGAAAGGTTTCTCTGGCTAAACGTTTTATGCGATTACGCTCAACGGCTAATTTAGAGACTTTCTTGGAAATGGCTAAGCCTAATCGGGGTTGATTACGCTCATTCGCATGATAGAAGATGGTCAGATGTCGATCACCCGCCCGCTTCGCAGCGTTAAACACCTGTTTGAACTCTGCTGGCTTTAAAAGCTTAGCGCACTTCGGAAAGTGCGCATTACCGGCCATTTAATACCACTTTATGATGGGTATTAATTAAGCAGTTAAACGTTTACGGCCTTTAGCACGTCTCGCACTAACTACTCCACGGCCACCTTTAGTGGCCATGCGAGCGCGAAAACCATGTGTACGAGCGCGTTTAATACGGCTTGGTTGAAATGTTCTTTTCATATCACTGATATCCAGTTAGACCTACAAAATCGAACCGCGGATTTTACGGGTTTATCGGACCAAATGCAAAGCTTTATTATTACAATATGTTATCCACAAAAACTTTTCTATTCTGTGGATAACCTTTGATAAAAACTGTGGATAACTTTTAGTTTGAAGGCTAAAATATGCTTTCTGCGTGCATCCTGTCGACGACATAACGAACCAGCGACAGCCATTCTCTCTGGTAGATCGAGAATGCGCAACAATTTAACGCTTAATTCATAATTTTTACAATTTTTTCACGCTACATACAACATCAGTTTGAGTAAAGCTTTTGGGGGATTACAAGCATTGTCTAACGCTATTTGGGTTGAGTGTTTAAAAGCACTGGAAGACAAACTGTCTGAACAACAATTAAACACCTGGATTCGTCCATTACAGGCGATTGAAGTCGATAACGGGCTTAACTTATTAGCACCAAATCAGTTTGTTTTAAACTGGGTTAAAGGTAACTTCTACTCTCAAATTCAGACCATTGTTAAAAAAATCAGCCTAAGTGATGATTTTTCTGTGAGCCTTATGGTCGGTAGCCAGAAAAAAGCCGGTGAAAAACGCGAATTTAATAAAAAACTACCCGATAGCCTGACTGAAAAGCTCGAACGCGTGACCCGCACGCGGGTTAATGACAACACTGATAGCAGCGATCATCACATTGAAGCCTTTGTCTCTAATCTAAATCCAAATTATACTTTTGATCAGTTTGTTGAAGGTAAATCTAACCAGTTAGCCTGTGCCGCCGCTAAGCAAGTAGCCGAAACTCCCGGCGATGCCTATAACCCGTTCTTTATATACGGTGGCGTGGGTTTGGGTAAAACCCATTTAATGCATGCGATTGGTAATGAAATTATAAAGAAGAACCCGAATGCAAAGGTGGCTTACCTGCATTCTGAGCGCTTTGTGTCGCATATGATTAAAGCCCTGCAACACAAAATGATTGATGAGTTTAAACAATACTACCGCTCGCTCGATGCCTTATTAATTGATGACATTCAGTTCTTTGCCCGCAAGAACTCCTCTCAGGAAGAGTTTTTCCACACCTTTAACACCTTATTAGAGGGAAACCGGCAGATTATTCTGACCTGTGATCGTTACCCGAAAGAGATTGATGGTCTGGAGGATCGGCTAAAATCGCGCTTTGGCTGGGGTCTAACCCAGGCAATTGAACCGCCAGAGCTGGAAACTCGCGTGGCTATTTTGCATAAAAAGGCTGAAGAAAACGGTATTGTGATTCCTGATGACACGGCTTTTTTCATTGCCAAACGCATTCGCTCTAATATCCGTGAGCTGGAAGGTGCATTGCGCCGGGTTATGGCGACCTCTCGCTTTACTGGCAGCCCGATCAATATCGAATTCGCAAAAGAAGCGCTCAAAGACCTGATTGCACAGCATGATAAACAGGTCACTATTGAAAATATCCAAAAAACAGTCGCAGAATATTTCAAGATACGTATTTCAGATCTCTTGTCTAATCGACGCAGCCGTTCTATTACTCGGCCTCGTCAAATGGCAATGGCATTATCAAAAGAGTTAACGAATCACAGTTTGCCTGAAATTGGTGCCGCTTTTGGTGGTCGTGACCATACAACGGTGATTCATGCCTGTAAAAAAGTTATCGAACTTCGTGAATCTGATTTAAGAATTGATGAAGATTATAAGAATCTTTATCGCATATTAAGTACTTAGGCCAATAAGACAAAAGAATGAATCGCTGCATCCGCGGCTAAAGGATATAATGTGTGCTGCTTGTGGATAAGCAGTTAGAGAAACATGTATAAAAATGGCAAGGAAAGTTATCCACAAGTTGTTTGCATTATATTCGCACCTTAGTCGACTGTTATGCAGGGCTATTATTGATTTTAACTAATTGATAATTAAGATAAAAACAGAGTTATCCTCAAAACAAAGGGATACTTATTACTACTACTATTTTTATATATAAAAAACAAATTATATTAATAAGGTAAACTATGAAGCTTTCAATTCAAAGAGATGATCTGTTAAAACCCCTGCAAAAAATCATCGGAGCGGTCGAAAAAAGACAAACCATGCCGGCGTTATCAAATGTTTTATTTCAATGTAATGCACAGCAATTATCTTTAACTGCAACCGACCTGGAAATTGAATTAGTTTCTAAACTCGCGGTTATGTCGGATGAAACCGGTGAAACAACCTTACCTGCAAAAAAGTTATTAGACATTTGCAAATCTTTACCCGATGAAGCACAAATCAATATTTCTATCGATGCTGATAAAGCGATTGTTAAATCTGGTCGCAGTCGGTTTTCATTAGCCACCTTACCGGCTAGCGACTTCCCTTCTCTTGAGGAGCTGGTGCCATTGGTGACGATCACAATGACACAATCACAATTTAAGACGGTCATTGAGAAAACCTCTTTTGCGATGGCACAACAGGACGTTCGTTACTATCTAAATGGTTTGTTATTCGATTTAACCAATGAAGGTATTCGTTCAGTTGCAACCGATGGACATCGTTTATCCTATAGCGAACAACCGATCGAGCTGAATTTAAACGAAAATAAACAAGTCATTATTCCACGAAAAGGTATTTTGGAGCTCAACCGTCTTTTACAGCATACCGATGAGATAGCAGAGGTCTCGATCGGTAATAACCATATCCGTGTAAAAATCGATAATCTGACGTTTACTTCAAAACTAATCGATGGAAGATTCCCAGATTACAACCGTGTTATTCCAGAGCGTGGCGATAATCTACTTACTATCGACAGAAACGAGTTTAAGCAAGCTCTGATCAGGGCTTCTATCTTATCAAATGAGAAGTTTCGAGGAATTCGTCTGCTGTTAAACAGTTCAATTATTAAATTGCAGTCACATAATCCAGATCACGAAGAAGCGGATGTTGAATTAGAAGCTCAATACCAGGGTGACAATATAGAAATAGGCTTTAACGTGAACTATATGCTGGATGTGTTGAATGTGAGTGCATCTGAGCAGGTACATATCAGCTTACAAGATTCAAATAGCAGCTGCCTGGTTCAGTTCCCGGATGATGAATACTCTAAATATGTCATTATGCCGATGCGCCTGTAGTGTCGTGTATATTTAACCTTAAATAAGATGAGTCTTGCTTATCTGGAATCACAGGGCTTTAGAAATATAAAACAGTTGGGTATTGAGCCCTGCCCAACTGTTAATCTTATCTATGGTGATAATGCCTCCGGTAAAACCAGTTTACTGGAAACCATCTACTATCTGGCTCATGGCCGCTCATTTCTGACCAATAAAATTAAAGACATCATGAATGTCGATGCACAGCGCATGCATATCTTTAGTAAATTACAATCTACCCAGGATCGCCTGATTCCGGCAGGCATACTGCATGATAGAGAAAAGCTACTGATTAAGTTAGATGGTGAAAAAATAAGCCGCTTATCAGACTTAGCCATTCAACTTCCGGTTATTGCCTTGCACCCGGAAAGCCACCAGTTAGTTTCTGGCGGGCCAAATGAAAGACGTCAGTTTATAGATTGGGGGCTGTTCCACGTGGAACAATCTTTTTATTCTATCTGGCAGCGTTATCAAAAAGCATTAAAACAAAGAAATGCTGCACTTCGCTCAAAGCAGCCAGCAAAATCTTTTCATATATGGGATAAGCAGATTATTGATACGGCGAATATTATCGATCAATTACGCGCGAACTATATTCAGTCATTACAATCTCTGGTTAATCAGTTTCAAACTCTGCTATTCGATGATAAAGAAATAAAAATCAGCTATCAGAGAGGCTGGAATAAAGATAACGATTTGGCTTTTGTCCTTCAGCAAGGCTTTAATACCGATATGGAAAGAGGCTTTACACACGCGGGACCACACCGCGCTGATTTACGCTTTAAAATTAACGGATTAAACGCAGAAACAGCGGTTTCAAGAGGTCAACAGAAGACTTTAGTGGTATTATTACGGCTGATGCAGGGTTTGTTATTTAATCAGGCAACAAACAAAAATAGCGTTATATTATTTGATGATTTACCCGCAGAGCTAGATATTCAACATCGGCAAAAAATTCTAAAAATGATGTCGGAACTACCTGCACAAATATTTATTACATCGATTGAAAAGAATGCAGTCGATTTGTCATTATGGCCAGAGCAGAAGATGTTCCACGTGGAACATGGCACTGTCTCTGAACAGCGGTAATGACCTAACTTTTAATAAAGGCATGTTTATGAGTGATCAATCTTACGATTCTTCCAATATTAAAGTCTTAAAAGGACTGGAAGCGGTACGCAAACGCCCTGGTATGTATATTGGTGATACTGATGATGGCACCGGTTTACACCATATGGTGTTCGAGGTCGTCGATAACTCCATTGATGAGGCGCTAGCTGGTCACTGTTCAGAAATAAATGTCAAAATTCACAGCGATGGATCTGTTTCTGTAAAAGATAACGGACGTGGTATTCCCGTTGATATACATCCCGAAGAAGGGGTTTCAGCAGCGGAGGTGATCATGACGGTATTGCATGCCGGTGGTAAGTTTGATGATAACTCATATAAGGTTTCTGGTGGCTTACACGGGGTGGGTGTGTCGGTAGTTAATGCCTTATCCGAGAAGTTAATTATTACAATCGGCCGTGATGGCAATAAATATCAGCAGGAGTACCACATGGGTGTGCCTGTTGAACCACTTAAAGTCGTTGGAGAATCTCCCAAAACAGGAACAGAGTTGCGTTTTTGGCCTAGTGTTGATGTCTTTAAACTGATCGAATTCCATTACGATGTTTTAAGTAAGCGCTTACGTGAACTGTCATTTCTTAATTCCGGTGTGCGCATTGTTTTAACGGATAGTCGTGATGACAAGACGGATACGTTTGAATATGAAGGTGGTATCAGTGCTTTTGTCAGTCATTTAAACCGTAATAAAATACCGTTACACGAAAAGGTGTTTTCGTTTACTAAAGAAAAAGACGATATTGTGGTGGAAGCGGCATTACAGTGGAATGATTCATATCAGGAAAATGTTTTCCCTTACACCAATAATATCCCTCAAAGAGATGGTGGAACCCATGTGGCAGGCTTCAGAGGGGCGTTAACACGTTGTCTGAACCAGTATATGGAAGCTGAAGGTATTTCTAAAAAGAATAAAATCGCGACAACCGGTGATGATGCACGTGAAGGTTTAACGGCCGTATTATCCGTTAAAGTACCCGATCCTAAGTTTTCTTCACAAACAAAAGAAAAATTAGTCTCTTCCGAAGTAAAGTCTGCTGTTGAATCAGCGATGGGTGAAGCCTTACAGGAGTTCTTAGCGGAGAATCCTGCGGCAGCTAAAGCCATTACCGCAAAAATTGTTGATGCTGCAAGAGCCCGAGAGGCGGCGCGTAAAGCCCGTGAAATGACCCGCCGAAAAGGCGCATTAGATATTGCAGGTTTACCTGGTAAACTCGCAGATTGTCAGGAAAAAGATCCCGCACAGTGTGAAATATATCTGGTGGAGGGTGATTCTGCGGGCGGCTCAGCGAAACAGGGCCGCGATCGTCGTACTCAAGCCATTCTGCCATTAAAAGGTAAGATACTTAACGTTGAAAAGGCACGCTTTGATAAAATGCTGGGTTCTGCTGAAGTCGGTACATTGATTACCGCGCTTGGCTGCGGTATCGGTAAGGAAGAGTTTAATCCTGATAAATTGCGTTATCACCATATCATTATCATGACCGATGCCGATGTTGATGGATCACATATTCGCACCCTGCTGTTAACATTCTTTTACCGACAGATGTTTGAGCTGGTTGAACGCGGTCATATCTATATTGCTCAGCCACCGTTATACAAGGTGAAAAAAGGCAAGCAGGAACGCTACGTAAAAGATGATGCCGAGCTAAACCAGTATTTATTACAACTGGCATTAACCGGAGCAGAATTACACGTCGAAGAGCGCAGCCCCGCGATATCGGGTACTGCACTCGAAGATCTGGCACAATCATTCCTCCGTTGTAAGTCGGTTATCTCACGCTTATCAAGGCGTTATGATGAACTGGTACTGACCAGTATGATGAAAGCCCCTGCTTTGTCAGATAGCGACCTGAAAGACCGTGGCGCCATGCAGAATTGGCTAGATAATGTCTCAGCGGTTGTGGAATTAAACAAGGAACAGGGCGTTAATTATCAGTTTGAACTGGTCGCGGATGTGGAAAATGAAGGTGGTCTGGCGATTAGCCTGATCCGTCATCGCCACGGACTGGAGCATCCGAGTGTGATGCCGGCAGAGTTATTTATCAGTACCGAATTTGCCGTGATTAATGAATACTGTGGAAAAATGTTTGGTTTATTAACAGACAGTGCATATATCGTGAGAGTCGATAAACGTGTTGATATTAGACACTTTGAAGAAGTCATGGACTGGCTGATGAAGGAAGCTCGTCGCGGACAAAGTATACAGCGCTATAAAGGTCTCGGTGAAATGAACCCGGAGCAGCTGTGGGAAACCACAATGGATCCTTCAAGCCGGCGCATGCTTCAGGTTAAAATTGAAGATGTTATTGCCGCTGATGAAGTCTTTACTACATTGATGGGTGATAACGTTGAACCCCGTCGTGAGTTCATCGAAGCCAATGCACTTTCTGCCAGCAATATCGATGTTTAACTTAAGATAATCTTTAACACGTTTTAATACCTTGGCGTAAAAGGAATTACGCTCAAGTATTGCTAAAAACAAGGATAAACTCTGCATGAACCCCCTGCTTAATACCGATAGCCTGCCAGCTTTTAGACAGATAAAAGCGGAAAATATTGTGCCTGCAATTGATCAGCTGCTGGCAGAGAATAAAAAACATTTAGATGACCTATTAAAGCAGCAAACGTATAGCTGGGAAAATCTGGTGCTGCCGTTACAAAAAATGGATTCGCGTTTAAGCCGTGTCTGGTCGCCTGTGCGACATCTGAATTCTGTGATGAATAATGATGCATGGCGTAAGCAACATGATAAATGCTTATCCCGCTTAAGCAGCTATCACACTGAATTGTCACAAAACGAAAAACTGTATAATGCCTATAAGAGCCTGCAGCAATCTTCTGAGTTTGAAGACTATTCTGTGGCACAAAAACAAATCATTAAACAGGCTTTAACCGATTTTGAGTTAGGCGGCGTTGCACTGGATCTGGAAAAGAAAAAGCGCTTTAAGGAGGTGAAGGACTTACTTTCACAGTTAAAGAATACTTTCTCACAAAATGTTCTTGATGCAACGGATATCTGGAAAAAATTAATCACCGATAAAAAAGAATTAAAAGGGCTGCCAGATTATGCACTGGACATGCTGCAACAAAATGCCCGGCATAAAAATAAAAAAGGTTATTTACTGGGTCTGGATTTTCCATCGTTCAATGCGGTAATGACCTACGCTGATAACCGTTCTTTACGTAAAGAGGTTTATCTTGGGTATGTGACACGATCGTCAGAGATAAAAAACAAAAATGCTCAAGATAAACGCTTCGATAATACAGAAGTTATAAAAGATATTCTTGAAGGCCGTTTAGTCATCGCTGAACTATTAGGCTACAAAAATTATGCGGAAGTTTCTATCGCAAAGAAAATGGCGGGTTCGACGGAAGAAGTGCTGAATTTTTTATATGACCTGAATGAAAAATCACATACAAAAGCTGTTGAAGAGTTTGCAGAATTAGAAGCCTTTGCAAAGCAAAGCGACAATATTGAAAAGCTCGAAGCCTGGGATACCGGCTACTATGCCGAGAAACTTAAAAACAAGCAGTATCAGTTTAGCCAGCAGGAACTGAAACCTTATTTTCCGGCAGAAAAAGTCATCAACGGCTTATTTGAAATTGTTAACCGTTTATATGGAATTAAAATTTCAGCAAACAGCAGCGTAGAAACATGGCACGATGATGTAATGTTTTATGACATCGTCGATGAGAGCAATGAATTACGGGGCCAGTTTTATCTGGATCTATACGCGCGTGAAAATAAACAAGGCGGCGCGTGGATGGATGAATGTGTCAGCCGCATGAAAGTTGACGGTGTTATACAAACGCCGGTTGCATATCTGGTGTGTAACTTAACACCGCCCGTGGGTGATAAGCCGGCATTACTTGATCATAATGAAGTGACAACTTTGTTTCACGAATTTGGACATGGTTTACATCATATGCTGACCAAAGTTGATGAATACGATGTCTCCGGAATAAATGGTGTGGAGTGGGATGCAGTTGAGCTGCCAAGTCAGTTTATGGAAAACTGGTGCTGGGAGAAAGAATCACTTTCACTGATATCCGGTCATTACCGGACAGCTGAGCCGATACCTGAAGACTTATTTAATAAAATGCTGAGTGCAAAAAACTATCGTGCGGCATCTATGATGATCAGGCAGCTGGAATTTGCAATTTTTGATTTTGAACTGTATAAGAATTACGCCACACCCGGATACGAAGGCGTACAGCAAACCATAGATGATGTTCGCTCTCGTGTCAGTGTACAGCCGGCAGTGACTGAAAACCGTTTTCAAAACAGTTTTTCACATATTTTTGCCGGAGGCTATGCTGCCGGTTATTACAGTTACAAATGGGCAGAAGTATTATCGGCTGATGCTTTTTCTAAATTTGAAGAAAACGGTATTTTTGATAAAAAAACCGGAAAAGAATTTTTAAATAATATCTTAGAAAAAGGTGGTTCTGAACCCGCTGCAGTATTGTTTAAAAATTTCAGAGGCAGAGAGCCGGATACCGCTGCTTTGTTAAGACACTGCGGGCTTAACTGATAATGTATTAGCGATGAGCTCTGTTAGAATTTATCGATAATGTTTAGAATATTGAGCTAATTAAAAAGAAGAAATAGTATTGAAAAATACCAGCAGGCCTGAAACAGGACTATTGTGAAAGCTTTTTATTCTCGTACATCGCATTATCTGAATTCATCAGTAATTCATCTGCAGTCGTTCCATGTTGCGGGTAGAGAGCCACGCCAATACTGGCACTGATATTAATTGTGATGTTATTGAGAATAATAACGGGTTTTTCAATAGCAGTTTTAATTTTTTTTATAAACACATCAATCCCTTTATCTGTCTGGATTTCCGGGATTAAGAATATAAACTCATCTCCACCTATTCTGGCAACTGTGTCCATGTCACGTTTTACCTGATTTAATCTTTGAGCAATTTTTTGCAGAATAAGATCACCGGCCTTATGCCCGTAATTATCATTAATAGGCTTAAATTTATTAAGATCAATGAACAATACGGCAAAATGGCTGTTACTACGTTTTGCGGTCGCAAGCTGAACATTCAGCCTGTCGATAAGTAGCGATCGATTAGGTAAACCGGTTAAGGAATCATGAAAGGCCAGGAAGGTGATTTCCTTCTCACGAGCCGTTCTCTCGCTGATATCGATAAGTGAGCCGATCATACGGACAGCCCTATTGTCTTTATTAAATTCAATGCTGCCTATTTGATGCACATGACGAATGATTCCGTCGGGTGTGATAATACGGTGCTCGATATCATAGTCATCGTGGTTTTCTAGGGCGTTAGTGACGGCGTCTGAGACCAGTGTCTGATCATCCGGATGGACACGCTTAAGAAAACCATCGTATGACGGTATCGTTTGTTGTGGTTGCAGGCCAAATATTCGATAAATATGATCAGTCCAGCTAATTTCTCCGCTTAATATATCCCATTCCCAGCTGCCCATATTACCGAGTTGTTGAGCCTGTTTCAGGTGCTCCTGATAAGAAAACAATTGTTGTTCTATTGAAAATCGATGCAATGCAATTTGGATTGTGATTAATAACTGATCTGTCTTAATGGGCTTTAATAAATAACCATCAGGATTGAGCTCAACAACATCAAAATTAAGCTGTGAGGAGATCAGAATAACCGGTAATTTGATAGTTAAGTGGGATAGGAGTTGCTTAGCTAAATCCAGACCAGACATATCACCATTGAGATTAATATCAGAAATAATAAGATCAACCGTGTTGTTTTGTAAAAAAAGTAGCGCTGTTTCTGCTGACTCAATAATACTAATTTTTTTAAAAGAATAAACCGATAAGCATCGTTCCATATAGGCGGATTGATCGGGGTCATCTTCTATTAAAAGCAGATGAATGTTTTGGAGTAGCGTTATCATCATTAATTATTAATTAGTTTGGCAGGATATATCAGTGATATAGTAGAAATAATAAGGTTGTGTGGTATTTAGGCCCAATAAATGGACAATTGGGCAGATAATAACGGGTTAGATACAGATACATGAAATATAAAGATTTAAGAGATTTTATTGATCAGCTTGAAAAGATGGGTGAGCTAAAGCGCATCTCTCAGGAAGTTGATGCTAATTTAGAAATAACAGAGATATGTGACCGGACATTGCGCGCTGGTGGTCCTGCATTACTATTTGAAAATGTAAAAAACTCGGAGTTTCCATTATTAGGAAATCTGTTTGGAACTACCCGTCGCGTGGCCTTAGGCATGGGTAAAGAATCCATTACCGCATTACGCGATTTAGGCGAGTTACTGGCATTTTTAAAAGAACCCGAACCTCCCAAGGGTATGCGTGATGCCTGGGAAAAACTGCCCGTTTTTAAGCAAGTGCTGAACATGGCACCCAAGCTGGTTAAAAACCCGGCCTGCCAGAAAATTGTGATAGAAAAAGATGATGTGAATCTGTCTAAATTGCCGGTCCAAATATGCTGGCCAGGTGATGCCGGGCCGTTAATTACCTGGGGACTGGTGGTAACGCGCGGGCCGGAAAAAGAGCGCCAGAACCTAGGCATCTATCGTCAGCAGGTTATTGCTAAAAACAAAGTGATTATGCGCTGGCTATCACATCGTGGCGGTGCACTGGATTTTCTCGAGTTTCAAAAAGCCCATCCGGGAGAACCTTTTCCTGTTGCCGTTGCTTTAGGCGCTGATCCGGGTACTATTTTAGGTGCGGTGACACCGGTCCCCGATTCATTATCGGAATATGCTTTTGCCGGCTTATTGCGTGGCGAAAAAACAGAAGTATCTAACTGCCTTCTCAGTGAATTACAAATACCGGCCTCTGCAGAATTTGTTTTAGAAGGGTTTATCTATCCGGATGAAATGGCAGATGAAGGACCGTTTGGTGATCACACCGGTTATTATAATGAGGTGGATCAGTTCCCTGTGTTCACGGTTGAAAAAATTACTCACCGCAAACAGCCAATTTATCACAGTACCTATACAGGCCGTCCACCGGATGAGCCGGCCATATTAGGAGAGGCATTAAATGAAGTGTTTGTGCCGATCTTGCAAAAGCAGTTTCCGGAGATTGTTGATTTTTATCTGCCACCGGAAGGCTGTTCATACCGTGTTGCTATCGTCAGTATGAAGAAACAGTATCCCGGACATGCTAAGCGCGTGATGATGGGGGTCTGGTCATTTCTGCGACAGTTCATGTACACCAAATTTGTGATTGTGGTAGATGATGATGTAAATACCAGAAACTGGGAAGATGTCATCTGGGCAATGACAACCCGTATGGATCCGGCCCGCGATACCTTATTAATAGAAAACACACCGATAGATTATCTGGATTTTGCCTCACCGGTTTCAGGCCTGGGGTCTAAAATGGGTATGGATGCGACCAATAAGTGGCCGGGTGAAACCGATCGGGAATGGGGTGAGCCGATTGTGATGGATGCAGCGATTAAAAATAAGGTTGATAGTATCTGGGATAGTTTAGCAATCGATAAAGAATAACAACAATTAAGGCAGGAAAAACCATGAAAACAGTAGTCAATATTATCATTTTGTCGATGATTGCTGGCGCAGGCTATTACTTTTATCAGGAAAATAAAGGCGAATTAAACAAAACCATTGATACGGTAAAAAATACCACGGTCGAATCTGTTACTAAAGATGTTATCGAAAAAGTGAAATCCATAGATAGCAGTGAACTGATGGAACTGGCAGCGAATAACAAAGACATGTTGATCGAGTTGATGGATAAAAATGACATTAAACTTGAAAACATCGATATGGCACAGTTAAAGAAGAAACTTGAAGAAAACGGTATCAGTCTGGACAGTATTAACCTGCAAGACGCCGGTGTTGAAGAAAAAGTTAAAGATCTATTTAACGCGGTAAGTAAATAAAGAGATCATCAAACGGATTGCTGCAGGCATTCCTTAATGCCCTCCGCCGTGTTTTTGAAGGTAAAACCTGCTAATAGAGAATTTTTAAGTTTCGATATATCCAGCCGCTTAGATTCAGCTAAGTAACTCAAATATGCCGGGCTATAGTATTGCCCGGCATCTGCCAGATCAATCTCCGTGTTGCGTTCGAGACCGGCCAGATCAGCTAATAGCCAGGCATGTTCAGTGGTTGTGCTGGGCTGGCCGTCGCTGACATTGTAAATTTCCTTATCCACTGGCGGATTCAGCATCGCCTGCAAACAAACATGAGTAAGATCGTGCAGATGAATCCGGTTGGTGTAAGGCGCCTGAGAGGCATTTATCAGCGGTTTGTTATTGTCATGAATACGCTGGCGAGACACTGTTTTAGACGAGTAAATAGCAGCACAGCGCAAGATAGTCAGTTTGCTGCTTCGAGTCTGGCAGAATCGGCTCAGTTGATGTTCTGCATCGAGCCTGCGTTTTGCACGCAGAGCTTGCGGCTTAACGGCAGACAGTTCCGTCAGCCACTGGCCCTGACTATCACCATAAACACCGCTGGTGCTGATATAAATAATGTGATCAATTGATAGCCGCTGATGCAGAGAAAGAAAAGTATGCATGCGCTGGTCGGTCTGCTCAGTTTCGGATGGTGGTGCAAAATAATACAGGCAGTCTATTGTTAAAGGTAAAGCAATGGCAGACCTTAGTGTGTCAAGGTCTGTCGATAAAGAGTGGTGACTGGCGGACAATGACGGTCGATGGCTGCGTGAAACCGAATAGATCATATCGTTGCTTTGCAGATGTTGTCTGGTGACTTCTAAACCAAGCTGGCCCTGACCAATTATGACTATATTTTTCATGGTTTTATAATCTGATTAAATAAGCGACAATACGCGGCTTTATTAGGCTTGCAGGGTATTTTACATGAGTTTTAACATTACATTACAACCAAGTGGACATGAGTTTGCAGCAAATGATGGTGAATCGGTGCTGACAGCAGGCCTGAATCATGGACTATCGCTGCCTTATGGTTGCCGAAATGGCGCCTGTGGTGCATGTAAAGGCACGATTGTGAGCGGAGAAGTGGATTATGGCGAGCGTAATACATCGTGCCTAAGTGAAGATGATAAAGCCGCCGGGGTCATTCTATGCTGTCAGGCACAGCCCAAGACAGATGTGATGATTAATGTAAAAGAACTCAGCAGTGCGGCTGAAATTAAGCCTAAAATTATGCCGGCGCGTGTTATCAAGCTGCATAAGCTGTCACATGATGTGATGCAACTGGAATTAAAACTGCCAGATAGCCAGCGCATGCAGTTTCTCGCAGGGCAGTATATTGAAGTACTTTTAAAAGGCGGTAAACGTCGTGCGTTTTCGATTGCCAATGCACCTCATCAGGATGATGTCATTATTTTACAGATAAGGCATGTGCCGGATGGTTATTTCAGTAACCACGTGTTTGATGAAATGCAGGAAAAAGCCCTGCTGCGCATCGAAGGTCCGTTTGGTGGTTTCTATTTACGTGAAGAAACTGAGCGACCGGTTATTATGCTGGGTGGTGGCACCGGCTATGCACCATTAAACGGCATGCTGGAGCATGCTCATAGCCTTGAAATGAAAAATCAGTTTCATCTATTTTGTGGTGTACGTGCCAAGCGTGATATTTATATGCAAGATCAGGTAGCAGCATTAACAAAAAAAATGTCGAACCTGAATTTCACCGCCGTGTTATCTGATCCGGAAGCGGCAGATAACTGGAGTGGAGAGACAGGCTATGTGCATGAAACGGTGTTAAACCAGTTTGCTGATCTGTCTGGCTTTGATATTTATATGAGCGGCCCGCCACCGATGGTAAATGCCGCAAAGGCCGCATTTATGAAACAAGGTGCGGTTGAAGATCAGATGTTTTCCGATGCCTTTGAATACTCTGCAGACGCCCAGAAGGCCTCTGATCTGTAAGTAACGGCCTTGCTGATGTGCATTAACCATGGCGAATTGGTATATATAGAGTCTGCGAGGTAGAGGTTAGCAAGTGGTCTTATATGATAATGCGTGCACCGGATCGCGCGCATTGTTTATTGATTGGGTAAAGTAAAACAGCTTTACTGTGAACAAGTACAGACAAGCCAGATCAATGTTAATTAGATGAGGTCATAGTCCAGCATTGTTGCCAGTATGGTCTAAAACGATCTTTGTTGATTGCAATGAACCAGCCCCTGCTGATAATACTTTTGGGCTTTTTCACTGTCATTCGTCTGTTCAAGTAGCAGTGCCAGTTGCAGAAAGGTGTCGCTAAGAGGTTGACTGGATAAACTGGAATCGAAAAAAGAGTGGGCTTTGCCCCAGAGCTTTAGCTGCACGGCAATTTTTCCAGCGGCAAGCAAAACAGTGGCATGCTGTGGATTAGCTTTTAGCCACTTTTCACAATTATCTAATAATGAATTGAAATAACTGTCATGATGATCAGCCCGGATATTATGGATAAAGCTGGCATAAAGTGTAATCAGCTGCTCATTCCATTTTTTATTAAGTGTCTCACGCAATAATTTTTCAGCTCGCTGTAACTGCCCGCAAAGAATCAGTTGCTGCGCATAGAGTTCGATAATGTCGCTGTTTTGCCTGAGTGACTTTGGTATGTCTGACCAGAGTGAATCCAGCTTTTCACTGTTCTGCTGTTGTCCTGCCTGCTTTAAATAACCTGAGTAAGCCACTGTTTCTGTTTTGATAAGTAATTCATCCGGGATCGACTTTGAGTGTCTCATCTCTTTTAACAGCGGGCAAAGATGAGACCAGTCTTCAAGCTGTAAATAAGCACGGGATAGTAAACGCATAATATAGTCATGCTTTGGGTAAGCGCTCATTAAGTGACTTAGAGTGGCCAATGCCATTTCATTTTGCTGATGAGCCAGTTGCAGCTCCGCCTGAGTCAGGCCAATGGCGATATCAGCATCAGGGTTAATGTTATGTGCCTGCTTTAAATAAGTATCACGGCGGTCATCCGCATGTAACAACTGTGCCGCCCGAGCAGCTAACAGGTAGTTCAAAAATGAATTTTCATTGCCGGAAGCCTGTTTAATAAAAATACTTTCGGCTTTCTTAAATCGCCCCTCGGTAAATTCTGTCAGCCCTGAAATTAACCCCGATGTTGATTTTTTATTCTGGTAATTACTGTAAGAGCGGTTAATAAACGCCGGCAGTTTAAAGACATTAAAAACAGAGCGTAGCAGCGCATACAGCAGTATAAATAAAAGAAGGATAAAGCCACTGAAAACAAACACCGATGTTTCAATACTGAAAGCCTGATACTGAATCAGCACAAAGCCACTGCCCTGTTGCTTTATGAAATAGCCGAGATAAATCGCACCGGCAATAATAAGCAGAAGAAAAAGACGTTTAATTAATTTCATTGTGTGGCGTTACCTGTATTTTTTTTGAGATTATCACTGCTATTACTGACAGCAATACGCTGCTGCAGCAGTAACCAGGAACCCGTGATGTCGGGAAGCGAAGGTAATAAATTAATGCTTGAATAGCTGGTTAATTCGCTAAACAGTTCAGTAACTCTGTTGTCATCATTATCATAGTGCAGTGAAATAAGTGTCAGTGCCGCGCTGATTTCATGTTGAAAAGCCGCCGTGTTTGTATTCAGCAGTGCGATACGGGATGTTTCGAGCCGGTATAGTAGCTGATTATCAATAGCGGATTTGTCTAAAGGCTTATCTGTGGTCAGAATATCGCGCTGGTGTTTTTTGATGGTAACCAGTGATTTTATGCGATCCCAAAGCGGACTAAGAAAAGTGTCTTTCTCAAGTGAAGCAATTTCCACGGTTTGAGACGTGGGGATTTGTTCAGTCAGTTTTTTATGTGCAGATTTAAAGGGCAGCGCTGTAATAGAGCCGGTGATGTTATCAAGGCTGAAAGCTATACCGTTGATATCAGGCAGGTTGAGCAAACTAAGTTCAGCCACTTCACTGGCAATTTTCTGTCGCAGGCCGATCAGGCTGGGATCTGATAAATCATGTAGCCGGTTATTGGCCGCTTTAAGTGCAGCAATGGCTGATTTGATATCTCTTGAAATGAGCAGGCGCTGATTGGCCAGTGATAATAAATAGGAGACCTCAGCCAGTAACCACTGACGCTGATTACGGTGTGTGATATCGAAGATATTTTTACTGGCAGACTGCATGGTTTGCACAGAGTCGGCTATTGCTTTTAACTGGCTTTGTTGATCTGTAAACAGTGTGCCAATTTGTGTCAGGCTCTGGCTGTGTTGCTGTATCAGTGTTTCAGAGTCTTTAAGCTGAGCAGAAAGTTGTGCCAGATGATCTGATTGTTGTTGCTGTGTTTGCTGAAAGGCATTTGCCGCTTTAGTAAACTCTTGCCAAAAATAAAAGCCTGCGGCCGGTGCAGCAAGTAATAAAATGATAAATAGCCATAACAAGAAAGACCGTTTATTTTGTTTTACAGGCTTGGTGATGTTGCCCTGAGCGACATCATTAGCATCGCCTGTGGTCTCTTTAGCGGGAGGAATGGTGTCTACAACTGGATTATCAGTTGACTGATCAGATGAGCTCATTGTGTAACATCCAAGTTTAAATCGTTATTGTTTTTGGTCATTGTTATTACAGCTCGCTGATACATTGTCAATGATACACTTGAGCATAGCATTATCTGTTGCATTAGCGGCAGCTTCAACATGTATAAATCCCAGTTCTCTGGCTCTTTGTGAGCAGCGTTCTGCGGGAGTAATCAGTAATTTATCATGGATTTGCTCAAGCGTCTGAGTATCTAATAGCGAGTTCAGGTTCTCCAGGCCCTGCTGGCTACTGACGGTGATGATGTCGAGTGTGGCAAACTCATCCGGCCGCAATAGCAGAGGCGCGGCTTGACGTTGATAAACATCAAGATAAGTCACGGTCGCGCCGCGTGACTCCAGCACTTCTTTTAAATGCTCGCGACCCTTGCCACCACGAAGGATCAGAATTTTTTGCTGATTGATCTGTGCTGCAGAAAAGGCTTTGGAATCGAGTAGTGCTTCACTGTTAAAACCCTGATCTGGGCTACATACATTGCCAACTCCGTGCTGGTTTAGTGAGAGATGAGTGGCCTTACCAATAGCAGCGATGGATTGTGCCGCTGAAATTTGCGTGTGTTTAGCGATCAGAGCCAGACCATATTCAACGGCATTCTTGCTGATAAAAATAAGCCAGTTGTATTGTGCCAGCGCGTCAATGACCGGTTTTTGTGAGTCATGACAGGCCGCTTCAATGGCGATAGTGGGTTGTTGCAATACGCGTGCACCGGCCTGCTCTAGTAATTGCACTAATGAGCCTGCCTGATGTTTTGGCCGGGTCACCAGAACGGACAGGCCGGATAGGGCTTGCGAACGAGGTTGTTTTAAAGGTGCACTTTGAGTAAAGGCATCCGTCATGATGTACGAATTACGCCGTTATCATGCCAAGATCAGTTAAGATCTTGCGCGCGCCTGCTGCTAGCAGGCGATCAGCTAAGGTACTACCGAGTTGCTCTGCCTGGTCTGCAGGACCGCGAATCTCATCAAAGACAACTTCACTACCATCGGGACGGCCGACTAAACCCCGCAGGTAAATTTCATCATTTTCAAGCAAGGCATAACCGGCAATGGGCACCTGACAACCACCATTCAGGCCTTTGTTGAGCGCTCTTTCTGCAGTGAGACGAATAGTAGTGTCGCTATCTTGTAACGGTGCAATTAAGGCTTCGATTTCAGTATCACCGGTGCGACATTCAATGCCGACAGCACCCTGACCGACGGCAGGTAATGATTGCTCCGGTGTCAGGTGATGGCGAATACGGTCTTCAAAGCCCAGGCGAATTAAACCCGCTGACGCCAGGATAATGGCATCGAAGTCACCGTTATCCAGCTTGGCTAAACGGGAATTTACATTACCGCGTAAATCCAGCATTTCTGATTCAGCTCGCACCGCCTTAACTTGCAGCTGACGACGCAGGCTTGATGTGCCAATGCGTGCATTCGCCGGTAAATCGTCTAAGGATGCATAATGATTTGAAACGAAGGCATCATGCGGGTTTTCACGCTGCATGATAACCGGCAGATAGAGGCCATCCGGGAACTCCATTGGCACATCTTTCATTGAATGTACGGCAATATCAGCCGTACCATCCAGCATACCCTGCTCGAGTTCTTTAACGAATAAACCTTTGCCACCGACTTTTGCAAGCGGGGCGTCCAGTATTTTGTCGCCTTTGGTCACCATGGTAACGAGCTCAACCTTTAAACCGGGGTGGTGAATTTTTAATTGTCTGGAAACCTCATTGGCTTGCCACAGGGCAAGAGGAGATTGGCGGGTGGCGATACGGATTATGTTTATGCTCATGTTATTCGTCGTTTCTTGTGAAATACGGGAACTATTTTATGTAAAATCGCTCTCTGTTATAAGTGCTAGTTTAAAGAATGAGTGAAAATGTTGAATAAAGTTGGCTTTAGAGTGATATTTCCCGCCTTTTTGTTATCAATAATGACGTTTCAGGCTTTTATGAAAGAAACACAGGCAGAAAGCATAACCATTCCAAAAGCAATTAATCTGCAAAAAGATGGTCTTTTGGCTCAGCAACAAGGTATTCCTGTGCTGCTTGAATTCAGTATGCATGGCTGTTCATTTTGTGAACAGATTGAAAGCGAAGTGCTGCGTCCGATGCTCATCAGCGGTGATTATGATAAGAAAGTAATGCTACGAAAGGTAATGATCGACGAAGACACTGTTATTACAGACTTTAACGGTAAAAAAATCACTTATGATGAATTAGCCAGCCGATATAAGATTTATGTGACCCCAACACTTATCCTTTTGCATGGTAACGGTAAAGCGATGGGTATTGAGATGGTGGGCGTTACCACTATTGATTTTTATGGCGCGTATCTGGACCAGGCTATTGATGATGCGTTAAAACAAACATCAATAGCGGCCGAGCGCACTAATGGTGGCTCGCCAGCATCTTAAGTTTCTTTCGCACCAGTGCCAGATGACGGCGGCTAATCTCCAGCTTGTCGTCAACGCCATCTAATACAATACAGTTCTGTCCGCTGCCACTTTTGCTCATACCCACGATATATTTATCGGCAATCAGCGCGTTACGATGTATGCGGGTGAAACTGTCACCAAATTCAGTTTCCAGAGCTTTTAAAGACTCTTCAATCAAGTATTCATGAGTATCAGTTTTCATCGTTACATATTTATGATCGGCAAGAAAATAACGAATATCTTCTACCGGGATCAGTTCCAGCCGGCCGCGAATTTTTACGCACATTTGTTTGCGGACAGAGTCATCCTCGCCTTCCAGGTGCTTAAGCTGCGCACGCGTGGGGCGCTTGGCCGCCTCCAGTGCCTGCTGCAGACGTTCTTGTTTTATCGGTTTTAGCACATAATCGACCGCATGCGTGCCAAAAGCATCCAGCGCATGATCACTAAAAGCAGTGGTAAAGATGACGGCAGGTGGTTTGGATAATTTACTCAGGTGATGGGCCGTTTCAATGCCATCCATACCTGGCATACGAATATCCAGCAGAATAATATCCGGCTTCAAGGCCTGCACCTGATGCAATGCCTGCTCACCATTTTCTGCTTCAGCGACGACACTGTAACCGTCCATATTGTCCAACAGTTGGCGAAGTCTTTTGCGAGCCAGTGGCTCATCGTCAACAATTAATACATACATTCACTCACTCCTCCCTTAAATTAATCAAAGGGTATATTTAACGTAACCGTATATAACGGTGGTCCTTCGTCAATGCTGAAGGTGGCAGAAGAACCAAAGGCTAATAACAGTCGCTGACGGATGTTGCCCTGAGCCATTTGATTGCTTTTACGATTACTCTTGCGTAATTTGAGTACCGGGTTTGAGACCGATACGATTAAACGTTTATTATGTTTATAGATGCGTATTTTAATAACGCCACCTTCAGGTAAAGGCTCTACACCATAATATATCGCATTTTCTACTAAAGGTTGGATACAAAGAGCCGGTAGCTGAATATCTTTATCAAAGCGCTCTATTGCCCACTCAGGCCTTAGTCGCGAGCCTAAGCGTAATTGCTCGATAGACAGATAACTGCGAACCAGCTTAATCTCATCGGATAATTTGTGTTCAGTATTCTCTCTTAAACTGATTCTAAACAGGTCGGCCAGATTGATTATAGTCGTTTCTGCCGTATCGGGCTGATCGTGTACCAGACTGGCAATGGTATTCATACTATTGAACAGGAAGTGTGGCCGAATACGCGCTTCCAGTGCCTTTAAGCGGGTTCTGGCTTCAGACAGCTGGTTTAACTTCCAGTGGTGCTGAATAAAGAAGTAGCGCAGTAATACTGCGATAACAATAGAACTGATGGCCAGATTTTTTAAAATAAATTCATGATGCCAGCCTTTATTATAGAACTGCGTCAGATGAAATTCGGTCGCAAGATAGGTTGTCAGGGCACTAAAGCCTAATGTAACCAGTAATACCAGCAAATAACTCAGAATAGAAACACTCATATTAGAAAAACGATTAAGTAGACGTCCTAATGTGCACAATACAGCCGCACTGGTGAGAGCTATCCAGAGCATAAACAATGAGGTAATTGAAAGCTTGTCCCACAGTTGCTCATTGAGCGGTGAGCTGTTAATGCTGAGCACGATGGCCATGAGTTCAGTGATCACCAGCAAACGGAGGATGAAATTAACGTCACAAAAGTTAGGTAAGTAACCTTCATCCGCCTGGGACAGTTGTTTGACTTTGATATCCATTATTATTTTTTAATAAGTTCCCTGAGGCAGTGTAACAAGCAATGATGACTATGCGCGGCAAAATGTGATTAAGCAACATGATATGTAGCACAAATGGTGCAATTACACCTGTTGTGTTATTGCGAATGTTATCACCGGGTCCACATCTGCTATACTTCGGCCAATTATTATCATAGCGATTTAACATCATGTCACAAGATTCCAATCAGGACAAAGACAAACTGTGGGGCGGGCGTTTTAATGAGCCTACAGATGCTTTTGTAGAAAAATTTACCGCCTCGGTTAACTTTGATCAGCGCATGGCGATGCAGGATATCGCCGGCTCACGGATACATGCGCGCATGCTGACAAAAGTGGGCGTGCTCACACAGCAGGACTGCGAAGATATTTTGCGCGGGCTTGATGAAGTTGAACAGGATATCGTCAACGGCGAGTTTATCTGGTCCGTCGCGCTGGAAGATGTTCACATGAATATCGAATCGGCGCTGACAGCAAAGATCGGTGATGCCGGTAAACGTCTGCACACAGGGCGCTCGCGTAATGATCAGGTGGCCACCGATATCCGCTTATATTTACGCGAGCAAATTGCCTTTATTGTGGCTGAAATACGGCGCTTACAAAATGGTCTTATCGATCTGGCCGAGCGCGAATTTGAAACCATTATGCCCGGCTTTACACACTTACAGGTCGCCCAGCCGATCACTTTTGGCCACCACATGATGGCCTGGTTTGAAATGCTGCATCGTGATGCGTCACGAATGACGGACTGTGCCAGCCGCATGAATCAGCTTCCGCTAGGGGCGGCGGCATTAGCTGGCACCAGTTACCCGATTGATCGTCAGTTTAGCGCTGAGCAACTGGGCTTTGATCAGCCGACACGTAATTCACTGGACTCAGTCAGTGATCGTGATTTCGCGATCGAGTTTTGCGCAGCCTCAGCCCTGATCATGACGCATCTCTCACGCTTTTCAGAAGAGCTGGTGCTGTGGTCTTCAGCGCAGTTTGATTTCATTGATCTGCCAGACCGCTTCTGCACCGGTTCATCGATCATGCCGCAAAAGAAAAACCCGGATGTACCTGAACTGGTGCGAGGCAAAGTGGGCCGTGTGAACGGTCATTTAATTTGTTTGTTAACACTGATGAAGTCACAGCCACTGGCATACAATAAAGATAATCAGGAAGATAAAGAGCCACTATTCGACACGATCGATACCGTTGCCGGTTCCTTGCGTGCCTTTGCCGACATGATGCCGGCGATTAGCTGCAAAAAAGAAAATATGTACAATGCCGCCAAGCAAGGTTTTTCAACCGCCACGGATCTGGCCGACTACCTGGTACGCAAAGGGCTGCCATTCCGTGATGCTCATGAAGTGGTCGGCAAAGCCGTGGCTTTTGGGGTCGACACTAAAAAAGACCTGAGCGAAATGACACTGGCAGAATTACAGCAATTCTCAGATATGATCAGTGATGATGTGTTTGATGTCTTAACCCTGGAAGGTTCCGTGGCGGCGCGTAACCATATCGGTGGTACTGCACCGCAACAAGTCAAAAAGGCAGTGGCCACTGCCCGTTTATTGATCAGTGAATAAAGCCAGCCGGTAAGGAGCCGTGTCGTGTGCCTTACCGGTCGTATCGATATCCTTCCTGCCTTCTCTACTGGCTCACCAGTAATCCACATTTCATAAAAATGAGCAGATGCTCTGAATTTATCGCCGCTAAGGCATGTCGACATGAGGCTTTAACAGAGAAATAATGAAGCCTGCTTGTGCAAGCTGATGTTTCGCTGTCTATACTGAGGAAACGTGAATTAAAAAGCGGAGCCTCAGCATAATGTCTATGTTGCGATCACTGAAAAATATAAGCCTGAAAAAAACATTTACCCTGTTAACAGGTGTATTACTACTGCTGGTAATTGCCGAGACGGTGATTATTAGTCAGGTAAATAATACCGTATTACACAGCAGTGAAAATATTGAACATAATGAACTCGCTATTTTAAATAAGTCCCATCAAAGTAAGCTGGCCGTTATACAGGTGCAGCAGTGGTTGACTGATATCAGTGCAACCAGAGCTCAGGATGGTTTAAACGATGGCTTTGATCAGGCAAAACAGAATGCCGAAAGATTTAGAAAATTAATTGCTGAATTAAGTCAGCTGGACGCCGAAAAAAAAGACTTTTACCTGAATATGCTGCCAACCTTCGAGCTTTATTACCTGACCGGTCAAAAAATGGCACAGGCGTATATCGATGGCGGGCCAGCCATGGGCAATAAAATGATGGCTGAGTTCGATGCGGTTGCTGCCGATATGGCAAAGCAAATAGACCAATTGCTAAAGCAAACCAATCTTCACGTCATCAATACATTTGAAGCAGAAATCGAGCATATCAAAAATGGCCAGGTGTTGTACCTGGGAGGTATGTTATTGATTATCTTTGGTATTGTTTTTTGCTATTTAGTACTGATCCGGGCAATTAACTTTCTGCCAATAGCGATAAAAGAAATCAGCATGATTGCCGAAGGTGACCTGACCTCGCAGTACACTAGCAACCGGTATGATGAAATGGGTGAGTTATTAGTTTCAGTAGAGAAGATGCGCCATGATTTAATCACGATGATTTCGCAAATCATGCAAACAAATGACAGTTTAACCGGCTCGGCCGGTGACATGATGCGCTTAACCAATGACAATAACGCGGCTGCAAATTTGCAGCAAAACGAAACAGACCAAATCGCAACGGCAATCAATCAATTGTCGGCTACGGCTCAGGATGTGTCTCAGAATGTGACCTTAACGGCAGATACCGTCAATCACGCGAACAATGAGACACAGGCCGGTAAAAAAGTGGTTGAAAGCGCGATTATCAAAATACAAAGTGTCGCCAACAAATTAGAGCAGGCGGCAAGCGTTATTCAACAGCTTGAAAGCGATACAGCCAGTATTACCGGTATACTTGATGTTATAAAAGGCATTGCAGAACAAACCAACTTGCTGGCATTAAATGCCGCTATCGAAGCCGCGCGCGCCGGTGATCAGGGCCGTGGTTTTGCCGTGGTTGCTGATGAAGTCCGTGCACTGGCACGTCGTACTCAGGATTCAACAGAAGAGATAGGGCAGATGATCGAAAGCCTGACTAATGGTGCCCGAGAAGCCGTTGAAGTGACCACGACGTCACGAGAAGAGGCCAGAGAAGCCGCGGATAACGCAGCTGAAGCCACTCAGTCGCTGGAGGCGATAGCTGATGCGGTGGAGAATATTCGTTCAATGAGTCAGCAGATAGCAGAAGCCTCTACTCAGCAAACACAGGTAACCGAAGAAGTGAACATGAACATTGTGAAGGTCCGTGATATGGCCGTGCAGATGGTTGATAATGTGGCGTTTTCAATGAAGGCTAGTGAAGAAGTGGCGCAAAATAGCGATCAGTTATCGAATATGGTGAAGCATTTTAAGCTGTGAACAGGCTATTGTTCAGGTAGTTGAGGGTTCCGTACTGGTCAGGTTATCAGCCCTGATAATCTGCCACTAACAGTGCTTCCGGCACCTGTGTTTTAATCGCCGCGGAAATTTCAAGTATCAAGCCTGCTGTGGGTTTTATGGTAACCCACAGCAAATTCATTTTCATATTCAGATCAACAAAAACAATCTGCTGTTTATAATAATTCAGTACAGTATCGAGCTGGTTGAGTGTGTGCTGGATATAGACAGGTGGCTGATGCTTCAGCTTAGGGATAATCATCATAAAATCGCTGAGCGGCTTGCCATTTTCATCGCGTGTGGGTGCAATCTCGTGCAATGGCACGGCAGGGCTAACGTTAGAACCAGCTTTCGGTAATACGTTCCGGCTTAGGCAAATCTCATTATCCATCGCTCTTCCAACAGAAGTCTTGATAGTTTAAGCATAGGATAGATTATGCGGTTATGACTAGCTGAATTGCGGGCTATTGGATTAGCGGTGGCAAAAGGTTTACTAGTGTATGCGGGCTGATTATGTGGTTAAGCTCAAATATAAAATTCGTTTACTTAAGAACCGGTTAATCTTTTGAAGATCATGAAAGCTAGTCATGATATAAAGTTAAAGAATATAAAAATAAAATATATGGATAGATAGATGAGCAGATTAGGTCAATGTGTTGTTTTTTTCAATTTTTTAGTTTTTATGATCGGGTGCGATACGGCTGGGGAAGGCGCAGCACAGATTCAGATAGGGTCTGCTAATGAAGTGAGTTCAATACAGGGGCTTCAGTATCAACAGCCTTTAGTTGTGCAGGTTACTGACCTTGATGGAAACCCTGTTGCTGGTGCGAGCGTGAGTGTAAGAGTGGTGCCTGTTGAATATTTCAAAGGCATTTATATCAGAATAGATGCCAATGGATTACCGGCAGCCCTTTTGGCGGATGCAGTCAGGTGGGGGAGCTTAATAAGTGCTTATTGCCCCACCGAAGATCTGAATGACAATGCTGTGCTTGATGCTGGTGAAGATATTAATGGTAACGTTGTACTAGATCCATCGCATCCAGCAACACTGACACCACATGCCTCAGCTTTACCAACGTTGGACCCAATTAGTAATCGTATATTGACAGATGATTCTGGGTTTGGGTATTTTAGTATTACTTACCCTGAATCAGTCGCATCCTGGGTAGCCGTTAGGATAATTGCATCCACCAGAGTGCTAGGCACAGAGAGTACCCAAACAATGGAGGTTGATTTGCTGGCACCACTTCCGGATTTAGAAGAAGTGGATATCGCACCACCTGGTGGAAGCACAGAAAGTCCTTATGGTGTGGCTAATGTCTGTACTGATGCTAATTGATCAAAACATAGCTTTCACTAATACTGGATATTTGTGGTGCAAGATTAAATAGATTGCTTCGCATAAGCCTTGCCGGTAGTCGCACCGGCAGGCGAGGAAACTTAATATACCAAAGTCAAAGGCGTCGGTAGTCGACCGACAGCGAGTTACTTTTCTGTCTACAGCAACAGAAAAGTAACCAAAAGAGTGCCGCCCCGTTAATCAAGTCCGCATAAAAAGCATGCGGATACCCTCGTCAGTCGCAATATTTACGGCTGCTGCGGAACTCGCGAGAAAAGCACTCGCTCAGACATCCTCACAGAAAACTCCGTAAATATTACTCCTTCCTCAGCTTGCTTAAATGGGAGGGGTAAATCTAAACAAGAAGTCAAAAGACCGAAGGCTTACGACTAAAGACTATCAGTTCTTATCGGTTTTGACTTACCTTCCCGTCTCGCTGTTTGCCGTGCATTGTTTTAAAGCAGGGTTAATTCGCCATGGATGGCGAATTAAGTTTTCTTGAGCAGGGATGAGAATGAAAACGACCCAGTAGCGAAGTGAGTATATAAAATCTTGTAAATAACGTAGAAGAATTTGGTGACAATGCACGGGAACCCGTAGGGCAAACAGTGTTAGGGCGGCTTTTTTTGGGTACTTTTTCAGCTGTAGGAAAAAGTGCCTCGCCCGCCTGCGCGATTACCCCAAAACCTTCTGCAGCCAAGCACTAATCGCAGCCAACTCATCCGGGCCCACACCATGACCAATGTTGTAAGCATGCCATTCCAGCGGATAGCCCATCGACTCTAATTTAGCCCGGGATTTTTCGGCAACTTCAAAGGGGATTACTTCATCGACTGTGCCATGTGCCATGAAAATCGAGGTATTTCTGTTTTCGTCGTGGGCATTTTCAGGGTAAGCATCATGCGAAGGTAAATAGGTTGATAAGGCCATAATACCGGCCAGCTTACTTTGATAGCGCAAGCCAGTGTTCAGGGCGATAGCGCCACCTTGCGAAAAACCGGCAATAACGATATTTTCCGACGCTATTCCGCGCTCGATCTCGCCTTCAATCAGGCCCATTAAAGCGAGAGTTGAGTCATTAATGCCTTCAAAATCTTCCTGGCGGTCTATATCTGTGCTGCGAATATCATACCAGCCACGCATGACCTGCCCTTTATTCACGGTAATGCGCTGAAACGGGGCATGCGGGAACAGAAAGCGATAACTTGCTGATGACGGTAAATTAAGCTCCGGCACAATGGCTTCAAAATCATGACCGTCAGCCCCCAAACCGTGTAACCAGATAATGCTATGAGTCGGGTTTTCAGCGGTAGTGCGTTCGATAAATTCAAGTTGTTGGATAGACATTTTGGGCTCGTCGGGGCTGGTATATAAGAATCAGGCTGCATTTTCGTGGATGTAGAGTCAGTTGGCAAGCGACGGGACTTTATTATTAAAATTTATACAGTAGAATATGCTCATGTTAAAAGAATATCGTAGCCCTGCGGTGGCTTTGTTTTTAAGCCTGTGTGTTTGCCTGTTACTGGTCTTATCGTCCTGCGGTAAAACCGGTGAATTGTACTTGCCTGATGATAAACCGGGTCAAACAGCGAGTACAAAAAAGTGATAAGGCAAAAAACACAGGTCTTATCACTGAAGTGCTAATTGCGATTAGTGCATGCCCTTTCTTTATAAACACCCCAACCATTTTTAATTTTAAGGCATTTCGATGGATTACTTTGAATACCGTGACGGCACTTTGTTTGCTGAAGATCTGAATGTAACTGAACTGGCTAAAGAATTTGGCACGCCTGCTTATGTCTATTCACGGGCAACCATCGAAAGGCATTATAAAGCTTTTGATGAGGCCCTGGACTCGCTTTCACATCTGGTTTGTTATGCCGTTAAAGCCAACTCTAATCTGGCTGTGCTGAATGTACTGGCGCGTCTGGGATCCGGCTTTGATATTGTTTCAGGTGGTGAGCTTGAAAGAGTACTGGCAGCCGGTGGTGATGCGGGAAAAGTTGTTTTTTCTGGCGTTGGTAAAACACCTGAAGAAATGCGCCGGGCGCTGGACGTTGGCATATATTGCTTTAATGTTGAGTCAGAAGCCGAGCTGGATGCACTGGATGAAGTGGCGACTTTATTAAATAAGAAAGCCAGAATTTCGATCCGGGTTAATCCGGACGTTGATGCTAAGACCCACCCCTATATATCAACCGGTCTGAAAGACAATAAATTCGGCATCGACATTAATGATGCTGAACGGGTGTATCAGCGCGCTGCGCAAATGCGAAACATTGAGGTGACCGGTGTGGATTGTCACATTGGTTCACAGCTAACCGACATTAAGCCGTTTAAGGATGCACTGGATCGCGTGCTGTTACTGATCGATAAACTGGCGGCTGGCGGTATACAACTGAGCCACATCGATCTGGGCGGCGGCCTGGGTATTCGTTATCGTGATGAAGAGCCACCAACGCCGTATGAACAGGGTGAAATGCTTGCTGAAAAACTCAAAGGCCGTGGTCTTAAAGTATTAATTGAACCGGGTCGTGCGATTGTTGGTAATGCCGGTATTTTATTAACAGAGGTCATGTACTTAAAACATAACGATCACAAAAACTTTGCCATTATCGATGCGGCCATGAACGATTTAATGCGCCCTACTTTATACGGCGCTTGGCAAGAGATTGTGCCGGCATTACAGACGCAAGGAGAATGCAAGGTTTATGATCTGGTCGGGCCTATTTGTGAAACAGGAGACTTCCTTGGCAAAGATCGTGAACTGAACCTTGAACAAGGCGATATTTTAGCGGTACGCTCTGCCGGTGCATACGGTTTTAGCATGAGTTCAAACTACAATACACGGACACGTTCTGTAGAACTGATGGTGGACAAAAATATGGTTCATGTTGTTCGCCCCCGTGAACAAATTGAACAATTATTTGCAACGGAAAAAGTTTTAGCAGAATAGATTGCTATTCTGCGTTATAAGTGATTAATTAGCGCATATAAAAAATAGAATAATATAAAATCAATAAATAATTATTGTCAATTGTGCAGCCTCTGACTATGGAGCAATTCTTAATCTGAAGGCTGCTAATAATAAGAAAATAGGGAGACATAAATGAAAGCACCTCTTATCCGGGCGGCCGTGCTGACGCTGGTCTTTGTCTGTACACATGCGTTTGCAGCAAATAAAGAATTTCCCGGGCGGGATATTTATCTTGGCACACCCTATATTGAAATGAACGAATTTAACGCCGAATTTGATAACGTCATTGTTGTGGATGTACGCTCGCAATATGAATATGAAACGTTACAAATATTGGGGGCAAAGAATATAGCGCTGAACTCATCTGCTTTTACCAGCAAGATGGAAGAGTTACGAAACGCGAATAAAGATAAAAAAATTATAGTCTATTGCAATGGCAAAAGCTGTATGAAGTCTTATAAAGCAGCCGGTAAAGCGGCAGCCAGAGGGATTGAAAATGTCATTGCGTTTGATGCCGGTATAATGGACTGGGCGAAAGCATACCCGGAAAAAACAGTGCTGTTGGGTCAGACACCTATTGATCCGGCACAGCTGATCAGCAAAGAGCGGTTTACGGCGCATTTACTGGAGCCAGACAAGTTTGCTGAAATGGTTGCCTTGCCAGGCAGCAATGTGCTGGATGTGAGAGACCGCCTGCAGCGTAGTGGCATGGGATTATTTGTCTCGAAAGAAAACCACGCCGGTTTAGACAACAATGAAATGCTCAAACAGTATATACAAAAGGCGGTGACTGATAATAAAACCTTATTGATCTATGATGAGTCAGGCAAACAGGTTCGCTGGCTGATGTATCGCTTAGAGGCAAGAGGCTTAAAGAATTACTATTTCATGAAAGGCGGAACACGTGCGTACTTTAAACACTTAAGAGCAAATAAATAGCGTGGTTCACATTAATTAGCGCATGAATGAACAAACGCATAAAAAAAGCCCGGTAAAAGGGCTTTTTTTATGCGTCTATATTCGTAAGCCACAAGACGCTAAAGCAATGATGTAAGTGGTTTGCTTTATGTCGGATCGTTTGATTGCAGACTGTGGCACTTACACAAGAGCTATTTAACGATTTTTTGCAGAGAGTGAAACCAGTCAGGATTAGGTTCGCCTTGTTGCAGTTTTACAATCCGGCCGACTTCGTTTTCATACCAGCCGATATGACTTTGGTTTGGCTCGGCCTGGTAAGCCCACCACTGACCATCAGCATCTTGCGCTATGTACTGTGCCCATTCGGGCAAATCGGAAAAATTATTCATTTGTTTTTTAAATCAAAATGTTTTTACCACAGAAGGTCACGGAGGGCGCAGATTATTTCAGATACAAAAGGGCTTCTCTTTACTCTCCGTGACCTCTGTGGAGAATGATTCTTTCTAAAGCCTAATTAAAGTCAAAGTCTCAGTTTATATTTTCGCCACGAAGTTAATAAAGAATCCCTGACTGTCGTAATCGAGATCTGTCAGATCATCAGAAAAGTCGGTGAAGTTATAACCCATACCAAATTTAATATGCTGATTAACATGCCGATAGACAGCGAGTAAGGCACCGCTACGGGTATCACCGGCTTGCGGCAGGCTTAATGTACGGCTTTCGATTAAGGCATCCCAGCGATGAGTAAAATGCCAGTCGGCACGCACGATGTATAAGTCGGCATTACTTTCAAAAAATACCGGATTAACCCTGTCCAGGCTGAGCTCGCCAAAGCGGTGGGCATATTTAGCACCGATACTCCATTTCTGAGTCATGTTCATTGTCATGTCGAGAGAAATGATTTCACTTTTCTGAATAAATTCTGCCGGGGTGTTTTCCAGTATGACCTGATCGGCCGAAGGTAAATTATAAAAATACGTGTATTTAACCAGTGCATTTAAGTCGTTCGATTTGACCGGGCGGTAGGCATAGCCGATAACCGCTTCAGTAAAGTCACCGTTATAGAATTCACCGAGCGAACTTTCGCTGGTTGAGTGATTGAGCTTTCCGATTAAACGCCAGTCAGGTGACAGCTGGTACTTAAGGCTGTTTTTATACAATATGGTAAGCCGGTTCGATGTCGTGGTATCCGGGTTTTCAATATTGTCTTCACGCTGTTCAATGGCACCGGCATATTTGAGTTTATCACTGTTGTAAGCCAGTCTAAAACCAAGCGCTGTGCGTTCAGTAATAGCAGCGGTAAGGTTGTCCTCCAGTGTGCCTATGTCAATCGTCGTGCCAAGAGTGAGCTTATCCGAGGTGGCAAAATCAGCACCCATTGAATGGGTTAAGCCGGTTGGCACATCGCCATGCGAATAGCGCTCTTCAAGGTACATACTGGCACTGTCGGAAAACTGGGTTTTAAAGCCGGATGAAAGATTGCCTTTTTGTGCGCGCAGACCGGCATCCGTGCGTTCGTTTTCCAGCGCATAGTTAAGGTAGACATTGGACTTGTCCGAAACCAGATAGTCGGTGCCGATTTTGGCACCAGTGCCCAGTTCACCACCGGACAGTTCACCGTTTAGCTTTAAGCGGTCGGTGAGCCGGTAGTCACCACCGAGTCCGATACGGTTATTTTGCTCACGGTTACCGCGTACTTTTAATGTGTCCTGAATAAAACCATAAGCATTCCAGTCTTGCTTTGAGTCATAGTGAGCTTTAAACGCGAGATCAGTGCGATCGCCCTGTTTTTGTGTCAGCACGACAACCGCTGAACGGTCCTGGCGGTCATCATTTTTAACACCGGCCGAAAGCTTCCAGTTATCATCGAGCGAATAGTCAGCGCTGACTTCAACCTCGCTGGTTTTTAAGCCGGCCTCCTGCGTTTTATTATCAACTTTTAATTTCAGAGTGAGGGTATCGAGCAGCGGGTATTCAGCAGAGCCGCCATCGTACTTGGTGTCGGTCAGTGCGATTAAGCCCGGAGCAGAATAGCCGGCATTAAGCCGTTGTGAATAAAAGCTTGCCTTACCCTTAATGCCGTCGAAAACATCATCGAACTGAATACGGCCATCAAGCCTTAAAGCATCGGCTGTCAGTGTATTATCCAGCAGCGGATCGATCAGATTAAAATTATAACCACCGTCAGCAGAGGTACTGGTTTCGCCGTTCAGGCCGCTGCTTGTTGCCTGTTCAAATTTCAGCCAGGTGGAGGTGTTTTTGCGCAGTGTAATGTCGATGGCACTTAGGTCATTCTTCTCCGAACCTTCACCAAATGAACTGAAAGTAGCACCCAGTTTGAGGTTGTCGTTTAACCAGTAGTGCGCGCGACCACCGGTAGACAGTTCGTTAGTATCTGAAAATCCAGGGCTGTATTCATAGCGAGCAACCAGATAGACCTCATTGTCACCGCCGTTGCCACTGTCAACGATGCTGTTGTCGTTAGCGGATGCCGACAGCGGTGTGCCGAGTAAGATGCGGCCCTGTATGGTATCAATATCGTAATCGAGTACCGGTAGCAGGTTTTTAACGCCAACAACCATGCCGGAAGCCCTGTCCCGCACTTCGATGCGAAGCCGCTCGGAACCGGCAAGAATATCCTGATGCCTTAAGAAATACAGTGAGCCACCGGTGCCGCGGAATTCATCACGGCTGCTGATGGTACCGGGTTCAGCTGCAAACACATCGAGCTTGAAGGATTTTTCGCCAAAGGTGGTGATGGCATCATTTTCGTAGTGAAAATTAGCACCGTATAAATTTCGGTCAACATGTGCCAGGGTGTTATCCAGATAGCCGGCATTAAAATTACCCCATAAGCCGTAATCATCACCATTCGCTAATTTCAGGTAAAACTTACCCAGCGTCGGTGCCATTTCTTCAACTGTGCTGTCATCAGCAAAGGTCGGGTAGTAGTAATCCGGGTCGATACGCCTGAAAAGAGAAGCCGGTGATTTATCTAAAAAGTGGCTGAAAAGATCATCCAGCGGGCCTTCCAGGGTATCGGCACTGGCGGTTAACTGCCAGTTGTCGCCAAACTTACCATGGGTGTAGAAAGCCAGACGGCCATCAATTACCGTATCATTATTGTAATGCGTATGATCACCGGTGATTAAATCCGCAGGGCCATTGGTATCATCGACACTGATGGTGAGGTCGGCAATGGCAACGTAAAACCAGTCATCTTTCTTAAATTTCAAATCGCGCAGATACAGCTCTCCATTGCCGGATTTATCCAGTAAAGCCACTTCGACACTGTGCATACCGGCCGGTAATATTTCTTCGCTGATAAACTCACCGTCTTTATTGACCGGCAGTGAGCGTCCGGCAAACCAGACGGTGTGGTTTTCTGGCACGCCTTTACCGTGTACCTGAATAGAGCCGCCGCTAAGAGGAATGGTTTGCAGGCCCAAGCGGTTTTCACCGTAGCCAATCAGCAGTTCAGCGTTGATGTTGGTTGCATCGGTGTTTTTTAAATCCAGTTCTTTCAGTTCATCGACCAGCCACAGGCTCTGTGGTTTGGTTTCGTCGAAGTGATTGTCTTTATCATAAACACGTAACAGGTATTTGAGTTCAATTGCCGGCGCGACGAAGTCTTTATACTTTGCCTGCCATTCCGTTGCGGCATTTTTTTCAAGCGGTACGATAAACAGAGGCTCGTCGCGGGTCGACTGGTCTTTAGCAAAAATACGCACCTCTGAACGGCTGATAAAGCTGGAGTAATTGCTGTAGCTTTTAAAGGTGATGAGGTCTTCCGGAAAGCCCGTTTGCAGATTATCATGATAACGAATAACGTTTGGCCAGGCGGTGATATTGAGCCGTGGTTTGAGCATTAGATTATCAAATTTGAAATCAATGTCGGCTTTTTCCAGTGCCACATCAGTGCAACGCTGGATGTCGGCGCTGCTTTTACCAATATCGTCGAGCGGCTTGCCGTCGACCGAGATGCGCATTAAGTTCAGTGCAAAAGGACTTTTGATGTTAACTTCACGCTGAATGCGTTCAATCTGCAGACCTTCCTGATCATCCAGCACCGATAAGTCATCATAGACGATACGAGCTTCTACACGTGATTCGTCGACTTCAAGAAAGCCGGCATTAACCACGTCATCGGAGTGAATAAAGCCCCGCCCTTCAAACTCTAGTTGCTCATCAGTAAAGCCGCCCAGTTGCTTTACCTGTTCCATTACCCGGCGGGCACGTGAGGTTGAGAGGCCGATGTCATCGCCATAAACCATCGCGGTACGGCGGTCGAGACGCGCGTTATTGGTATAACCGAGTAAGCGAATGCGCACATTTCCTTTATTTGAAACCTCATCCATGATGCGCTTAAGGCGTTCAACATAACCCGGTGGGATAACCGGCTTACCTTTTTCAAAGTAAACCGGTTTAACATTGCCGGCAGGTGGTTCATAGGTTCGGGTCACCGTTTCGGCACCGGCCGTTTCAGGACATAGCTGTGGTTCGTCGGAAAGGTTTTCCAGCGCATCGTCATGCCAGAATTCAACTTCAATACGGCGATTAGCGGCGCGCCCGGTTTCCACATCGTTCGATGCAATTGGGTATGCCGCACCTTTACCGCTGCTGCTAATCGCCCGGTTTGGTAAATTCATGGCTTCTTGTACAGCCAGTGCCACGCGCCGCGCGTTGGCTTTAGACAGGGCGACATGTTCGCCGTATATTCTGCCCAGTCGTCCGGTTAACGGAATATTGTCGGTGTGACCGATTAACTTGATCTGCACATTGCTTTTATTGCGTAAGTTATAGAGCGCTTGTTTTAATTGCTGGATAAACTTGGCAGGAATTTCGCCAACGCCTTCGACATAACGTAATGGCGGTACCAGATTTTTGAGCCGGGCGCGTTTTGAATGGCCTTCTTTATAACGAATTTTACAAACGGTCTCGATACGGCACATCTTGATGCGTTTGATGTCCTGCTTAACTTCAACCTGCTTTTCGACCATGACTTCGTCGACCTGATCATACCAGACCTGGACTTCTACTCGCCTGTTTTGAGTTCGGCCAGCATTGGTATTATTAGAGGCAACCGGGTTTGATTCGCCCTGACCATCAAATGAAATGGCTTCCGGTGGAAGATGTAATGCACGCTGGAAATATTCGGCCGTGGTACCGGCCCGTTCACGGGACAGACCGGTGTTATCGCCGTATTTGGCTTTCAGACTGCCCGATAGTTTGACATCGTCGGTATAACCGATGAAATGTAAGCGCACATTGACGCGGTTTTTCATGCCGCTTAATACGTCACGCAGTAACTCGACATAGTTTTCAGGGATGTTGGCTTTGCCCGACTCAAACTGGATAGGCGGAACCACGTTATCGAGTTTTTTGGTGGTGATATTTTGTTGCAGAACTTTTTTCAGCTCGGTTTTGTTCTCTTCATCCGCGACAGCGTTGCCTCTGTCCTGATTCCACAACTCAAGCTTCTGATTTGCCGGCAAGTGAATTTCTGTGGCCTGGCCGGCTGCACCCTGATCAAAGATATCCGGCGCAGTGTCAGCGAATGCGGTTAACGGCGAACTGCACAAAAGTGTCAGCAGCAGGTATTTATCTGGCTTGGTAAAAATGCAGCGACTCCCGGGCTGTGCACACAACTCAGGAATATGTGTTGCAACGTTTGTGGCCGGTTGTCGGGCTGAACGATGGGCATTGTTAATTGTTAAGAAATGTTTAGTCAAAACTGTCACGCTTAGCGGGTCCACCTCGGCGCCAGAAAATTTCCGTTTCAATGACCAGCCGGTATTTATTTAAAGCCTGCCATCTTGCAGTCACTTCTGCTTTGAAGGCTTCAAGGCGATTACTTACAAGGCCGGCGTTTTCCGTGTCGGCAATGTAGGTCAGACGTAATATCGAGGGAGATTGTGCAAGCTGCTGTAACAGTAAATCGAGACGCGGTTTCCATAACGTGTGCAGCTGCTCACTATTGCTAACAAACACGTCATTGCCTAAGTCCATACTGACAACATGGTGCACGGTTGCGCCAAAGTTGAAAGTCAGCATTTTTCCCCGTGTGGCTCGTTGTACGCGGGGATTTTCTGTTGTCATTCTATAACCCGTTGGCAAACTTCTTTCATCAACCTTCATTATGAACATACTACCACGGGCTTCGTTAGCAGTAACGGCACAAGTGACGTGAAAACGACCATATTGATCACTGGTTGTTTTCAGGCCCTTAGCGGTAATAATCCGCACCCCGGCGAGTCCTTCTTCGTTTTCATCCTGGTAGCCATTGAGGTTTTTATCGTCATAAACTTTGCCGACAACATCAGAGCAATCGAAGGCGGGATCGGGAATCACCCTGACCGTTGCCTGTGCCACCCCGGAAGCCGAACCACTGGTGGCGGTATCAAAAACTTCTGCGCGGTTAATGTATTCGCCTTCATTGACCGCGGCACCCACAATCAGTAACAGTTGCAGTGTATGCGTCTCATTTACCGGCAGATCTATATTGCTCCAGACCAGTTGCAGGCCATTTTTGACCGGTTCAAGAGCTGTGCCGTTTAGTCGTGCAGAGCCGGCTACGTATTTGAAGCCGGCCGGATAATTGTCAATGATGTTGCTGGCATTCAGTGCTACCGGCAGGGTGTTGCTGACGGTGATGGTATAAGGCACTAACTGACTGCGAATGACATTGCGCAGCGGCGTTGTTTTAGTAATGGTAACGGCATTGTTTAAGACCGGATCAATCGGCAGGTGGTTATTAAATAGCTGGCTGTGCTCGGGACGCTGCGTGTTATTCAGGGTGACATGCAGGTAATAATTGGTTGCCACCGAGCCGGCTGCTATGGCAACGTCCGGCGCAAATTCTGAAGCCTGAGCTTCACACAGAGTGGTCGCAGGAATCGCATCGGCGGCCGAGGCCGCACAGCCAGGCACATTCAACGGGCTGCTGCTGGCATCGGTTTGCGGTGTTATTACCAGTGACGGATTGTTGTTGTAGTCAGTTGCTGGCGGGGTGATTTGAATCAGGTAATCACTGCCGGCAGGACAGTCTGGCTGGCTGAAATTCAGCTCGAATTTATAATAACCACTAGTCGTGGTCAGCTGATTTTGTTGCACGTCGTGATCAAAGCAGGCAGCGGATAATGCCAGACCGCTAGAGGCATTTAACAGGCTGATGCTGGCCCCCGCTATTGGCGTGCGTAGGATTGAGTCATACACCACACCATTGGGATCTATTGGCAAATTCAGGTTTGTCACATTGCTGCCGGAGCTAAGCACAATGTTGCTGATAGCCTGCTGCTGATTACTAAAGCCATAAGCTAAAGGCGAATCTGTCAGACCGAGACTGGCGGTGCCGGGACCGGATCCTGGCGCGCGGAAGCGCAATTCATACAGATCCGTGCCGATGTTATTGGGTATCAGGCCATTGATCTTGTATAGCCCGTTACTATCACTGGTTTGTGTGCCTAGTAATACGTTATTACGATAAACATCAATGCTCCAGCCGCTTAATGCTTGTTCACCGTTATCGAGGACATTGTTAAGGTTTGCATCGTGCCACAGGCTGCCATTAATGTTGCCTGTGCCCGGCGTACCACCGATATCAATTGAGGCAATGGCGCTATCGCTTTGTGAGCCGTTATTCCAGTAGACCTCGGCAATGTTGGTCACGTTTGTACCGAGCGTCAAAGCACTGCCGAGCTGGGCTATAAAGCGTAACTCGGTGCTTTGGCCGGGCTCTAAAGCCCCATAATTGGTGCCGTAGTCGGCTGTTAAAACCGGCGTGGTATAGCTGACACCGGTTGCCTGTCCGTCTAATAAAGCGGAACCGGACACGTAGCTCATCTGGCCAGCGACCGGCAGATCGAAGTCGTCGCTAATCAACACCGTCATGGCCGGCACTAATCCGACATTGGTTACACGGATTCTATATTCCAATTGGCCACCGGCCAGGGTGGAGCCGCCACCAACTACGGCAACGCTTTTACTGATCGATAATAACTGGGCATTACCAACAGCAATCAGTGTGGGCTGGTCACCGTTGAGATCGATTCCATCGGCATCGCTGAGCTCGGAGGGCAGTTCAAGACTGTCCACGCTGGCCTGATTACTGATGACAGTACCGACCGCAACGCCGCCATTGACCTGTACATCAAAACTGATAACGGCGCTCTGCCCGGCAGTAATCACGCCGTTATCTGTGCTGGGTAAAGGAGGCGTTAAATCGTTCGAACTGACTGCAATTGACGCGATAAGTGGCGATATTCCACCATCTGGTAGCCCCAGAGCTAAACCATTTAGGCTGACGCTGTCGCTGATATAGGTGGTGTTTGCCGGTACCAGATCTGTCAGGCTCACCTCAGTGGCAGCGGTTGCACCGATATTGCTGATGGTGATGGTATAACGCAGGATATCACCCGGATCGAGTATACCCGGGGTGCTATTATCGACAGCAATATCGACGGTTTTTAGCACGTCAATTAATGGCTGGTTACCGATCACATTACGGGTGGCATCATCAATGCTGGCGGTTGCCGGGTCATCGGATGGTTTTTCAGGCAGTGCCGGGCTGCCTGCGCCCAGGGCATTAAGATAGGCCTGATTTGAAATAATGGTGCCATTGACTAGCTCAGCATCAATCAACACATCAAAGCTTATGCTGGCGACATTATCAGGCGAGGCTGTCGCATCGCCTCGCAGGTAACCCGCTGTGGTCGTTCCAGCGCCATTGATGGCAATGCCATTGAGCAATGGCAGCTGGCCTGGCACGCTGTCGGTAACCGGGTTGCCATTTAAGCTGGTTGAGTTGGCAATATAGCTGGTATTGGCCGGTAATTGGTCAGTTAAAACAGCATTAACAGCATCTTCATCACCGATGTTTTTAACTGTAATGGTGTAACGCAAGGTATCACCGGACACTAAAATCGCCGGATCATCGGTCATATCCTGTGAGGTTTTGAACACCTCAAACCGAGCGGCTGAGCTGATCAGCGTTTCGGTGGCATTTTCATCACCTCGCACTGTCGGGTCATCTGCGCCGTTAATATTCGGGTCATCAGTGGCTAAATTAATTTCAATCGAACGCGCAAAGCCCTGGTTTAGCACGACTGTGGCATTGGTAATAACCGGCGCTAAGGTCACTTCAAATTCAATAGTCAGCGTATCATTCGGGCTACCGGCCGGGTTTAAGATCAGGCTGCGGATATCGACCATGCCGGTGCCTTTACTGCCACCTGCGGCATTAATATTAGTGATGTTTGAACCCGCCGGTGCAGAGATTAAGTTGAGACTGCCGGCGGCGAAAACAGCGGTTGAATTGAGTGCATCCAGATCATCAATAAAATCAAAATCATTGATTTCTAAGTCACTGAGGTTTTGAATAAAGATGCTATAGCGCAAAGTATCACCGGGTTGTGCGTTAGCGCCCGGATTCTGTCCGCTGCTGATATTCTGCACGCGTTTTTGCACCAGTATGACGGGAGTGTCGACCGCCACCGAATGGGCATCTTGATGGTCGAGCAGCGTTGTGCTGCCATCGGTTAATACGCGGGTAAAGGTCTTTGTCTCGCCTGTGGTACCGCTACCAGCGGTATTTTGACTGAACCATTGG
>JAOULC010000071.1 GCA_029882215.1 Gammaproteobacteria bacterium | reverse complement strand
CACTTCTGCGACTGAAGCTGTGCTTTATAGCTACAGCGCAACTGTCACCGATGCCGATGATTTAAATAACGGTACTGACCTGATCTGGAGCTTAAGCAATGCACCTACCGGCATGACGGTTTCAAGCTTTGGTGTTGTTAGCTGGACACCAGCCAATGGTGTGTCCACTTCGGGCGCCGTGACCTTAAGCGTTGCCGATGGCGGTGAGAACGGTGCGATCGCTGCAACTGAAACCTTCACGATTGCAGTAACCGCGGTGAACACGCCACCGAGCATTACCAGCACCGCTGGCACTTCTGCGACTGAAGCTGTGCTTTATAGCTACAGCGCAACTGTCACCGATGCCGATGATTTAAATAACGGTACTGACCTGATCTGGAGCTTAAGCAATGCACCTACCGGCATGACGGTTTCAAGCCTTGGTGTTGTTAGCTGGACACCAGCCAATGGTGTGTCCACTTCGGGCGCAGTGACCTTAAGCGTTGCCGATGGCGGTGAGAACGGTGCGATCGCTGCGACTGAAACCTTTACAATTGCTGTAGCAAATGTGAACAGCACAGGTGTTGCAACTATTACAGGCTCGGCCAATGAAGGCCAGTTATTAAATGCAGGCATCAGCGATGCCGACGGTATCAGCAACAGCACCTTCAGTTACCAGTGGAAACGTGGCGGCAGTAATATCAGTGGTGCCACTGCCAATACCTACACTCTGGCACTGGCCGATGTAGGCAGTGCTATCACGGTCACAATCGGCTACACCGATGACCAGGGTACCGTTGAAAGTATCACCAGTGCTGCAACTGGCATTGTACTGAGTGATTTTGATGCTGACGGAATCGCGGATATTAACGACCCTGATGATGACAATGATGGTGTGCTCGATACAGCCGATGCCTTCCCGTTCGATGCTAGCGAATCAGCCGATGCTGATGGCGATGGTGTCGGTGACAATGCCGACGCATTCCCGAGTGATGCCAGTGAAACACTGGATTCTGACGGCGATAATGTGGGTGACAATACCGACCTGTTCCCGTTAGATGCCTCAGAATCAGCCGATAGCGATGGCGACGGTGTCGGTGATAATGCCGATGCATTCCCCAACGATGCCAGCGAATCATTAGACACTGACAGCGATAATATCGGTAACAACACGGATGCCGATGACGACAACGACGGCTTGCCGGATCTGTTTGAAATCGTACTGGGACTGAATCCGCTCGATGCCAGTGATGCGGCTTACGATCTGGATGCTGACATGTACAGCAACCTGATTGAGTATGCCTTCGGCAGTCGTCTCGATGACTTCACATCTGTACCCGCTTTCACATTATTAGGTGCTGACTCTGATGGTGACGGTATTCCGGATTCTGATGATGCCTTCCCTAATGACCCGGATGAGTTCATCGACAGCGACGGTGACGGTATCGGCAACCGGGCTGACACTGATGACGATGACGATGGTGTCAGCGATAACTTCGATCAGATGCCCTTGAATGATTCAGAAGTTGACGATTCGGATGGCGACAATGTCGGTGACAATAGCGATGCCTTCCCGCTGGATGCAAGCGAATCGAAAGATACCGATGCTGATGGTGTCGGTGACAATAGCGACCCCGATGCTGACGGTGACGGTGTCGACAATTCACTGGATGCCTTCCCGCTGGATGCAACAGAAAGTGTTGACAGTGATGGTGATGGCGTGGGTGATAATGCCGACGCCTTACCAACTGACCCGACTGAAACAGTCGATACCGACAATGATGGCATTGGTAACAACGCCGACACCGATGATGACAACGACAGCGTTCTGGATGACAGCGACAACTGCCCGCTGGTGAGCAATAGCACGCAGCAAGACAGCGATGGAGACGGCATTGGTAACGCTTGTGATGTACAGACAGCACATGGCGGCGGTAGTTTTGGAGCCGGCGTATTGCTGCTCAGCAGTAGCCTGCTTTACTTACGCCGCCGGCAGCAAAAAATTAAAGTTCTTAATAAAAACCAATAAGAAATAGTCACAATCAATAAAAGAGAGGACACCTCAAGCGTCCTCTCTTTTTAACTCAGTCAACTTAACAAAACACCAATGGACTCATTCAATGAAAATTAAACAACACATACAAGCACTGGCCCTGACTCTAGCTGGCGCCTCAGTTATCTATTCAGGCCAGGCCTTAAGCGATCAGGTTATTGCTGATGATCTGATACTCTCACCTGGTGCTGGTGATGCTTCGCTGTGCATAGGAATAGATTGCATTGACGGCGAAATCTTTGGGTTTGATGGCATCAAGCTTAAAGCCGATGACCCGTTGATTATGTTTAACGATACCAGCTCTACCGGCAGCTTCCCAAGCAATGACTGGTCAGTCGGCATAAGCGATTACGGGCTGGCAGGTAGTGCTGATTTTATTGTTAAAGATGTTTCCGGTGGCAGCAATGTGATGGTACTTGAGGCCGGTGCATTCGGTGGTATTGCACTGGGTGCCGGCTCCACTGTCGTGGAAAATGCCATATCGGTTGGCGCTACCGCAGCGGAACGCCGCATTACTCATGTCGCACCAGGTGTGGCTGATACCGATGCCATTAATCTGTCACAGGTGCCAGCATTATTAGTACCGGTTAATGCCCGAATTGATGCGCTGAATGTGAGGATTAATGATCTTCTGACAAGAATCAACAACCTCTAATCAGTCTGTCAGGAGATTTATTTATGAATAACAAAATGATTTACTTAATAGCACTATTAATTGCTATGACAAATATCCAGGCCCATGCCGATGTCATCTATAACGATGATGTCATTGTGCAGGGTAATCTATGCAGTGGTTTTGACTGCGTCATTGACGAAGTCTTTGGCACAAGCACACTGCTTCTTAAAGAAAACAACACCCGAATTCGTTTTCTTGATACCAGTGCGGCCGCCGCTTTTGGTCAGAGCTGGATGGCGATTGCTAACTCAAAAAATAACGGTGGTCATGATTATTTCCAGTTGCAGGTTCGCTCACTAGAACAGGATAGCATTGCCATCAGTAACGGTACAGCACCTCTGCTGGATTGTTCTACGGAGATGTTTCCTGGGTATTACACATGTACAATAATAGGTGTGATTCCGGCCGGCGAGCCGGTACTGGTTCAGGGCGATATCACAATCCCTAATGATTTTGTAACGGTTCCGTGGTTTAGCGAAAGACCGGTACTGTATTTAGGTAACGCGATTGATAACGGCATTGCGCTGGGCGCTGATAGCGAAGTGGTTAATTCGGTAGTGTCGGTCGGTAAGGCCGGGCTTGAAAGAAAAATTGTTCACGTCGCTCGTGCTATTGCCAGTACCGATCTTGCAACAGTCGCTGATATTAATGTATTCAATGACACACTCGATGAGATTGAGGCACAGCTGAATGACATAGAAGACGCTGTATCCGTACTGGAATCCAGCAGTCTGTTTAATACCAAAAGCGGATCACTCACACCGCTTACGCTGCTGCTTTTATTTGCAATGTTAATTACCCGCTTAACACGTCATCAATTTAAGCGGAGTCTGTCATGAAAAAAACAGCGCTATTACTATTAATGATGAGTTATCACGGTGCGGCACAAGCCGAAAGTTTTGATTTCAGTCAGTTTTATATTGCAACAGGCCTGAGTGTCAACAAACTCGATGGCTTTGATAACGCAAACGGTTACCAGCTGCTGATCGGTTATGACCTGCAATATTCTGTCGGCGCGGCCAGCACTTCTATCGAGGCTGGCTACATGGACAGCGGTGACTTCGATCTCACGCTTGCCGGTTTATCATCACCGCCTTCGACAAAAGCAAAAGGCGGCTGGGTATCGGCGAATATTTCTTACCCTCTGGATGACCATTTTAAACTGCTGGCTCGTGGCGGCTATGACTTTGGCAATGATGAGGGCGCGCTGCTCGGCACCGGTGTCGAATACCATCTGTCAGAGCCATTTAATATAAGAGCTGAATTTATTTCCAGGGACGAAACAGACTCATTCCAAATCAACCTGACTTACGCATTGAAGTAAGTTCGTCATTTAAGCAACAAGTTTAAAGGGAGAGCTAACCCTCTCTCTTTAAAATTAACAAATCATTGCATGAATAAAAACAGGGCTGCGCAATACTCTGATATTTTAAACTCAACAAGTTCTAAGCTTTACCGTGCTATCAACTTCAAGCAGCACTCATATCACCGTTTTTTTCAGCTAAATATATATCTACTCATCACTAAACTCTGGCAGCTTAAATATTTACTCAACCGTTTTTCGGCTCAGTAAATTTTTCAGCGCAATAGTTGCCAGTGGCTTATACAATATATTGCAATTCTCTTTTAGTAATTCCGCCTCAAGATCTATCGTTATATCACCGGTTACAATAGTGGCTGGTATTGCTTCCCCAAAGTGGCGACGTACAGCCGCTACCGCGCCAAACCCCGTGCGTTGCTCACGCAGACGGTAATCCACCAGCAGCCTGTCCGGAACAGGATAATCCGCTGAACGAAACTCCTGCATAAGTTCGTCTTCACTGCTCGCTAATAAGACTTCACACTCCCATAGCGTTAACAGTGCGCGCATCGCCTCGAGATTTTCTTTTTCGTCATCGACGACAACAATGAATAAGCCGGCTACATCAAGCGGGATTTCTGTTTCCTCAAGTGCATCAGTTTGCTCAGCTAAAGGCGCGCTAATAAAAAGCGGAAAAATAATCGTAAAAGTGCTGCCTTTACCTGTCTGGCTTTCCAGCACCAGCTCCATATTGAGTAATTTAGTGAGTCGCTTAACAATAGACAGACCCAGCCCCAGGCCTTTATTGCGATCGCGCTCCGGGTTATTGAGCTGATAAAATTCTGAAAAAATAATTTCCTGATCTGTCTCAGCAAGGCCCGGACCATCATCTGTAAACAACAGTTCGATCTTGTCACCATGCCGGCGCGACTCAATAACAAGCGTTGAGTTCGGGCAATGCTGAATCACATTGGCGATAAAGTTTCTCACAATGCGTGCCAGCAAAACCATATCGGTATTGGTCCAGTCATTCATTACCCGGGTACGAATAGTACAATTCGCCTTTTCCGCTGCCAGTGAAAACTCATCGACCACATCAGCAATCAATTTTTTGAGTTGAAAAGGCTGTTTTTTGATATGTAATTCACCGGCATCAATCCGGGTAATATCAATAATCGAATTCAGTTGCTCACTGAGCACGCGTTGAGACTTTTCAGCCTGCATCATCAGTCTATTTTGTTCGGGTGTGCTCAGTTTCTGTTTAAGTACATGTAAAAATAAACCCAGCGAATGTAGTGGCTGCCGCAGATCATGACTGGTGGCAGCCAAAAAGCGTGATTTATCTATACTGGCGGTCTCTGCAATGTGAGTCTGCTCAGTGAGCTTTTCAAGTAATTCAACATTTTCGAACCGTCGTCGTATTGAAGTGGTCAGGGTTGCCTGCATATTCCTTGCATATGACGAAAACATAATAAGAAATAAAGTAATGAAAACTGAGAAAATATACAGCTCTCCCCCCTGCACATAGAACTCATAGGCCAATGGTGCAAGACAGACAAGTGCAAACAGATAAAAAGCAGGAAGAAATGAAGACAGAGCCGCCATAGCGCCGGCCACTGTACCGGACATAACAAGAGTAATAAAAATTGCCGAGTTTGGTGCGGAAAAATCGATAAACAACGGCGCTGATGAACCCAGCACAAGCGCCGATGAAACCGAGCCTGCAGTAAAAAACCAGTTCCACTTACTGGCACTGAAATCTGTTTTTGAAACTTTATTAAAACGCCAGGATAATACAATACGTGCAGCGACCGTGAGCAATAAGGCAGCAAACCACAGCATAATCAACTTTTCTTCAGCCTTTCCCCAAAAGAAATAAAAGATCGCGCTACTCAGAACCACCAAACCCAACAGGCTGGTGCTTGAATACTGATATAATGATTTAACATGCTCATTCTGTATCTTTTGTTCAATGACCATCTTTCTTATATTACTCTTTATTGTTTTTGTGAAGACTACCACAATATGTCTCTGCCACGCCCAGAAGAGTTATAATTACTGCAGACTTAATATATAGTGTGACTTTACATTTTCAAAAATAAGCACAAGGGCGTGTATGAAAATCTTGATATGTGATGATCACGCGCTTTTTCGTGACGGACTAAAGCAACTTATTCTTCAGCACAACAGTGCATTCACGGTGATTGAAGCCGCGAGCATGGCGGAAGGCCGGCAGCAATGTGAGCAGCACACCTTTTCACTCATTTTACTTGATCTTAATATGCCCGGTTCAAATGGCGTGGCCAGCTTGCCAGAGATTTGCAGCCGTACAACGGCTCCTGTCATCGTTGTCTCTGCCGATGACAGAAATGAAACCATTCAGATGACTGTCAGACAAGGCGTGGCAGGATATTTAGCAAAGTCCTCTGACTCAACAGCCATGATCTCGGTCATAAAAAAAGTACTGGCTGGTGAAAAATATTTTCCAGCAGCTGCACTGCAGGCAAATAAGCACACAGCTGCCCTGTCACTCAATACACGACAGATCGAAATCCTGCAGTGTCTGGTCGATGGACTCAGCAACAAACAGATTGCTGATAAAATTAATCTGAGCGAGGGCACGGTAAGGCAATATGTCACCATCATACTAAGAACGCTCGGTGTCGATAACCGAACTCAGGCTGCCAATGCGGGCCGGCAACTCCTGCTGCCTGCATAACAAACATACTTGGCCTGCTTCTCTTATTAACTTCATCTTTATTTAAACTCCAAATTCCCGGCGATATGTGCTCGCGGTAATCTCCCATCCTGATGCAACGCAACTTTCTGTAATTTGACTGGCTAAATACTAACTTTTGTTAATAGTCTTCTACCACATGACTCTATAAAGTTCATTCTCTATTAGACGTTCTATGGACGGTAGCCTGTTATAACTTGCGATAAAAGAAACCAGAATATGAACTGGCAACACCGCAACTAACAGGCATTGGAACAACAGACGTGAATACACCCTAAACAACAATCGCGTTTATTAAATTCTCCCTGCCAGCCGAACGTTGATACAGATCATAATTATAAAAATTTTATACTTAATTAAATTGCTTTTGAGGGTAAGTACTAATAATGAAAAAAACCAACAGGGTATTATTTCCAGTAATATTTTCGTCGATATTTATTTTGACCGCTTGTGGCGGTAGTGGCGGGCCAGATATAACTTTAGATACTGATGGCGATGGCCTGACAGATATTAATGAAACGAATTTATATCACACCAATCCGGGTGTCGCCGACACCGATGGTGACGGTTACAGTGATTATGAAGAAATCATCAACAAGAATTTCGATGCCACTAACAGCAACTTCCGCTTTAACCCGTTAATTGCCGATGTACCTAAACTCGATGTTTCAATTGGCGTACCCAATTTCTCGGTGACTTATAGCACCTCGACCAGCACCGATAACTCTTATGCAACAGGCTATGAGAATACGGTTTCTACTGACAGCAGCCAAACCAATGGTGGCAGCAGCTCCCACAGTATAGCCAGAAGCTTTTCGGCTGAACTTAATATCGAAAAAGAAATTAGCGCGACACCGGCATTAAAAGTGGGCCTTAAATTAACCTCCGGTTTTGTCGATACAGAGTCGAATGAAACCAATTATTCCAGTACACTTCAGCAACACAATGGCCAAACCTATAGTACATTACAAACTTTATCGAACACTTCCGGTACGACGATAGACTCGGCCTCAATGGCATTATTTGTCAGCGTTGATAACCCCGGCCATGTTGCCTACACACTGAATGATCTGAGCTTATCAGTATCAATGGCGGGTAATAACCCAGATGGTTATGGTATTCCGATTGGCACTCTGACAAGAGCAGCCGGCGCACGCACCATCCCGTTAGCCGTTGCCGGCACGCCGACTAATGAAATCTATACACTGCAGATGAATCTGCAAAACTATGACACCCTGATCCAGAACTACAGAAGTTTAGTCATTACCCCGATTGTTGGCGAGAACAACCTTGGTTCTGATAGCAGTGAAACCAACTGGGTTAATTTGTCAGACGATGTGGCGGCTCGCACAGCCACCATCAGTATTGATTATGGCACAGCAAGAGAGCCAGAAACCTATCGCGTTGCCACCTCGCTGAGCCTTAACTCACAAAGTTCAACGCTGGGTAATATCTTAACTGACATTTTAAATATTCCTTATAGCGTACAGAATGTGGAGTTAACACCTACCGGTGCATCCACTACTGTCCCATCAAGCAACCTTGCCAGTGTCCGTGGTATTTCGATGGATGTGGCTAACAGTAAGATGTGGTTTGTTGCTCACGAACATACGGCGGCATCTGGTGTAGGAACCGTCACGGCCATCTATACCCCAAGCGTTATTCAGGATGTTGCCAACCTGGTTATTAAAGCCGGTGATGCTGTCCGTTTTGTTTATGTTAAAGATTCGGATTCAGATAAATTAACCGATCGTGAAGAATTTATCCTCGGCACAGATCCAAATAATAGCGACACCGATGGCGATACTATCCTCGATGGTGATGAAGTTAACGGCTATGCAGTAAGCAATGGCACTGTTTATACCAGCAACCCCGCTCTTGTTGATAGCGATGCCGATGGTCTGACTGACTTTGAAGAAATCGCCCTGTCTACCGATCCTGCTAACCCTGATACCGATGGTGATGGCGGCTCCGATGGTTTTGAAGTCAGCATTGGTAATAGCCCAACTGCGGATAACAGTACAGAATACGCAGCTGATAGTGATGGTGACAAGCTGACTGACATTGAAGAACAATATATTACCTATACTGATTTTACTAAAGCCGATACCGATGGCGATGGCCTGTCTGATTCTTTTGAGTTAGGCAGAGTTAGTAATATCTTTAGTGCAACAAACCCTGTGGTAGAAGATTGTGTCAGCACTTACAATGCCGCCATAGTTGCTCTTAACAGTCCGGCTTATGACATCTACAAACTCGACCCTGCGAGCACAAATCGCTGTAACCCAAAGCTCGCTGATACAGACGGTGATGGACTTAATGACGGTGCAGAAATCACCGGCTGGATTGTAGGCTATCAGGGTGGTGCTTTACTGGTTCCAAGTAATCCTTTCCTTGCTGATACCGATGCCGATGGTCTAAAAGATGATCAGGAAAACCTGAAGACGGCTAATCCGTTAGCAAAAGATACGGATGCTGATGGCCTGGAAGATGGCGCTGAGATTACATCGGTGCATAGCCGTAGCGTGATCATACCGGAAGTCATTGCAGTGGCCAGTATCAGCAAGATCAGTGCAACTCAGTGCTCCGGTGACTATTCAGGTTTGTTTGGCTTTAGTGAGGTGCAGACCTCTTTTAACCCGTACTTGATGCCCTTTGCTACCTCTAAGTCTGGCGTAGCTTATTACACGGACATTAGTCGTACATTAGCCGCTTCGAGCCAATGGAGCAATCTGTTACTTAGGCTACAACCTGCCACTGAAGGCAACCCAAGTAGCTGGACGATAAATGCCGATAGAGGTTTTACCAATGGCCGTGATAGCTTGGGTGTCTTCCAGGGCGGAAGTGGTGTTGAGTTCGTTAATGATGGTGGTTATTATTACGACCCTCTAGCTGTTGGCCCTGCATTTAATTCAGAGTGGTTTATGATGTCTACTAGCGATCCTGATCTCATTCTCACAGTGGCAGATATGCACGAAATAATATGGATGATAAAAGAGCAAGTTTATCATCCTCAGCATGTAAAAATTGCAGCAGGCCAAACGCTGAAAGCATGGAGCGGTAATTTTTGTAAAACGCCGCGTGTAAATGCGAACCACATCAAAACAGGCGGGGTATGGCAGATCAATTCTGCGAACACTCAGGAGTGTATTAGCGGCTGGGCTTCACCAGTGAATGCGCTGCAAAAAAGATGGACTTACGAACAGCTTAAAACGGCGTTAACAGCTTTCGATCTGGAAGAAACCACCACGCTAAAAGCGGGTGTCGATCCGGGATGTAGTCTTAAAGTGACTTACGATATTACGACAATTCAGGAGTAGTCATTAGTAATATAAAAAAGGCCCGCTAGTTAGCGGGCCTTTTTTTTGCCAAACTTTTGTTAAATATCTGTTTTATGAAAAACGAACCAAAACCTAACAATAAAAAATATTTTAGAAAACTATAAATACACGCTGTTAAGCGTCGAACGATTCGTCTCTACGCACAAGTTGCCGCTCACAAATATGCCTTGCAAAAAAGTAAAAGGGGTCGCTGATAATTGTTTTGTGGAGAAGATAGCAGAAATAGTGGGTAGAAATATTTGTTATGCTAAGCGGGTGAAGCCAATGATCAAAGAAGAAGGGATATATCTTGCATGCTAATGATTCTCATTTGTTGCATACAAGGACATAGGTAAGGCGCGATAGCAGGAGCGGAAGCTTCACCGCCCTCTTTATTGTTAGTCGATGGTCTAAGCAATCGACAGATTGCCGATAAAATTAATCTGAGCGAAGATACGGTAAGACAATATGTCACCATCATATTAAGAAATCTCGGTGTAGATAACCGAACCAAGGCTGCCAATGCAGGAAGAAACTGC
>JAOULC010000108.1 GCA_029882215.1 Gammaproteobacteria bacterium | reverse complement strand
TGGTGCACAGCCATTAATCCTGATGTCGGCCATACTTACCATCATGCTATTCTGGCGTCACCGAAGCAATATACAACACCTGATTTCAGGCGCAGAAGAAAAAATTGGTGAAAAAAAATCGTAACGAAATAACACCAAACGCCTGTAAGGACAAAGGTATGAAAGCCGTCTCTTTTTTTGTTATTTTAATTTTTTTATCAAGCTGCGCCGTGGTACCCAAAACGGCTGACGATGCTGATAATTCGAGATGTAACCTTGCAACAAAAAAAATGTCTCTTGATGTTGTCGGTGCAAAAGGAGGATGCCCCAGTGGTGGTGGCGGCGCCGGGGTTATTGTTTGCTTAACCGCGGCCGGTGTTTTTGCAATTACCGGCATTATCTCCAGCTCTTTAGTGATTGCAGGAAACACAATCCACTGGATTGAAAAACAGGGAAAATGCGAAGACAGCTTTATGAATACCTACATTCTCAAACACAACCAGGAATTACTTGATAACAAGGGAATACTAGTGAAACCTGAAGACAGCATTAGCCCGCAAGTCGTAAAGTAATTATTTACAATGCCGATCTATTTTTGCTTTTAAATCCACAATCATTTTATCCCTGGCCGATGAAGGCAAGGTCACACGATTACCTTCTTTATCGAGATTATATACAGAACGCGATCGTTGATAACTTTTCAGGCTGTCTTTCGCCTGGTGACACTGCTTCGCGAGTTCAGCTCTTTTCTTTTTCTCTTTTTCTACTTGCTGTTTTCGTAACTGACGATCTTCATCAATCGCATCGAGTAATTTTTTTCTTTTTTCCCGACGATCACCCGGCAGCGACTTAACCACCTGCCTGTCCAGCTTGATATCCATGCGCTGATCATCCGCCTGTTTAACGGATGCCGGCCGGTCACCATAATGCACCCGGCCATTTTCATCCAGCCATTTATAAACATCGGCCTGTAACTGAAAAGATATAACAAAGAGCAGTATCAGGTATTTTCTCATCGCATTAGCTTATTAAAACTTCACTACAAATGATAGCTTTAACTCACCATCCAATTCACCATCATGCTGAGAATCATCCTTATAAATCTTAGAATTTAACACCACCACTTTATGATATTTGTTTACCCTTTTATCCAGTCTCCATTTAACCCCTAAAGACAATGCCATCAAATCAGTTTCTATCATGTCTGTCTGATTATTACCGGAACCTGTATTATCGGTCACTTCAAGATCAATTTCATACTCCGCATAATGAACACCAAGATACAGCATAGTCACGGGCGTTAATTGATAACCTTGCAAAAACGCCAGAGATACTCCCTCAGCATGAGCCACATAATCATACTCGTAGTCTTCATTAAACGAAAAACTAAATATGTCAGATATAAAACAACTAAAATCAAACAAACAACAAGACTCATCGTTGGTTATTACAGCGCCATAATGACCATTACTGGTAGCATAACTATAATTAACCACAATCGATTTTTTCCATCGTGAACTTTGCTCGTTAGCAAAGTCATATTTTAACGCGCTGCCAGCAGTGCCTATTTCAAACTCAAAACCATAACCCAAGCCTATTGCAAAGCCCAAGACAACACCAAGATGCCCAACAGAATCACTATCAAAATCAGATGGTGTCTGAATTCGCGTGTCATAGTCATATCGAGGGGTCTCATAGTCCAGCACAAACGCCATTTCCATCTGACCCATAACACCCGGCGCATATTGTGTTTTAAAGGGCAGGAAAATATTAAACGGATCAGACTGAACGACAGGCGAAAAACTGACAAGCACAAACAACACAAAACCTTTCATAATCCCTCATGTTTTATAATTATTATGCTTTTTATTATTCGCTTTACAGACCTGCCTCATCAAGCGGAATATCCCATAGAACTTGTAGGAAAAATCTGACAACAGTGATTTTTTCTAATTCATCCATTGGCACATCTTGTGCCAACATTTATTTTTATGTCCTTGGGCTGTCCGGCCTGCAAACACAATAATTAATCAGGACAGTGAGCAATTAATTTTAATATTAGAGTCTGGATATATTAGAGACAATTATTCTCTGAACTGGTTTTTGAAAAACAAAGTCAAAAGCTGTCGGTGGTTGACCGACGGCAAGTCACTTTTCTATCTACAGCAATAGAAAAGTAACCAAAAGAATGCCGCCCCGTTAATCAATCCCTCATAAAAAACATGAGGGTACCCTCGTCAGTCGTAATATCGACGGCTGCTGCGGAACTCGTGAATGATAAAAAGCATGATTCACGAGTTCCGCAGCAGCCCTGTTTTTAATGAGAGATGAGGGTATCCGTATGCTTTTTATACGGACTTGATTAAGGGCGTATTTCTTTTTGTTCGTTTTCTTTATACGAGTAAAGAAAATGAACACGCCCGTGGTGCGGCAACCGACATCTTTTTACTTTGATTTAAACAACTTACTCACAAAGCCAACAACTCTTCCATCGGCCATCTCGCCCTCACATTTATTTTTATGTCCTCTGTCTGTCCGGCCTGCAACCGCAGGCAACCGGCATAGGCGATCATTGCACCATTGTCGGTACAAAACTCAACGCGCGGATAAAACACTTCTCCGCCTTCTTTTTTAGCCATTGCTGCCAGCTCACGTCGCAGGCGCTGGTTGGCACCGACACCGCCGG
>JAOULC010000070.1 GCA_029882215.1 Gammaproteobacteria bacterium | reverse complement strand
TGGGCAGTGGGCAGTGGGCAGTGGGCAGTGGGCAGTGGGCAGTGGGCAGATTCTAATTTTTAGTCCTATACTGTCAACTAATAACTGACCACTGTACACTTTTTTTAAAAGGGCCACCATTTACTGTTAAAGAACTGTGCAAGCCAGCCTTGCTCATTACTATCCTGTACAAATCCTTCACCGCTATAGGCAATTTGCGCATCGGCAATACGGGTTGATAAGACCGTGTTATCTGCACGCACATCTTGAGGCCTAATCACGCCTTTGATTCGCACATATTCATCACCCTGATTGAGAGTCAGCCATTTTTCTCCCTGCACAACCAGATTATTATTTGATAACACATCCACCACGGTCACCGTTATGTTTCCGGTTAAACTGTTACTCTGACTGCTGTCACCTTCACCTGAAAAATCTCTGTCCTGCGCAATATCAGTATTTAGTATTTCTGTACCACCATCCGTCACCAGTCGGCCCAAAAGGGTTGGTGAGGCTAAAGTATTAGACTCACTTTTTGATGTGGCTGTTGATGCTTTTTTGCTGGCATTCGTGCTTTCCTGTAACACAACCGTTAACAGGTCGCCTACTTTATGTGGTCTCGGGTCCTCAAATAGCAGCATATTACTGGGCTGATATAACGAACCTCCCTGATAAACATGCTGAGATAAAACATCCGGCCTGACCACAGGTGCGAAATCCGCTTTTTCTGTTGGCCTGATGTGTGAACAGGCACTGGATAATAAAATTAAAGCTAGCAGTAGTATTTTCATTATGCCCTCCTGTTATTAAAGATTATTGTTAACATACTGCAGCATGCCATCGGCGGTAGAAATAACTTTTGAATTCATTTCATAGGCACGCTGGGTTTCTATCATATTCACGAGTTCTTCTACCGTGTTCACATTAGACGTTTCAAGTGAACCGCTCATAATGCTGCCAATACCATTTAACCCCGGAGTACCCGCCTGAGGCGCTCCACTGGATGCAGTTTCTGAAAATAAATTTTCACCCGTTGCCTGCAGCCCCGCCGGATTTATAAAATCTACCAGCTGAACATTACCGACCTGAGTTGGCGCTGTCGCAGCCGACAGTATCGCCTCCACTGTTCCGTCAGAGCTGATGGACAGGCTTTGTGTACCCTGTGGTACTGTAATGGCTGGCTGCAGAAGGTAACCGTTTGCGGTGACTACCTGACCCTGTGCATTGGTCTGAAAACTGCCATCACGCGAGTATCCCAGCGAACCATCCGGTTTTAATATTTGAAAAAAACCGCGACCGTTAATTGCCATATCGAGCGTATTACCAGTCTGAATAATATTACCCTGACTGTGCATTTTTTCTGTTGCAACCAGACGAACACCGGTACCCACAGCTAAACCGGAAGGCAGCTGAGTATCTTGCGATGTTTGTGAACCGGACTGGCGCATATTCTGATACATCAGATCTTCAAAAACTGCGGTATCTCGTTTAAAACCATTCGTGCTCACATTGGCCAGGTTATTTGAAATAATTGATAACCGGGTTTGCTGTGCATCCAGACCTGTTTTTGCTACCCATAATGTTTGATTCATAACACTGACCTCTTTAACTCACTACTGCGCTTTGCAGTAACTCAGTTTATTTTGTTCGCATTAACTTGGTTGAAGACTCATCTGTTTCTTCGGCAACCTTCATCATTTTTATCTGCAGTTCAAACTGCCTTGAATTATCTAACAGACTCACCAGTTCACTAACGGCATTCACATTACTTGATTCCAGAGTGCCGGATACCAGCCTGACAGTGGCATCCGCTAGCGCAGGTACGCCGTCTTTTGTTATTAATAATCCGTCACTGCTTTTCTGCAGATTATTGAGCTCCGGCTTTACCAGTTTAATACGGTCAACCACGGTGACAGAATCGGATGTCTGACCAAGGGCCACGATACTGATTGAGCCGTCACTGCCTATATCAAGTTTCTGGTAAGGTGGTATTGATACCGGACCGCCTTCACCTAATACCAGCAAACCGGTACCGGTTGTTAAAAAACCATTTTGATCAACCCGAAAATCACCGGCTCTGGTATAGGATTCATTACCTTCGCGCGACTGCACGGCGATCAGGCCCTCTCCCTGAATAGCTGCATCCAGATCTCGGCCTGTGTTCATCATTGAACCTTTTTGAAAGTCGACACCTGCACGGTAATGCTGGTTGTAAACCCGGCTTTCAAAACCGTCGCCTTTTAATGCCAGACTTTTATAGGCATCTAAATCACCCTGAAAACCGGTCGTACTCACATTCGCCAGGTTATGACTGATGGTTTGCTGAGCACGCAGGTTTTGTGCGGCGCCTGACATTGAAATATAAAGTAAGCGATCCATTTTTCAGATTCTCTCTAATAACCTACTAACGAATATTAATAATCGTTTGTGTAATGGTATTGGCTGTTTCTATGGCTTTGGAATTAGCCTGAAAATTACGCTGCGCCGTGATCAGTTTGACCAGCTCCTGCGTCAGATCAACATTGGACTGCTCCAGTGCACCGTTATGAATTAAACCAAACGTACCACTGCCAGACTGACCGGCCAGAGCAATACCGGAATCAATGGTGCCAGCCCATGTGGTGTTACCTAATTGAGCAAGCCCTTGCGCATTATCAAATTTAACCAGTGCAATTTGTCCCAGTGCCTGCTGCTGCCCATTACTAAAATTAGCCCGTACAACACCGGTATCACTAATATCAAGGCCGGATAACCGGCCCGTTGAATAGCCATCCTGAGTTAGTGCCTGCACAGAAAACACGCCGAAGACTTCCTGGGTAGAGGCGGAACCATTATCGGTGTAATCAAAACTCAGGTTTAATGGCGCAGAGCCATTAATAATACTTAAATCATAAGGCTGATATGCAATGACACCAGCCGTACTTGAATTAGCCTGATCAAGGTTACCGTTCTGGTCAAAATCAATTACTTCGGCGACCACAGGATCCAGTAATACGCCGTCCAGCGACACTCTGGTTTCCCAGGTATTATTCTGATCGTCCGTCATCATGAAATACGTACTGGCAATATGTGTGCTGCCCTGTGAGTCATAAACCGTCACCGATGTGGAGTAGTGATACTGGTTAGGATCACTGGGATCAAACTCAACTACCGATGAAGTAACAGCCGCCGCCACAGCAGATACTGCCGTCGCTGCAAGTGCTGCATCGGGTCCGGTATTTCCGCTGAACTGTGCTGCGGCATTATTGGCAGCATTCGTAATAGCAGCCACCACGTCAGAATCTGCACCAACACCAATACTTGCAATCGCTGCCGAAGCTGCTGCCAGCGATGCAGCTTCAGGGTCATTACCCGGTGCAACAGATGACGCTGCAATACCCGATGTAACCGCGAACGCTTCATCTGCCAGATAAAAGTTTGGCAGAATGTTTGAAACATCAGAAGGCAAGCTGACATTCAGATTAACATTGGTGGTGGCCTGCGGTGTACTCACAGCATCAGGAACCTGAAGACCTATCGTACTCGACAAACTGGTCGATGTTGGTGCACCCGTTGCATCCACCGGAAAGGCCTGTAATAAATCACCATCACTATTAACAATATAACCATCACTGTCTAACTGAAAAGCACCGGCCCTTGAATAAAATACATCACTGCTACTGACATCCGGTGTCAGTACAAAAAAGCCTTCTCCGCTGATGGCTAAATCCAGTGAGTTCTGGGTAAATTCAAGATTACCTTGTCCAAATTGCTGAGCCACAGTTGATAGCGAAACACCGGAACCAATCGTACTTTTACTGTTACCTAAAGTTGATGATGCATAAATATCTGCAAATTCTGCGCGTGATTCTTTAAACCCGACCGTACCGACATTGGCTATATTATTACTGGTGACCGACAGTTCCGAGGATGCTGCATTCAAACCACTTAATGAAATATTAAAAGACATAATTTTCTCCGAAACTAATTACAGTATTTTACTGATCTGACTAAAAGGAAGCTGGCCAAGACCATGCACATCGACCTGCATTTCCTCACCTGTCTTGCCTAAATTCAGGCTATTTACATTTCCATATAACAGCGTTGGATATACATAGGTTTGTGCGCCTTCTAAAACTTCCATTTCTATTTTGTATTGACCGGGGGCAGCACGCGAACCTGAAAATGTTGAACCATCCCATGAGAACGGGACAGTACCGGATAATTGTTCACCCAGATCTAAACGGTTTACAACCTGACCGGTCATGTCATATATATTCACCGCAACATTTGAGGAATAACTTGCCAGCTCAACCGCACCCTGCATGATGCCCGTATTAGTTAACTGACCGGTATCGGTCTCTGCCAGCACACCATGCCCGATCATGCTGGTTGCCTGCAATGCCTGATTGGATTGCATATCTTGTGCAAATCCGCTGAATGATTTTTGCAGATCTGTAATACCATTTACCGTTCCGAACTGAGCAATCTGTGAAAGGAACTCCCCGTTATCCATTGGTTCAAACGGATCCTGATTTTGTAACTGAGTCGTCATCAGTTTCATGAATTCTTCCTGGCCTAATTTTGAGCCCGACTTAGGCTGAGTCGCCAGATTCGTATTACTTTGAAGACTTGATATATCATTGATCGCAGACATTGTATTAACCTCGGCCTAATTGCAATGTTCGTAATAAAAGCTCTTTTGATGTATTCATCATTTCAGTGTTGTTCTGGTAACTTCTCGATGCCGACATCATATTTGTCATTTCCTCGACCGCATTAACATTTGAGCCATATACATAACCTTCTGCATTTGCCAGCGGATGATTTGGCATATATTGCACAGGTATTGAGGCATCACTTTCTATTATCTGTGTTACCTTAACTTTTGAACCACTGTTATTGCTCACATCATCCAGCATCGTCTGAAAAACCGGATGGCGAGAGCGGTAAGCTCCCTCTTCTGTAGCCGACACTGTCTGTGAGTTAGCCAGGTTACTTGAGACAGTATTCAGTCTCAGCATTTGTGCGCTCATTCCGCTACCGGCAATATCAAACACTTTAAATAAAGACACCTACAAACTCCTTACTCACCTTTAAAGGCATTGATCATGCCGGAGAATTTTCTTGATAAAAATGTAACAGTTGCCTGATAGCGCACAGCATTATCAGCCACGGCTGCTTTTTCCAGCTGGATATCGACACTATTTCCGTCTAACGATGGTTGTTCGGAAACACGGTACTGCTCATAAGCCGACGCTGAAGATGAACCCTTAATATGACCGGCGTGTGTTTTCTCAATAGCAACACGCCCGTTACTCGCATTTTGTAAGGCCATACGAAAATCAATTTCTTTGGCTTTATATCCTGGGGTATCCGCATTCGCAATATTAGCAGCCAGTAGTTCTGTTCGTTGCTGGCGAACAAATAGTGCTTGCTGGTGTATACCTAATGCTTTGTCAAAATTGATCGTCATTTTTTTATCCTCTGCATAGACTAGAGCAAAAGACATGCCAAATGCATGTAGCTTATTAAATCAGTGACTTAGATTGAGAATAAGGCAAGAAGAGATTTTTTATGCGGCAAAGATTGCCGCCTGCCGGCAACTAGAAAAGAAGTATGAAACCGAGAGTATTAATTCGCTAGTCTGAAAACGACAGCGCTGATATAAGCTGGCTTATGATTGTGACCAATAACTAATGTCCGTCGACAAACAACTCTTTATTAGTCTTTCAACTGATAGACAACACCTTTAGGCGTTCTTACCATATTGAAACGGTCTGAGTATTGCACAATTGACTCAGACGCACCAAGAAACAAATAGCCTCCGGGATTTAGCATGGCGGCTATGCGGTTTAAAATATCCTTTTTTAAATCTGCAGAAAAGTAGATCAGTACATTACGGCAAAAAACCACATCAAATTTTCCCAGTGATGCATAACTTTGCATCAGGTTCTGTTCTCTGAATGTTACGCGCGAGCGAATATCCATATTGACCTGCCAGAACTTATCAACCTGAGTAAAATAGCGTTTCTTTCGCTCTTCAGACAGACCGCGGGCCAGAGCCATATCTTCATACTTTGCTTCACGTGCACCGGCCAGTATGGTCTGATCAATATCAACGCCGACAATTTGAAACTGCATGTTCGCGCCAAAATTCTTTTTAATAAACTCATCCGCAATTATACTGATCGAGTATGGCTCCTGACCCGAGGAACAGGCTGCTGAAAGAATCTTGACCTGATTTTTTTTCTTCACCTTGAAATCAGTAAAAATTGTTTCAGATAAAACTTCAAAAGGAAAACCGTCACGAAACCACAGTGTTTCATTCGTTGTCATCGCTTCTATCACTTTAATTTTCAGCGTATTAACACCTGTTGCTCCCTGTACTTTTGAAATCAGCTCCGACAGTGTCTCGATACCTTCCTTGCGCATCAGTTTAGATAAGCGACTACTGACAAGATAATGCTTGTTCTCGCCAAGGACAATGCCACAGGCACTTTCCAGGAAAGTTTGAAATGCTTTGTATTCGTCTGGTTTGTATTGAGTCGCTGTCAAGGAGTTACCTGTGGCTGGGCATGAAGGTTCAGAAAATTAAAAATCATTATCGATTTTCGGCAAAATTTATCTATGACTATTTATTTAGATTACCAGCTTCTTTGTTTCCAAAATCGTCAGTATTGTTTTTGCTAACTCATCCGGATTAAATTTAGGTACGAAATTATTTGCACCTACTTTTTCGACCATAGATTTATTAAACACTCCGCTTAGTGAGGTATGTAACAAGACATATAGTTTATCAAGCCTCGGATCTTTTCTGATTTCAGTCGTTAAGGTATATCCGTCCATACGGGGCATTTCAATGTCAGAAATAACAAGGTTAATGCGTTGCTCTACCGGAATATCATCCTTGGCCCACTCTTTTAGAATATCCAGTCCTTCCTGTCCGTCATTTGCCACCGTGCAGGCGATGCCAACCTTATCCAGCAGGCGCTTAATCTGATTTCTGGCCACAGACGAATCATCAACAACCAGCACATGTTGCGTTGTATCGGCTTCTGTTTTTTCTGCCTGATCAATGATATCTGCTGCTACTTCTTCGTTTACACCCATGATTTCAGAAAATACTTTCTCAACATCAATTATTTCAACCATCTCATCAGCCACTTTGGTAACGGCCGTCAGGTATGAGTTCTTACCACTGGCTTTTGGCGGCGGCATGACTTCAGACCAGTTGATATTAATTATTCGGTCCACTGAATTGACTAAAAAACCCTGCGTAAAACGGTTATATTCCGTGATGATGACAAAGGATTCGTCGCTATCGGGTAATGCGCGATGATTAATGGCCATGCGTAAATCAATGATCGATATCGTCTTACCCCGTAGGTGCGCAACGCCTTTGATTACCGGGTGAGCCTGCGGTAGATTATTCAGTGCAGGGCAGCGTATTACCTCCTGCACCTTAAAGACATTAATTCCGTATAACTGACGCCCCCCCAGACGAAACATTAAAAGCTCAAGACGATTACGCCCTGCTAGCTGTGTTCGCATATCGACGGTATCTAGTACACCAGCCATTGTTTCCTCATTATTTATCTGTACTTTTAGTACTTACCTTATAGTTGATAATAATTATTTCTGCCGGATTTTTATTAATTCAGCCGTTTACTAGCTATAAAGTTTAGTCTGTCAAAAAAGCGTCATTAATCACTTACACTGTCTACTCATCTATCTTACCTTGGTCTTAGAAAATACGTATAAATCTAATTATTACAATGACTTATGTCACTATCTCTTCAGCAATCACACTATTGGCTAGTTTTTTGCATTGATAAATATATGTATCAATGCCGAGCAACACCATGACATTAAAGCCTTTTTTACTGTGTATTTCACTATGCTTTCCGCTTGCCGCTAGTGCAGCAAGCTACCATGATCTGAGCACGATCAAAAAGCAGGTCAGTGATTACTTATACAGCCTGCCAGATATACAACTTAATAAGGAATCTAAAATTACCGTGCACGCAATAGATAGTCGCCTCAAACTGGCTGCCTGTGAGTCACTAAATTTCAAGCTTGCATCCGGATCACACTTAATGGGTAAAACCAGCGTACACGTCATTTGTTCAGCACCTAAAGCCTGGAGCTTTTATCTCACAGCCAGCATCTCACGCTATGATGAGGTCATGGTTTTAAATGGCTCATTTAAACGTGGCCACATTATCAGTGAAGGTGATATTTATGCCAGTAGAAAAGATTTATCGACATTGCCTTTTGGCTATATCACTGAGAAAAATGTGCTGATTGGTAAGCAACTTAAACGGCATTTACAGGCCGGTAAAATTCTGACCCCTTCACATGTCACTAATCCCATTATTATTAAGCGCGGTGAAATGGTAGCGCTGCAAACATCAAACAGTGGTTTTATGGTCAGAATGAAAGGAACAGCAATGAGCGATGGTGCCATAGGCGACAAGATACGGGTAAAAAATTCTTCTTCAAACAGAATTATTGAGGGAGAAATCACGAGCCACGGTATTGTAACTATAGGAAAGTGACATGTATTTCAGTAACTTACCTTACTCGCCAATATAATATAAACTTATTTTTAATTACTTTAATATTTATACTAAAGTATTGCGTCAGGCTGCCGATACCTATGATGGGTAATAGTAAAACGAGGATTTGTAATGACTAATTCAATTAATAGTACGCCGAGGAATCAGACCGATATCCAGAGCGGACAAAGCAATAAAACCAGCAAGGCTAAGGTTGTCACTGACACAGCAGAGAAGGTTCAGACTGTCAGCACCAGCACTGCTGATACTGTCAGTATTACCGGAGAAGCCAGCAGAATCAGGGAACTTCAGAGCTCTCTGGCCAATGTTCCGGACATTGATCTGGAAAAAGTTGAATCCATAAAAAAAGAAATTGCCAGTGGCAATTACCCGATAGATCACGAAAGAATAGCAGGTAATCTGCTCGATTTAGAGAAAATTCTTTCTTAAATAGTAAGGTATTAAAGATGAATGCACCTGACAACTTCACAACCATGACAAATCTGATTGCCCAGTCACGTCACTGCATTACTCTGCTGAAAGAAAGTCTGCAGACGGAGTCAGACTATCTCAGGGATAATATGATTAAAGAGTTGATTCCCCTGAGCCAGCAAAAAGAGATTTTAATGCTGGAGTTACATTCTTTGGATCAGCAACGTAAACACCTTACTACTGAGAATAATATAACGTCGAAAAAAGGATATTTGCTATGGCTGGAAAAACTTGATCCGGGTTTAGCTCTGCAAAAAAGCTGGCTTAGCTTAAGTGAAGAGATCCTTGACTGTCAGCAGAAAAACACACGAAACGGTATCATCAGCGAAAGCATGGCCAATGCGTCACGTACGGCACTAAACATAGTAAGCGGAAACACCGCCCCTGTTGAAACTACTTATACGGCAAAAGGTAAAAAACCAGACCCGCGTGCTTCCCTTCACAATATAACCGCCTGACGAACCCTGCAAAAGCGTTTAATTTAACTTTAATTAAACGTTGGCGCTTACTCTGTAACACTGACAATAATTTCTAGCGGAACAGTTCCCGACTTTTGAGACTTTTACCACCCAATGAATGATTGATTAAGTACCTCATCAGTGATTTTGCATCTTTTAATATTGCCGGACTATCAAAGCGTTGTTCTGATATCGCAAGAAAACTTGCTCCGGCAATAACGGGGATATTTTTGGGTTTGTTATTATCAGCCAGTTCACATACACCCAGTTCTGGTTGATAAAAATATTCAGCCGTCGACTTTAATCGCTCGCCCGTATTTGCATCATGTGAAAGATTTACCAGCACACCCATCTGATCAAGCAAGCCAAGTTCAAATTTCCTGAGTTCTTGCTCTAAACTTTCTGTTTCAAATAACCTGTTTACTGTCTGATGATATTGTGAAAACAAATTTTGATGCGCATCATGCTTATAAGTCAGGTACATTAATAATTCATTAATATAAAGCGCACAGGCCAGTGATTTACCCTGTAAAAAAACACTGGACTGAGCAGCTGGCTCTGCTGCCGTTAACGTCGGCATCTCCCCCCTGCCAGACCAGCCTATGACCAGTGCTTTAAATGGCTGCAATACTGTTTTAAGTCGGGATTTCTGTCCGCGTGAACCGCGACTCATAATACTCAACCGGCCATAGTCCTTAGTGAGAACTTCCAGTATCTGACTGGTATCGCGAAACGGACGCTGGTGCAGAACATAGGCGGGTTGATTTTCAACACGCATGGTTTGAATACCTGATTGGTTTATTGAGCCATAGATTTTGCACAACAAAGCCGCTTATACAAAATCACCTGATTATTAATCCAGATCTGTAAAACCTAAACTTGATAAAGCCCGCTCATCGTCCGACCAGCCCTTACGGACTTTGACCCAGACTCTTAAAAAAACTTTGTTGCCAAGCATTTCTTCAATATCATGACGCGCATTTGTCGACATCGATTTTAAGCGCTCGCCTTTGCTACCGATGACGATACTCTTTTGACCTTTAGTTTCTACCAGAACGACAGCGTGTACTCTGGTCAGATCACCTTCTTCTTTGAACGATTCGATATCAACCGTTGTCTGATACGGTAATTCTTCGCCTAATTCACGAACCAGTTTTTCACGAATGATCTCAGCCGATAAAAAGCGTACACTGCGGTCGGTCAGCTGATCATCTGGGAAGAACGGTTCA
>JAOULC010000025.1 GCA_029882215.1 Gammaproteobacteria bacterium | reverse complement strand
TCGTAATATATTACGACCACGGTCGTATATCCTTTTTATTTTTCTTTACTCAGTTATATTGAAAATCTATATAAATATCAACATGTTATTTCTATAATTCACACATATATGATCACTGCTCTGAGATATGCGACCATGGTCGTATTTGCTTTTTCAATATGCCTGTATTTTTATATAATTTATTCCCATAGATATCAGACACTTAGAGCATGACTGAAAACATTACATTTATTGGCCTATTTTCACTTCGTAGTATCTCTTGTGAAACCATCTTTTTCATTTTATAGTCCTTCAGTACAGGGATTATTAACTTAATGACAAGGATTACGTCATGACAGATCAAGCCAATGGGGAGAATTCTCCTCGCCTACTCCAGCAAGTTAAAAATGCTATTCAATTACGCCACTACAGTATTCGTACTGAACAGGCTTATGTTCGCTGGATTAAAAATTTCATTTACTTCCACGGTAAAAAACACCCAAAGGATATGGGTGATGAAGAGATTACCGCATACCTTAGCCACATGGCTTCTGTCAAAAATGTAAGTGCCGCCACACAAAATCAAGCTCTGAATGCACTGGTCTTTCTCTATCGTAATGTGCTGGATATTGAAGTGGGTGTTTTTAAAGAATTGGTTCGGGCAAAGCCCTCTAAGCGCATTCCAGTTGTATTGACTCATGCTGAGGCTGTAGAAGTATTAAGCCATATAGATGGTATGACTGGTATTATGGCACGTTTACTATACGGCTCTGGTTTGCGGGTAATGGAGTGTGTTCGGCTTAGAATTAAAGATATTGATTACAAGTTCAAACAAATAACTGTGCGTGATGGCAAGGGCAAAAAGGACAGAGTCACACTTTTGCCTGAATCACTAATTGAGCCTTTAAAAGAGGCTGTTGAACATGCAAAAAACATTCACCGGTTTGATTTAAGTGAAGGCTTTGGAGAGGTTTATTTGCCTTATGCGCTTGCACGAAAATATAAAAAGGCTCCCGTTGAAACCGGATGGCAATATCTATTTCCTGCTTCAAAACGTGCTAATGACCCACGGTCTAATAAAGAACGCCGGCACCATATTTCTGAAACTGTCTTACAAAGAGCGGTGAAAGCAGCCGTACGTAAAACCAATATAGTTAAACCGGCAACCTGTCATACCTTTCGCCACAGTTTTGCCACGCGTCTTATAGAGAAAGGGACAGATATTCGTACTGTGCAAGAGTTATTAGGCCATGAAAATGTCTCGACAACAGAAATCTATACGCACGTGCTTAATATCAATAAGCGCGCTGTTTTAAGCCCAGTTGATGAATAATTTGCTGCTTTCACTGATATGAGTTTTAGAGAATATGTTTTTCACTTTGACGAAGAGGGTAAAGTGACCAGAATTCCTCATACTAAATGGAACAGGGTCCGAAATGGTGAGGAGCTTCTACAAGAGCACTCCAATAAATCTGTTTATATTGCCTATGCATATATGTCGCTTGAAAATAGAAAGCCCGATTATTGCCCTCGTATTGACGGTGCCATTTATTATTTTGATGCGGCAGGTCGTGTGATTTTAGATAAGCCCTATTACTTTGATTTGTTACAGGACCTTGATGAATTGAATGGCTGTGTGATTGATTTACTGCATCGTAAAAAGAAAGCGGAGTCTGCCAATAAATATCACTGGCAACTCACTTCGAAACAAATACAGGCTGTTATTGATTATATTTGGCCATCTATTGCGACTGGTCGGTGAAGCCAACAATTCAATCTATTATGCTTATGTTGATTATTTTATTCTGATTTCAGCCTGTCTTTTTTCCTTCTGCCCTTAATTTATATTCCGATGCTGTGCAGCCAAAGAAGTTTTTAAAGCGGCGGCAAAAATGACTGGGATCATTGAAACCAAGATCAAAACAAACTGCCGTTATGACTTCACCATTTTTAATGCGCTCGGCGGCTCGTTTTAGCCTGAGTTGCTGCTGAAACTCTACCGGCGAGCAGCCTATTTTTTCTTTAAATTCAACATATAACCGGCTTCGGCTCATGCCCGAGTGCCGGCACAGCTGATCAATTTCCAGTGGCTGCGATAAGGTACTGTTTATCCAGTCGAGCGCGGCGATTAAGCTATTGGCTTCCGGGTCAGTGCTGCAATAAGTTAATAAAAAATCTCTGGTGTTATTGCGCAGCATGCGGATGATTAATTCTGAAATATTCAGATCAATCATCATATCCCTGTCCGGGTGATTTTCTGTAAACAGTTTCACCAGACGGTTCAGCAAACGCTGTGTTTCAGTTGAATGATGGGTGTGTAAAACCGGTGTTCCGAACTGCCACTGATTGGCCGATTCCAGCATCGGTAATGTATCGCTCAGGCGCTCACTGATATGACTGACTTTTTCTTTTGAGATTTCAACCGTAAGGCAGGTGGTGGGGTTATCAATGCTTGCTTCAGGAAAATCTATTTCCACCACACCACCGGGTGCCATGACAAAACTTTCATGCGGTAAGAAGATCTGACTCTGGTCGTTGCCGCTCATATCCACAGAGTGCATGATTTTTTTACCGGTTACCATGCCGCAAAACAGCAGCTCACCTGCATCCAGCCGCACACGTGATGCCGATTCATAGGTATCATAAATACTGACTTCGGACTCCGCTCCGGCAAAGCTTATTTTATTTTCAATGAGAACTTGCGGCATGCGCCGGCGTTTTATTGCGTCAGTGGTCATTTATACAGGCTCCCCGGTCATGCATTAGAAATGACTAATACATAATCTCGCATCATTATTTTTATTGTCTGGACTAATGATCAATTATTTTGGACTGTGATGCAAATATGTTCTTTCAACTGGTTTTATTCTTGTTTGCCGTTCAGACAATGGTCTGGCCGAGTTTGTGTGATGATAACGAAAATAAAAACCAAATTACAAGCTTATCTGCGTAACTGAGCACGCAGAGATGTACATTTAATAATCATTTAGGAGAGATATTGATGTCTGACATGACAGCTAATTTTAAAGAGCAATACGAAAATTTCATTGGCGGTAAATGGGTGGCACCGGTAGACGGTGAATATTTTGATAACACCTCACCGGTCAATGGCAAGGTGATCAACCGCGTGGCACGCTCAGGCAGTAAAGACATTGATCTGGCTGTTGCAGCTGCCTGGGAAGCCGCCGCCAGCTGGGGCAAAACTTCGGTTACTGAGCGCAGCAATCTGTTATTAAAAATTGCTGACATCATGGAACAAAACCTGGAAAAAATTGCGATAGCTGAAACCTGGGATAACGGTAAAGCCATTCGTGAAACCATGGCGGCAGATATTCCGTTAACCATCGATCATTTTCGATATTTTGCAGGCGTTATCCGCGGCGAAGCCGGTGAAATTTCTGACCTTGATGCCAACACCGTGTCTATGGAAGTACATGAGCCATTAGGTGTGGTCGGGCAGATTATCCCGTGGAACTTCCCGATCTTGATGGCCGCGTGGAAACTGGCACCTGCACTGGCTGCCGGTAACTGTGTGGTACTGAAACCTGCCGAGCAAACACCCTCATCAATTCTGGTTGTGATGGAACTGATTCAGGATATTTTACCAGCCGGCGTGATTAATGTAGTCAATGGTTTTGGTCTTGAAGCCGGTAAGCCCTTAGCAACACACCCGGACATCCGTAAGGTTGCCTTCACCGGCGAGACCACTACCGGTCGCCTTATTATGCAGTATGCATCAGAGAATATTATTCCGGTTACACTGGAGCTGGGTGGCAAGTCACCTAACGTCTTTTTTGAAAGCATCATGGAGGCAGACGATGAGTTTTTTGATAAAGCCATTGAAGGTCTGGTGCTGTTTGCTTTCAATCAGGGTGAGGTTTGTACCTGTCCGTCACGTGCATTAATTCAGGAAAGCATTTATGAACCGTTCATGAAGCGTTGCCTGGAAAGAATTGCTGCAATCAAAATGGGCGACACATTAGATGGCAGCACCATGATGGGCGCACAGGCATCCAACGATCAGTATGAAAAAATTCTCAACTACATCCAGATCGGTAAAGATGAAGGCGCTGAAGTACTGTGTGGCGGTGAAGCGTATAACAACGAAACTTACCCTGACGGTTACTACATTCAACCTACCTTATTAAAAGGTGAAAACAGCATGCGTGTTTTCCAGGAAGAAATTTTTGGCCCGGTATTATGTGTAACCACCTTTAAAACCGAAGAAGAAGCCATGAGCATTGCTAATGACACTTTATACGGTTTAGGTGCAGGTGTATGGACGCGTGATATACACCAGATGCAAAAGTTTGCCCGTGGTATTCAGGCTGGTCGCGTGTGGGCTAACTGCTATCACCTGTATCCTGCTCACGCATCATTCGGTGGTCAGAAGAAATCAGGTATCGGTCGTGAAACGCATAAGATGATGCTGAATCACTACCGCATGACCAAAAACATCCTGATGTCGTATGACAAAAATGCACTGGGATTTTTCTAAACGATTAGCCAGCTAATCAGACTTGCAGCGGTGACCCGTTCACCGCTGCACTTAGTCAGGAAGAGAAAATGAGTGAAAAGACATACAGCCAGCGAGTTGCTGTTACCGATAAAGCCAAAGCGGTGATTGATCAGCTCAGAGAAAAACACGGCGATCTCATGTTCCACCAGAGCGGCGGATGCTGTGATGGTTCTGCGCCAATGTGTTTTGCGGTTGGTGAGTTTATGGTGGGTTCGAGAGATATTTTACTCGGATCAATACACGGCTGTGAATTTTACATGGCACCAGGTCAGTTTGAATACTGGAAAAACACCCACTTAACCATCGATGTAACGGAAGGGCGCGGCGCCAGTTTCTCACTGGAAATCCCGCTGGGATTACGCTTTATGACGGTCTCCCGTTTGTTTACAGATGAGGAGTTAGAGAATTTAATCGTTGCCAAACCGAAAGACAGTTAATTTATTCTCAGATGTTGTCAATAAAAACAAAACATATAAAACTCTATATTCAGTGACGACTTAAATACCCCAAACTGTTATAAAATTTCGTCGGGACTGCATTTCACATCTTTGTGATTAAGTTAATGCTATGGTTTTGTTCATCTTGTTTTATGTCGGGGTTCGTACCTCACCCTACGCGCTAGCGCTAAAAAGCACTCAAAAAAGCCCATATAGACAGAATACGTAACTCGCCAATGTTAAGCTATTGGCTCATACATCGCAGACAATGTCACCAGAATCAATGTTAAACTGCCCTACTAGCCCCTAGGTGGAGGACTGGATGCCCGAAATAATATTCCGAAAATATAATTCCTTCCTTAGCTTGTTTAAATAGGCAAGGGTTGGGTCCTGAACCCAGTCTACGGGCTGATATTGATTAATATCCCTGCTATTTTTTCTGTAGAAGCAATAATTAATTAAATAAGCTTATAATAATGTATGGTTCTTTGAAGCTATACATTATTATAGGCTTTATGAAAATGACGGAAGATCATTATGGGGAACAATTTTAATACAACATATTTGAAATACTTCAACCTTGCGACGACACAAACGGCGAGCGATGTAGATGTTGAGCTAATTAAAGTGCTTTATAAACAAGCAGGCTCCGCATTAATTGGCGTGCTTGCAACGGCAAGCGGCATTAGCCTGGTTTTTATCAATGAAGTCGCCGATATCACAGTTTATATTTGGCTATCGATTATTTACTGCTTATCCCTGGTTCGATATCTATCGTTAAGGCAGTTTAAAAAACATGAAAAACAACCCAGTGAAGTAATACAGTGGGGGAAGGTATTTACTTTTTTTGCTTTTTTATCCGGTTTGAGCTGGGCCGCTGTCAGCGTTGTATTTTTTACACCTGAAGATCTGCATATTTTTAATATATTGACATTAATAGTTATTGCGATGTCAATGGGTTCTCTAGCTGCATTATCGGCACATCCTATTGCCTATTACCTTTTTGTCATTCCAACTTATACCACAATGATTTGGCGATATTTAAGTATTGAAGACTCCTATTACAATGTTTTTGGTTTATTGTTGTTTGTTTTTATTTTTGCATTGTTTTCAATTATTCGTGTGCACAATCGTATGCTACGCGACTCAATTAACTTACGATTCGAAAATAAAGAATTAGTCGAGCAGTTAACTAAACAAAAAGAAAAGGCAGAGAGTGCAAATATTTCTAAAACAAAGTTCCTCGCCGCTGCCAGTCATGATCTTAGACAACCATTGCATGCAATAGGCCTGTTTTTAGGTGCATTAAAATCACGGATTGAAAAAGAAGATGAAAAAATTATAGTCGACAAGATTCAGAAATCGAGTAATGCGCTAAACGGACTACTTGATTCCTTACTTGATATTTCAAAACTGGATGCAGGGGTAGTTAAACCTGAACCAGAATTATTTTACATACAGCATTTATTTGACACTTTGAAAGCAGAATTTGAAGTCGCTGCTAGTGAGAAGAACTTAAGGATAAAGTTCGTCAATACAAAATTATGTGCAAATACCGATCGAAAAATAATAGAAAGGATATTGCGTAACTTAATTTCTAATGCCATTCGCTATACACACAAAGGCGGTGTTATTGTAGGCTGTCGCCGCCACAATGGTAAAGTATTACTAGCTGTATATGATAGTGGCATTGGTATTGAAGAAGATAAATTACAGGGTATTTTTAAAGAGTTTCATCAACTTGAAAACACGGAGAGAGATCGTTCAAAAGGTCTGGGGCTTGGTTTAGCTATAGTTAAACGCATGGCAAAGCTGGTTGGTATGCCATTATTTGTAAGGTCTGTACGAGAGAAAGGTTCGCTATTTGCTTTAGAAATGCCTGTTGTCACGAACGACTCTTTTGAATGTAATGACTCTGAGTTTTTAACTGATTTTAAGTTTTTTGATGATCAAACTATCCTGGTGATTGATGATGATGAAGAAATACGCGAAAGTCTAGATGCATTGTTAAAAGCCTGGGGCTGTCATGTTGTAGTCGCCTCATCAGGTGATGATGCGATAGAAAAGATGAAAGATGAGAACACTTCATTGAATATGATTATGGCTGACTATCGGTTACGAAATAATGAAACGGGTATCGATGTTATTAGAAAAGTACACCAGCTTTATCAGGGACATAAAATACCTGCAATTATCATAACAGGTGATACGGAGCCTTCTCGTATTAAAGAAGCAGAATCCAGTGGTTATAGAATCCTGCATAAGCCTGTTTTGCCAGATGAGCTTCGTTTGTTACTTAGTGAACACTTAACAGATTAGATAATCTAAACATATGCAAGTTTACGATTTACTATACACCCATTGATTGAGCATGGCATGCTTCGCTGCCTGTGTGCGATTTTTTACATTAAATGCTTTCAGGATAGCGGCAACATGTACGCGAACAGTGGATTCTGTTAAATTGAGGTTGCTGCCAATTTCTTTGTTTGATATTCCCTCGGTTAATTGATTAAGAACATCACGCTGTCGTGGCGTTAATAATTCATCAATAGGTGTCTGCTTTCGTTTTTCTAAGAGTATTTTGGGTATTGCTTTTGACATGATTTCAGGTGGCACATAAATCCCACCGGAAATAATAAGTTTTAAAGCGTTTTTCATGATTGTTGTTTCAGATGATTTCGGGATATAGCCACGTGCGCCTTGTCGTAAAACCTGCTCAACCATTTTGTGATCTTCTGAGCCAGAGAGCACTACAATCATTGACTCTGGTAGCTCTTTTTGTATGGCATTTAAAGCATCGAGGTGACTAATACCGGGTAACCCCAAATCAAGCAAAACTAAATTGATATCTGTATGCTGCTCAATAATAGTTTGAGCTGATTCAAAACTGCCAGCTTCAAAACTGTCAATATCAATATTTAGCCCTTCAAGCATGAATAAAATACCATCACGAAATAAAGAATGGTCATCAATTATCAGTATTTTCATTTATTCCAGTCATCATTATTGCTAGTTATCAATATTATCAAGTACTAAGCCAAAAGGCTTAATCTTTTTAGTGAATTTACAGTTGCCTTTATAGACCCTATATTGAAAATTATATAACTGTAATCACTCTTTCAAGTTGATAGCTGTCAAACTACCAGGGAATAATAATGAAAAATAGTTTTAAATTGTGTTCGATTCTAATGACTTCTGTACTTTTAATCACCGCTTGTGGCGGTGGTGGTGATTCTGGCCCAGGTCCTGCTCCGGCTAATGTTGCACCAACAGCTAATGCAGGAACCGATATAACAGTAACCTCGGGAACAAATATAACCTTATCGGCTCTTGCCAGTTCAGATAGTGATGGCACAATTACAAGTTATAGCTGGTCACAAAGCCCTGGCTTTGACCTTAACTCACAAGTAACGCTATCAAACGCCAATACAGCAACGCCAAGTTTCACTATTAGCGTTTATACAGATACTATTTTCAGTTTTGATTTAGCGGTTACCGATGATCAAGGCGAAGTTGGTTATGATACCGTTATTATCACTGTTACTCCTGATAGCCTGGCATCAACACTTGATACCCCCTGGACTATTACAGACAGAACATTTAGTTTTGATGACGTTATCTACACAGGTAGCAAGTACATAGGCGTCGGCTATTACGGTATGGCAGAGTCTGTCGATGGCAGTAGCTGGTCAGCTATTAATTTTGATTACAACATACAGATGGGCGATGTTGCCGCAAATGGAAATAACATCGTTGCTGTACCATATGGTTACCAGTTTAACGGTATTGTAATGACAACGGATGGTTCAAACTGGCAGACTGTTGATACAAGCAGTAACGCTGATTGTTCTCATTTTAGAAGTATTTCACATGATGGAAGTCAGTTTATTGCTAACTATGGCAATAACATATGCACATCAAGCGATGGCAGTAACTGGCAACTTCAATCAACTCAGCAAGTTAGTTTCAGTAAAGTTGTATCGGGTGCTGGTAAATATGCACTTTTAATTACCGGTGGTTTAGTCACTATTGACTCTCTTACTTCAACTGCAATGAACGTACCCGCTCTTCCTGGTACTTCCACGGCTTCTTTAACCGATCTTATTTACGGCAACTCTGCTTTTGTAGGTTTGAGGTCAGGTGAAATAATCTATTCAGCCGATGGTGCAACGTGGTCCGCCATCTCTGCAAACGATATTCCTGTGAGCATTACCTCAATCTCATACTCTTCTGCTAAAGGTTTTGTTGCTGCAAACTCAACTAACCATGATATTTACACATCTCCCGATGGTGCGACCTGGTCAGTAATAGCGAGTTCAGATCTGCTGACTGAATGTGGCGTCTGTCAAATAATTGTTAATGGCACGAATGAAACTTTAGTTGTATCTAACGAGTCTTTTTATAATTCGAGCGATCTTGTTACATGGAGTTCATTTCTTCCTCCCGGTACAGGACAGGCAGTAGTAAGCTCAACGTTTAGCGTTGGCGGTTTCTTTTATGGTATAGCTGCAGGTGCTTTAGTTAAAAGCACCGATGAAATAAACTGGACTGTCGTTTCAGATGCATCTGTCGGACACATTTATACAGCGTTACACGATGGCACGCAGTTTATAGCTCACACATCTGCTGGTGGCTCATCAGCACCTGGGATTTATTATTCTGCTGATGGAATTAGCTGGACTCAGTCGATCACTTTTGGCAGCAACTATGTTTATGGCGCTTCAGTTTCCGTAGGAGCAACGACATATAATTTTGTAATAAGTGGCAATGCCATTGAAGATAGAAATAAAATTCTTTTTAGCAATGATGGAATTAGTTATCAGATAGACGGAGGTCTGAATGCAATATCGCCTGGTATAGATACGGCTAATGTTAAACAGGCTACTACTAATGGAACAATAATTGTCGCTATTTCTGCTAATGCTATTTATACCAATGCATCTGGTACCTGGACTACAGCCGCAACATCTACTAATTTTAAAGATGTAGTATGGACCGGTACAAATTTTGTAGCAGCAGGTCAGTCAGGAGTTGTTATGACTTCAGCTGATGGTATTACATGGACTACGCAAACATGGTTAAACGTCAACACCATTACTGACATCTTAGTTGTTGGTGCAATAGTTTATGCAACTGATAGTGGCGGCAAAATAGCAACATCAGTTGATCATGGTGTTAGCTGGACTCTATCAAAAGACTTTAGAGTTGGTACAGTGATAACAGGCAATACAATTATTGAGTTAGCATATGATGGTACAACCATCTATGGCTTTGGCTCAACTGGTGATACAGCTAATGTGAGCACAGTATCGACATTAGATGGCGGTACTAGCTGGAACGTAAACACAGCGCAGGGTACGGTTGTAAATGGTCATGTAATATATGATGCAACTGGTTCGCGTTTTGTAACTGCAACTAAACGCGAATCAACAACTGAAGTCACTGGAGCAATAACATGGGCAGCTACTACCACTCAACTACCAGATGACCCATCATTTGCATATGTTGCAACTCAGGAAGCTTTATCTGGTATTTCTCTAAATAGAATCCACTATGTTAGTGGTACGCCTGATAGCTATACATCTGGTAATGCGGGTTACTCTGAAGATGGACAAAACTGGGTCATTAAGACAGGTTTAACGACCTATCATTTTCTTGATTACTCACCAACAAGCGGTATTTTTGCCAGACTATCTTTTGGTCAGGTAGAAACATCAACAGATGGTATAAATTACACGCCAGCAACAGTAACTGGCTTAGCCTCTACTAATACTAACTTTAATTACATGAAGTATATTAATGATCAGTACATCGGGGTTAATTTACATGAGCAAACTGGAGTGCCGGGTATTTACACATCTGGCAATGGCTCAGACTGGACTTTAATTTCTGAGGCAGATTTAGGAATAAGTCAGTATCTGAGTGATTACGATTATCGCTATACAAATATCGTAGATATGGAATATGACGGGGCTCAATACTCGTTATTATTTAATCACGAAGACCTTACAGATAATGGCTACCATAAAGGTGTGATGCTTCTTACTTCCACAGACCTGATAAATTTCACATTACATGAAACAGGTATCTACATGCATGCACATGAGCTAGTACTTGAAGCAAGTGGATATAAAATCGAAGGATACAGCTTTGTTGCCACACATTTATATTATTAGATCTTAATAAATTTTGTAACACAAAGGGCTGGGTGATCCAGCCCTTTTTTTATAAAAAATATTTTTGACTAAAAGCAACAGACAATTTCAAGATATAGCCAAGAACTTTAAAAACCAACCTCACCAAAGTTTTCATTAAAACCAATAGCCCGAACACGGATACTATTAAAATCATCTAACGTTACTGCACTGGGCAATACGATTCTCAATGTACCATTGGCAAATTCGGTGCCAGTTAGTTTTGAGATAACCCTATTGGCATTTTCTCCTCTATTAAGCAAGCCAAAGAGGGCATTATATTTACTCTTCAGGCCAGCTAAAGCTGTTCAAAATTATTCCTGATAATTTTTTCTGCGATGTCTATTCAAATAGGTTTATCATTCGCAAATCTCACACTAGCGCAGAAAGCTCGTAATTATAACAACGCATCGTTACATGGATGTAACTTATTAGAGCAACGCATGGAGCGGTTGCCGAGCAGCCGTATATATTAGGAGTGATGAGAGTATCCGCATGTCCTTTTATGCGGACTTGATTAACGGGGCGGCTTTTTTGGTTTCTTTTTCAGCTGCAGGAAAAAGAAACTCGCCTGTCGGTGCGATTACCGACGCCTTTGACTTTGATCTTTAAAAGCTGTTGGGGTTCGTACCTCTCGGCAACTGCTCCTGCGTTACTCTACCTCCTGAACTGACCGCCATGGATGGTGGGAGTGCAATATGAATTGCCTGGAACAATTCATGCCCTGCAGTCGACCCCAACCTACGGACTCACGATACTATTTTTGACTATAGATCGCTGATTGCCGATTTATTTATCTAAAACAACTTATCAAATAACTTATCCATTACTTTTTCACCGGCTTTTCTCATTGCATAGTCACCGATTTCCTGACCGATAGTAGAACCCTGACTTTGCTGACCGGCTGAGTTAACCTGCCCCTGCATTTTGCTTATCCGGTCATTTTGCTGTTGCTGCATTTTTTTCATTTCAGCCAGCTTTGCATCCATTTTCTGTTCCTGACTTGCTAAAGCCAGGCGCTGTTTATATAACACATCAACCCGTTTGCCTTTATAGAATTTGCATTCTTCCGGTTCATTTTTATGAAAGCAGATACCAACTCCACTTGGCCGGCCGTCAGAGATCGTGCCGTCAAACATCGGCTGACCATCATATTGCAGCTCACCTTTGGTGCGCTGACCATTTTTAAACGTGCCTTTAAAACTCAGATTTTTTGCCTGATTAACCGCCTCGCCTGTACCATGCGCCAGACCGGCATGACACTGGCTGCCCTTATAAATCCAGCCGTCTTCTTTGAGCCGGCAGTTTTGTCCCAGATATAACATCGCTGCAGCTATCTGCTGCTCATTAATCAGCCCCGGGTAACGGCCAACAAAGCCTTTGCATTTTGCAGTCGTACCTTTCTCTCCGCATGCTGTTGCAAATAAGGCCTGACCTTTTGGTACAAAAGCAGCAATGAGTTGTTTTGCCTGGGACAACTGCGAGGAATTCGCATACTGTTCTGTAAATTTCTGGCATTCGCGATAAGAGAATTTTTTACAGGCATTATCAAATGCGTAGCCTGACATTCTTTCGGCTATTTGCGCTGTCATGAAAACGCCATGGATATCTTTATCTGTAGCCTGCAGGCAGCTTTTAATATTACTTGTCGCAGAGCACGCGGCTGCCACTTGCTGCTCAAAGCTATCCACTGTGCGGCAATATTTGTTTTGCGCACAACTGAGTATTTTGGCCACTGTATTTTTTTCCGCCCGAACCAGATCCAGTGCAGATTTTCCCTGATTGTTTTCTGTTAACAGAGGCATTTTTTTACTGATCAGATAACTCACCACTGCCGGATGAGAAGCCTCTGCCGCCAGATGCAGAGCCGTATTGCCGTTTGCGTCCACCTCATTTAAGTCCACGCCTTTTGTAACCGCCGTTTTTAACTGATCCAGCTCACCGCGTTTTACAAAATACATCCACTTGGGGCTGGCTGAACCACTTAACACATCAACAACTTCCTGTTGCTGGGCAATCAGTTTAGGCCAGATACCGCCGCTTTGTTTTTTATAGGTAGCCAGCGTCGCTTGAGCGCCTTCGAGCGGGTTTTTACCCGTAATATCCTTTACCTTTAAATCGGCTCCGTATTGCACTAATAAGGCGACCACTTCCACACTCTTAGCCCAGAAAACAGGGGTCCGGCCGATTCTGTCCGTGATATTCGGATTTGCGCCTGCTTTCAATAAATACTCTGTTATTTCAGGCTTATTATGAATGGCAGTCTTCATCAACATGGTCCATTGATTAGAGTCTTTGCCATTGATATCCCCACCTGCCGCTAAATGCGCCTTAGTGGCCGCCATATCATAACCAAGCTTTGAAAATGAGCCGACCGTGCCTGCCGTCTGACAGCCTATGGATAAAAGAACCCCCAGTAGTGCTATCAACCTCAATATAATACGCATACCCTGACCCCTGATTTCAGTAATTAATAGTGTAATACAAACCCTGTGACTGGCTTAAAATTAGTATTGCCCGATTAAAGCAGCTTAGAACTCAGCTGTCATCACCCATATGGGCTACACAGTCACCATCCCTAAGCCAGGCAGCACCGCTAGCCCTGTGCTTTTTGACGTTAAAATAACGATTATTCACTAAAACCCCAGACTGCCTCTAAGGTGATTTTTTACTCAATTTGACGTATATTGCTTTTTCCTAAAATACTAACTCTAATTTCACGGTTTTTCTTATGTTAAAAGCACTTATATTCGACGTTGATGGCACGCTCGCTGACACAGAAAAAGACGGTCATCGTGTGGCCTTTAATTCGGCATTTAAAGCGGCCGGACTCGACTGGCAGTGGGATGAAGAACTTTATGGCAAGTTACTCGCTGTTACCGGCGGTAAAGAACGTATGAATTATTATCTGGATAATTTCAATACAACGTTTGAGCGCCCAGATAACCTGCAGCAAATGATTGCTGATCTGCATAAGTCTAAAACCGGCTATTACACCAAACTACTCGGTGAAGGTGCTATTCCACTACGTGCTGGTGTCAAACGCCTGATATCAGAGGCCAGGGAAGCCGGTTTACGCCTGGCTATCGCCACCACTACCACCCCGGAAAATGTCACCGCGCTGCTTGAAAATACGCTGGGCAAAGATTCCATCGGCTGGTTTGAAGTGATTGCTGCCGGTGATATCGTACCGGCTAAAAAGCCGGCGGCGGATATTTACCACTGGGCTCTAAAGGAAATGGATCTGGATGCAGCGGATTGCCTGGCGTTTGAAGACTCAGAAAATGGCATTCTGTCATCACAGGGCGCGGCTCTTAAAACCATCATTACCGTCAATGATTACACACTGGATCATGATTTTAGCGGGGCTGCTATTGTACTGGATAATCTTGGTGAACCTGAGCATGGCTTTAAAATCATCAGTGGTGATGCCGGCAAGCACTGTTATGTGAATCTAGAATTACTTAGAGAGATACACGCGGACTGATTACGCCGTAATCAGCGTCTTAAGTCAAACGTCTGCAGTTTTAAGTCTTTGTAGTTTAGACTTTTGACTGCTGACTTCCGGCTATCTTTTACTTTTTCTGATCCGGCTTTACCTGTTTGCGGTACGAATAAACCACTTCGGTAAACCTGGCCACCGTATTGGTCAGATTCGCATTCGGGTACTTATCGCAGCGGTCATCCAGCCATTGCAGCATACCGTTAAAATCCGTGCTACCGAAAATATCGTAGGTGCCACCGATAATCAGATTAAACGCGGTCACATAACCGGCCAGCCACTGCCTGATCTGGTCTTCCTGATCATCACCTGCAGCACGCGCCTTGCTATAGACAGAACAGGGATAGTCGCCTGCACCATAGGTTGCAAACTGCTGATTATAATCGCGTGCCTGCACGCTCGACACCAGAACCATCAACAGCAAGCCTGTTATACTAATCTTCATTCTTTCTCTGCTCTCAAAAAAGCCAGTTTCAAATAGTTTGTTTGAGTATAGTTCAGAACAAGCATTTATATTTTTTTTCTGATATTCGTCATTAATAGTTTACACTTAAATATCACCAGCAGCTGTCAGGGAGCTTTTAGATGAACAAGCCCGAACTTAAAATCAGTGTTTTCAGTGATTACATCTGCCCCTTTTGTTATATCGGCCATCACCGGCTACAGCAACTTAGACAGGATTATGAGCTGAAAATAAACTGGTGTTTTGTCGAGATACACCCTGAAACACCTGCGCAAGGTATGCCAACGACCGAACTCAATTATAACGATGCACAATGGCAGAGTGTTGTCACTTCACTGAATTCACTGATCGAACAGGATCAGCTGCCTTTTAAACACGAACACCAGTTCACCACTAACTCACACAAGGCATTATTGCTGGCAGAAGCGAGTAAGCCTCTCGGTGCGGATATTTTCTACCGCCTGCATAACCGTTTATTTGAGGCATTTTTTGTTGATCTGTTAAATATTGGTGATGAAGACATCCTGCGGCAGATTGCCAGCGAATGCGGGATAGCCGACAGCGTCACAGAAGCGGCTATAACAAATAATGCGGAACTGGAAAATCATTTACAGCTGTACAAAGAATTTGCCAGTAAAGCACAGATCAGAGGTGTACCCACAACCATTATCGGCCAGCAGTCTATTCCCGGTGTGGCTGGTTTAACTACATTGCGTGAAGCGGCAGCGGAATCATTAAATGCAGTTTCCTGATTCAGACTTCTGGCAGTTCTCGATTCATTTTTATCAGATTGAAGGCGTTGAACAAAGCTGCCTTGAGCTGCAGAACCGCTTTAACCTGAATGTTAATCTGATTTTATTTTGTTACTGGTTAGCATTGGAAAAAAAACAGACACTGACTATAAAGCAGTGGATACACTTGATTGATACCGCCTCAGGCTGGGATGAAATCAACCATTCTTTACGTGCATCACGCAACACAATTAAGCATTCAGTTATCAGCTGGCCAGAGGACTTCAAGCAGCAAACAATCAGGGCTGTTCTCGATATAGAACTGTGCACAGAACACATGCAGCAACTTTCGCTTGAGCAGTGCTGGAAAAAAATGGATACATCACACACCAGTGACTCTTGTGAAAGTTCTGTCTCTAACAATATCAACAGCTACCTTAGTGCGAGCAGACGAGACATAGCAGATGAGATTATCAAGCCTCAATTACTGGCACTGTCAAATGCCAGTCGTGTATACATGAAAAGCAAGCATGAAAAAACATAATACAATTTGACTAATGTAAGATAATTTCATGGTGCGATATTCTCCATATCATACCGGATGGCATACTAACTCATACCAGACGTCCTGTTGGATCATTAATAACACAGTTATACACATACAATGCGCCCGCTTATTGATCTTCACCGATCAGTAAATCAAACATAAAACAATAATTTTAAACGGGCTAATTAGATGAAAAAAATTACATTAATTTTAACAATGCTTTCTGCTGTTTTACTCAGTGCTTGTGACAAGTCTAACGACCAGACTACAACTGAGGCACCGGCTCAGGCTACTGATATAACCGAAGCAACAAAAGATGCGGTTATGGAAAACACTGCAGGATCAGTTGAAAACACAACTACACCGGAAGCTGAAGACTCAGCTGCAGAAGCTGTCACTACAGAAGCGGTACCAACTGAAGATGCCACCGCATCAGAAGCTGTACCAGCTGAAGAAACGAAATAAGCAACAGCAAATAAATTATATTTTGCTATGCTATTCAAAAAAGCCGGCAGCTTTGCCGGCTTTTTTATCACTGCCATAAAATAAAACTAAGATATAAAAGTCTGTTTTCAGGTCATGTTTGAACACAGAGGCGTAGCAATCGCTCCGTTTTAAATTCTGGATTAATTGAACAAGCAGACAATCACGCCATAACGAATCAGTTTACCTGTAGCAATTGCCAGCAGACTCCAGTAGACATTAATGCGAAGCCAGCCTGCTGCCACACACAACGGGTCACCAACCAGTGGCAGCCATGATAAAAGCAATACCGGCCAGCCCCAGTGTCGAATTCTTTCAATTGCCCGCGGACTAATTCGCTCGGGAACTGAATGCGGGTATTTTTTTATTAACCAGTATCCAATCCACCATGATGTTAAACCGCCGATTGTATTACCAACAGTTGCTACGGCTAGTAATGAGTAAGGTTCAAACCCCTGCGAAAGGTAAGCCGCCAGAAGTGCTTCTGATGAGCCTGGTAACAGTGTTGAGGACAAAAAGGCACTGAAAAACAATGACCATAAACCAAAACTTTCAGTCACTACAAACCAGTCACTCATTCATCTTCACTATTTGCTTTTCCCAGTAAAGATTTTTTTAACCTCTCTCCGGCAGGATCCTCACCCAGCCAGATTAACAGTAAAGCTTTATAAAAATCAGCGCCGTCTACAACGCCTTTCTCATTTTTATTAATGCTAACCGCTGTGCCTTTCTCAGGAGTGTAATCCAGCCATATCACATCACCTTTATGCACGGTTTCAAACAAAGCATTAAACTGTTTTATTTTATTTTTAAGCACTGCATACTGATCTGATGACAGGTTATCATCAAACCCATTATTCCACGCATCCACCAGCTTTTCTTTACTGACCTCATCATAAACAAAGTGCATGGCCATGCGCATAGGCTGCTGCATATTCAGAGCAGACACAGCTTTGACGGCTGATTGCGTATAAAAAGCGGCGACATAAACATCAAAGACAAATTTAGTGCGGACGCCGGCACCATTGAGTGTTAATTCTGATGCACCCAGTTTAATTTGCTCTTCAACTGTTATACCCGCAAGTTCTCTGGCCTGGACAGTCGTTGAAACGAGCAACAAAACAAACAATGTTTTTTTAAACATAAATCACTCCTTTTTTTTACGTTATTTAATGAGCAAGCTATTTATTACTTGAAATATAAAGCATACAGAATAACAGCCCAGACCACTGCGACATTGATCAACGCGAGCATCACAGCCGTTGAACCCATGTCTTTAGCGCGGCCTGCCAGTTCGTGCTTTTCTGTAGTCACCAGATCAACCACAGCTTCGACAGCCGAATTTAAAATTTCAACGATTAACACCAGAATAACACTGCCGATCATCAGCGCGGTTTGAACTGAACCTGCGTTGAGAAATAACGCGAGAGGGATAAGAATAATGGCAAGCACAACTTCCTGTCTGAACGCTTCTTCATGTTTCCAGCCGGCTTTAAAACCCTGCCAGGAATAACCGGTTGCCAGTATCAGACGTTTTAAACCTTTATTGCCGCTGTATGCCATTTTTTATTCTATGTAGTTTGAGATTGAATTAGATAGTATGACATTCTGAAGCGATAGTCATCAGTCAATAGTCGTAAGTCTAAAGTCGAAACAAAAGACCTACTCCTATCTAAATACTGGTTCAGATTTTTTGTGCCAGCAAGGCATAAAACGATCTTAAAAGCGGAGTTTACATATAGTAAATGAGCACTTTAAGATCGTTTTATAACGCCGCTGGCGCGGAAAATCTGAATCAGCTAGCTTGAGTAACGGTCCAGCTTAAATCTAACTGTTTGGCCGCCCGTACTTCATCCAGTCGTTTAACCGGCATGGTGTGAGGAGCTGTGGTCACAATTTCGGGATTGTTTTCAGCTTCCTGCTGAATCTGTACCATGGCTTTAATAAAGCCATCCAGGTCTTCTTTCGATTCTGTTTCAGTCGGCTCGATGAGTAAACATTCCGGCACTAACAGCGGGAAATAAGTTGTCGGTGCGTGATAGCCTAAATCAAGCAGACGCTTGGCAAAGTCCATCGCAGTGACGTGTAATTCCTTCGCCTGTTTTTTCAGTGTAATGATAAATTCATGGCTGGCAAAACGATCCGGGATCGCGGCCTGGAAGCCGGCCTTTTTCATTTCTGCCATCATGTAGTTAGCATTCAGGGTTGAGAACTCAGATACGCGTGACATGCCATCACGGCCTAATAAGCGCATATAAACATAAGCACGAATCAGTACTCCCGGGTTACCGAAGAAGGCTGATAAATGACCGATGCTTTGCGGGTAGTCGGTTTTATTTGCCCAGCGATACAGTTCCTTACCCTGGCCCTCATCCTTAATCACACCGGCAATCGGCATAAACGGAATCAGACGTGCCGAAACACCGATCGCGCCAGAACCGGGGCCACCGCCACCGTGTGGTGTGGCGAAAGTTTTATGCAGGTTTGAGTGGATAACATCAAAGCCCATATCTCCCGGACGAATTTTTCCGAGGATGGCATTTAAGTTTGCACCGTCGTAATACAACAGGCCACCGGCTTGGTGAATCATTTTTGCAATTTTCTGAATCTGACGTTCAAACACACCCAGTGTTGACGGATTAGTTAACATCAAACCGGCTGTTTGTGGACCAATCGCTGCTTCAAGCGCTTCAAGATTCACATCACCATTGGCCAGTGTTGGAATTTCTTTTACCGTGTAACCACACATGGTTGCCGTTGCCGGGTTGGTGCCGTGCGCTGCGTCCGGTACTAAAATTTCACGGCGCTCATGATCGCCGTTAGCATCATGGTATGCGCGGATCATCGCGATACCGGCAAACTCACCCTGTGCGCCCGCCATCGGTGCCAGTGAAAAACCTTTCATGCCGGTGACTTCACATAACATTTCCTGCAGCTCATACATGCAACCAAGGAAGCCCTGACTGAATTTTTCCGGTGCCAGCGGATGGCGACCTGCAAATTCCGGCATTAACGCAATGCTGTTAGCTACCCGCGGGTTGTACTTCATTGTGCATGAACCCAGCGGATAAAAATGCGTATCGATTGAGAAATTGCGTGTCGACAGTCTGGTAAAATGACGCACGGCCTGCAGTTCTGACACTTCCGGTAACTTTGCAGGTTCAGCACGGCGCATATTCGCAGGAATACCTTTAAGCTCAGCCGTATCTCTTTTGTGTAAACCTCTTTTTGAGTGTTCAAATATCAACATAGTCTTAAACCTCACTCAGTGCTTTAGTCAGTGCACCGACGTATTGATCAATTTGTTTTTCAGTGCGCTGCTCTGTTGCACAAACCAGAATGGCATCGCCCAATTCGGGATAGTTGTCTGCTAAATCAAAACCACCGATAATGTTTTCGTTGGTCATGGCATCCAGTACCGCTTTCGCCGGTTTATTCAGTTTGATGACTGTTTCATGGAATGAGGCTGAGTTAAATACTTTTTCAACGCCCTCAATCGCACAAACTTTCTCAACCAGAGAGGCGGTATTTAAGTGGCTTTGTGAGGCGGCATTTTCCAGCCCGGCTGCACCCAGAATAGACATATGGATGGTTGAAGCCGTTACCACTAAGCCCTGATTAGTACAGATGTTTGAGGTCGCTTTTGAACGGCGGATATGCTGTTCACGCGCCTGCAGGGTTAGTACAAAACCTTCTTTGCCGTCTTCATCAACGGTGCGGCCAACAATCCGGCCCGGCATCTGACGAACCAGTGCTTTTTTACAGGTCATGATACCGTAGTACGGCCCGCCCGATGACAAGGGTGCGCCCAGTGGCTGACCATCACCGCAGGCAATGTCTGCACCGGCTTCACCCCACTGACCGGCCGGTTTTAAAATACTCATTGCCAGCGGATTAACAATGCCAATCACTAAGGCATTATTGGCATGTGCCCAGTCGGTAATCGCATCAACATCCTCTAACGAGCCAAAGAAGTTTGGCTGCTGAATAACAACCGCGGCAAAGTCTTCGCCTTCAAAGGCTTTTAATGCATCCAGGTTAATGCAACCGGTATCCGCATCGTAAGGTACATCAATCAGTTCAATATTCTGCCCGTTGACCAGTGTGTGCGTTGCAGAGCGGTAAGTCGGGTTAACATTGCGCGGTACTAAAATACGTTTGCTCTTTGATTTACGGTTTGCTCGTACTGACATCAGTATCGCTTCCGCCAGTGAAGAGGCACCGTCGTAAACCGATGCATTGGAAACATCCATGCCGGTTAAGGTGGTCATCATCGACTGGAATTCATAAATCAGCTGCAAGGTTCCCTGTGATGCTTCTGCCTGATACGGAGTGTAGGCTGTATAGAACTCACCACGGGTGGTGATTTGCCAGACAGCAGCAGGTACATAATGATCATAAGCACCGGCACCAATAAAACAAACCGGACGACCGTCTTGTGCACCGCGCTCAGTCATTAACTGAGTCATCTGCATTTCACTTAATCCGTGCGGGATTTTTGTTAACTCACCGGCACGTAATTCTTTTGGCACTTCACCAAATAAATCATCGATTTGTTTAACACCAATGCTTTCCAGCATTGCGTTGATTTCATTTTCTGTATGGGGAATAAAAGGCATTTCACGAACCTTGCAGTAGAAATACAGATGTCGCCCTGATTCAAATCAACAGCGACATCATCAAAAAATTCAGGTTGAATGAGTTAGATAGTGAGATGAGAGCAAGGCGCGAGGATAATCTGAACACGGAGCGTACCCATAAAATACAACATGGATACGCGAGCACACAAATTAACATCACAACGAAGCTATCGCTCGCTAGCTGACTCAGTCAATTAGTCTTCGAGTGAATCTTCATAACTCTGAGCATCCATCAAACCTTCAAGCTCATCTTCATTAGACGGTTTAATTTTGAATATCCAGCCATCATCGTATGGTGAACTGTTAATGATTTCCGGTCTTTCTGTCAGCTCGCCATTTGTATCAACAATTTCACCACTGATTGGCATATACACATCAGATGCCGCTTTTACAGATTCAACCACACAGCAGGCTTCTTCTGCTGCAAACTCTGTTTCAATTTCCGGCGTTTCAACAAACACGATGTCACCCAGTAATTCCTGTGCGTGTTCGGTCAGACCCACTGATACAGTACCGTCATCATTCATCTTCACCCATTCGTGTGAAGCCGTGTATTTTAGCTCTTCAGGGATATTGCTCATTGTTAACCTGCCTTTGAATTGTAAATTTGTAATGTTTACTAATATTGTCTTAATTTAAGTTTATGCTTCTACGCAAATTTTGCCTTCACGTACAAAGGGTAATTTTACCACTTTCGCGTCAATCAGTTTACCGCGCATATCAACCTGCACCCTATCACTCACCTGAACCGGCACACGCGCCATCGCAATGGCTACGCCCATGCTCGGTGAAAATGTACCGCTGGTAATTTCACCTTCGCCAATACCGTCAGCGACAATTTTCTGATGACCGCGTAATACGCCTTTACCCTGTAACACCAGGCCAACCAGCTTCATTACCGGGCCGGCTGCTTTTTCTGCCGCTAAGGCCTCACGACCGATAAAGTCGCGATCATCAGCCATGGCAATGGTCCAGCCTAAACCGGCCTGCAATGGCGAAATATTTTCATCCATATCGGTGCCGTATAAATTCATGCCGGCTTCTAAACGCAGGGTATCACGTGCACCCAGACCAATCGGTTTAACACCGGCTGCGGCCAGTTTATCCCAGAATGCAGCGGCTTCGGTTTCCGGCAGCATGATTTCAAAACCATCTTCACCGGTATAACCGGTACGGCCGATAAACCACTCGCCACAAGGCTGACCGACAAAACGCTTGAGCTCACCTGCGACCTGTTTGCACTCATCGGACATCACCGACAGGGCTTTTTCAATCGCATTCGGGCCCTGCACGGCGATCATTGCCAGTGTTGTGCCTTCTTTAACCGTGACAGCATAAGTCTCAGCCTGCTTGCTGATCCAGGCAATGTCTTTTTCACGGGTCGCGGCATTTACAACCATACGAAACCACTGGTCATTTTGATAATAGACGATTAAATCGTCAATCACACCACCACGCTCATTCAGCATGCAGCTGTATAAGGCCTTACCGGATGCTGAAGTAACTTTTGATACGTCGTTTGCAAGTAAATATTTAAGGAAATCAACGACTTTGTCGCCTTCCAGGTCCAGCACCACCATGTGAGAGACATCAAACATACCGGCGTCAGTGCGCACCTGTTTGTGTTCTTCCATCTGGGAACCGTAATTAATAGGCATCTGCCAGCCAGCGAAATCAACGATCTTCGCGCCGTACTGCACATGTTTGTCAAATAGAATAGTTTGCTGGCTCATAGCGATACTCCGCATTTATTAAAGGTAAATGAGTACCGCCCCTCTGTCCGGGATACCTGAGAGATACAGCTAGCGTCATAGCTAACTTTCCCCTTCGGTGGGTAGTTCAGAGACTACCGCTCTCCAGAGCCAACATATAGATTATCTGTCCTTTTACCTGAGCGTTTCCGAGCGAGTTGCGCCTTCGGTGACCGTCAAATCATGTAGTTTGCCGGTTCTCTCCAGATACCTAAAGTATTGAGGGCGCAACTATAAACCAAAGTAGCCATGGATTCCATAATAAGTGCCTATATTAGGCATATTACTGGGTTGACAGAATTGTTTATAACAGTTCTGTCTGCTAATATGGCAAGCGGCATTTATCAGCATAAACATGCTTATCCAGACTCACCTGAAATTCACAATATAGTTGGTGTAGTGCCTGCTTTACAATCCAGATATAGGCACTATGAAAGCTTCTATACAATTAATACTGGCTCGCAAGTTAAAAAACAAAGCAGCATTATATTTTTTAATATTGATTCTCATCTTCTTCCTCATTGAAACAACTATTCGCTTCAATGAAGACTCTGTGTTTGCGTTACAGGAAAAAGCTCTGGTTAAGCTCCAGATGTTTGTTCTAAGAAAACAAACAGACATCGTTTTCATCGGCTCATCGCGTACTCAGGATGGCATAGAGCCAGACGTTATCACCCACACACTTGGCTCACTTAACCCGAACCTGCAAAGCATTAATGTTTTCAACGGAGGCTCGGCAGGATCCAGCCTGGACCGTCTTGCATACTTTGCAGATAAATCTCTTGATAAACCCGGCTTAAAAATACTCGCTGTCGAAGTATCAGGCCCACAGCTAAAAGACAATAACTGGACCCCTTCATTTTATTCAGCACTCCCGGCAACTGACACTGAAGATTTTCTGCAAAAAAAGCTCTCAGAATACCTCTATACTGTTCGCTACAGAAAGAGCTTTCGCATAGACAGCATACTCAGATCCCCCTTATTATTCATGGCAAACAGCAGTGATGGCACTGAAGTTTTTCGCCGCTCCAATATCAGGCAATGGTATGCAGATAGTCATATTGAACTAACAGATGATGACAGAGCTGCATGGCAGTCAAGCATTCTCTACCCCAAAGAGCCGGCACAATTCAGCAGCCCTTTAAAGCAGCCAGCTCAGAAGTATGCTGAGATTTATCTTAACATTGCAAAAAAAGCCAAAATCAAAAATGTTAAACTGTTTTTATTTGTCCCGCCGGTAACAGGGTCAGTACTGATTGAGGAATGCGACAACAAACACAGAGCTATTTATCAGCAAGTTGCAAACCTAACTCAGTCGCCACTCCTGCTGCATTCCTGTGTTCCTTTGCGCCCGGCATTCTTTTATAAGTCGGATAACGGGCACCTTAATAAAATAGGCAGAACCGTCTGGTCCAAAAAAATAAGCACCGACATATTAAATCCACTATTAACAAAACAAGAGATCTGATTCGTGCTTTTTAACAGCGTTACATTTGTACTTCTACACTTATTAGTTCTTGCAGCATACTGGGCCAGCTCCAGTCAATCGTTACGACTTTTTTTCGTAGGGCTGGCTTCAGTTATATTCTATGGCTGGTTCTACTGGCCCGGACTGCTGATCATTGCGGCATCAATTATTTTCAATTACTTCATGGCACTTAAAATTGATCACCAGCGCTGTAAAAAGTGGCTAAGCTTCGCTGTTATTACCAATTTTCTTGTATTAGCCTATTACAAATACATCAGTTTTTTAGCCCAGTCTTTTGTCGATTTACTGGCATTTATAAATATCAACCTTGAACTGCCGGATACACCTCAGTGGCTGCCATTAGGTATATCATTTTTCACATTCCAGATTGTTGCTTATCTGGTGGATGTTTATCAGAAAAAAATACATGCCGAAAAGAACTTTCTGATATTCACCGTCTTTGTCAGTTTTTACGGGCAATTAATTGCCGGCCCGATTGTCCGGTCTCACGAGTTCATGCCTCAACTGAAAAAGAAGCTATCCTTTTCAGCCAGAAATATGCAGCTAGGTTTTTTCTTTTTTATTACCGGTTTAATGCTTAAAGTCACTGTTGCAGACACCTCTGCGCAGTTTGTTGATTATGGCTTTTCAAATATTGCGAGTTTACAAACACACACTGCATGGGCAACAATCTATGCTTTTGCCATTCAAATTTTATGTGACTTCTGGGGCTACTCGACTATTGCTTTAGGCTCCGCACTCATGCTCGGAATAAAACTACCCATTAACTTTGACTCGCCTTATAGCTCATTATCATTACGTGAGTTCTGGCGAAGATGGCACATCACCCTGTCAACCTGGTTACGTGATTACCTGTACATTCCGCTGGGGGGCAACCGAAAAAATACACAACGTAATTTAATTATAACGATGACTCTGGGTGGCTTCTGGCATGGTGCAAGCTGGAATTTTATAATATGGGGTTTTCTTCATGGTATCTGGTTAGCAACGGAACGAATCTTCGCAAGACGTGAAAACTTCATGCTGAGACGATCATTTTTTATTGACCTGATAAAAAAGCTACTGGTCTTTCATGGCGTCTGTCTGTTATGGGTTTTTTTCCGCGCACAAAGCTTCCCTGATGCGATGCTATACTTTAAACAGCTCCTGCTCCCGCCCTATACATTTACGGATCCAATACCTTCCGCATTAAGTTCACTTATTATACTTTTTGTTTTATTTAATAAGAAAGTAGGGAATCTTCTTGTGGATGATAAATTCTTGTCATTCTCAACCACCAGACAAGTGTCATATACTACCGCTACAATACTCATCATTCTGGCATATTCACAGGCCAGGCTCGACTTCATTTACTTTGTCTTCTAATCGACATTAAAAAATCAAGACGGAAAGAACTCAAGCGGATAGGTCACTGTTACCGTATCGACTTTCTTTGCCCCAAAATTAAATAATTTAATCCGCGATACCAGCTTGCTTTCCAGCTTTTTATCTTTTAACTCACTGGATATAACCTTGACCTTTGTTACCTTACCGGATGGTGCAATGGTAATTTCCAGCACTATCCTACCCTGCAGATCAGGATTACGCCTTAACTCGCGATTATAGACCGCGTAAATTGAGCCCTTATTCTTGTCCATGATAACGGTTATTTCATCTTCACTACGCGCCGCTTTTTTGCCTTTAGCTGACCGCTCTGTCGTGACAGCTTTATTAGCAGCCGAACTCTGCACCCGGGTGATTGCTCTGTTACCAATAGCGGTTGTACTGATACGCCGGTCCAGCCCTTTGGTATTAACACCGCCGGTACCCCGTGTTGCATTCGCGGTGAGTAATGACAGATCATTTTTAGCCGCCTCTTTACCCCGTGTTGACACCCTGCTGTTGACCAGCGCGCTCACGTCCGGGGTATCCATCAGCTCCGATAACTCATTAGATAATGCCAGCAGGCCGGAATTTTTGACTTTTTCCCGGGCTTTTGTCTGGCTGGATGTCAGAGGTTTTTCAGGTTCAGATTTCGGCCTGACGATAGCCCTGGGTACAGGTTTAGCTTTCGGCTTTACTACTGGCGGTGCTTTAGGGATGGGTTTAGCCGGTGCGGCTTTTTTCTTTTCCTGTAAAAATTTAACCAGACTTGGTGGCAGTGGCTCACGCGCTTTTCGTTCAGGCTTTGGTATATCAATCGCGGCAACAAGAAGCCCGAGGATAATAAATACGGCAAGTATAATCCGATAGACTTTTCTGAAGAAAACATCATCATCATTTCGCTGCATCCAGTGCAGTGAGTAACTTTCATAGCTCGCGTGCAACATTAAAACAAACCCTTTAACTTGTTCATATTATTCTCGCTCTCATCCCTTTGACTTGGCGATCTGCAATACCGCCAGCGATATACGCGAGTAATTTGTTTTGGTACAGGTTGCCATGATCTTTTTCAGCGCTTTATACGGAATATCCCTGTCACCCATGATGGTGATTTCTCGCTGACCATCTTTACTTTTCTTCGATCTTGATTGTCCGAACTGAAATATCAGCTCTTGTTCCAGTGATGCGATAATCGTTTCTTCAGAGTTGATAAAATCTTTCAGCCTGGTGATGCGCCGGCCGGCAACCAGTAAGTCATTGTTACTAACCGCTATCACCAGCGTTTCTTTCGGCAACACCTGAGCCACTGATTTTGGCAGCTGAATATCTTTGGAACTGGGCAGTTGCTGGGTACTGGATGAGTTAACCAGCAAAAAGAAGACAAGAATCGTAAAGATATCCATTAACGAAACAAGGTTTAAGCCCGGTCTTTTATTTCGCTTATGATGGCGCTCCATACGTTTCGCGCGCTTGGACATTTTCAGGCTCATTTTACCCCCCGTTCATCATCCGCTTTTGCCGGCTGCACAGGTGCATCACCGATACTGATCAGCGGAAACAGATCTATTGTCTCAACCGTCATACCTGGCTGAATAATATTGGCAGTTTTTACCCGGTCCATAACCTTGACCATCAGCTGATAGGGGACCTCTGGCTCAAGTAATATGCTGACGTTTTCTTTATCAGGAAACTTATTTTTTAACTGTACCAGCAGATCAGATAGCGCCTTCCATTTTGTTTCCTGCCCTTCAACAGCAAAACGTTTTATTAAACCAACAGATCCGTCCCGTACATCAATCAGGTTTTCTCTGAGTACAATTTGCAGCTGCAGTTCAGGCTTTTTACTGCCGGCAGCGCTGTCACCTTTTGGTATATTCAGCTCAAGTATCGCAATTTTTGAAAACACGGCAGTGATCAGAAGAAACGGCACCAGTATAACCATCAGATTCATGAAGGCGGTTATATTCATTTCCTCATCATCTTTTATATATCTTCTTCTTATACGCATTTAAACAGTCCTGTTTATTCCGAAAAAGTTATCACCTGCGGTTATGCAGCTGGCTTTTTCTTTGTCGCCATGATGTTTAAACATTTAACGGCTGCCATTTCGAGATTGTCCACCAGCTTGCTGGTTTTTGTCTGAATAACGGTATGCATTAATAGCAACGGGATGGCAACAACAAGACCGAATGCAGTAGTGTTCATGGCAACTGAAATACTTGCCGACAAAAGATCCGCCTTCTCTGCAGGATCAGCATTTGCAACTGCTGTAAAGGCCTGTATTAAACCGATGATCGTCCCTAACAGACCGAGCAATGTTGCAATATTTGCAAAGGTAGCAAGGTAATGCGTTCTTGCTTCCAGAGGTGGCATTACCTCCATCATTCCTTCTTCCATAGCCGCTTCAATGTCTTCTCTTCTTTGCGCCGAAGGCATGCGGTTAAATCCGTAAGTGAGTACGATACTCAGCTGAGTTTTTGAGCGGCTCATCAGCGACATTGCAGCATTATAATCATGCGTTTCCAGCAACGGCAGCAGGCGCCCCCAAGTGCGCCGCATTGAGAGCTGGGATTTTGAAATAACAATATACCTTTCCAGTGCAATGGCCACACCCAGCGCCAGCACAAACAATATCGGGTACATAAACACACCACCGGTTTGAAAAAAAACAATGATTGATTTTAAAGATTCCATAATGACTCCTGATCAGATTCCTGAAAACATTTTACCAGCGCTCAGTTATTTTTCCTGCTGCCTGGTTAATTCGGCATAATTTTTTACCTGACGCTGAAACTCTTCCGGATCGACCGGTTTCAATACATCATCGTTAATTCCATGCACGATTAAATTATAACTTATCTCTGTCGCTGCTACTTTTTTCCACGGTACTACATATAAAATCTTTGGCAGCTCACTGTTACCGGTAATGGTACTGGAACGAAGTTTAATCTTCTGCTCCGCCAGAGACAGTGAGGGCAGCAGTAAAACGATTAATAAAACATGCTTTAGCATTACTTTCTCCCTGCCTTGATTTGTCGCTGTAACATTGAGATCCATTTTGTAACCTGCTTATCTCCAGCCTTTGTAAGATCCAGATATAACTGGTAATTCTCCAGTGCTTTTTCTGGCTGCTGAAGGTATAACTCATAAAGAATAGCAAGGTTATAGTAAGCATTTGCATAATAGGGGTTGCTGACTATAGCAGCCTCAAGCATTTCTTTTGCCCGGCCAAACTCGCCTTTTTTGCGGTAAACAACCGCAAGGTTGTTCCTGACCTGTGCTAATTTATCATTCTTTTCCAGTGCTTTTAAAAAGTATTGCTCGGCTTTAACTAGTTCCATCTTATTTGAGAATATAACCGCCTTATTTGCCAGAGGTCCGGCGGCATCCGGATAACTGGCAATTAGTTTATCAAGCACAGCATCGGCCTGCTTGTAACGCTTGCGTTTTATATCCGACAAGGCCTTATTGTATTTTATGCTGTCATCCTCTGATAATTTAATGACAGGCTTGGCAGCATCTTCAGCTTCCTTATGGGGCTGCTGCGCACAGGCAGTAAGCAGCAGCAAGATTAACACAGCACTCCACTCACGGCACATTAATCACTGCCTCCAATTTTTCTGTTCGTTTGTAGCGGAGCGGAAACAACTCGCCCAACCTGGCAACACTTTTTATCACCCAGTCATCATATACATGATCTTTTGCCCGGTTCAGATTTGCGTTATGAAATTCGATGGCTTTCTCTTCAAAAGGAAAGGCCTGCTCCTCAAGCAAAATATCATACTGCTCTTTTTCTTCTGCTGTTAATTTCGCCGGTCGCTCTGACTGCATCAGATCCTTACTGAAGCCGTAGTATATCTGTCCGATCTTATAGATCGCTTCTGTCGTTACCTCTGCGACTTTGTATTTTGTGGCATTTGCAAAAGCGTTAACAGCGCCTTTCATTTTTATTTTTTTTCTTTGCAGGTTTTTCTTGAAAGGCGCTTTCAGCTTCAGCCCTGCAAAATCCCGGTATAGTTTGTCGGCCAGCCTGACAGATGCAGCAGCGGCGAGATAACGTGAGCGATCCGTTCTGTTTTTTCCCGCATTACGATCGGTCTCTATAATGTTCTTACGCCACAGGTCCTGTGCCTTGCTGTTCTTGGCAGCGCCATAGAGATCACTGATTTTATGCCGTGTTTCCATCGCTATATCAAATGGTTGAGGGTATTTTTTAATATAAGACTGATAAGCATTCAGTGCTCGCACGCTGTCACCGCCCTGCTGGTACAAAGCGGCCACCTGATAATAAGCGACCCTGCGTTTTTCTGGCCCTTTAATAAAGCCTGCTATTTTCCCGTATTCTGCAGCAGCTTTCGTAAACTGCTGAGTTTCTGTGTATATAATAGCCAGCTTTGTGGTCACATCATTTTGTAATTTATGTCCGGGATGCATTTTTCTAAAACGAAGCAATACCGGCAACGCCTGCTTCCATTTTTTGTTTTTCATTAATTCGGCGGCCGCATCATATTCTGCTGTCGCAATATGTGCAGACTCCGGCACCGCTTTTTTTAAGCGCAGAAAAGTCACAACAGCCAGTGCACTCTGACCGGATTTAAGAGCCAGCTCAGCCTCTTTATAAATGGATACAGCAACACGCTCACGTATTTTTTTATATTTCGCATGCTGCTTACCGCTCAGAGTCAGCAGATTGCTATAACTCTTCTCGGCTTCTGCGTACAGCTCAAGTTCAAACTGTGCGTGTGCTAAAATAAGCAGGGCTTTGATTTTTTGTTCTTTTGTTGACTGTGGAATGACCTTTTCAGCCATCTCAATTGCTTCAAGCATACGTCCCTGTTCATACTGAATCTCTGCAAGCCGTAACAGAATATTTTTCAGCCGGCTGTCGTTTGGATAGGATTTTGAAAACTTCAGGGTTGAGCTGACAACTGCAGCCTGCCATTTTTTTTTGCCAGCGAGCGACTGGTTTTTCTGACCCGCTAATACCGTTGCAAGCATCACTGCTGCGTACGCGGACTCTGTACTCTCTTTACTCTTTGCATACTGGTAGGCCGCTGCTTCATAGGCATAAAATGCTTTTTCTTCCTGCCTTAACTCAGCCAGCAACTCTGCATACAAAAAGTGTAAATGAGGCGTTGCTTTGTCATTTGAGAACGAACGGATGTACTGATCATACCAGTACACCGCCTTTTTCTTCTCTGCTACTGAATTCTTTTTCTGGCCGATGCTATGATGATACTGCGCCAGCAGGCTGATATTATTTTTCAGCTGGATTATTACCTCAGGGAAATCTTCTTTTTTATTAACCGTCCAGAAATCAGAATTTAAAGCAAATGTGCGTGAGAAATAATCTCTTGCTTTCAGCACTTCTCCCTGGAACCGGCTTTTCTGCCAGACTTCGATTGTTTCAAGTGCTAGCTGAGGTGCATAGCTGGAATGTTTATACTCCTGTACAAACGCCATATAACTGCCTGCGGTATCAGCATAACGTTTTTGTTTAAGGTAATGATTGCCCAGACCATAGTAAATGTCTTTGATATAGGACGCTGATCTCCTTTTAGCAAAAAAGCGTTTTACTGTATCAATACCCTGCAAATATGCAAAACTCAGACTGATAACACGTATGCTGTCTTCATAAAGTTCTTTCTCAATCCGTGACAAGCTCTTCTCTTTACTAAAATCATGGCTATCAAGTAAGGCAATAAAATCTTTTAAGGCCGCATCATATTTACTGAGTTTGAATGATGACCAGCCACGTTTATATTGTGCATTATCATAAAATTCAGACTGTCTGCTTAATACACCGGTGTATGCATTGTATGACTGCGAATACTGCCGGTTAATAAAGTACGCCTCTGCCAGCCTGAACTGCGATTCAATATAATAAGCAGAAGATGGATACAAACTGATTAAGCGCATCAGCGTATTGCTGACCTGATCAGGGCGTGCGTTTATTTCATAGGCCCTTGCCAGTTGATACAACACCCTGTCATTATCGCTTTCATCGCTGTATTCACTCAGTGCTGTTTCAAACAAACTGATAGACGATGCAATGGTCTGCTTCATCTCGGCCTCATTCGGATCAGCGCTCTTTATGTCTTCTGCCAGTAATTTCTCGCTTAACTCAAGCTCAATTTCTGCAAGCCTTAGCAGCACCTGTCTGCGTTGCTTAGAGCCTTTTTTTGAGATCTGCAAGTATTTACGGTACTCAAACACTGCATTGCCGCTATTAGCTCTGCCCTTTATAGCCTCTAAATAACTGCGATCCTCAGTCTTTTCTATATCAGCAATCAGTGGTTTATCAGCCGCCATTAGTGGGACAGAAAATAATACTAGCAGCAGATACACAAGCCCTTGGTTTGTCAACGCCATTGTCATGGACGGTCCCTGTCATCTGTTTTGTCAGCCGCGGGCTTCATCGCCGCTTTATCATCCGCCGCTCTTAGCCACGTCGTTTCTGTTGTTTGCCTTTTTTGCTCTTCGAGGTCATAGAACTGTGCCAGCGCAAAACGTGCCTGTGCTAAATAGTCCGTGACATCGTCATACTGATTATCCAGCACAGTTGTAATAAAGCCCCGTGCAAAACGCTGATGCCATGCTATTGATTCTGCAACCTGCTTTTTACTGCCCGCTATTTTCCTGAATGATTCTTTATAAACGATCTGATAATTTTTTTGCACATTTGGTTCAATCGCAACCAGTTCGTAAAAACTTTCATCCAGTCGCTGTTCAAGATATTTCATTTCACGATATTTATAAACCGCATCACGCCATTCATCCAGCGTCGAGACAAACCTGAACAGTCGTGCCATATCAGCATTATCAAGCCACTCTTCAGCTGTCAGTATTTTTTCAAGATCGAGTAAATAAGCATCGAACTCACCTTTGTTCACTCTTGTTATTGTCTGCTTTAGATCAATCCTCAGCTGGCTGAAATAATCCACTGCGTGCTGGTAAAAGGCAACAGCTTTGTCTTTGTTGCTGAGTTTTTGTAGCAAGTAAGGAATCACGATATAAGAAAAATGCACTGATTCATTACCGACCGTCATTTTCATTAACTGTAAAGACAGGTTCAGCGCCAGATCATATTGCTTTAACTCAGCAGACGCGTAAATCATGCCCCGCAATGCACGTGTTGTCAGATGAGCATTCAGACTTACTTTTCGCAATGACTGTTTCGCCGGCTCATATTGCTTGTTTTGCAACAGCACATAACCCAGCGTTGTATGTATCTGATCTGCGAATATATAATCATTCTCTGAGCTGCCGGCGTATTTCAATGCCAGTGCAGTAAGGGCATTACTGAAGACTGTCAGGTTGTTACTGATCTTAAATCTCGCTACCGCAAGATTGTATTCAACATAAGGAAACAGCTGTGACGTTGCTGAAGCTTTTAACAGTTCACTGACAGCCACATCGTATTGTTTATCATTCATGGCCATCACGCCATACATGATATATTTCATTTCCTGCTCAGTGGCTGTTAGCTGACCGGTTATTTTTGAAAAAGATTTGACCGCAGACTTAACCCGTTTACTTTCATAATGTAACTTGCCGAGGTAATACCATGACATATCTCTGACAGCAGCCGATTCATTACGGATAAGATATTCCAGCATACTGCTGACCTGACTGTGTAAATCATAATTCAGGTAGACTGAAGCGATATAAGCGCGGTTGTTTTTATTTAGCAAAAGCTGATTTTTTTCCTCAGCATTCATATAGCGTCCGATGGCATCGAAGTTATTATCCTGCAGACGGTAGTACATTATCTCTGACAACAACAGTTTCGAGACTTCCTCTTCAGTGGCTGCCGACTCAAAAGCCAGACTTATTAGCATAAAAAATACGATACTAAATTTCATTATTGCCCTTTGATTACCGAGAACTCAAAGTCTGGCCTGAGAGTCTGATCATTATCCTTCACACTGACTACAACAATCATCTCACCGGCTTTTTTATCAAGCAAAAATGTTCTGGCATTTTTAATGATATTTTTATCCCTGTCTGTGCCATCAAACACAACAACCAGCTCGTGCACACCCTCTGACACCGATGTTCTGTAAATACGACTGCTACCTCCCCTCAACAAAGCATTCTGCTTGAGTTCATCATAACGATGCGTTACTTTATCAATCCCGTCAACAATGACGGTCAGTTTTTCAATTGTAAAATACTTGCCTGATGAATGTGTCAGATAAAGTTTAAACCTGTTTTGTTCAGGATAGGCAATATCCTCAACTAACTGCACCGCATCTTTTACAACCATCAGCGTGTTAAGCTTTATTTTCTGATCGGTTATTGCCCGCTGCTCCTTCTCACTGGCCAGGCAAATACCTGCCTGCAAAAAAACAGCGAAAATCAGCAAAATATATTTTATTTTGAGTCGCATTAACATCAGAAACCCCAGTCAACCCCCAGGTGAAACTCAATATTATTTGTCAGCTTATCTGTACCCAGCACATCGGTATCGTACATCCTGTTTCTCGCCTCAAAGCGTATACTTTTGTTTTTATCCAGCTCCATTTTAATACCGGCACCAAACTGAATACTGACATAGTCAGCATCATCAAAACTGACAGCACCGACACCGGCAATCAAATAAAATCTTGAGACCAGGGTTTTTTCCCGGCTCCAGTATACCTCTCCCGGTAAAATGTTATAGCCAACGAGTATTGTATAAAACTGAACACTAAGCTCCTCTTGCGACAACAGCGGCAGCCCAATATTCCTATATTCCGTGTCATTTATAACACTGATGCCATATTCTGCTTCCACAAAAACATCTTCATCAAACGGGTAACTAAAATACAGTGCTGTAATAAAACTGCTGTTAAAATTTTCATGATTTATCAGTCCGCCGTAGACACCAATATTTCTACTGACATTATCTATATCAGAATCCCTGATCAGCTCCTGCTCTGTATCCGGCTTTACGATATCAAAGGCTGCTGCTGACACTGAATATACACAGAGGAAAATTAACAGTATTTTTTTCATAACCATCTCTTTAAAATTCATATTTCAGGCCGATGCTAAGCTCTTGTAATTTATTAGTAAATTCAGCGCTATCCGCTGAGTACACTGTCAACGCCGCCAAAAACTTAACCCGTTTCGACTCTGCAAAGTACGTACCGACGCCCAGTTTACTAACCGCTGATGACATCTTACTGCCGGCTACAACCTGAGCCGACGGTGTATTGCTTAATTCGCCGTAACCAATGGATACAAACGGTCTCAGCTTCCATCGTCTGTTAAAAAAATACTCATAATCGACTGTTGTGATCCGAGTTTCTGAAATTTTCCCCGGTACCTGACGGACACTCAGCGCAATCCGGCTGTCTTCACTCAGTGCATGTCCGAGCTCAAAGCCCAGTAAAAAGTCACCCTGCATAAAACCGCTTTTAAACATCAGGTCAAACTCAAGCTCACCTTCGTAATTTATTAAAAACTCATCAAAGCTCATACCAAAACGGTCAACACGATTATCCAGTAACTGTTTCAGCTGAGCCCAGCCATAAACTTTTTCATTTTTTCTGAAATAAAACCAGTCAGCATGTTGTTTCACCAGCTGTATTTTTTCACCGGTTAACAGAATATGTTCGATCCGGTATTCACTTGCCGGGCCGGTATGCAGCTGCAGATACGGTTCAGTCACTCTGATTTCCACCGCCAGGTGTTCTTGCGCCAGCAGCATCGGCGATATGATTAAACAAATAACACTTAGCAAAACCCTGATCATGGCGTTATCCAGTTAACCAGGGATGTATAATCCGCATCGGTCTTTTGCAGCACCGGTATAAAGCCTGCGGCACCGTCAGATATTTGCGGGTGCAGCGGTGTCAGTCCATTTGATAAGGGCCGGCTAATCAGACTGTTCTGTGCCGCTGCCGAACGGTCCTCTATAAAAGCCATCGCTGCGCGATAATCACCGGCATCATCGCCGGTTAGCACAAAGCGCACTGGATAATGCTCTGAAGGCAGCGGGTTCACGAGAGTGCTGGTCACTGTGCGTTGATTAAAATCACTTTTGTTACCGATCGCCTTATGGCAACTGGCACAGCGATTATCTAATACGGGCTTAATGCTGTTTTTGAACTCGCCAAAATCCGGCGCGGTAATCACGCCGATCACTTCCGCTAAATCACGCTGACCAATATTCACAACATCCGCACCAAACGGGCTGTTGTAATAATTGCCTCCGGTATCCATCCATTCAACCAGCAAACGCATTTCAGATGCATTGACGTAAACTGAGTGATCACTGCCGGACAAGACTCTGCGCGCACGTAATTCGGTATTATAAAGTTTTTCAGTTAAATAACTGTTACGTGATGAGTCTCTTGGTCCGCCTGTCATCACATACGGCAATTGACGCTGCGTCAGGTAAGCGCCTTCTTTCAAATTAAGCACAGGATTAAGAGGATCGAGGTCGGCCGGGCCCTTGATTAAATTTTTATACGATAACAACACGCCGTCAGTGTCTGTAAGCGCTCTCAGATCCGGCCTCTCCGTGCCATTATGACAACTGACACAGTTAGCATCAAAAATTGGCTGTATGTGCTCAACAAAATTAATTACCCCGCCAACTGGTTGCGCGGTTGTTAACGCGCTGTAATTAATATCAATCGCCGCCGCCGGACTAAGCGTCTGACCTGCTGCCGTTGAAGCAGCAACAAAATCAGTTATCCAGACATCATCGGTATAAACAATATCCGGATTTAAATCAGCAAGACTATTAATTCTCGCCCGCGTTTTTGCCATTGTTTCACCGGACTGGGCTGTCAGTTGCACGATCGGGTGATTGCCCGCCACCGGCGAGACATTGAGTGGCGCCCGACGACGGGGACTATGGCAGCCAGCACACTGCAGCGTTTCACCGGGACGCACCTGCAACCATGAGTTGTGATTAGTAATGGCACGGCCCTGCGCATCCAGCACACTGATCGCGACCGGGGTATCGGCCGGTATTTTAAGCATGACCGAGCCATCGGCTTCAACTTCTGAATAACCCAGGATTTGCTGCATCACGCCAGATGCGTCACCGGGCAAATCCCGGCCGGCTCCCTGCGGCACCGGCACCGCTTTGCTGATCCGCACAAAACGGGCAACACGATTATCCACCGGTGTACTGACACGGTTTTTTATTGTCGCCAGATCGGCCACCATCGGACGGACATCACCATTTACAGAAGGTGTCTGCGCAATCACTTCCGTGCCAACCAGCATCGAAGGCCCCAGTAAACCGTTCATATCGGTATCGTACACACTGCGTATATGCACAGCACCCTGGCCCGCTGTTTCCAGTGTCGCATCGAGCGTGCCGCCAATACCGGAAAAAGCATCCGCAATCAGCGCAGGTATCGTACGCGCCTCAACCGAGACCGCATCATAAGCCATCACACCCTGCGCCCCGGGCACAATTGGTGTCATGCTTTTGCTGCCAAGGTCCATGATATAGATCCCGTAAGACGGATGACCTTCGGTAATGACCAGACTGCCGTTTTGCAGGTCATTTATCTGAGTTTTATTACTGGCTGACCAGCTCACTAAAATTCTATTGGAGCCATCTGCTAGCGGATAAGGACTCAGGAAACGGCCATAAGCCGAGACACCGGCTTCAATATTGATGCGGTTCAGCGAGAGTTGTTTTTGTGCGGCAGCGTTTGCTGCCGGAAAACTGATTCTGTCTTCCAGATCGCCATATTGTTCGATATCTATTTCGACTAAAGCACCACCACCGTGGGCACCGGAAACCGGCGCGTGCACAGCAATTAAGTGGCCGTTTTCCAGTTGCCGCGGACTAAGAAAACTATTGCCCTTACTATAGGCACCATACAATGTTTGAATGCCGCTGCCGTCAGGGTTCATTGTTATCAGCGGAAAATGATTCCTTTGGCCCGTCACTTCCCAGCGATTAAACATGAGCTTGCCGTTAGCCAGCAAGCTCACATCACGGTCATGACCAACATGAAACGAGATTTGTTTCATATTACTGCCATCAGCTTCCATCACATGCAACAAGCTGGCGGGATGACGACCTTTGGGATCCAGATAGGAAAAAGCTTCTGTGCTATTAGCGCTTAATTGTGCCCGGCTGGCTAATTGCCGGTCCGATGCGAAAACAATGCGGCCATCCGCCAGAAAATGCGGGTGTAAGTCATGATAAACCTCGCTAGCATCATCTGTTGTCAGCTGAATTAATTGTTTTGTACTGACATCCAGCAACCAGATATTCCAGCTGTTATCAGCCGGCCGGCGCATTGAGAAAACAACTTTTGTGCCGTCATAAGACACCTCGGGGCTGCTGACATCACCGCCACCTGCGGTTTGAGTGCGGGTTAAATTGATCTCTTCTGCAGAAGCCGAGGCCGCATCGCGCCAGTACAGATCACCACCCGCAGCAAAGCCTGCCGGGTCAATCGGCTCAGCCAGTGCCCGGACAGGGCGTTTAACGTAAACAATGGGGGAACTGCTGACCGGCGATATATTTTCGCCATTAAAATCGAATGCGTTGCATGATATCAGGCTGGCTGCTATCAGCATCATGCCAATATAACGCAGCCTCATACATTCTTTAAAAACTCGCTCCATGAAGACCGGGGTCCCTAAAATTATAAGCCGGTTATACGATAACAATAATAAAAAGGTTATCGCCTGAATACTGTCTGACTAACCGCTCTCTACAGAATAAAGTAAATCATGACATCTTATTATAATGATTCTAATGCATTGATTTCTCAATAAAAATCAACCCGGCGCATTTTTAACAAAGGCCACACAGGCTTGCAAGCGTTTATTCTAACTCAATAGAGGGATTCAGATAAGAGTATTGATGCCAGAGACGGGTGGAAGCACATAATCCCGCCTACTGGTAACGATGACGACTCAATTAACGGCACACCAGCACTTTTGCCTGCGGCTCTTTGTCCTGAGCGCCGGCTTCATCTTCAGCCGTCGTAGTCAATATTGTGCCGGCTTGTTGATTTGAGTCAGCCCCCGCGAGACTCTCCTCTAAAAATGCCAGCAGCGCATCACTGGATGAAACCACCGGCCCGGTGCTGATCACAGAAGTATTTTGCGCACTGACGATTTCATTCGTCGCGGCATTTGGGATCGGCTGGTCTAAATACAACAGCCCCGTTGCACAACCACTACAGCTCAGATAACTCAGCTGCAAATAGCCCAGACCATCATTTGAAATCACTTGCGCTAATGAGGCACTACCTGTGCCATCACTAAAACTTAAATTGCCGGCAACATGCAATGACATATCAAGACCAAACCCCCTCACCTGTGCCGGGCTAAAATTTGCCGGGCTTCCGCTCAGTGTCATATCACCGCCAACCAGCATATTGACTTCACCAGCGGAAATATAAGCACCGCTGCTGACTCCCGGCCCGCCATTAAGTGTGACATTACCCGCAACCGCCATATTCAGAATATTGCTATGGCTCGCGCTGACATCAAAAATCGATGCAGCCGTGTTCGAACCGGTTCCACCGTTCAGTAACAGATTGCCGGTAATATCCATATTGATATTGCCGCTGGCAGATAAGTAAGCATCAAAGCCTGCACCGTCGCCGCCAGCAATATTGACATTAGTCCTGGCCAGCAGATTCAAACCGGCTTCACTGCTCACATGCACAGCACCACTGCTGGCCAGTAAGTTAACCGCTGCCGCGTTAACCGAGATATCCGCTGCGTTCACAGCTAACACAGCGGCATTAATATTTTCAATTAACAGATCACCGGCAGCATTAGCATCTGCATCCGCATTCATCACTAAACCAGCTGTTGCCGTCACCACTTCATTGATGATTATGCCGTTATCCGATAGTAAATTTATATTAGCAGCGCTCGTTACGCCGTTAATCAAAAGGCTGTTAGCCGCCTTCAGTGTCAGATCAGTTTGTGCAATCGCACCGGTTGTTCCCGCCAGCCCGGCAAACGGTGTCAGTGTTAAGCTGTTGTCCGAAGACAATGACATTGCGCCGCCCAGATTTGCACTGTCATTTACCGTTAAGGCACCGCTATTACTGACATTAATATTATTTGAAAACTGATTAAAGACCGTTAAGTCACTCACTTGTGTACGAATCGCATCGACTGAGCCGATGCCGTGACTTGCCTCAAGACTAAGCCCCGCTGCCGTCAGATTAATGCCGCTTGAGTTGTCTCCAATAATAGCCAGACCTGCGTTCAGTTCCATCAGGCCACTGGTCGATAAGCCGCTTACAGTGCCATTATTAAAATTTATATTTGCCAGTGTTTGCAGCCGGATATCTTTGGCTCCGACATCCAGCACGCCGGCGATTGTAATGTCACCACTGCCAAGTGAGTTAACGCTATCCATTAAGCCAATACTTAAACGCGCTGACGTTATCGCATCCATGTCAGATTGCAGCAGTGCAAGAGAGTTGCCACTGAGATCAGCCGCGCCAAGTGTTATCGCGCGCCCGTCTGTTAACGTAAAGATTTCCACATCACCATTATTGGCATTTACAGAACCACCACTGATTAATAGCTCATCAGCCACCAGCAACACGCCATTACCGGTGGCAAGATCATTATTATTTACCGTGCCGCTAATATTCAAATCCAGCGCTTTTAATTCTATCGCGCCCTGATTAGCGCTGATATTACCCGCCTGCATAACACCGAATGGATTCAATAAAAACACAGCTCCACCAAGCGCTAAATTATTGGCTGTAAATGTAGCGACATCCGTGCTGTTTATCGCCCAGTTTTCGATCTCAACGCTACCTGAACTGCTATTAACCGCATTAATCACACCGGTTGAAGCGGTTAGTTGTGTTTCAATTGGATTACCCAAACCGATACCGGTAGATGCCGACAAGTCGATACTGGCTGCCGTTAAATTCAGCGTCACTAAACCGCTGTCATTACTATCCTGAATATACCCGGCTTGTGATATCAGGCTTAAATTACCTGCAGCAACAACTGTATTCAGTTGCATATTATTCACAAAAGAAATATTTGCATTACCGCCACTAACTGAAGGCAGTAATAACACTGCATTACTATCATTTATAAACACATCATTGGCGGCATTATTGAAAAGCAAAGAAACTGCAGCAGCTGTCTCGATCGGATCGGTCAGTGTACCAATACCATTGGCTGCATTCAGTGAAATCGTTTGCGCCGTTATATTATCAGTCGCTCCATTTGCATCAATAATAGACCCCGCTGCTGTCAGCGTTACACTGCTGGTAGTTGATGCACTGATAACATCTAACAAGATATCATTACTTCCTGAAAAATCAATATCACCTGCTGCTGTACTAAAACTGACTGCCCCGACATCATTGCTGCCGTTTAAGATAATACCAGTGTTAGCCAATACAGCTAAACTCGCGCCACCCGTGATGGATACCGCAGGATCAGAAAATACCTGACCGTTGTTGGCTGTCAGGGAAATCAGACCGGGCTGTGCGGTTTGTAAAATCGTAGCACCACTTAGCTGAATGTCGTTAGCCGCCAGCAAACTAATAGTGCCTGTGCTGCTTTGTATCGAGCCACTATTAATAAATAATGAACCACCGGCACCATTAACTTGCAGATCAATTATGCCGGCAGAACTGTCAGTAATACTGCCATCAATAAACATAGAAGCAATCGAACTTACAGAAAAATTACCGCCGGAAAGCAGACTGCTTCCTGAAATTTTTGTGCCCTGCGCCGCATTCAGGTTGTTAATGAAAACCTCGCCATTAGCCGCTGTCACCGAATTAATAACAAAATCAGAGATTAGACTAGCGGCTACATTATTAACATAAATACCATTGCTTAATGTAGAGGACAGCGTTAAACCACCAACACCAATATCTTCAACAGTAATCGGTGCAGCCAGTGTACCGATACCCAATGCTGCATTAAGCATCACTGAATCGGCACCCCGCAGATGTGCGCCAAGCGCACCGCCATCGCTAATCGAACCGGATGCATTAAGACTGACGACACCGGCATTGCTACTGATATAACCACCCGTTCCAAAACTGATACCACCACTGTTTGTCAGAACAGCGACCGATCCATTATCTGCCTGCAGCAATGAATTTATATTGACATCACCTGTGCCACCGACCACCCGCAAATCGACAACCGAGCCGCCGCTTGCGATGACATTATTATTAACATTAATATCTGAATTGGATTCCACTGTGATATTACCGGTGGCCAGTAACTGCGTCATAATATTTGTGCTTTGCGCGGTGTTCAAATTACGTATTAATACATCACCCGCCAACGTCGTCATACTATCAAGTAATAAGCTGCCGCTAGCTGCACCGACGTTATCAAGATAAATATTACCGACAGACATCACATCAGCGGAAATATTTCCAGTGACATTAGTGATTTCAATCGCATTCTGCAAACTTCCCACGCCGGTTTCTGATAACAAATTAAGATCATTAGCGCCATTAATATTATTTGCTGCAACGCCATCATGCAAAATAGCACCGCCGACACCATTGGTTAGTGCGCTGGTATTTAGGCTTATATTGCTGCCACTAGTAGTGAGTGTGGCAAGCGTAATATCACCATTCGCCTGCATCCATACAGGCAAGCCGCTGGCCGAATTAATGAATCCAACTAACAATGCAGCTGGGCTATCAATATAAATCTCTCCGCCCGGCGTGCTACCGGCCAGCAGTGCCACATCTAGTTCAATAGCATTGCTCAGCGTGTTTCCAAAATCCAGAGCTGTTATAAAATCAAGATTCGTTGCGCTGATATCAGTAACGTCAATAGACTGCCCGATAACACTGCCAGCAGTATCGATAAAAACATTACCCGAAGTCGTGATGGCGGTTAGCGCTCCCTGTAAAAAACGCAGATCAGCCATTGTTAAAAACGATACATCACTCGCGCCAAAATTTATGCCCGCGGCAAAAATAATATCGCCCGTACCCATACCGGCAAGCGGCATATCTTTAATACCGAAATCTATAGACGGTGCATTAATAAAATCAATTTCAGATTGTGTCAGATCAAGGCCAGTCGTTACACCACCGGCAAATGTAATGCCTGTGCCATCGCTTAAGGTACCGATTTTCACTCCGCCAGTGGTACTGAATAAATCGGCCGTTATTTCAAGGTCATTAACCAGTAACTTCATCGGCATACTACTATTATTATTATCCAGCAGCGCATTAACATTCAGCGTGTCAGTAACAATTTCCAGCAAGCCCTGATTACTTGTCACTCCACTGGCAATAATGTCAGTCACACCAAAATCATTGCCTATCGTCAGCGCATCGCCAGCACCCAGATTAGTACCAAATACTTGCATCACATCGCTTGCTGAAACCGCTGTATTAATGATATCAACCGAGCCAGCTAAGTTACTGAAATCCAGAATGCCTGTTGCATTTGCAAGTTGTATTTCTAACGGATTAGTATTGCCGATACCGGATTGTGCGTGCAGACTGATATTGCTCGCCACAATATCTAAATCAATGCCAGCATTATCAACAATTGAAGCCTGTGCATTCAGCAACACATTACCCGTTGCGCTAATACCTGTTGTTGATATCGGCTGATTAAAATTTATATTGCCGGCATTGATTGTTAAATCCCCACTGACAGTAAGCGGGCTATTAATAAATACATCAGCGATGGCCGGCTGGCCTAATACCAGGTGAGCCGAAGTTAATTTAGCAAACTCTGCATTATCCAGTCCAAAGCCTGCAGCAATCTGTTCCCCAAGATCCATACCAAGCCCGGCTCCGGATGAAATACTTAACGCACCTGTTCCGGAATTAATTGTGCCAAACAATTGCACATCATTAGCCACGACAGATATATTATTGTTATTGGAGTTAATCGTTGCCGCCGTGCCATTATTTTCCAGCACCAGCACACCGGCAGCGGTAATTGACAATGGTTTAGAAGAAATTAAATCGGCTGC
>JAOULC010000024.1 GCA_029882215.1 Gammaproteobacteria bacterium | reverse complement strand
AAGCCCCACAGAAATCACTCGCGCTTCGGCTTGCTCAGATGGGGAGGGTGAATCAAAAGCCAAAGACAGAAAATAGAAATCAAAACCATTAATTTACAGCCAGTTTTGATTTACCTATCCCGTTTAATCAAGCCGAAGAGGGAATTAAAAACAGGGAGTTGTCTGCGAGGATGTCCGAGCGTTTTATGCGAACTTGATTAAGGGCGTATTTCTTTTGGTTCGTTTTCTTTATACGAGTAAAGAAAATGAACACGCCCGTGGGTGCGGGAACCCACAGCTTTTGACTTTGATTCAGTCTTTATACTTAGTTATTAACATCAACTAAATAACCCATAGGGCAACGCTGGGGAAGAATTATAAATTAGATGTTCATTAGAATTGTGTTACATTCGCTACTGTAAAAAAATAGTGCCTGTTCTTATATAGTAGTGCCTAAAAAGGCACTCGTTTGTTTATTAATAATGTATATGTGAAAAAATGAAAACACGACCTGCACAGAAAAAACTGGAAGAATATTTTGCTAAGACATATCCAGAAAAATATACTCAGCTAGGTGGCTATTATGCCATCAAAGGATATAAAGACCTTAGTAAAACAACCATGCAGAAGTATTTTTCATCTGGAAAATATAAAGAGTTAAATGATCCTGAGCTGGAAGGCTACTGGAAAGAAGTTAAAAAACGTGAGCTCATTTGGAATGTGTTCGTTGTAGTGCTGATAATTATGTTTTATGTGCTTAATTCTGTATGAGTTGCATGTCAAAATATTAAGGTGGCTTAAATTAAAGTGTATGTATTGTTATTAATATAATGCGTAACGGATTAGCTTTAAAATAAAAACTATAAATCATGAGGGAATATGAAAACATTACTGCCTTTTTTATTATGTATATCAATGCCTGCTCTGGCTGATCCTTTTAATATTCAACTGCCCTTTAATGCCCAGTATGATCCCGTGTCTTTAGGTTTTTAAAAAAGGCGTTTGTAGTGGGGTATGAGCAAGGTGGTGAAAACTTTCAATTGCAGCTTGAGCCAAAAACAGGTACTGATACATTTATTGATGCCGAGCCGGATCATGATCTTATGCTGGGTTTTAAGTTTGGTCTGGGCAAGGGCTTTGAGTTTGAAATAGATAGCACAAGTAGCGATGGTTATGCCTCGATTAAATACAGTTTTGAGTCTGCTGGTTCAGGTTTAAAACATGCATTGATTTTCGGTAAGATTAGATCAATGAAGTTGGGGCATGGTGGTCAGTACATACAGGATGAAGATGATGGTTGTGGATTTTTTGATATAGGCTGTTGGTTGTCTGATATCTTTGATTTTTCTAACTCGCCTTCAGGTCATTATGAATACCGTTATGAGGCCGATATTGATGGCTCAATGTTGGCATACCTGCAATGTTACCAATATTCCCCCCAGTGTAATGCCCTATTGGGGTGTTTACTATGTTGATTATGATATTGCTTATTCGGTGGTTGATAATACCGGTGCAGGTGCGAATCAGAAGGGACAAATTGATACCGATTTAATGTACCTGACGCTTGGCGCACGAAGTAATGCCAGCAAGCCTGATAGTAAAGGTGAACAGAGAGTGTGGCTGGTAAAATTATGTGTTATATAAAGACAGTAAAAGCCATGCTGGTGATTTAAATGCTGAGCTTCGTTTTTCATATGTTAATCGATATTGACTGAGACAAGGATTAAGAATGAAGTCTTATTTACGATTGTTGCTAATGGTTTTGTTTTGTTTGTCTACTGGTGTGCAGGCTGAGATTTTCAAATGGATCGATAAAAACGGCCAGGTACATTACGATGATAAGCCGCCTGTTGAAAATAAAAGCAGCAAGCAGCTGATGCAAATTAATGAGAATAGCAATGCTGTTGGCGGTTTGTCTGATGAGCGTCATGCGAAAAGAAAAAAACTAATCGATGCCATTGATGAAGACCGTCAGCTGAAAAAAGACGAGGTTGATAAAGCGAAAAAGCAAAAGGCTGAGATGATGAAACGGTGTCATAATGCACGTGACAACCTGCTCGGCTATCAGCGTTCTTCGTATGTTTATGATCTGGATAAAGAGGGAAATCGGGTGGTGTTGCCATCAGCGGCGAGAGATCAGATTATTGCAAATCTGCAAAAACAAATAGCCAGGGATTGTGCTAAATGATTTCTTACCGCCATTGAGGGGTTACCCTTTATTTTGGCGGTAAAGACCGTTTTAATGTTTTATTTTTTCTTACCAATCTTTTCTTCTGCACCGGATATCAGGTTCTGGATATTGCTGCGATGTCGCCAGAACAACATAACCGTTAAAACAGCCGACATGATAATCAGTGACTGACTACCGCTGATTTGCCAGATTAAAAATGGTGCACAAAAAGAGGCAATCAGTGCCGATAAAGATGAGGTGCGGAAAATGGCAGCCGTTGCCAGCCAGATAGCGATTACAGATAAACCAATTCTCCAGTCCAGTGCCAGATAAACGCCGAGTGCGGTGGCAACGCCTTTGCCGCCTTTGAACTTTAAAAACACCGGGTATAAGTGGCCGATAAAAGCGGCGAATGCGACACCAGCTAATACGTTATAATCCACACTTAAATAAATGGCGACCAGTACCGGCAAAACACCCTTGAACATATCGCCTATTAAGGTGATGATGGCGGCCTTTTTGCCAGCATTGCGCAGGACGTTAGTGGCGCCGGGGTTTTTTGAACCGCTCAGGCGCGGGTCTTCAAGGCCCATTAGTTTACAGGTAATAACGGCACTTGAAATTGAGCCGATGATATATGCGGCAAGAATTAGTCCCCAGCTTTTGGGGTCAGTAATACCTAATGCAATAAAAGAATCCATGAAAAACCTTGAGTCTGAAAATAATCGTCATAGCATACACCAGGATGCCAGTCAGCGGGAGAGCAAGGAACCGTGTGCCAAAGTGCAATGTGTATTTGTGCACGGCTGGGGAATGAACACTGCGGTTTGGGATACCTTTATTAAACGCCTGCCGGATAATATAGAACCGCTGTGTATTGATTTACCCGGTCACGGGGAATTTAACCAGAGTGATTTTGCAAGTTTGCAGGACCTGGTTCAACATTTGCTGCTGCAAACTGAGCAGGTCATTAAGGGCTCAGCGATTTGGGTGGGCTGGTCGTTAGGGGCGTTGCCGGTGTTAGAGCTGGCCAGGCAACACCCCGGGCGGGTTTGTAAAGTGGTACTGATGGCCAGTAATCCGTGTTTTGTTATTCGAGATGACTGGCAAACAGCAGTTGATGAGTCGGTGTTTGATGTGTTTGCGGCAAATTTACAACAGAATACAGAGAAAACCTTGCAGCGTTTTTTAAGTTTGCAGGTGCGCGGGATGGATGAGTCGAGAGACGTGCTGCGTGTACTGAGGCAGGCCATTGTGGGGCAGGGTCTGCCATCTTCCAGTGCTTTATCGGCGGGTTTGAACGTGCTAAAAAGCTGCGATTTAAGGGCACAGCTGGAGCGGCTTGCAATGCCTCAATACTGGTTACTGGGAGAGAACGATAATTTGGTGCCGGCAGGGCTGGGTGAGTATTTAGGTGTTCATGCCGGTGTTAAATCACATATCATAAGCGGTTCGGCACATTTGCCTTTTATTTCACACGCTGAAGAAGTGATGCAGTTGTTTTTAGAATTTGTCAATGAATAGTTCCGGACTTAATCCTGCTTTGGTTATCAACAAACGCCGGATTCGTCGCGCATTTGATCGTGCGGCATTAACGTATGATGATGCCGCTGTATTGCAGCGTGAAGTGTGTACGCGCATGCTTGAGCACCTTGATCCGGTAAAAATGATACCGAAAACGATACTGGATGTGGGTGCAGGTACCGGCTTTGGCGTCGGCTTGTTAATGCAGCGTTATAAAAAGGCGCACATTACGGCGGTGGATCTGGCGCCCGAAATGCTGAAACTGGCAGCCAAGCATGGTTCCTGGCTGCGGCGCCCGTCAGTGTTATGTGCCGATGCAGACCGTTTACCGATCGCCGATCACAGTGTCGATATGATTGTTTCCAGCCTGATGTTGCAATGGAGTGGAGATTTGGAGCGGACTTTTCGTGAATTCAAGCGTGTTTTAAAGCCGGGTGGGGTGCTAATGTTTGCCACCTTTGGTCCGGATTCATTAATGGAGTTGCGTAACAGCTGGGCTCAGGTGGATGGTGATGGCCATGTGAATCAGTTTCTGGATATGCATGATGTGGGCGATGCATTACAGCGTTGCCAGTTTGCTGATCCGGTGATGGACAGAGAAATATTGACGTTGACCTACGAGAAGGTCACCGATTTAATGCGTGATTTAAAAGCGATTGGTGCTAACACACCTTCCAGTGGCCGTCGCAGGGGGTTAATGACGGCGGCAACCCTGTCTGCGGTAGAACAGGCATATGAGCAATTTCGTCAAAATGGTGTGCTGCCTGCTAGTTATGAGATCGTTTATGGGCAGGCCTGGCTGGCTGAAGAAAAATAATCGGGAAAAAAGTCAGGTTATTAAAACCATCCGTTTCTACAGCTAAATGACAGCCTAATATCGCTTTCTTGCTATATCATCTTGTTATTCGTCAAATTTAAGCTATTTAATCTCATCATCTTGCAGTATTTCTAGCCGCATGAGTATTTTAAAACATTAGCAAATGCTGTAGTATTCGCACCTTCAAAATTTGGATCCCGTTTTTTGTGATTTAGTGACAAAAATGGGGTGATTATCAAATTCCCTTTGAGCCCGCTGAGGTATAAACATGGCGCATAGTATGGCTGCTAAAGCAGAATACAATTACGACATCATCAAGAGATTTGCCGCGATGGCAATGGTTTGGGGTGTTTTGGGCATGTTCGTTGGTTTTTATGCCGCATCCGAACTTGCTTTTCCGTTCCTGAACTTTGACTCCCAGTACATTACATTCGGTCGCCTGCGTCCGGTGCATACGACGCTGGTTATCTTCGGTTTTGGTGGTAGTGCATTATTTGCAACGTCCTACTACATCGTTCAGCGAACCTGTCAGGCTCGCCTGCATGGTGACGGCATGGCGAACTTCACATTCTGGGGCTGGCAGGTTTCTGTTGCTCTGGGCGTTATGTCTTACATGCTGGGTTACACACAGGCACGTGAATACGCTGAATTTGAATGGCCTATCGATTTATTGATCACGGTGACATGGGTTATCTACCTGTATGTATTCGTGATGACAATCCGTAAGCGCTCACAGCCACACATTTATGTTGCTAACTGGTTCTTTATTGCCTTTATTCTGGCAACTGCATTGCTGCATGTCTTCAACAACCTGGCAATGCCGGTTAGTTTGATGGGCATGAAGTCATACAGCCTGTTCTCAGGTGTGCAAGATGCAATGACGCAGTGGTGGTATGGGCATAATGCCGTTGGCTTCTTCTTAACAGCTGCGTTCCTTGGCATGATGTATTACTTCGTACCAAAGCAAGCGGGTCGTCCAATTTATTCATATCGCTTGTCTGTGATTCACTTCTGGGCGCTGGTATTCCTCTACATGTGGGTTGGCGGTCATCACCTGCACTGGACAGCACTGCCTGACTGGACATCAACACTGGCGGCGACGTTCTCGATCATTCTGTTAATGCCTTCATGGGGCGGTATGATCAACGGTATCATGACAATGTCGGGTGCCTGGGACAAACTGCGTACCGATCCGATTATGCGATTCTTAATCGTTTCATTGTCTTTCTACGGCATGTCGACGTTTGAAGGCCCAATGATGGCACTGAAATCGGTTAATGCACTATCGCATTACACTGACTGGACTATCGGTCACGTACATTCAGGTGCTTTAGGCTGGGTTGCAATGGTTTCATTTGGTTCTTTCTACCACATGGTACCTAAGCTTTATAACACTAAGATGTACAGCGAAAAGCTGATATTCACTCACTTCTGGTTAGCGACTATCGGTATCGTTTTATATATCACGGCTATGTGGACGTCAGGTATCGGTCAGGGTCTTATCCTGCGTGCCTTTGATAGCTACGGTAACTTAGCGTACACCTTCGTTGAGTCTGTTAGTTACTTGCACGGTCCTTATGTTACGCGTGCGATCGGTGGATTCCTGTTTGTGACAGGTGCTGCGATCATGGCTTATAACCTTTACATGACTGCCAAGCAAGGTAAGCGCGAAGCCGCTGAAGCTGCTGCAGCCGCTGCTTAGGAGACTGACTCATGAAGCACGATAAAATTGAAAAAAATCTTGGACTTTTAATGCTGTTCACAATGGTTGTGATCAGTATTGGTGGTCTGGTTGAAATTGTTCCACTGTTCCACATCAATGACACCATTGAGAAAGTGGACGGCGTACGTCCATACACTCCTTTAGAGTTACGTGGCCGTGATATCTACCAGCGTGAAGGTTGTTACCTGTGTCATTCACAAATGATCCGCCCGTTCCGTGATGAAGCACTGCGTTATGGTCATTATTCACTGGCGGCTGAGTCTAAATATGATCATCCGTTCCAGTGGGGCTCTAAGCGTACTGGTCCTGATCTGGCTCGTGTCGGTGGTAAGTACTCAAACGAATGGCAGGTTCAGCATTTGAAAGCACCTCGCTCAGTTGTGCCTGAGTCCATCATGCCTAACTATCCTTGGTTACTGGAAAATGATCTGGACTTTAGTGATATGGCCGATCGTATGCGAGCACTGAAAAAAGTTGGTGTGCCTTACTCTGAAAGCAAAGCTGAATATGAAGCGAATGTAAAAGAGTTTGGACAGGACGTTGCTGAAATGCTGGATATTCAGAAAGCACAGGAAAACCTGATCAAGCAAGCACAAACAGGCAACTATGACGGTGATGCAACGCGTATTACTGAAATGGAAGCGATGGTCGCTTACTTGCAAATGCTGGGTACACTGGTTGATTTCAGCCAGTATGACGAAGGTCATTTCGTACAGTTCAGATAATTAATGATAACTGCGCTTTGTTACTTAAACTCAGCGCAGCATACGGAAAGGGTAATGACTTGATAGGTGAAATTTTTAACTGGTTAGGTGATATGCGCAATAGCAAGATTCTTGCGCTGCTGATATTTTTTGTCGGATTTGTCATTTTGCTGGTTTTTGTGTTCACTGGTAAGGAACGTAGCAAGCGCCTTGAGTCATATAAACATATGCCCTTCCTGGATGACGACGACGAACAAAAGAGTTCGACAACGGTGAAAAAAGATGAGTAATACGAATCAAAAATCAGGTGGTGCTGCATCTACCGGCCATAGCTGGGACGGCATTGAAGAGTTAACCAATCCAGTACCGCGCTGGTGGATATGGTCTTTCTACTTTACAGTAGTTATTTGCATTATTTACTGGATTGTTTATCCGGCATGGCCTGTAGGTAAAGGCTTTACTACCGGTACATTCAATGACATTACTTATAATGTGGTGGATAAAAACACCGGCGAAGCAAAAGAAGTCACTACGCACTGGAATACCCGTGCGCTGTTTATGGCGGATATGCAGCGCGGTAAAGAAGCGCTGAAACAAAAAGCCTATATGGACGAAGTGTCTAAGGCGAGCTTTGATGAAATTTTAGCAGATCCGGAAAAAATGGCTTTTGCACGTTCATTAGCAAAAGGTATTTACGGTGATAACTGTGCAGCCTGCCATGGTAGCGGTGGTACAGGTGTTGTTGGACTATTTCCTAATCTGGCTGATGATGACTGGTTATGGGGTGGTAAAGTTGAGCAGATACAGGCAACCATCGAACACGGTCGTCAGGGCTTTATGCCGGCATACACAGATACTTTTACAGCAGAGCAGTTAGATGCCGTTGCAGAATACGTGTTGTCGCTTTCAGGTCATTCGGTGGATGAAAATAAAGTAGCAACCGGTAAGCGTATCTTTAACGGTCAGGAAGGCGGTTGCTATTACTGTCATACGACAAATGCAACCGGTATGTTGTCTGTGGGTTCTGCCAACCTGACTGACAGTATCTGGACTGTGGCGAATGTTCCTGCTGCGTCTAATCTGGAAGCTAAGAAAGACACTGTTAAGTCAGTCGTGACTAATGGTATTAGTCGTAAAATGCCTGGCTGGTCTGAGCGTTTAAGTGCTAATGACATCAAACTGTTGACTGTGTTTATACATGAACTGGGTGGTGGTAAATAATCGCTGTCTGATTATTTATAATGATTCAAAAACGCCGGACCTTTGTCCGGCGTTTTTGGCTATAATAACCGTATAAATTTTCTTGAGGCGAGTTTACTCCGTAAGTAATAATGGCAGAACCCAACTCACAGCAAAGGGTTATTTTTAATGGCGTAGAGCCAGCCCAAAAAGTTTTTGTACGCTCTGTCAAAGGCTCATTCCGAAATTTCAAAACACTGATGCTGTTGCTGGCATATGCGGTGTATTTTTTATTACCATGGCTACGCTGGGACCGTATTAGCGGGCCTGATCAGGCTGTATTGTTTGATCTTGATGCCCGGCTGTTTTATATCTTTGGCTTAATCATGCATCCGCAGGACGTGGTCTGGCTGACAGCTTTTTTAATTATCGCCGCCTATCTTTTGTTTTTTGTTACCGGTGTGCTGGGCCGGGTGTGGTGTGGTTATTTTTGTTTTCACACTTTATGGCTTGATACCTATACCTTCATTGAACGACTTGTGCAGGGTGAACGGCCAGCGCGTATCCGTTTGAGCAAGCAGCCATGGAATGCTGAAAAAATCACTAAAATTTCCATCACTTTTCTGTTGTACCTGTTAGTTGCTTTTGTAACCGGTTTCACTTTTATTATTTACTGGGGCAATGCGCCGGACATGTTCTTTGGTTTTTTTGCAGGTGAACTGGATCAGGCGGCTTACATCACGGTTGCTATATTAACGGCTTCGACGTTTATGCTGGCGGGCTTTGCGCGCGAGCAATTATGTAAGTCGGTTTGTCCTTATGCGCGCTTTCAGGCAGCGATGTTTGATCGTGACACACTGATCATTGCCTATGATGATAAACGTGGTGAGGCGGATGCCGGTCGCGCCAAAATTTCTAAAGACAATAAAACTCGTGAACAACGACAGGCAAATAATATCGGCGACTGTGTTGATTGCGGTTTCTGTGTGCAGGTGTGCCCCACCGGTATTGATATCCGTGACGGCTTACAAAATGAATGTATCTCTTGTGGTTTGTGCATTGATGCCTGTAATCAGATCATGACAAATCTTGGCTGGCCAAAGGGTCTGGTCAGGTACACATCAGAGCGTGAAGTGACGATGGGAATACGGCCTAAGTATTTCAAACCCAAAAATATTGGTTATGCGCTGGCATTTATCGGTGGCAGTATCTGGATGGGCTGGAATATGGCAAATCAGGATCCGATGGATATGTCAGTGCGTAAAATTCGCCAGCCGATGTATGTGCAGTTATCGGATGGCCGCTATCAGAACAGTTACGAATTAAAAGTGAATAACAAAAGTCAGCAAACAGTGGACTTGGGGCTGGTGATAGAAGGTTTGCCGAATGCAGAGATCGATCTTGGCCGGCTTAAAGAATTAAAGTTGAAGCCGGAACAAACGCAGTCTGTTCTGGTGCGGATTAAACATGAGAGAATCATGCATTCTGATGGTCAGCAACCTTTTGAATTTGTTCTGGTACCTAAGAATATTGTATTTGATCCGATCAGAGACAGTGCGTTGTTTTACACCCCTAAATAATCGTTATTGAGAGACAGTTTATGCCGGATTTATTAACTTCACTGGGAATTGGTGTTGTAGCAGCAATTTTAAGTTTTGTAGTGTTTTACAAGTTTGTTCATTTCAGCGCACCAAAGTCCGGGCTTTTATCCGCGGCAATAGTACTGGGCGTGTATATTCCGCTGGCTATTATTTTCTGGCCTGGTGGTGATGTGTTTGCTATTCACCTGGCAATTTTTGGTGTGGTGCCGTATATGCTGGGTCTGATCAGTCATTATCGTGAGCAGGCACTGGATACTGAACAGCGTAAGAAATGGTTTCACTGGATTCCGGCATTATTTTTTGCATTCTTTTTTGTCGTTGTGGTCGTCAATATGACGCTGGTTACGCTTTCTACTAAAGGCATGTCACCGGAGTTACTGCAGTGGTTGTTGCCTAAACAGAGCGGTGAGGTTTACACCTCACAGTTCCCCGGTGTGATTTCTCATGACTATCAGGAAAAAGAAGCACTCTATAATGAATACCTTGAAAAGCTGAAAAAACAAAAAGCGCGTGGCTGGAAAATAAAGCAGGGCTGGCTGGTATCTCCTGTGCAGAATACGCCGGCAATATTTCAGATCGAAGCCAGAGATAAAAATGGTCATATTATCAGCGGGCTGAAGATTAATCTTAAATTTTTAAGGCCGTCGAATTTTAAAGCGGATAAAGAATTTAACATGACAGAAGTACTGGATGGTGTTTATCAGCAAAGTGTTAATTTTGAGTTAGCCGGAAACTGGGATGTTGTGGTAATGATCACTGGCGGAGATGATGTGCATGAAATTCGCGGTGATACCTTTGTTAAATCTCAGACTCAATAAGCACAGACAAGATGAGCGAGAATAAGCAACAGTCCTGTTTTCATTGCGGACTACCCGTTCCTGAGGGTACGCGTTATCTGGTTGAAATAGATAAGCTGATGCGGCCGATGTGCTGCCCCGGTTGTGAAGCGGTCGCCAATGCCATTGTCGAAAATAATCTCACCTCATTTTATAAGCATCGTACCGATAACAGTCGCACAGCCGGTGAGTTAGTGCCTGAAGAGCTGATGAAGCTGGATTTGTACGACAAGCCTCAGTTACAAAAATCTTTTGTGCGTGAAGATCAAGGCGACGTAAAAGAAGCGGCTTTAATGCTGGAGGGCATCGTTTGTGCTGCCTGTGTCTGGCTTAATGAAAAATACATAAGTTCATTGCCTGGTGTGGTTGAATTTAGGGTCAACTACTCGACTCATCGTGCACAGTTAACCTGGCATAGTGAACAGATAAAACTCAGCCAGGTATTACGAGCTATCGAATCGATCGGTTATCATGCGCACCCGTTTGACCCGAGTCGTCAGGAGTCGGTGCATAAAAAAGAAAAGCAAACCGCAGTTCGCCGTCTGTTAGTTGCCGGGCTTGGGATGATGCAGGTGATGATGGTAGCGATTGCGCTATACGCCGGTGAAGGTGCAATGGATGCGGATATCCGGGAGTTTTTGCGCTGGGTCAGTCTTGGTTTTGCAATACCGGTGATACTTTATTCGGCGCAGCCATTTTTCAAATCAGCCTGGGGTGATTTAAAGCGCCGCCGGCTGGGTATGGATGTACCGGTGTCATTAGCAATGGGCGGGGCGTTTGCTGCCAGTCTCTGGTCAACCATTAGCGGCATTGGAGAAGTCTATTATGATTCGGTCACCATGTTTGTGTTTTTTCTGCTGGCCGGTCGTTATCTTGAACTGATCGCTCGCCACAAGGCCGGTCGTGCAGCAGAAGAACTTGTCAAATTAGTACCGGCCACAGCAACCCGAATACGGGACAGCGGTGAGTATGAGGTCGTTACTACCAGTGAGCTTGAAAAAGATGACCGTGTATTAGTTAAACCCGGAGAACTGATTCCTGCTGACGGCAAAGTGGTTGAAGGCCTTAGCAGTGTTGATGAAAGTTTATTAACCGGCGAAAGTTTGCCACGTAGCCGACAAGCAGGGGATGATGTGGTCGGTGGTACGCAAAATATTGAAAGCCCGCTAACCGTATGTGTGACATTGGTAGGAGAGGATAGCTTCTTATCCTCGGTGATTCGTTTGCTGGATCGCGCGACCAGTGAAAAGCCCTCATTAACCCGTGCTGTTGATAAAATTGCCGGCTGGTTTATTGCTGCATTATTAGTGATTGCTGTGCTGGTCGCGTTCTACTGGGCAGGTCACGACCCGCTGCATGCTTTTCAGATTACCTTGTCGGTACTGGTGGTAACCTGTCCGTGTGCCTTGTCTCTGGCCACACCGGCCGCCTTAACTGCAGCGACAGGCCGGCTGACAGAAATTGGCTTATTAACCACCCGTGGTCATGCGCTTGAAACACTGGCTAATGCAACGCATATTGTTTTTGATAAAACAGGTACACTGACTTACGGTCAGTTAGAGGCCGGTACGATTCGGCTGTTACAGGAGCGGATGGCTGCTTCAGAGTTGCGAGCCCTTGTTTCCACTATGGAGCAGGATTCTGAGCACCCGATAGCCCGCGCACTGGGCAATTTGAGTGATAAAAAACTGCCACTGACAGCCTCCCGGTCAATGCCAGGAAAAGGCCTTGAAGCCATTTATAAGGGCTCAAAAGTCAGAATAGGTACACTAACCTTCGTGAAAGAGCTCGGGCATTCAGTGCTACCTGAGCCGGAGCTTGAGCAGGATATAAAAAGTACAGTTTATGTCGCCGATGAATCGGGCTTACTGGCCATGATTGCTATTCAGGATCAGCTTCGTCATGAAGCGGGCAATAGCATTAATGAGCTAAAACAGCTGGGTCTCAAGATCATATTACTCAGTGGTGACCAGCAATCGGTAGTTGATCACGTAGCCGCTGAATTGGGCATTGATGAGGCCAGAGGCGCGTGTTTACCAGAAGATAAGTTAAGTTATATGCAAACACTGCAAAAGCAGGGGGCTGTTGTGGCGATGGTCGGTGATGGTGTGAATGATGCACCGGTACTGGCCGCTGCACAGGTTTCTCTGGCGATGGGCAGTGGTACCCAGCTGGCCCATGCAAGTGCCGATATGGTGTTATTATCAGAGAACCTGAAGCATCTGGCCGTCGGTATATCGATGTCACGGCGAACACTGCAAATTATTCGGCAGAACTTTGGCTGGGCAATCGGCTATAATTTGCTAGCTGTACCGCTGGCTGCCATGGGGGTGGTAGCACCGTGGATGGCAGCTATCGGGATGTCGATGAGTTCACTTGTCGTCGTCGTAAATGCTTTGCGTTTAAGAGCTTTTAAAGAATAAGCCTTATGAAAATACTATACTTGTTAATACCTCTGGGTTTTATGGTGATGGGCGTTGCGCTCTGGGCCATCATCTGGGCGGTTAAAAACGGCCAGTTTGAAGATTTGGAAGGGCCGGCTCACCGTATTCTTATGGATGATGATGACCCGATGGTGCCTGGCTTTGATACGGCTGCAGATAAGTCTGAGCAAGCCAAAACCGACTTGAAAAATAACGACCAATAGATTAATATTTGCTGATATGCTTAATGAGGTGATGTATGTTTAGTTTTTACCATGGACTACCACTAACAATTGTTTTTGCAATTGTCGTTTTATCCTGGCTTAGCTTTTTGTCTGTTATTTTTGCCTAAGGACAGGCACTCTACTGCGGGCGGCTAGAAAAAAAAGCAGCATCAGGCTGCTTTTTTTTCGCCTGGGATATTTAGTGTAAAACATAAGATCAGATTGCCGAGTTGCGTGTTAATAGTCTATGATATAAACAGTGAAATCGAGTCGAGTAGAAGTGATCAAATTATGATAATGCTGTTACAACTGGATGGTGATGTAGTCATCAATAAATTTACAATTTCGGCAAAGAAAACCCTGATAGGGCGACGTGTAGAGTGTGATATTACGATTGATGATATATCAGTGAGCGGTGAACACGCGACACTGGAAGTCGAAGACAGTGTCGAATATACCGGTGAGTTTAATTACTATATCCATGACCTGGGTAGTACGAATGGCTCGTTTGTAAATGAAGTAGAAGCCAAAAGACAGCGTTTAAAACATAACGATACTATTCGTATTGGCTGGATTAATTTCAAGTTTTATGATGAAAGTAAGGAGCAGGATACGCTGGAAAAAACCAGTAAAATTAAAAAGAGCTGGATACCGGGTGTCTTTTTAGGGAAATAAAGAGTTTATTGTAGCCGGTGTGGCTGGCTACACAAACAAAAAAGGCGGTCGTTTGACCGCCTTTTTTGTTGAGCATAAGAGCTTAAGCTTCCAACATGCCGTTGCGAAGCTTTTTCAGTGCATTGGCTTCCAGCTGGCGAATACGCTCTGCAGAAATCTGATATTTTTTAGCCAGATCCTGTAATGTGGCTTTGTCATCATTCAACCAGCGCTGTTGCAGAATATCCTGACTACGCTCATCCAGCGTGGTGAGAGATTCTGTCAGTTGCTGTAACTGGTTTTGCTCCCAGTCGGCAGACTCTGCATCGTTAGCAGGATCCATGCTCTGGTTGGCCAGATAAGTTGATGGCGACAGGTGACTATCTTCACTGTCTTGATTGTCAGGTGCATCAAAAGCGACATCATAGTTATTCAGGCGTGCTTCCATTTCCATAACCGTTTCAGGTTTTACACCCAGAGTGGCTGCGATATCCTGAACCTCATCCTGATTAAACCAACCAAGGCGTTTCTTTGATGAACGCAGTTTGAAAAATAATTTACGCTGAGGTTTGGTCGTAGCAATTTTAACAATGCGCCAGTTACGGATAACAAACTCATGTATCTCAGCCCGAATCCAGTGCACAGCGAAAGAAACAAGGCGTACATTATGCGAGCTGTCAAAGCGCTTAACGGCTTTCATTAAACCAATATTGCCTTCCTGAATCAGGTCAGCCAGTGGTAAACCATAACCGCTATATCCACGAGCGATACGGACAACAAAGCGTAAGTTAGATAAAACTAACTTTTGCGCAGCTTCAAGATCGCCATGCTGTTGCAGACGGTCGCTTAACTGACGTTCTTCTTCGGCGGTTATCATGGGTATGTTGTTGATATCGCGGAAATAGCTGTCCAGATCGTTACTGGTAACGACAGGTAAAGCCGTTTTAGCTGGTATCAATGCTGTACTCATTGTCATCACTCCTAAAAATCTTGTATATAGTTTAGCACTCTTAAATATAGAGTGCTAATTCTTTAGAAAGTTCCGATAAATGGAAAAAAGATAGTAAAAACAATAGCTTTAGTATAAACCACCAGAGTTTTTTAATGGGTTTTATTGGATAAGATTGCCTATTCTAGCTATTAGCTGGGTTTCTATTAAGGGTTTCTCAATGATGTCATTTGCCCCAGCCGCGAAAATATTTCCAACACTTCCCATGCGGTCAAGACTGGGAGAGCTGGAGACCAGTATGGGAAGGTCTTTAGGCATCAGCCCAAGACCAAAGCGTATTTCACGGATCAAATCATCACCGTTCATAATTCCATCTAATTGAATGTCGGTGAGCAAGATATCAAAGGTTTTACTGGTGCTCTGATCAGCGAGTAAAGTGAGTGCATCGGCTGCATTGGTAACGTGCTGAAAGGTGTAGTTGTGAGTTTCAAGTATATTGGTGACGACACGGGTGACGGTTTGACTGTCCTCAACATATAGCACATGGCAGCTTTTGGCCTTGTTCCACATGCGCATACACAGATAAGACTGAATGTATTTGATCAGGTGATCATTGCCACGGGATTTGTCGAAATAGCCGTTTATGTGGTGAGTAGCGGTTTTATTCTTGATATTGAGCATAAAGTCCCCGGACATCATGATAATGGGTGTACTCAGATTATTGTAATCAGTACGCAGTTTTTCAGCGAAATCCTGAGCCTGCATATCGGGCAGACTCATAGCGGTAATAATAAGATCTAAAGAATGCGTCTGGCAGTAAACCAGTGCCGCAATGGCTGTATCAAAATCAGTGAGCTGTATATTTTCTAAATTAGCACGGATTGACTTGCAAATAATCGCCCGACTGGCTTTGGAGCCATCTATCAATAATATAGAACGTTTAGCCATACCTACCCTGGTGTTGTCAAAGTTAGTTTCTAAATATCTAAAGGCAGATGATGCGGTTGCTTGATAAATATTTTAAATATAAAACAATTGCTTATCTACTCAGCTTAACTGGGCTCGATTCTACTTAACTGTCGCCCAACCGCCAGCCATGATCCGCCAAGGCTTAAAGTGCAGCTGGTTAAAATCAGTATTAGTGAGTCATCGATACTCAGGCCGCTGAGCTGAAAATTACTGTTATAAAGAATCGCCAGTGTGTGCACGGGCTCAGATAGTAAACTCAGTGCAATATTGGTCAGTATCAATGCCAGAAGGCTGCCGATTAAGCCATACCATAAGCCGGTGTAGAGAAAAGGCCTGCGTATAAAGGCATTGGTTGCACCGATTAATTTGGTGACTATGATTTCTTCTTTTCGGTTCTGAATATCCAGCCGAATGGTATTACCGACAGTTAATAAAACAGCAATAGCCAGTAGCAGACTGACCACCCAGACAGCGCGTTCTGCGATGTCTAACATAGCATAAAGGCGTTTAACCCAGTCCAGATCAAGCTGTGCAATATCGACCTCTGGCAGCTTCTTCATGTCACTGAGTAACTGAGAAACCTGTAACGGTTTTAAGGTATCAACGACCGGTTGAATGACAATGACCGCTGGCAGAGGGTTTGAGTCGAGTGAATTCAGTGCATCACCAAAGCCTGAAATGCGTACGAAATCTTCTAAAGCTTCTTCAGGCGTGATTATGTTGGTACTTTCAATATCATTTCGCAGATTTAGCCGATCGGCGAGTTGCTCAACCCTTTTTATACTGATGTCATTTTTTATAAAGAGCGACATTTGTGCCGAACTGTCCCAGTCTGCACTGATGTGATTGACATTGTGTAATAACAGATACAGTCCGCTGGGCAGTGCCAGTGCGATAGCGATCACCGTGATGGTCATCATGCTGGCAATAGGGCGGCGTGTCAGCTCTCCCAAGCTGGAGATAAACACCCGGATATGATGTAAGAAATAAGCGCGAAAAGGTGAGTTACGCTGAGGTTTTACCCCATGCTTTTGAGTGCGATCAGGAGACATAGCCATTAGCTTAATGCTCCCGTTGAAACAAGATCATTTCTGATCAGGCGGCCTTCATCAAGAGAAATAACAGGGTAGCCCATCTCATCGATCAGGTTGAGGTCATGGCTGGCAATCAGCACCGACACACCAACCTGATTGAAGCGTTCAAACAGCTGCATGATTTCTTTGGATAACTCAGGGTCGAGGTTACCGGTTGGCTCATCAGCCAGTAATAAGGGGGGTTTGTGAACGATGGCACGGGCAATACCCACGCGTTGCTGTTCACCGCCGGATAAGGTGATGGGCATGGCGTTTTCTTTGCTTAATAAGTCAACCTGATCGAGTGCGGCGCGTACACGTTTGCGAACTTCCTGGTGGCGATAACCGGCAATAATTAAGGGCAAGGCGACATTCTGATAAACATTGCGGTCATTTAGCAGCTGGTGGTTCTGGAAAATAATACCGATATTACGACGAATATAAGGGATCTTGCTTTTGCCAATCTGGTTTAAATTAACGCCATCGAGAAAAATCTGCCCACGGCTGGGGCGCTCGATCATAGCGATAAGTTTTAACAAGGTACTCTTGCCGGCGCCGGAATGTCCCGTCAGGTAGGCCATTTGGCCGCGAGGTAAGTGATAGCTTAGGCCTAATAATGCTTCAAAGCCCCCCGGGTATTGTTTGCTTATATTGTCAAAACGGATCATGAATTCCCCAACTATCATTCTTATATGGACTCGGAGATCGCAGTCAAACTCCGGTACCTGTTGTTGTTCTAGTTTGCCATATTTGAAGACAGTTTGCAGTGTTCTGTTTACAGTGGAAAATAAGGGTTTTCGAAGCTTTACTTACGTGAGTTTTGTCAGCTACTTACCTTAATAAAGAGATTGGAAAGAGAGGAGTCTTGCAAGTATGAAACTTAAACAAAAATAATGAAGCCGTACGCCATCTGGGTTTAGCAAGGTAGTAAGCAGCTTTCCCACATACTTATCAACAGCTATTGTTAATAAGTGATGATGGGATAGAGCGGGTAAAGTTGTACATAGCCAGGGATAAATAATCCCGCTTAAAACAAATTAGTCTGGCTGATGATCCAGTAACGCATAAACAAATTCTTTGGCATTGAATTCACGTAAATCCTCAATCCCTTCGCCTACGCCGATATAACGAATTGGCAGGCCTAATTTTTGAGAAATAGCCAGTAAAATACCGCCTTTAGCTGTGCCATCGAGTTTGCTGATAGTAAGTCCTGTGACATTCATGGCTTTATGGAATTGCTCGGCCTGAATCAGACCGTTTTGACCAAAACCGGCGTCCATGACTAACATCACTTCATGTGGTGCTGTGTCATCGAGTTTACCCATGACACGGCGAATTTTAATGAGCTCCTCCATCAGGTTGCTCTGGGTGTGCAAGCGGCCTGCTGTATCGGCAATGACAATATCAATGCCTTTAGCCTGCGCCGATTGCACGGCATCAAAAATAACTGAAGCGGAATCTGCACCGGTACCCTGAGCGATGACCGGTATATTATTACGTTCACCCCAGGTTTTGAGTTGTTCTACGGCGGCGGCGCGAAAGGTGTCACCGGCAGCGAGCATGACCGATTTACCTTCATTTTGAAAGCGCTTGGCCAGTTTGCCAATGGTGGTGGTTTTTCCTGCACCATTGATGCCGACCACCAGAATAACAAAAGGTTGCTTGTTGGTAGTTTGCAAAGGCTGTTGTGCTGGTTTTAGCATCTCTATCATATCTTCAGCCAGACACTGCATAAGAGTGTCTGCATTGTTAAGTTCTTTGCGTGAGACGCGTTTGCTCAGGTCAGAGATGATTTTCTGCGTCACGTCAATGCCGACATCAGCTGTTATCAGACGATTTTCCAGTTCTTCAAGGATGTCGTCATTTATGGACTTTGAACCCAGTAATATATCGGCCAGACCGTCTGTAAAACCTCGGCGTGATATCTTGATTGAGTCGCGAAGTGCGTTATTGTCAGTCGATACGCTGGTATCAGAGCTGCTGTCAGTCTTTTTGCGTTTAAGAAAACCAAACATGAAATGTAGAGCCTAGTAGTGGGATTTAATGAAAAGAGTAAAAAAAGCGATGTCCAGCCGTTTATACATAGAGTAACGGATTCTATCTTAACATTGCCTGTCTGGCGGGTTAAGTTCTATTTAATGCCGACTGGCACAGTATTACGGCGTGTGGTTTGAGAAAGAGCAGAAAATTTCTACTATATATACCTGTGTAGTTGGATAAATCGAGTATCAGTCGAGACAGTTTATAGAGTGGCTTAATAACTGCGTCGCAAATGAGGAAAAAATGGCTGTGAAAAAGAAACTAAAACCAAGTTTATTACGTAATCTATTAATATCCTTCCTTTTCTTTGGCTTGATTGTCGGCGCTATCTTTCCATTTTTTGCAGAGCTTTTTGTCGATTTTAAACAGGGAATGTATGGCTGGTTCTTTGCAGGCTGTTTAATAGCCGGCGTGTTCATTGGGTTTTCAAATTTTATACTGGTCAGATATATATTATTGCGGAGACTGTCAAGGATCGCTGATGTTGCCAATGCGATCAGTAATAAAGATGTTAGCCTGCAGTGCGACATGCAAAGTGATGATGTTATCGGTGTCATTATTGATAGCTTTAACCGTATGGCCAATACCCTGCGGGAGCTGGTGGTTAGTCTGAAAAGTGAAGCCGCAGGTTTGCAATTGTCGGCTAATGAATTACGTGAATCAGCGCATCTGGCTTCTTCGGGGCTGCAGCAACAACTGGCCACGGTCGATCAGGTTGTGTCAGCTGTTAATCAGGTGGTGGTTAAAGCCGGAGATGTCGCAAACAGCTCAGCTGATACAGCTAAAGCCACGGAGGCAGCAGACGAACAGGGCAATACGGCAAAACTGGTGATTGTTGAGGCCATGTGTGCTGTTGACTCACTTGCTGAGGTCGTTCAGGCCTCTACCGACGTGATTGCAAAGCTTGAAAATGACAGTGCAAATATTGGTGAGGTGTTATCGGTCATCAATGGCATTGCCGAGCAGACTAATTTATTGGCATTAAATGCGGCGATTGAAGCGGCAAGAGCAGGCGAGCAGGGGCGCGGGTTTGCTGTTGTCGCAGATGAAGTAAGGGTGCTTGCAAACAGAACCCAGCAGTCGACGAAAGAAATCACAGCGATAACAGAAAAGCTGCAGCTGGGCACCCGTAAGGCAGTTGAGTCGATGTCAGAAGGCAAAGAGACAGCGCAAAGCAGTGTTGATTTGACTGAGCAGGCGGTCGAGTCGCTGGCTATTATTTCATCGTCAATAGGAACGGTCAGGCAAATGAATGCGCAGATAGCCGAGTCTGCTGAAGTGCAAAATCAGCTGATGTCCACGGTTAACGGCAATGTGCAGGTGATCAGCGAGGTGATCTCAGAATCGTCTTCAAACTTGGATATGATCAACAATGCAAGCGAAGACATAAACTTACGTGCGCAGAGTCTGGAAAACATGATCAGTGGCTTTAAAACGGACTGAGTGAGCGTGCTGGCAGAGAATAAATAACAAGCTGAAGAATCCATTACCCAGACGCACAAAAGAAGAATCTTTTGCCAGATCTGACCTTTTTAATTCGATTCATTGTATCATTCGATTGAACTGGCCGGTTATTTGCCGGTCTATCAATAACATTCTTAAGTCTTTGTTTTTGGGGTCAATATGCGTTTGATTGGGATTCTGACAGGCGTCGTCATGTTCGTCGCAGGTTATATCTATCTTATGGAAAAACCAGCTGAGCCGGCGGTCATGCTTTCATCGACCGATACAGTAAAAGTTTATCAGCTGGCTAACGGTATGAAGGTGCTAGTACAGGAAGATGACCGCTCAAGTGTGGTGGTCTCACAGGTCTGGTATAAGGTGGGTGCCAGTTATGAACCCGAAGGCAAAACCGGCATGTCACACGTGCTTGAGCATATGATGTTCAAAGGCACGCCGGATTACCCCGCCGGCAAGTTTTCAGAAATAATCGCACTAAATGGCGGCAGTGAAAATGCCTTCACCAGCAAAGACTATACAGCTTACTTTCAAAGTATATCGAGTGACCGGCTGGAGTTATGTCTGCAGCTGGAAGCGGACCGCATGAAGAATCTGCTGTTAGATGAGGCAGAGTTTAAAAAAGAAGTGGAAGTGGTTAAAGAAGAGCGCCGTCTGCGCACGGAAGATAAGCCTACTTCATTAACCTATGAACGTTTTAATGCAACGGCTTTTCAGACCGGCTCTTATCATCATCCGGTGATTGGCTGGATGGATGACCTTGATAATATGACGGTGACGGATCTGCGTGACTGGTATTCAAAATGGTATACACCTAATAATGCAACACTGATTGTCAATGGTGATGTACAGGCTGAGCAGGTAGTAAAACTGGCGAATAAATACTTTGGCAAAATTAAAGCGCAGCCTGTACCTGAGGTAAAGCTTAAGGCGGAAGCGGTTCAGACAGAAAGCCGCTACCTTAAAGTCGAGATCCCTGCACAGGTGCCTTATCTGATGATGGGCTATAAAGTGCCGAGTTTAACGCAGGCGAAAACAGCTGAAATGGCGGCTGATGTGTATGCACTGGAAGTACTAGCCGGTTTACTGGACGGTGGTAACAGTGCGCGGCTGAGCAAAAATCTGGTGCGAGGACGTGAAATTGCCAGCAGTGCGGGTGCCGGTTACAATCCGTATGACCGGCTGGATACGCTGTTTATGTTGAGTGGCATGCCGGCGGGCAAAAGTAATGCGACAGAATTAAAAACCGCATTGTTAGCAGAAGTGGAAAAATTAAAAACCGGTTTGGCTGAACAAGCTGAGCTGGACCGTGTTAAAGCGCAAGTGATTGCATCAAATGTTTATGAGAAAGATTCTCTTTTTTATCAGTCTATGCAACTGGGTATTTTAGAAACCACCGGTCTGGGCTGGCAAAGGAAAGATGAATATCTGGAAAAAATCAGTGCCGTTACTGCAGAACAAGTTCAGGCTGTTGCAATTAAATATCTGACCGATAAAACCCTGACTGTGGCGGAGTTAAAGCCATTACCGATGAAGAAAATGCAAGCCGGCCCGACATCTGGTATGGGAGGTCGTCATGGGAATTAGTTTTAAGTTTTTTATGCTGATAGCCGCGCTGTCATTACTGAGCGTTAATGCTAATGCCTCACCGAGAATTTTACAGTGGCATACCGATAAAGGAACGCCGGTTTATTTTGTTGAGTCCAAACAGCTACCGATCGTCGATGTGCGTATTATTTTTGATGCGGGTAGTGCACGTGATCAGGGCCAGTCAGGCCTGGCTGTTTTAACCAATGCTTTACTGGCAGAAGGCGCCGCTGATAAAAGCGCACAACAAATTGCAGAGCAGTTTGAAGATGTCGGAGCGCAGTTCAGTAACGGGGCATTGCGTGATATGGCATGGCTGAGCTTACGCAGCTTAAGAAATGACCAGTACCTGCAGCCGGCATTAAACATGCTGAAAGCCGTGCTCAGTAAACCGGTTTTTTCTGAGGAGAGTTTTCAGCGCGAGCTGGCAAATCTGAAAATGGCTAGACAGTCTGTTAAACAGTCACCCTCTGAGATTGGCTCAGAAGCATTCTATAAAGCCCTGTATGGCGATCATCCCTACGCATCACCTGTGAATGGCGATGAAGACAGTCTGGCGTCGATGCAGAGAAAGCAGGTCATTGATTTTTATGACCGGCATTATGTCAGCAGCAATGCGGTGATTGCGATTGTGGGTCAGCTGACACGTGCACAGGCAGAAAATCTGGCCAATGATCTGCTTGCGGATTTAAACAAAGGCATTAAATTACCGGCCATTCCACCGGTAAAAGCATTACAGAAGGCGCAAAACATCCGCATTGATTTTCCATCTAAGCAAAGCCATATATTGATGGGGCAGCCGGGCGTGCAGCGTGGTGATAAAGATTATTTTTCACTCTATGTTGCTAATCATCCCTTTGGTGGCAGTGGCTTTGCATCACGTCTGGTCGATGAAGTACGCGAGCAGCGCGGGCTGGCATACAGTGTCTATAGTTATTTCTCACCGAGCCGTGAAGCAGGGCCATTTATAATGGGTATGCAAACTAAAAATGAGCAGGCGTCTCAGGCACTGGATTTGCTGAAGGGCGAATTACACAAATACTGGTCAGACGGCCCGACTGAAGATGAGCTGGAATCCAGTGTGAAAAATATCACCGGTGGTTTTCCGTTGCGAATCGATAGCAATAAAAAAGTGGTTGAGTATCTTGCGATGATTGGTTTCTACCATTTACCGCTGGATTACTTACATAATTTCAATCGCAGGATTGAAACCGTGACGCTCGATGATATTAAAGCCGCACTGCAGAGAAGATTAGACCCTGAAAAAATGATTACCGTAATTGTTGGTGGAGAAACTTCAGCGGCTAAGGTAAAAGACAATTAATAACAAAAAACAAGCGGCGAGTCGGCCGCCGGCGGCAGCCTCAGTGACGCAGGGTAAGTTAAGAATCATAGGCGGGACATGGCGCAGTCGCCTATTGCCAGTTATCATCGCGCAGGGTTTGCGGCCGACCACTGACCGGATCAGGGAAACGGTTTTTAACTGGTTACAAAGTGATATCCCGGGCAGTCGTTGTCTGGATTTATTTGCCGGTTCGGGCGCTTTAGGTTTCGAAGCCGCCTCGCGCGGTGCCAGCGAAGTGGTAATGGTGGAAAACGCTGCAGAGACGTTTAAACAGCTGCAGCACAATGTTGAAAAACTGGCGGCAACTCAGGTAAAACTGCTCAGACAAGATGCATTGCATTACCTTAGTCAGGCTCTGCAGGGGGCTGAATCTGCAAAGACTGTGGATTTTGATATTGTTTTTCTTGATCCTCCGTATGACTGCGCTTTACTACAGACTGTTATCAGTCTATTAATACTGTCGGCAGGCACGAAAGTTTACCTTGAAGCACGAAAAGGTGATGATATTGATGTCCCTGACAACTGGCTGCTGTTAAAAGATAAAACCGCAGGCCAGGTTCATTTTAGTTTGTATGAGATAAAAGAATAATATGCCAGTAGTCGCTGTATATCCGGGTACCTTTGATCCGATGACGAACGGACACTCTGATTTAATCCAGAGGGCCAGCAGAATTTTTGAAAAAGTCATTGTTGGTATCGCTGAAAATCCAAGCAAAACTCCTTTATTTGATTTGAAACAACGGGTTAGTATGGCAGAGACCGTATTATGCGACCTGCCAAATGTAGAGGTATGTGGTTTTTCAGACCTGCTGGTGCACTTCGTTAAGCACAAGAATGCCCATGTTATCCTGCGTGGGCTACGGGCGGTTTCCGATTTCGAGTTTGAAATGCAGCTAGCGAGCATGAATCGCCGGCTGGAAAATAAGATTGAAACACTGTTTTTAACACCGTCTGAGCAGAACAGCTTCCTGTCATCGAGTCTGGTGAAAGAAATTGCACTGCATGGCGGAGACGTACATGAATTTGTCCATCCTGTCGTTGTGGCTGAACTTCAACGAATAATCAGGTAGAATCACGCCCAACAACATAGTCTGACTGGAGATAATAGTAAAATGTCGCTTTATATTACTGATGAGTGCATCAACTGTGACGTATGTGAACCGGAATGCCCGAATGAGGCTATTTCAGCGGGAGACGAGATATATATTATCGACCCGAATAAATGTACAGAATGTGTTGGTCATTACGATACACCGCAATGTGTTGAGGTTTGTCCGGTAGACTGTATTCCAAAAGATCCGGAACATGTGGAATCTGAGGATGACCTCTGGGTCAAATACAGAGCTCTCACTGGCGAGTCATAAAACAGCTTAAAGAAAAGGCCCTGAGGGGCCTTTTTTGATGCCGGACTGGAAACAGGCCGGAGCTTAAGCAGACTTAGCTTGCCATCGTTTGCTTATAATGGATGAGTTATAGGTGTTTTGCCTCAAACTATTGCGTTAGTATAGACACTACTTAACGCTGCAAATAGACGGTGTGTACAGAGCACGAAGCATTTAAAGCTTATCTGCTGAAGTAACCCATAAGAGGTTGCTGGCAACGGTTAATGGATTTTTCTATCACTATCACTATCAATGTCTTAATGCCTATGAAAATGAATAAATATAGTCAGATATTTGGGGTTGCTACCTTTTTTGTTTTTATCGCTTGTACACATAGCGTACAAAGCGCCAGCCTGAGTCAGGCCGGTGTGGCAACTGCGCACCCGTTAGCGACTGAAATTGGTGAAAAAATATTAAAAAATGGCGGTAATGCCATTGATGCCGCAGTCGCCATTTCTGCGGCACTGGCGGTCGTAGAGCCTTATGGTTCCGGTATTGGCGGTGGTGGCTTCTGGTTAGTACATACGGTGGTTGATGGTAAAGATGTCATGATCGATGGCCGTGAAAGAGCACCGTATGCCGCCCATCGTGATATGTACCTGGATAAAGATGGTAATGTTGATCATAAAAAATCAATGGATGGTGCATTAGCCGCAGGTATTCCAGGTGTGCCGGCCGCCTTGCAATATCTTGCGGAAAAACATGGCTTACTGGATTTAAGTACCAGCCTGGAACCGGCGATTAATCTGGCGCGTGATGGCTTCAAGGTTGATGAAAAATTTATTCAAATGTTAAAGTTTCGTTTACCCGCGATACTGGCATCAGCAGAATCATCGAGAATATTTTTAAACAATAATGCGCTGCCAGAAGTCGGTTACATTATTAAACAGGATGATCTGGCGAATACGCTGGAACTGATTGCGAATGAAGGCATGGATGGTTTCTACCGGGGCGTGATGGCAACTAAACTGGTCAATGGCGTAAAAGAGGCCGGTGGCATCTGGAGCCTTAAAGACCTGGCAGAGTATCAGGTTGTCGCGAGAGAGCCGGTTGTTTCACAATATAAAGGCATGAAAGTCACATCGGCCGGGTTACCTTCATCGGGCGGGATCGTGATGGCAGAAGTGTTTAATATGCTGTCATCCATAGAGCAGAAAAAGAAAACCGATAGCGAGCAAATACACCTTATTGTAGAGACCATGAGACGCGCATACAGAGACCGTGCTGAGTTTCTTGGTGACAGCGATTACATTCAGGTGCCGGTAAAAAAGCTAATCAGTCAGGCGTATGCGGATTTGCTGTCAGCGGATATTGATAATGATGATGCGACTCCCAGTTCATCACTTAAGCCGGTTGCCTTTGAAAGCGGTGGCAATAATACCACCCACTTCTCAGTGATAGATCAGCGCGGCAACCGGGTCGCAGCAACCTTGTCGGTTAACTACCCGTTTGGCTCGGGATATATGGTGCCGGGCACCGGTGTCTTATTGAATGATGAAATGGACGACTTCTCAGCCAAGCCGGGTGTACCAAATGCCTATGGTCTGGTGGGCGCTGAGTCTAATAGTATTACAGCCGGTAAGCGCATGCTTTCGAGCATGACGCCTACTTTTTTAGAAACACAGGATCGAATAGCCGTGCTGGGCACACCCGGAGGCAGCCGGATTATCAGCATGGTGATTCTGGCAGCGCTGGAGTTTCATAAAGGCGGTGATGCCAGATCGATGGTTAATTTACCCCGCTTCCATCATCAATATTTACCGGACAATATATATTATGAAAAAGGTGCATTGTCGGAAAAAAATATTGAAGAGCTGGAGTTAATGGGGCACCGGCTCTCTGAAGGCAGTGCATGGGGTAATATGCATGCCGTTATCTGGAATAAAACAAAAAAAACTATCGATGCCGCTTCTGATCAGCGGGGCATAGGCAAAGCGGTAGTGATTAAGGAATAATAGCCTCGCGTGATTTTTTCTGCGCCGGATGATGTTTCATCAGCCTGCTCTCGAGCTGACGAATACTGACCGGACTGGAGTTAAAATAACCCTGTACGGAATTGCTATGATGCTCTTTTAAGCGGATCAGTGCCTGCTGATTTTCAACACCTTTTGCGCTAGCTTTATATCCCAGATTATGAGACAGCTACGATGATAGATTTGACAGTGATGGCATCATTGTCATTTTCCAGTATTTGAGAAACAAATGATTCATCAACTTTTAGTTCACGCACCGGCAGTAGCTTAAGATATCTCAGAGATGAAAAGCCGGTGTCATAATCATCAGTGGCCAGTACTACTCCTGTTTCACTGAGCTCATTCAGTACTCTTCACGTTCCGGCAGTATCATATATTATGGCGATTTCTGCAGGTTCCAGGTTGGTAATTAATTGCAAGGCGGATGTATTTTTGCAAACAAATAATGTATGTGCTCTTTATTGGCAGTGTTTAAAATTGAGATGGTTAATTGCTGATGGTAATGATATTAATATACAGGTTACTCGTTGCTGCAGAAGGTCAAAGCCAGGCGATAACCAGTGGTGTAAATGTCAGCTGTCGTTTACGCAGACAGGTTGGCTAATTTAATAAGGTAGCGATAATTAATATATTTTATAATGATTTGAAATGAAGTTTATAGTTACTATTCAAATAAACAGGAATGTGAATGACAATTGGAGTGTTTGACTCAGGCGTAGGTGGCTTGAGTGTTTTAAAACATTTAAAACAACAATTGAATAATGAATCGTTTATCTATGTGGCCGATAGTGCGAATGCACCGTATGGAGATAAAACTGAAGCATTTATTCAGCAACGATGTTTACGTATTTCAGAATTTTTATCTGAGCAGCAGGTCTCGGCGATTGTGGTTGCCTGTAATACAGCAACAGCAGCAGCCGTCAAACAGATTAGAGAAGCACTGGATATTCCGGTTGTTGCTATTGAACCGGCACTGAAGCCTGCCAGTTTGTTAACAAAGACAGGAAAAATAGGTGTGCTGGCGACGATGTCTACTCTGCAAAGTAAGCATTATAATGACTTGCTGGCGCAGTATACAGAGAATGTGGAGTGCTACGAGCAGGCCGCTCATGGGCTGGTAGAGCAAGTCGAAGCTGGCTTGTTGCAGGATACGCGAACCTTGCAATTATTACAGCAATACTTACAGCCGATGATAAAACAGGGTGTGGATTGTATTGTTCTTGGCTGTACTCACTACCCCTTTCTTATGAATCCGATAGAAGGGGTTGTTGGTAAAAATGTAACCGTGATTGAAACCGGTGCAGCTATTGCTGAACGACTTAAGAAAATACTGGCGGATACTGCAGGTTATACGCCTTCTCGGGGGCAGTCGCGGGATCGTTATTTTAGTTCATCTGATACGCAGCATGCTAAAAACATGATCGCATTGCTGATGGGTCTGGATGTTGAGGTTGAGATGCTGCCGGTCTAGGCTAAAGAGCAGATTTATGACCGCTTAGCGATTTTTTTGATGGCGATCAAAGCGGCATGGGCGCTGAGTGTGTTATAAATATTTCAACGAATATATAGTTGTAATCAAATCATTGAAGGAAGAAGTTATGAGTGAAAATGATATGCGTCACAAGCTGGAAGCAGCCTATGAAAACATGCTGGAAGTAGCCAAAGAGTTTGTTGTCAATGCACGTGAGCACAGTGGTCCTGTCATCAAGGATGCATTAACAGATGCACGACAGAAAGCGTCTGAATTTTCTGAACTGACGACGGAAGAAATTGATAAATTATCATCTTATATCGAAAAAGATCTGACAGAAGCGGCTGATTTTATGGAACAGCAGCAGTCTGAACTGGCCGACTGGCTGCGTCTTGATATCCTGCTAATAGAAAAGTACATGCTGGAAAAGTTTTCATCACTGGCCGACCGTACCCGCATAGAGCTGGAACAATGGTCGATTGATGCTGATCTGAACGGTGAATGGCATACCGGTGAAATTATCAGTTTAGGGGTTTTACGTTGTGAAGCCTGTGGTGAGGAACTGCACTTTCAAAAACCAGGGCATATACCACCGTGTCCAAAATGTCATGCCACTAAATTCAAACGAATACACAGTGCATAACGGTTTGGTTTTTGAAAACACGCGCTGGCAATCAAGCTGAGTATTGTTTGACGATAGGTTGTAGTTAAATGATATCTTGCAGCAGAAAGTTCTGCATTGATGGCTGGCGACAGTATAAAAAATAGTCTTATTGATGAGTTACAATGCTATCTGCTATCGATAAGCGATTTATTTTCCCTTCACCATAAACAGTCTTACGACGTTGCTGTACTAGCTACCGCTGCCAGAATTATGTTTTTTTCGATGGCCTGGTGGTTAATTTTTGAACGCTTACCGGCTCCAGGTAACAACGTTAGCCATCATTGTAATTATCAATAAGGTTGATAAAGATTAACAATTAAAAAAATAACTTATCTCGCATATAATAGCCGCCCGTTTGGTGTCTGACATCAAACGGTTTTTTTTAAAGCATAATATATTTGGAGATTTAAATGGGCGTATTAGTTGGCCGCGAAGCACCGGACTTTACTGCAGCAGCGGTTCTTGGTAATGGCGAGATTGTTGATAACTTTAACTTTAAAGAAACAACAAAGGGTAAAACCACAGTACTTTTCTTTTACCCGCTTGATTTTACTTTTGTCTGCCCGTCAGAGCTGATCGCATTTGATCACCGTCTGGAAGATTTCAAAAAACGTGGTGTTGAAGTTATCGGTGTTTCTATCGATTCACAATTCTCTCACAATGCATGGCGTAATACAGCTATCAATGACGGTGGTATTGGTCAGGTAGGTTATACCTTAGTTGCAGACGTAAAACATGATATTTGCCAGTCTTATGATGTTGAGCATCCTGATGCCGGTGTTGCATTGCGCGGTTCATTCTTAATCGATGTGCACGGAGTTGTTCGTCACCAGGTTGTTAATGATCTGCCATTAGGCCGTAACATCGATGAGATGCTGCGTATGGTTGATACCTTGCTGTTCACAGAAGAGCATGGCGAAGTTTGCCCTGCTGGCTGGAATGATGGTGATAAAGGCATGAAGGCAACGCCAGCCGGTGTTGCTGAATACCTGACAGAAGAAGCTGACAAACTGTAAAGATAAGCTTGTTGATCGCTTGCTTTGATAAAGGCCTGTTCGGGAAACTGAACAGGCTTTTTTATTGCAAGTCTTTAAAAACTTTCGTAATAATGTTCTTGCCTAATTCAAAACCCTGATTCATCTCAAGTAAAAAACCATTGGCATGACTTTTAAGCCAGTCATTGCCGCTGTTTTCAGAGTCAATGAAAAATATATACTGGCAGAAAGTACCTGTTATATTGGCCTTTAAGGCATCAAGCTCCGGTTTTATAAATGTAATCATGGCATCAGCGGGCTCGATTATTTTAACGCCGTCTTCAGTAATCGTTAAGGAGATTGTTTTTTTGCTGACGGGGCATTGTGTTTGAGCACTAATACTTTGCTGATAAATGACGGGTACAAATAATAAATCCCAGGCGCACCAGGTATACAGCATCTGTCCATCTAACCGGAAGCTGTGGGCGGTCGGGCTGGTACTGACTCCCCAGAAGGCACTGATACGATGCTCGTCATCAAAACTTACTCCGGTCCATGAGGCTAATAATTTTTCAGTTTCTTTTGTCGTTAAACAAATGCTCTCAGCAAAGGTGTTAATGCAGACGGGTTTTCCGAGTGACAGCAGCTGGTAAAGCTTCATCGATTGTTGCTGCCCGGTTTTGTCCAGCTGAGGAAAAGCCAGAGTAAATAAATTTTCGAGATCGCTAAGCAAAATGAGGGTCCTGTCGATTGTTAGGCAAAGATTGTATGGCTGACTTTTTAATAAAACCGCTCGCATCCTTCGGGTCTGGCTTTAAAGCGTTTATAAGTCCACTGGTATTGTGTCGGGCAGTCGCGGATGACTTTTTCAATGTCTTTATTCATCAGCTCAACAGAGTGCTGAATGTCCTGCTTGTTTTTATTTTCTGCTGCCGGGGTAAAGACCAGTGTAAAGCCTTTGCCTTCTGACTGACGTCTGGCATAAGCATAGACAATTTCGCTGTCTAATTTCGCTGCTAATTTTGACATCAGTGTCATTGAATAAGCAGCCGTGCCAAAGAAGTTAGCAAAGACACCATTTTTATGATGCAGGTAGGGTTGCTGGTCGGGCAATATAACGATGACTTCACCATTTTTTAAGGCCTTGGATACCGCCCGCACACCGGAGGTGTCAGTTGGCACAAGCGTCGCGCCTGTACGCTGGCGGGCCTGTTTGATAATATCATCCAGTGCTTCGATGTGCGGCGGTTTATATAAAGATGTGACCGGGTAATGCCGCGCGACATAAAGGTTAATCAGTTCCCAGCTGCCAATGTGAGGCATTGCCAGTAACACACCTTTATGCTGTTCGATGGCTTTCTCTAGATGCTCCTTACCTTCTATGGCGTTAATCATGCTCAGTACACGTTCACTGTTCGCCAGCCATATGATACCCATCTCGGCCAGCGTCTTACCGCTTTCAAACAGACTGTCTTGCAGTAATTTTTTTTGTGCTGCGGAGTTTAACTCAGGAAAGCAAAGAGCGATGTTTTTTTTCGCAATTTTTTTACTGTTATTGGGCAAAGCAATCAGCAGCCAGCCAAAAAAACTGCCGATGCGATGTGCTAACGGCAATGTCGTCACAGAGGTTAAGCGGAGTATGAGTTTTAAAAAGTGCGCAAGCATACGTTGAAACTATTTTTTACGGCTGGCATTGGCAATGTCAGTCATAATTTCTTCAATTGATTTTTCACTGGGCAGCTGCAGATGGAAGCCATGCTCCTGCAGGTTGCTGATGACGGTGACCGGGTTTTCTTTTGCCAGCTTGCGCTCCGGTGTCACATCTATTTCAAGCGTGAATTCAGTTTCACCGAGTGATTTAAGAATATGTTTTGGTACCACTGAAAAATCATCCTGATCTTTCAGATAAATGTACATATCATTTTTTGCCATGCAGCGATAAATATAACAGTTCATAACAGGCCTTAATTCAGTGTGCTGAAAACTTTTTCAGCTGCTGTTATGGTTTTCTCAAGATCATCAGCGGTGTGTGCAGATGAAACGAAACCGGCTTCATAAGCCGAAGGCGCCAGATAAATACCTTCGTTTAACATACCGTGGTAAAACTTTTTGAAACGTTCTGCATCACACTGAGTGGCCTGCTGAAAGTCTGTAACCGTCTCTGCATCAGTAAAGAACAGTCCAAACATGCCGCCGATAACATTGCTGGTCATCGGGATGCCAGCTGCCTTTGCTTTTTTGAGTATGCCTTTAACCAGTGTTACCGCTTTACCGTTCAGTTCATCAAAGAAGCCCGGTGCAGAAATCAGTTGCAGTGTTTTTAAACCGGCCGCCATCGCCACCGGGTTACCGGATAATGTACCGGCCTGATAAACAGGGCCTAGTGGCGCGATCTGCTGCATAATTTCACGTTTACCACCAAATGCGCCAACCGGCATACCACCGCCGATAACCTTACCTAAGGTGGTTAAATCAGGTTTGATATTGTAATAAGCCTGAACACCGCCGAGGGCAACGCGGAAGCCGGTCATCACTTCATCAAAAATTAACACGCAGCCGTATTCATCACAGACTTCGCGTAAACCTTCAAGGAATCCCGGAACCGGCGGAATGCAGTTCATATTGCCGGCAACCGGTTCAACAATAATGCAGGCGATTTTATCACCGTACTGTTTGAAACAGTCACGCACCATCTCGATATTGTTGTAATCCAGCGTCAGTGTCTGTTCTGCCAGGGCGGCCGGTACGCCCGGTGAGGTCGGCACGCCAAGAGTTAAGGCACCGGAACCGGCTTTGACTAATAAAGAATCGGAATGGCCATGGTAGCAGCCTTCAAATTTTACAATCGTGTCGCGACCGGTAAAACCGCGCGCCAGACGGATCGCGCTCATGGTAGCCTCTGTGCCGGAGCTGACCATACGAACCATGTCCATTGATGGTACTAATTCACAAACCTTGTCGGCCATTTTTGTTTCAAGTTCGGTGGGTGCGCCAAAGCTTAAGCCATTTTCGGCGGTGTCTTTAACCACCTGAATCACTTGCGGGTGAGCATGACCAAGAATCATCGGACCCCATGAACCGACGTAATCAATGTACTGCTTGTCTTCATTATCAATAATGTAGGCGCCTGTTGCGCGTTTGATAAAAACCGGATCACCACCCACACCTTTGAATGCACGTACCGGTGAATTAACACCGCCGGGAATGTGTTGCTGAGCCTGCTCGAAAATTTTTGACATGGGTTTGCCCTTGCTGGATGAACAATAAAACGTTATTTGATTTCGTCTGAACGTGAATCTTAGCGAAACGCGATTTTACAGGATTTTTGCCGATGAATCATTAAAACTACAGCCAGCGACGAGGGAGTCGATATAGACGCTAGCCACAGATGACGCACTGAGCTCATGAGGGTGTGGCAAAAATACTAAGAAAACAGCTGGCTAATACAGCGGCTGGACAACTCTATGTTTTGCACTTCATTCACGGGCTTGAATATATCGCTAATAACTGCAAGCATATCGCTGCCGGCGGCGATTAGTTCACCGCCATTGAGAGCGGTGATGCCGCCAATGCAGCAGACAGGGACTTTGATCTGAGCTTTAGCCTGCCGGATTAAGGAGAGCGGGGCATTGCTCGCATCCGGTTTGATGGATGAGCTGAAAAAAGCCCCGAAAGCCACGTAATCGGCACCGGCTTGCTCGGCATCAATCGCTAGTTGCAGCTGGTTGTAGCAGCTGACGCCAATGATTTTTCGCTCGCCCAGTTGCTCTCGAGCAACTTTGATGTGCTGATCATCTTTACCCAAATGCACACCATCGGCATTGGATGATAAGGCGAGCTCTATATCGTCATTGATGATAAAAAGTGCACGATACTGGTCGCAGAGCCGGCGTATTGTAAGAGCTTGTTGCAGGCGCTTATCCGTATCGTTTGATTTATCGCGATACTGAATGATGCGGCTGCCGCCCTGAAGCGTGCTTTCCACGGCATCGGCAAAATTGTGCGCCATTAAAGTGGCATCTGTAATGGCATACAGACCATGTAATTTAGATTTAATCATTTCTATTCAGTGTGCAAAGCCTGTCGGGAAAAAGTTGCCCTTTGCCGGGCGCGTGGCCGTGTTGCAGGCTGTGAAAAGTGTAATCCAGTCCTGCTTGTACGGCGGCTTGTATGCTCATTCCCTGGGCGATGAGTGCCGCGATACTGCTTGCCAGTGTACAGCCTGAGCCATGGTACTCATGAGCTAAGCGCTCATTGCTAAATGATATGGCTGGCTGAAGCTTGTGATACAGCCGATGTTCTATCTTTGTCGCCTCTGAATGAGTGCCGGTGATCAGGACGTACTGACAGCCCGATTCGAGTAAACTTTTTGCCGCCAGATCGAGACCATTATCTGTTTTTGCCAGCTTTAATGCTTCAGGAATATTCGGCGTAATCAGCTGGCAATAAGGTAATAAATAGGTATTGATTGCATCGATTAATATCTCTGTGGATAGCGAGTCACCTCCGCCGGATGCCAGCACAGGATCGAATATCACCGGAATCTCAGGGTGTTGTTTGAGGATGTTTCTGATTGCCTTAATCGCCGCTACGCTGGCTGTCATACCAACTTTTATGGCATTAATCGGTATATCTTTTAACAGGATTTCGGCCTGTTGCTGCATTTGATGGGCATTGACCGGCTCAAAGCCGTAGACATGTGAGCTGTCCTGACAGGTTAAGGCGGTAATTACCGTCAGCGCATGCACACCGTGCGCCGCGATCGCTTCTATATCGGCCTGAATACCGGCGCCACCACTGGGGTCATGGCCTGAAAAGCAGAGTACAACGGGTTTTTTATCAGCTGGCTGTTGAATAGGCATATTGAGGAACTGTTAAATTATTTTCAAGGCTTGTTTAAGCGTTAGAATTTATCGATATAAGTAGGTAGAATACGCCAATTATCAATCTATATACTCTTTTATTAAATATTTTTATAGGCAGCTTTATGGAATACAAAACATATATGTGTGTGATCTGTGGTTACATCTACGATGAAGAGCAAGGCGACCCGGAGCACGGCATAGCAGCAGGCACAAAGTGGGAAGACGTTCCAATGAACTGGACTTGCCCGGAATGTGATGCCAAGAAAGATGATTTTGAAATGATCGAGGTTTAATAACCGGTCTTTTCATCTTGCCGACTCAGGGACTGAGTCATCCTTATCTGCTCAGTTATTTCCCCTGCCATTTTCTTCTTTATGTCTGTCTCCCGGCACCAATGCCTTACCAGTCACTATTCACCATTATGTTTGGGAAAAGTTCCTGCCTGATGCGCAATATGAGCGACCTTGGCCGAGGACTCCAGTGAACAGCTCCATTTATATGCCAGGTTAAGACTTTCTGCTGCCGCATACACGCCGTGACCACAGACAACCGCCGCTTTTGATGTTTTAAGCTCTTCTGCAATCAGTTGTGCCGATTTGATAAAGATGTCGTTAAACTCAAGGTTGATAACCGGAATGCGGCCAAAGTAAAACTGACCTTCAAAATCAAACGGCACGAAATCTTTCCCGTTCATCGTCATGGCGACAGTATAAGCGCCATGGCAATGTAAAACCGCATTAATCTGAGGATTATCTTGATAAACCGCAAGGTGTAATGGTGCATCAAGAGAGGCACCATCAGCGGCAGGCTGGCCAGTTTTGCAGGCAATTAATTGCTGCTCTGTTAAAGTATCGGCGCATGCGCCGGTTGGTGTAATCCAGATGGTGTCACCGTCTCTAACCGATGCATTACCACTGTGAGAGTCGTTGAGACCGTATTGTCTGAGCCATTTGTAATACTGGACGAGTTCTTGTTTTAAATTCATAAGCTGACTCTGTAATATATCGGAGTCAATCATCTTACCCCAGATTAAAAGGACCCAACAACGTGAATTTAAACCGCCGGGTGTGGGCGTTATCCGGCCCAATGATGTTATCGAATATTGCATTGCCATTATTAGGGCTGGTGGATACCGCGGTTATGGGTCACCTCGACAGTGCGGTTTATCTGGCTGCCGTGTCGGTCGGCGCAATGATTTTGCATTTTATTTTCTGGGGTTTTGGCTTTTTGCGCATGTCCACCGTCGGGCTGGCGGCGCAGGCCTATGGTGAAAACAATGCTCAAGAGCTGCGTCAGTTACTATTGCGCGCCGGCATGACCGCATTGTTTATTGCATTGCTGTTGCTGGCATCACAACATTATCTGATCGAATGGGCTTTATATCTGGTACAACCAGGGGACAGTATAAGACTGTTAACCATCGAATATTTTAATATTCGTATCTGGTCGGCACCGGCCACATTATTAACCTATGTATTGTTAGGCTGGTTTCTGGGCATACAAAAAGCACGACTGGTGTTATATGTCATGGTTTTTGTGAATGCATTAAATATTGTGCTGGATATTTTATTCGTGGTAGGTCTGGGCTTAACCGTTAAAGGCGTGGCATTTGCATCGCTGATCTCGGAGTATGCCGGACTGCTGCTGGCAATTTATTTAGTATACCGGCAGATCTCGACAATAAAGGGCCGATGTCAGTGGGCAGTGGCACTGCACTGGCCGGCCTTTCGAAAATTAATCAGCCTGAATCTGGATATTTTTATCAGGACGATTACCCTGTTATTTGTGTTTGCTTTTTTTACCACCCAAAGCGCCCGTAGCGGCGCAGTGGTGATGGCGGCTAATGCCGTGTTGCTGCAATTTTTAACCTTTATGGCCTATGTATTAGATGCCTATGCACACGCGGCAGAAGCCATGGTCGGACAGGCATTAGGCCATCGAAATAAACAGCAATTAATGCAAACGGTTAACGCCTGCATGAAATGGTCGGCCGGTTCAGCAGTGCTGTTTATGCTGGTTTATTTATTGCTAGGTGAGCAAATACTGGCACTGTTAACCGATATTGAAGAAGTAAAAATCTTTGCCGCTCAGTATGTATACTGGCTGGCCTTTATGCCATTAATTGCTGTCTGGAGTTATCTGTTTGATGGCGTGTTTATCGGTGCAACCTGGTCCAGAGAAATGCGTAATGTCATGTTAATGGCTGTACTGATCGTCTACTTGCCGGTATGGATATTGACACAGTCTTTGCACAATCATGGCTTATGGCTGGCGATGTTTTTGTTTCTGCTCGCGCGTGGCGGATTAATGGCATGGTATTACCGGAAAAAATTGACTACTATCAATTTTGAAGCAGTAAGTAACCGCGACTGACGGCTTTATAGGGTGGATTGTTTGATATCAACAGGGAGTAATGAAAGATGAAACAAAATGTAGGTTCGATAGATCAGTATATCCGTTACGCGATTGGTGTGGCTGCATTGATAGCAGGTATTGCCTATGAAAGTGTCTGGGGACTCATCGGTGTTGTACCGATCATGACGGCTCTGTTGTCCTGGTGTCCGCCTTATGCCTTACTCGGCCTGAGTAGCAAGAAAGCGGACAGCTAAGTTTTTTGATGTTTCTGTCTGCGCTTTAGTAATAACGCATTCGGGTACCGTGATTCAGCGAGAGTGCAATTTCCTCCGCACGCAGACTGCTTGGAAACAGGGTGCCTGATATTTGTGCATCATGAATACTGGCACCGTTTAATTTACTCTGTGAAAAATCGACACCGCGCAAATCACAGCCGCGGAAATAACAGTTACTAAAATCAAGTCCTGCTGTATTGATGCCGGTTAACACAAGATTCCTGAAGTCTGCGCCGGTCAGGTCGCATATTTCGCCTGCGGCTATGCGCTGATTGAATTCATTAATCTTTTCGTCTCGTAATAACCGATACATATCATTATCTTTAAATTCAGGTGCGTTTTGTGCCATAGTATCCTCCCTCCGATAACTTAAGAATAGTTCTAAAGATATGACCTTGCAAGCGATGAGTAACTCAACAAAACAAGCCGTTGTGCTTGACCTTAAAGCCACCGACAGAGATGACCTGTGTCTTGACGCATTAAAACAGCCAGCGATTGACTGGCAGATGGTTGATCAGGCCGATGCCAGTGAAGTGGCAGCGCTGATTAAAGGTAAAGAAATTGTAGTGACCAACAAGGTGGTACTGGACAGGGCGCTGCTTGCAGGCGCTACAGATTTAAAGCTGATTTGTATAGCCGCGACCGGCACTAACAATGTCGATTTACAGGCGGCCCGCGAGCTGGGAATTGATGTTTGCAATGTGACCGGCTATGGCACCGCATCGGTAGTGCAATATGTCTTCACCACACTGCTTTCTCTGGTCAGTCGTATACCTGAATATCAGGCCGCAGTGACAGCGGGTGACTGGTCAAGAAGCAAGATGTTCTGCTTACTTGATTTTCCGTTTCATGAGCTGAACGGAAAAACGCTGGGTATTGTCGGTTATGGCGAGCTGGGGAAAGGGGTTGCGAAGATTGCACAAGCCTTTGGTATGAAAGTACTGATTGCCGCAAGAGACAGTGCTGATAAACGTGAAGACCGTCTGCCGCTGGCAAGCCTGTTACCCGCGGTTGATGTACTCAGTTTGCACTGCCCTTTAACCGAACAAACCAGTAACCTTATTTCAGCCAAGGAAATGCAGTTATTACCCAAGGGTGCGATTATTATTAACAGTGCGCGTGGCGGTATAGTTGATGAGGCGGCATTACTGGCAGCGATTGAAAGCGGTCATCTGGGCGGCGCAGCCACTGATGTGTTAATCACCGAGCCACCGGCGCAAGATCATATCCTGTTGCAGAAAACCTATCCCAATCTGATCGTCACACCGCACATCGCCTGGGCGAGCATAGAATCACGCCAGCGTCTGTTTGATCAGGTGGCGTTAAATATTTCGGAGTATCTGGCCGGCCGGCCTCGTAATATTGTCAATTAGTCACAGTGACAACGGGCGATAAACTAATCGCCCATGACGGTGATAATCAGACTTCTCTGGTGCGGGTGTGTGCGGTGTTCCCAGCAATACACACCCTGCCAGGTGCCTAAACCTGCCTTGCCGTTTACCACCGGAATAGAAATAGCAGTTTGAGTTAATACCGAACGGATATGTGCCGGCATGTCATCCGGTCCTTCATCCTGATGGGCGTAATCACGGTCACCATCCGGCGCAATTCTCCCCATAAATGTTTCAAGGTCATGTCTGACATCAGGGTCTGCATTTTCGCTGATAATTAAAGAAGCGCTGGTGTGTTTAATAAAAATATTACACAAGCCGGTTTGAACCGCACTGCTATGAATGGCTTTTTCAATGTCGCGGGTGATATTGTAAGTGCCGCGGCCCAGACTGCGGACTGTTATGGTTTGCTGAAACGTTTTCATATATATCTGAGCTTATGGCTGGCATTGCTGATAACCGGCGCTCAGCGAATTCAGCAAATTAAAGTATAAACCGGGGCCTGCCTGAAAACGCTGACCCACCGGGTCGATATGCACACGGATGGTGTCCTGCTTAAACAGGTTGCGTGCCACAGCCGGTAATGTCGGGGTGTTGTAAATCACGCAGCTGATTTTATGCGTGCTGATCAGTTGACTGATTTTGTTTAAATGTTTGATGCCGGGCGCCTGTTCTTCATCGTTACTGATGGCGGCCAGTGGTTTCAGCTGCAGCGGTTCTTCAAAGTACTGAAAGGCATCATGATAAACCAGATAGCTAAAATCTTGCGTCTTAAATAACTGACCGATTCGTGCTTTTTCTTGTAACAATGCGCTGCGCAGTTGTTGCAGATTGGCATCGTATAGTGGCTTGTTGTGCGGGGCTATCAGCGCTAATGATTGTGCCATTTTTTCTGCCATGATCAGAGCGTTATCAATCGATAACCAGATATGCGGGTCTAAATTATCGCCATGGTCATGGTGACTATGACCATGATGATCGTGTTGCTCGGTGCCTGATAGCTCACTGGAACGAGGCTCTAATAAGCTCAGCCCTTTTGACTCGATAAGCTCAACCACCTGAACTGTTTTCGGCAGGCTGTTGATGATGCGAGGCATAAAGCCTTCCAGTGCCTCACCCACCCAGAATAGCATGTCGGCGTGTGTCAGTGTGCTGCGCTGAGAAGGGCGCAGGCTGTAATGATGAACAGACTGCGTCTGATCCAGTAATAAAACAGGCTCATCACTGCCCTGCATAATAGAGCTGAGCAGAGAGTGTACAGGGCGGATGGTAGCCACTACCGTCAGTTTGTGACCGCCGGGCTGTTGAATAGCATGGCCCGACGGTGTTAGTTCAGTGGCCTGAGCAAAAGCAGAGGTGAAAATAATTAACAAGGTAACACAGCAACGTAATATCATAGGCGCATGATAATTTATTCATTAGTAGAATGAAATAATGACCGAGCAATTAATTGCAGTTGAAAAAGCCAGTCTGACATTTTCAGGTCGTCTGGTGTTAGAAAATGTTGACCTGCAGGTGAACCGGGGGGAAATTGTTACCATTATTGGCCCCAATGGTGCCGGTAAAAGCTGTCTGGTTAAAGGGCTGCTGGGGCTGATCCGTTTTAATCAGGGCAAGATCAGCAAACTCAAAAATTTGAAAACCGCCTACGTGCCGCAAAAGCTGCATATCGACGAGACCATGCCACTGAGTGTCAGCCGTTTTTTGAAAATGGTGCCGGCTGCGAAGAGCGCAAAGATCACTGAGGTTTTGCAGGAAGTCCAGCTGCATACGCTTGAGCAGGCGGCTGTGCAGGATTTATCCGGTGGCGAATTACAACGACTGTTACTGGCCCGAGTGATATTACAGGCTCCGGATTTAGTGGTGCTTGATGAACCGGCTCAGGGCGTTGATGTCATCGGCCAGCAAGATCTCTATCAGTTAATAGCCTCAATTCGGGACCGCTATCACTGCGGTATCTTAATGGTGTCACATGATTTGCATCTGGTGATGGAAGCCACCGACAGAGTGCTTTGTCTGAACCGGCATATTTGTTGTACCGGGCATCCTGATGCCATCAGCCAGCACCCGGAATATTTAAGCTTATTTGGTGAGGCGATGGATGGTTTTGCCGTTTATACCCATCATCATGACCATGAACATGACAGCCACGGCAATGTGGTCCCGCTGGGTAGTGGCTGTCAGCACTGGAACGAAACCTCCGGCTGTGGTCAGACAGCTTGCAGCAGTGCGGAGAAGAAAGATGGATGATTTTATTTACCGGGCTTTATTCGCCGGGCTGGCCGTTGCCTTATTAACCGGCCCGCTGGGCTGTTTGATTATATGGCGACGGATGGCTTATTTTGGCGATACCCTTGCTCACTCAGCTTTGCTCGGCGTGGCACTGTCGATTATGTGGAGTATTCACCCGGTTCTCGGGGTGGCATTATTAGGTTTGGTGATCGCCATCAGCCTGGTCTGGCTGCAACGTTATCGTGACCTGGCATCGGACACCATGCTGGGTATTCTGGCGCATACATCACTCGGTCTGGGTTTGGTGGTGATTGCCATTTTGCAGTCACGCGGCATGAGAATTGATTTAAACGCTTATTTGTTTGGCGATATTCTGGCGCTCAGCCAGAATGAATTATGGCTTATATTTGCCAGCGTATTGGCACTGATACCGGTTGTTGCCTGGCTGTGGCGTCCGATGATAGCGATTGCTGTGCATGAAGATTTGGCACGAGTAGAAGGCATTCCGGTATTAAAAATTCGCCTGATATTTATGTTACTGATGGCAATTGTGGTGGCGGTGGCGATGAAAGTCACCGGCGTCTTATTAATTACCGCTTTATTAATCATACCGGCGGCTGCGGCGCGCAAGTTTTCACGTTCACCGGAGCAGATGGCGGCTATTGCTGTGTTACTTGGCATGAGCGCGGTGGTACTGGGTATGTATTCTTCTTTGCAGTGGGATACACCAACCGGCCCGAGCATTGTGGTTGCGGCAGCCTTGTTATTCTTTGTGTCCAGAGTTAGAAAGAAAAATTAAAAAAATTGCGCTGATTAAAAGTCGCCAGCCGGCCTGTCAGGTGACAGCGCAGGCTGGATAAAGCAAAAAATCAATGGCATAGTCAGCTGTTTTTTATCAGTAAGGTGGCGGATCTGTATGAGTGAAAAAGTAGTGATATTAGGGGCTAGTCCAAAACCATCGAGGTTTGCTTATAAGGCACTGGTTAAATTACAGGCTGCCGGGCATGAAGTGATTCCGGTACACCCTAAAGCCGATGAAATCGAAGGGATTAAGGTGATCGCATCGCTGTCGGATATAGCAACTGACATTGATACCCTGACACTATATATCGGCCCGGCACGCATGCATGAACTGGTGGCGGGTGTTTGTCAGTTAAAGCCTAAGCGGGTTATTTTTAACCCCGGTACTGAGTCAGCAGAGATTAAGCAGCAATTTGAAGCCACCGGCATTAAATGTGTTGAAGACTGCACACTGGTGATGCTGGATCAGGGCCGCTATTGATGGGGCGTTACAGACCGCCGCAACAGCCAGGCTCAAAATACATTACACCCGCCGGTTATCAGCACCTGGCAAGCGAGTTAGATCATCTGTGGTTTAGTCTGCGACCGGAGGTGACAAAAGCGGTCAGTGCCGCGGCGGCAGAAGGTGATCGTTCAGAAAATGCGGAATACATTTATCGTAAAAAACAGCTAAGAGAGATCGACAGCCGGGTGCGGCATTTGCGCAAACGGCTGGAAAACATGAAGGTCGTCTCCAGTATGCCTGATGATCACAATAAGGTGTTCTTTGGTGCCTGGGTGACAGTAGAAGATGAAAACGGTGACGAGAATCGTTACAGAATCGTCGGCCCGGATGAGTTTTCTATGCAAAAAGACTACATCAGTATGGACTCACCGGTGGCTAAAGCACTGATGGGAAAGAATTTAGATGATGAGATTAAACTGGTTCTTCCGGGTGGAAATAAACGCTTAGTGATTGTCGACATCGAATACAAAGCGGAGAGTTAATGTTACCCGCAGGACAGCCTGTGACGGCGTGCATCCTGCGGGTTTGGATGAGCTGAATGAGCTCTATATGTCAGACCTGAGTCTTTTGAGTGACACCTGATTTAGCTGGAGTTCTCCTGAAAGATAAGCCCGTTATTAGAAGCCGGGCTTCTGTACATAAATCACGCTGCTCACATGGGATTATGCTTGCAGCCGGTGTGATTAAAATTTATATGCATTTCACAAAACTCACAAATTAGAATTTTTAATCATCATGATTAAACAATATTAAAAACTAATGACGACCTTTCGCGCTCTGATAACTTTGCTTGCTAAGTCGTTGTTTGCTTGAGTTTCATACCGAAAATCAAGCTAACCCATAAAATAAACTCATTATGAAGGGAAGCAAAATGAATTACCGCTTGATGTATGTCAAGACGAGCGGTGGGTGCTTTCCTGATAATGCGGCTACCGATTGACTACCCAAATGAAAAACATGATTAAAACAAGCTTTCCGTTATTAACAATAAGAGGGAAAACTGTACTGCCGGTTTTTCAGGGGGGAATGGGTGTTGGTGTATCGGCTCATAAATTAGCCGGTAGTGTGGCTAAACAAGGGGCGGTAGGGACGATTGCCAGCATTGACTTAAGGGTGCACTACCCGGATTTATTAGCGTCTAGCAATAAATCAAGAGACCCGGAGGTGATAGAAGAATGTAATCTGCAGGCACTGGATCGGGAAATTAAAGCTGCCAGAACAATAGCGCCGGATGGCTTTATCGCCGTCAACACCATGAAAGCGGTTGCATCACATGCAAAACTGGTCAGGCAGGCCTGCGAAAGTGGTGCAGATGCGATTGTCATGGGTGCCGGTCTGCCACTGGACTTGCCAGAAATGACCGACGGTTATGATATTGCATTAATTCCGATTTTAGCCGATGCCAGAGGCGTAAAAGTACTGCTCAAACGCTGGATGAGAAAAGGCGTAAAACCCGATGCGATTATTCTTGAAAACCCTAAATATGCCGGTGGCCATCTGGGTGCCACCAGACCAGAAGAAATCGGACATGAGCGTTATGACTTCGCGCCCTTATTGGCCGGTGTCAACAAGCTGTTTGATGACCTCGAGATTGAGCGCATTCCATTGATTGTTGCCGGCGGCATAAACTCGTTTGAGAGCCTGCAGGAATTATTTGAACTGGGTGCCAGTGGTGTGCAGTTAGGTACGGCATTTGCGGTGACAGAAGAAGGTGATGCCGATGATGTGTTTAAACAGACGCTGATTGATGCCAAAGCAGAGGACATCGTAACGTTTTTAAGCACAGCAGGACTGCCTGCCAGAGCGGTGAAAACACCGTGGCTGAATAAATACTTAAAACGTGAAGACAGACTGCGCGCACTGGCTGCACCGGAACGGGCAAAATGTGCCGGCTGGGCTGAATGTTTAAGTCACTGCGGTTTTCGTGATGGCAACCCGGATGCCGGCCAGTTTTGTATTCTGAAGCAACTGGAAGCGGCGGTGAAAGGCGATTATGAAAAGGGACTGTTTTTCAGAGGATCTGAGCCGATGATTTTTAAAGATAAAATTCACCCGGTCTATGATGTGCTGGAATATCTTTTAACGGGTAACAAAGCGGCCTGAAAATTTATAAATGATTTTTTTAATATATAACTCAGAACGGAATATCATTGTAATCTGTCAGTGAGAAAGCGTTGCATTGTTGGATACGCTGTAGATAGATGGTACTACTTTGGTGATACCGCTCGCCGCTATGATGTTTCTTTCGCTGTGGTGCAATAAAAGCATAATATTAAAAAATAGATTGTAAGACACGTCCGGTTTTGTCATGGTTA
>JAOULC010000069.1 GCA_029882215.1 Gammaproteobacteria bacterium | reverse complement strand
GGAATGATTCGTCCAGCATCGTAAAGAAGCCCAGTTTCTCTTCATCGCTCATGCGTTTATAGCTTTGCAGTATTTCCTGTGACAGCGCAATACCGGATGCTTCACCCTGACCAGCAAGTAACTGCTGACAAAGAGCATGAATATCCAGCGTGTTGATCTCGTTGCTATCGAGACCGAGTAATTCACGGCCGCGTTCGGCGATGGCTTCGATAGCATTTTGTAACCAGTGATTGTTCAATGTATATCCAGAGTGTTGGGTTAAGGGATCAGTACGGTTGAGCCCGTTGTTTTACGAGCTTCCATGTCACGATGGGCATCGGCAGTGTCTTTTAAAGCATAACTTTGATTGACATAATTTTTAACGATACCTTTACTGATAACCTCGATTAGACGCTCAGCGCCTTCGACCAGCAGTTCGCGTGTTGCGACATGAGTAGCCAGTGTGGGGCGCGTAACATATAGCGAGCCCTTTGGTGCGAGGATTTTAGGGCTGAAAGGCTCAACCTGACCGGTGATGTTGCCGTAAGTGACCATCACGCCAAATGGCCGCAGGCAATCAAGAGAGGCTTCAAAGGTTTGCTGGCCGGTTGCGTCATAAACGACTGCCACACCTTCGCCATTAGTCAGCTCACGTACGCGCTCGGCAATATTTTCGTCGCGATAGAAAACAGGGTGATCACAGCCGTTGGCCATCGCCAGCTCGGCTTTTTCTTTTGAACCCACGCAACCAATCACTGTGGCGCCCAGGTGTTTAGCCCACTGGCATAACATCAGGCCCACACCGCCGGAGGCCGCATAAACTAATATGGTGTCACCGGCTTTGACCGGGTAAGTGCGAAATAACAGGTAATGGGCTGTCAGGCCTTTCAGCATCATCGTGCCGGCCGTCTGGTCATCTATTGAGTCAGGGATTTTGATCAAACGCTCCGCGTCAATCAGACGCTGTTCGGCATAACCGCCGGTAACCATGGCATAGGCCACACGGTCGCCGACCGCCAAATCGGTCACGCCTTCGCCGAGTTCTTCAACCACGCCTGCCGCTTCCATGCCCAATACAGCGGGCATTTCGGCTAACGGATAAACACCATCGCGCATGTAGATATCAATAAAGTTTAAGCCACAGGCGGTTTGCCTCAGCCGAACCTGGCCGGCTGCTGGAGAACCAACTTCAATGGTGTCCCATTTTAAAACCTCAGGGCCACCGGCCTCATGGATACGAATAGCGTGTGTCATTGGTTTATCCTTTAATAGTGTTAAAAAATACTGAAATTAATTATCGTATTTCAATTTAATATCAACGACGGCTTGTATGTCGTTGATATTTTGATGAAAAGTGCTTAACTCATAAGATACTCGGTTAACTATTCATATAAATAACCGGCTTAATGTATCTGAATAGTTAAAAAGTTTGTTATAATTATGAATTATAGCGTTGAAAACCACTGTTTTAAAATAAATAAAGGGGATATCGGATGATAATTTCATTCATAAAGAAACTGGCATTGACTTCGGTCTGTGCGGCTGCTTTGATCAACCCAGCTTTCGCTGCTGACAAAGTATACAAATTAAAGATGGCTGAGACATGGCCAACTAACTTCCCTATTTTTGGTGATGCGACTAAGAATATGGCGAAGATGGCAGAAGAAATGTCAAATGGTCGCCTGAAAATCACTATCGATTCAAAGAATAAGCATAAAGCACCGTTCGGTATTTTTGATATGGTACGCTCAGGCCAGTACGACCTGGGACATTCTGCGTCTTACTACTGGAAAGGTAAGGTACCAGAAACTTTATACTTCACGACTATGCCTTTTGGTATGACGGCACCTGAGCAATACGGCTGGTTCTACCATGGTGGCGGTATGGAATTAATGCAAAAGCTTTACGGTAAGTACGGTCTGCTGTCATTCCCTGGCGGTAACACTGGCAACCAAATGGGCGGCTGGTTCCAAAAAGAAATCAACAGCGTTGCAGATCTAAAAGGTCTGAAAATGCGTATCCCAGGCTTTGCCGGTGAAGTGCTGGCTGAAGTTGGCGCAAAACCGACCAATATCCCGGCTGGTGAGTTATACACTGCACTTGAGCGTCGTACGATTGATGCACTTGAGTGGGTAGGTCCGTCACTGGATTTACGTATGGGTTTCCACAAAATCGCTCCTTACTACTACACAGGCTGGCATGAGCCTGCAACTGAGTTGCAGTTCTTAGTTAACGAAAAAGTATGGAAGAAGCTGCCTGCTGACTTACGTGAAATCCTGCGTATTTCTATGAAAACTGCGGCTTACGACATGTATATCCAGTCATATGATGCGAGTGGTAAAAACTGGGCACAAATGGCAACTGAATACCCTAACATCAAAGTTAAAACATTCCCTAAAAGTGTAATCGAAGCACTGAAAAAGGCGAATGCTAAACTGTTAGCAGAAGCAGCTGAGAAAAGTGCAACCGCAAAAGAAATTCAGGCGTCACAAGCGTCTTATATGGAAAAAGTTCGTGTTTGGACCAATATTTCAGACAAAGCCTATCTGGATAACTAACCTTTCATAAGGTTTTAGTAGTATCCTAGTAAATGCCGGTAACAATCATGTTATCGGCATTTTTTTGAGAAAAAATTTCATGTTCCTATCAAAAATAGAAGCGCTTATTAACCGTTTCTCAGAAATGCTCGGTAAAGTTACAGCGGTATTGTTCATTCTGCTGCTCTTCAATGTCTTTATTGATGTCATTATGCGTTATCTTTTTAATGATGTTTCAATTGGGATGCAGGAAATGGAGTGGCATTTGTATGCGGCTGTTTTCATGCTGGGTATTCCCTATACACTTTATAAAGAAGGCCATGTCCGCGTCGATATTGTTTATGACGGCCTCAGTGTTCGTAAACAGGCATGGATAGATATTCTGGGCACATTATTTTTACTGATTCCGTTTTGTTTGCTGGTTATAAACTACGGGGTTGGTTTTACCATGGAAGCCTATGAGCTGGGTGAAGGTTCCGGTGATCCGGGTGGTTTACCTTATCGCTGGATTATTAAATCGGTGATCCCGTTCTCGTTTCTGGCTATTTTTATTAGCGGAATAGGCTTGTTGTTAAAATCGATTATCATTTTGCAAAATGATAATGCTGCAATTGTTAAAGAAAGAAAATCGGGAACTAATACATTATGATCGGCATTATCATGTTTGGTGTTGCACTGGTAATGCTGCTCACTGGCTTTCCTGTTGCATTTGTTTTTGGTGGTATTGCACTGATTTTCGGTGTTTTCTCTGAAGGCGTTGAGTTATTTGCGTTTATGCCGTTTCGTATTCAAAGCATAATGCAAAACACGGTACTGATGGCCGTACCGTTATTCGTTTTCATGGGGATTATTCTGCAGAAAACTAAACTGGCGGAACAATTACTCGAAGCCATGGGGAAATTGTTTGGCAGCGTCCGCGGTGGTCTGGCGATTTCAACGGTACTTGTTGGTGGTTTATTAGCGGCATCAACCGGCGTAGTCGGTGCATCGGTTGTCGCCATGGGTCTGATCTCTTTGCCGGTTATGCTCAAGTATAACTATGACAAAAGATTAGCGACCGGCACTATTTGTGCTGCCGGTACGCTCGGCCAAATCATTCCACCGTCCGTTATCCTGATTATTCTGGGTGATGTGATGGGTATACCCGTCGGCGACTTATTCAAAGCGGCAGTAGGCCCGGGTATTGTACTGGTCGGTGCTTATATTGTTTACATCCTTATCTACGCCAGCATTAATAAAGACGCCGCACCGGCTATCCCTGTTGAAGTGGATGCCGGTACAAGAGCGCAGCAATATAAAGAAGCACTGATGGCTATCTTTCCACCGCTGGCGCTTATTCTTGTGGTACTGGGCTCAATTTTTGCAGGCATTGCAACGCCTACCGAGTCGTCTGCTTTAGGTGGTATTGGTGCGATTGTTCTGGCGTTGTTATATCGTCAGTTTAGCTGGAATATGCTGTTCGATTCGTCACTGGAAACCATTAAGATAACAGCGATGGTTTTTGCTATCTTGCTGGGTGCAACGGCATTCTCGATGGCGTTTACCTATACCGGCGGTGATGTCATTGTCGAAGAAGCTTTATTAGGTTTACCGGGTGATAAAATCGGTTTCCTGATTATATCCATGCTGGTGATCATGGTACTGGGATTCTTTATCGACTTTGTTGAGATCTCATTCATCATCGTCCCGATTCTGGCGCCTGTTGCGATTCAGTTGGATGTAGCACCGGTGTGGTTTGCGATTCTTATTGCTATGAACCTGCAAACATCATTCCTAACGCCACCGTTTGGCTTTAGCTTGTTCTATCTCAAAGGGGTTGCACCGCCGGGTGTGCAGACAACCGATATTTATAAAGGTGTTGTTCCCTTTATCGCAATACAGGTCGTGGTGGTGTTTTCGATACTGTTTTACCCAGAGTTTTACGGTTTACAGTAAGAGGTTAGCGCTTGTTGCTGTTAAGTCAGCAGCACTGCTGACTTAACGGTGATAGCGAACCACTTGCCGTCCGGCTTTAAAGTGATTCGCTATTGCTGATCTATAGTTACTGGTTGTACAGTTCGCTATAGGTTTCCCGCAGTACGTTTTTCTGTACTTTGCCCATGGTGTTTCTGACTAAAGCATCGACCACGATGATCTTTTTTGGCACTTTATAGCTGGCGAGTTCCAGCTTCAATTGCTTGATGATATCTGCCTCAGAAGGAGCTGTCTGGCCGTTTTCAACCACAATCACGGCCGTTACCGCTTCACCAAAGTCTTTATGTGGCAGGCCAAAAACAGCTGATTCCTTAACACCTGTCACTTCATCCAGTACCAGCTCAATCTCTTTAGGGTAGACGTTATAGCCACCGGTAATGATCATGTCTTTGTCACGCCCTACAATACTGATGTAGCAACTGTCACTTATTTCCGCCATGTCGCCGGTTTTAAAGTAGCCATCGGCGGTGAATTCTTCCGCAGTCTTTTCCGGTAATTTCCAGTAGCCTTTAAATACATTAGGGCCTTTCACCTGTAGCGCACCGACGCCTTCTGTCAGGATGTTGTTATCAGCATCAACAATGCGTGCCGCAACCCCAGGCAGGGGCAAGCCCACTGTACCAGCAAGACGCTCACCATTAACCGGGTTAGAGGTATTCATACCGGTTTCTGTCATGCCATAGCGTTCAAGAATGGTATGGCCGCTACGCTTTTTAAAGTCATTAAAGGTTTGCTCTAATAGCGGTGCAGAGCCTGAGATGAAAAGCCGCATATTACGACAGACATCGGCATTGAAATCGGCATCATCCAGTAAGCGGGTATAAAAAGTCGGTACGCCCATCATAACGGTGGCTTTAGGCAACAACTCAATCATGGTTTTGCTGTCAAATTTCTCCACAAACAACATCTTACTGCCGCCCAATAAGACATTGTGACAGGCAATAAATAAACCATGGATATGGAAAATAGGCAGAGCATGTAACAGCACATCTTCCTGCTTCCATTCCCAGGCTTCTTGTAAGGCCAGGCCATTGGAAGCCAGGTTGCCATGAGTAATCATTGCACCTTTAGGGCGTCCGGTTGTACCTGATGTGTATAAAATGACCGCCAGATCATCGGTATCGCAACTGACGGTTTCAAATTCTGCGTCGGTTGAGCGACTGTTTTCAACCAGAGTACCGGTTTCTCCGTCATTAGCTAGGGTAAAAACATGCAACAAGGAGTCGCTTTTTGCGTTTTCAAAAAAAGTCTGTGCCTGCGCTTTACAGACCACTACCGCCGGCTCAGCGTTTTCTATAAAATAGTTTAATTCACTTTCGGTGTAGGCGGTGTTGAGCGGTAAATAGACAAAGCCGGCGCGCAGACAAGCTAAATATAGAAAGATGACTTCGGCTGATTTTTCAACCTGAACGGCTACCCGGTCGCCCTTAACCACACCGGCATCCGTTAAGAATCGCGCCAGTCTGGCGGTTTCTTTTTCAAGGTGAGCATAGCTGTAAGTAGTGCCATTTGGCGTTTCTATGAAGCAGGCTTCCCTGTTTTCCGGGAAGCGTGACTCGAATACATTGAAGATGTTTTTGTTCATTATGTTATGTTTCTTTGCTTGACAAGTAATAAGGGGGCTGTGAAGATTAGCCTCTTTCATAATTATGAATTATAAATTATATAAATCAAACTAAATAGTGACGAGTTTAATTAATTATGAGTGAAAGGATACAAAGTCAGGCGTTATACATGCAGGTAGCTGACCGGTTACGCGATCAAATCTATCAACAGGAGCTAAATCCTGGTGATGCAATTGACGAAATGGCTTTGTGTGAACGTTTCGGTATTAGCCGTACGCCACTGCGGGAGGCACTTAAGGTGCTGGATAGTGAGGGTTTGGTTGAGTTAATACCGCGAAAAGGCAGTTTTGTTCGCAGTATGGAGATCGATGAGTTAAATGAGCTGTTTCCTGTAATGTCTGTGTTAGAAGGGCTTTGTGCAAGAGAGGCCGTGGAAAATCTTAAAGAGCAAGATTTAAAACAACTGAATACAATGCATGGTAAATTAGAGGCCTATGCAGCCGAAGGCAATATAGATGCTTATTATGAGCAAAATTTTGTCTTTCATCAGGCAATTCAGGATTTATCGGGCAATAAATGGTTACAGCGTATTATCGGTGATCTGAGGAAAGTACTGCGTCTAGCCCGGCATATGCAGTTAACGATTCCGGGACGGTTACAATCGTCGTTAGAAGAGCATCAACAAATTATGCTGGCGTTTAATCAGCATGACGCAGAGATGGCTGACCAATGTATGCAAAATCATTTGCAGCAGCAATGGCGCTCATTGGTAAGTAAGCAGCAATCAGACGCAACAATTAAATAAAGCCTTTATAAAGGTAAAGTAAAACCACTAAGCAATATCAAGAGGATATTTATATGAAATTAGGTAAAACCCAACGTTTATCAATGATACTGGCAGCAGTACTGGTTGGCGTATCAGGCGCTGCTAATGCAGATCGTGAATTAAAAGCATCGCATCAATGGCCAGGTGGCAAAGGCGATATCCGCGATGAAATGGTTCAGATGATCGCGCGCGATGTTAACAACTCAAACACCGGTTTAAGCATTAAAGTATACCCGGGTAAGTCTTTGTACAAGCCTAAAGAGCAATGGGGTGCAATGACAAAGGGTAAGCTGGATATGACTGCTTTCCCACTGGCTTATGCTGGTGGTCGTCACCCTGAAGTAAACCTGACATTAATGCCTGGCCTGGTTAAAAACCACGATCACGCACTGCGTTTAAACAAATCAGAATTCATGAATCGCATAAAAGCAATTTTAGATGAAGCGGGCGTTATGGTTCTGGCGGATACCTGGTTAGCGGGTGGTTTCGTTTCTACTAAAGGCTGTATTCTTGAGCCAAAAGACGTAAAAGGTATGGCATTCCGTGCAGCGGGTAAAGCCTTTAACCAGATGTTAGCCGGTGCCGGTGCATCGATTACCAAGATGCCAAGTTCTGAAATCTACTCAGGTCTGCAAACTGGCGTACTTGACGGCGCTAACACAAGTTCTGCAAGCTTGGTTTCATACCGCATCTATGAGCAGGTTAAGTGTCTGACAGCTCCTGGTGATAATGCATTATGGGTTATGTATGAGCCTATCCTGATTTCTAAGAAAACATTTAACAGCCTGACTAAAGAGCAGCAAGATGTCATGTTGAAATCGGCTAAAAAAGCTGAGAAATTTGCCTCTGAAGGTGCGAAAAAAGCAGATGATAAGTTAGTAGAAACGTACAAAAAAGCAGGTGTTAAAGTGGTTACTATGACTGCTGAGCAAGCGGCTATGTGGCGTGAGATTGCTAATGAAACTTCATACAAAGATTTCGCTGAAAAAGTAAAAGGCGGTCGTGAACTGCTGGATATGGCGTTATCAGTTAAGTAATACAGCAGTACAGGCAGGTTTCTCCTGTCTTTCTGACCGAACGAGCGCTATAGTTTATAGCGCTCGTTTTTTATTTCTATGGTGTAAAAAATCAAATGAAAACTTATATTCAGTTTGTCTCTAATCTATCAAAGTTATGCGGAATAGTCGCAGCGCTGATGATTCTGCTATCAGTACTGATTGTCTGTCAGATGGTCTGGATTCGTTATGTGCTGGAAGCGTCATCGATCTGGCAAACCGAATTTGTAACTTATTTACTGATTGCAGCGACTTTTATCGGCAGTCCTTATGTGCTATTAACACGCGGCCATGTCAACGTTGATTTAATTCCGTTATATGTCAAACATAAATGGCGCTTCATAATGGCACTGGCCGCTTCCGGATTATCACTGGCTTTCTGTGTTTTGATTATGATAACCGGTTACGAATTCTGGTATGAAGCCTGGGAAGCAGACTGGGTTTCTGATTCGATCTGGGAAGTCCGTTTATGGATTCCTTACTTCTCATTACCATTTGGTTTTTTTGTTATGTCACTGCAGTATATTGCAGATATTTTAAGTTTAATTCGGGGTGATGAAATGCCTTTTGGAATTGATAATTCTGAAGCGACGGAGCTATAGACATGAGTCCACTTATTCTTGGTTTATTAATTGCCTTTTCATTAATCATGGTGTTGCTGCTGGGCGTTCCTGTTGCTTTTGCACTGGGATCTGTTGCGGTTATATTTCTGGTTCTGTTTGACGGTGTTAGCAGTATTGATGTTGTTGCAGAAACAGTGTTTGCTGGATTGAATGAATTTGCACTGCTCTCAATTCCGATGTTTATTTTAATGGGTTCGGCTATCGCATCCTCACGTGCCGGCAGTGATTTATATGAAGCACTGGAACGCTGGTTTTACAGAGTACCAGGTGGCTTGATCATATCAAACCTGGGTGCCTGCTCTATCTTTGCTGCATTAAGCGGCTCATCGCCTGCGACCTGTGCAGCGATTGGCAAGATGGGTATTCCAGAAATGCAAAAGCGTGGTTACCCGGATAGCCTGGCCACCGGCGCGATTGCTGCAGGCGGTACCCTGGGTATTTTGATCCCGCCCAGTATTACCATGATCGTATATGGTATTGCGACAGAGACCTCAATTGGCCGTTTGTTCATGGCGGGTATTATTCCCGGTCTGATGCTGACCGGTTTATTTATGGCATGGTCGCTGTTTTACGCAAAGCGTAATGGCTATCACTTCAAAATAGGTGATAAAGGCTATTCATGGAAAGAAAAATTTGAAATCCTGCCAAAAGTATTCCCGTTTCTTGTCATCATTGTATTAATACTTTATGCCTTATATGGTGGAGTAACTACGCCATCTGAAGCAGCCGGTGTCGGTGCATTTGTTTGTGTTGCACTGGTAGTGCTGATTTACAAAATGTGGAGTCTGCGCGCCAACTGGGAAATCCTGCGCAGCGCAACGCGTGAATCCATCATGATTATGATGATTATCGCCACCGCCGCATTGTTCAGTTACATGATGTCAAGCCTGTATATTACGCAGTCACTGGCGGAATGGATTGCAACACTGGATGTGAATCCGTGGCTATTATTATTCAGCATCAATGTCTTCCTGCTGGTTGCTGGCTTATTCCTGCCACCGGTTGCCGTTATCATCATGACCGCACCCACACTGTTGCCGCTTATTGAAATCATCGGTTTTGATCCAGTGTGGTTTGGTGTGATGCTAACGATCAATATGGAAATTGGTCTGATCACTCCACCGGTTGGTCTGAATCTGTATGTGATTAACAGCATTGCACCGGATATTAAGTTGCCAACCATTTTATGGGGTGCGCTACCGTTCATGCTGTGCATGATTTTCGCTATTATCCTGCTGATCATCTTCCCTGGTATTGCTACCTGGTTGCCTGATGCAATGATGGGCGCCGCTCAATACTAGTCTAAGGCTACTCAATGGAAGTGTTATTTTTATTAGCCATGGGCGCCGTGGCTGGTATGTTTGCCGGCCTGCTGGGAATCGGTGGCGGTATTATTATCGTCCCGGTTCTGGCGATGGTGTTTAAAGGTCAGGGTGTAAACATTGATGTGCTGATGCATGTTGCTATCGGCACATCGCTGGCAACCATTGTCATTACTTCACTTTCTTCAGTCAGGGCGCACAACAAACGTGGTGGCATCGACTGGGCAGTGGTGAAGACAATGAGTGTCGGTGTTTTTGTCGGTGGTCTGCTAGGCGCAGTGGTTGCTAAAATGATTCCGGGTGAAGACCTGAAATTAATTTTTTCAATCTTCATGTTTGTGATCGCCGCGCAAATGTACTTTGGCAATGTCTCCAAACCTCACTGTACATTGCCGAAAACGGCCGGTATGTTGTCGGCTGGCGGTGTTATCGGCATGATTGCATCGCTGATGGGAATAGGCGGCGGATCATTGTCCGTGCCTTTTCTGACCTGGTGCAATATGAATATCAGAAATGCGATAGCCACTTCTTCGGCAATCGGTTTTCCAATTGCCGTATCAGGAACACTGGGCTTTATTATAACCGGCTGGGCTGTGGCGGATCGTCCCGTTATGAGTCTGGGCTTTGTAAATGTACCAGCGTTCTTTAGTATCGTTGTTGCCAGTACACTGTTTGCACCCGTTGGTGCCTGGATTGCGCACAGGGTTTCACCGGTGCTACTGAAGCGTATCTTCGCCGGCTTCCTGCTGATACTGGGCATAAGAATGCTGTTGTCATAGAAAAAATATCTACCGCTAATAAGTGCTCATAAAACAAACATATACGGTTTTAATTTATGCGATTATTAGCGGTAAATACAGGTCTTTAGATTTTAGTTTTAAGCACAATTGAACGTAAATACCCTCCCAGTTGATAAAAACCCAGACCTCCAATAATTAAAAATGCACCTGTCCATACTCGACTGTCGGGCTGCTCCCCATTCAGGTACTGACCCAGTATTAAAGCCGCCACTGGCGTGATTAACGGAATCAGTGCAATTTTACTGGCCTCGATATTTTTTAAAATATAAAAATATAAAGTAAAGCCAATCACAGAGGCGATAATGCTCAGATAAAGAATTGATGCCCAGCCAATGGTTGAAAGGGTAG
>JAOULC010000107.1 GCA_029882215.1 Gammaproteobacteria bacterium | reverse complement strand
CGAATACGGCAAACAACTGGCCGGCGAAATTCAGGCCGAGTTATCGCATCGCGGACAGACGCAGAATTATGATTCATCCACCAACGCCCTGATAAACCATCGCAAGAACGCCTATTATGAATACTTTGATGAGCACGGCTATGATCATAAAAAATAGCGGCAAGTTGTCTGCTTCAAGCCGAGAAGAAGTTAATCAGCCATAGCCCTGATACTTAACCACAGAACCATGGTAAATGGCCCACTAGGGTCAGGGGGGCAGTGGTAAAAAGGTTTATTATAAGTACTGAAAGTAGGGTAAAATTGGCAGTTATAATAAAAGGGCGCTACAAAAAGTGCTGTCAGATAATAAACCGGGGCCGTAAAATTAATCACTTGAACTTGCCGTTATGGCTGGAAAACAATAAGTTTTTCAGGTTTGTTTTTTTGCTTAGAAAACTCTATCTCACTAAAACAAAAGCCACGCACTTTTCACAGTTTGCAGAAGATATATCCATTAAGCGCCTGTTTCGTAAGGGCGATACGGGATTTTTTGTCGACGTAGGCTGCTTTCATCCTAAAAAATATAGCAACACCTGGATGTTGTATAAAGCCGGCTGGAGAGGAATCAATGTCGATATAGACGCTATTAAAATAACCGGCTTTGATCTGGTGCGACCATTAGATACAAATATAGCCTGTGCTGTGTCTAATAAAGAAGGCGAAATTGTATATTATACCAGCGGTTTTTATTCTTTAACGGCAACATTAGATGCAGATTTTGCAGAAAAGCACAAAAGAGCATTTATTAAAAAGAAAACGACTTGCAAGCCGCTGACTAAAATTATCGATGAAACAAAGTATAAAGACAGACAGATAGACTTTTTATCTGTAGATGCAGAAGCACATGACCTTGAGGTGCTTAAGTCACTTGATTTTGAACGTTATCAGCCAAGACTGATTGCTGTAGAAACGCATTCCCCTGTGTTTGCTGATATAGAAAAGAGTCCTTTATATAAATACCTCATGTCTATGGAGTACTCATTAGTTGGCTGGTGTGGTTTGACTTTGCTAGTGGCCAGCCCTCAGATGCAGCAAGAATTAAAAGAAAAAAGATAGTTTGCAGTTACCGGTGTGCAGTTTTCAGTAACGTCAAAAGACATACAAGAAACAGTTGACAGTTAGTCTCAAAAAAACAGGCTTTTTCTGCCAACTGCCAACTGCCAACTGCCAACTGCCAACTGCCAACTGCCAACTGCCAACTGCCAACTGCCATCTGCCATCTGCCAACTACAACGCCTGGCGTTGTAAAGCCCACTCAATATGTTCCTGAACCACCGGTGTGGCAGTTTTATGTTTTTCATTCAAGGCGCTTATCACGGCATCGCTTTTCGGGCTGTTGCCTAATGCGATGGCAATATTGCGTTGCCATCGTTCATAACCAATCCGTCGGATTGCCGAGCCTTCGGTATTTTTTAAAAAGACAGCTTCATCCCAGTTAAATAACTCAAGCAAGCCGGCGCAGTCTAAACGGTGGCGGCTGAAGAAGTCTTTTTCATTGGTGTTTTTGGCAAAGCGGTTCCAGGGGCAAACCAGCTGGCAGTCGTCGCAGCCGTAAATACGGTTGCCTATATCTGCCCGAAATTCGACAGGTATGCTGCCATGTAATTCAATCGTCAGGTATGAAATGCAGCGTTTGGCATCAACTTTATAGGGAGCAATAATCGCCTGCGTCGGGCAAATGTCGATACAAGCTGTGCATTTGCCGCAATGGTTTTCAGTGGTTTTAGTTGTTACCGGTAACGGCAAATCGGTGAAAATTTCGCCAAGAAAAAACCACGAGCCGGCTTTGCGGTTAATTAAATTTGTGTGCTTACCCATCCAGCCTAAACTTGCTTTCTCGGCCAGTGCTTTTTCTAGTACCGGTGCGCTATCGGTAAACACACGATAACCAAACTCGCCGATGGATTGCTGAATTTTATCCGCCAGTTGCTGCAAGCGCTTACGAATCAGTTTGTGGTAATCACGCCCCAGGGCATAGCGGGAAATATAGCCTTTGTTTTTATCGCGCAGTACATCCTGTGGTGGTGTCAGTTCAGGGGGTAAATAATCCATACGCAGAGAAATCACCCGTAAAGTCCCCGGCACCAGCTCTTCCGGGTGGCTGCGCATCGAGCCATGTCTGGCCATATACGCCATCTCGCCATGCAGCCCCAGCTCAATCCACTCATTTAAATAAGCTTCGTGTTTGCTCAGGTTGATATCGGATATACCAACTTGCTGAAAGCCCAGTGTTTGCGAGAACTGCTGGATTTCCTGGCTCAATTGAGCCAATTGTTGAGAAGAAAAAGTAGGCATGGACTCATTTTAACTGATAGCATGATGGGAGTTAATGACTATTGGTAAATAACTTATAAAAGGTTATCAGCCGTGTAGTGTGGAACTAATAATTTAAAAAAGACGTGTTATAAACCGTGAGAAAAGGTTATTAACGGCTTATAAATTGGGGAATTTTGTTGTGAATATGCAAATGTCTGAATTAGATGATGAAATCAGTATCATAGACCTTGTCACTATTATAAAAAAAAGAAGAAAAAGTTTTTATATCGTATTTTTGTTGGTGCTGGCCTTATCCGTTCTCTTTACACTGACTGTTGAACCCAGATACTCAAGCAAGGCAGTTATTTTTATCGGCAGTGTAGGTGGCGTGGGTGCTATTGAGTCTGCTCAGGATCTGGTTAAACGGCTGGAAGAGGAATACCGGGTCAATGACAGCAGCGAAGCTCAAATTGTACCGCCTTATGTTTCACAGCTTAAA
>JAOULC010000023.1 GCA_029882215.1 Gammaproteobacteria bacterium | reverse complement strand
ACAATTACAGTAGAAATATAAAGAGGTTTCTTATGAAAAAACAGCAATCAGGCTTTACACTAGTTGAGATCGCTATCGTCATGGTCATTATCGGTCTGTTGCTTGGGGGTGTACTTAAGGGACAGGAAGTGATTACGAATGCGAAAATTAAAAATATAAACAATGATGTTAGTGGTATTTCCGCAGCTATTTATAGCTATCAAGACCGCTATAGTGCGTTACCGGGTGATGATGCGGCAGCAGACGCACATGTAAATGGAGGGGTTCCCTCTGACAATACTGCCGGTGGAACAGCTGGTGATGGCATTATTGATGGCAACTATAACGATAATGGTACTCTTGCAGGTGCAGTTCCGACTGACTCAGAGTCAGCTTTAGCTTGGCAGCATTTACGTGCCGCAGGTTTGATGACTGGCGATGCGTTATCTGATATGTCACCAACGCATGCTTTTGGTGGTACTACCGGTATACAAACAGGTGTGAATGATCAAGGTACTAATGCGAGTGGTATTGCCGGATTATTTATAGCCTTCTCTACAGTCAATGGTGATATGGCGGCAATCTTAGATAGTCAAAATGATGATAATAACCCTGATGCTGGCTCAATCCGAGCAGCTGGATTAAATGCTCCTGTTGGTGGTAATTATGTCATAGATGGCACTACCAACTATGACGTGGCATTCGAAATGTAAGTGAATAAGATATGAGCATAAAAAGGCGAGTACTAAACTCGTCTTTTTTATGCCTGAGGCTTTCTGATGAGCATTACCCCTGTATCAATTATTTCGCTGGGAAAAAAATATCAGCAGCACACTGTGTTGAATGATATTGATTTAAAAGTTGATGCTTTTGAAATATTCAGTTTAATAGGTATTAACGGAGCCGGTAAGACAACTCTAATAAAATGTATTTTAGACTTTCATACATATGATTCAGGTGAGATCAGGTTATTTGATATATCATCCACTGACACCACATCCAGAGCTAACCTCGCTTATTTACCAGAACGCTTTCTCCCGCCTTATTATCTTAACGGCCAACAATTTTTAAATTATATTTTTGATTTACATAAAACCTCAGTTGATGATGTTGCTGTAAAACAGATGCTTAGTGATCTTGATTTGTCGAAAGATATTTTAAAAAAATCAGTTCGTGAGTTTTCGAAAGGTATGGCGCAAAAACTGGGTTTGGCTGCTTTACTTCTTTTAGACAAAAAATTATTAATTCTTGATGAGCCCATGAGCGGGCTTGATCCTAAAGCACGGGCTTTGGTAAAAAAACAATTAAAGCTGGCTAAAGAAAAAGGCAAAACCATTTTCTTTAGTAGTCATTTGCTGGCAGATGTTGAAGAGCTGAGTGACCGGATTGGAATTTTACACCAAGGCAAAATTGCTTTTTATGGTACACCGGAGGAATGTAAGCAAAGGTACCAGACCGCTACGCTTGAGGATGCCTTTTTGCACTGTATTGCATAAAATACTTACACTGCTGTGTTTGGATTGCAGTTTACGGTGTTCAGTCAACTCAAAAACTTTAAAAGCCCTTGACTCGTATTTTGTAAAAAATAAAATATTTCTGCAAACTGCTTTAAGCTTCCATGCCTAATTCTTTAATCTTCCGGGTTATCGTATTTCTTCCCCAGCCTAAGAGTTTTGCCGCTTCTAAGCGTTTACCTTTGGTTTTTTCTAGCGCACATTCGATCATGATACGCTCGAAAATGGGTGTGGCTTCGCCGAGTAAATCAGTAACGCCGCTATCGAGTTTTGTATCAGACCAGCTTTTTAGTGCGGATTCCCAGTTGTTGTGACTGACCGCTGATGGTTCGCTGTTATCCTGATGTTGAATCAGTTCGGGCGGTAAATCTTCCATAAGTACTTCTGTACCGGCGGCCATTACATTTAACCAGCGGCAGGTATTTTCTAATTGCCGAACATTACCTGGCCAGTCCAGAGTAGAGAGATAGTTAAGTAATGATTCGGGAATAATTTTAGGCGGTGTATTCATCTCGTTTGCAGAGAGCATTAAAAAGTGATTTAACAGTGTGGGTATGTCTTCTCTTCGCTCGCGTAAAGAGGGAATATGCACCCTGATAACGTTAAGCCGGTGGAAAAGGTCTTCACGGAACTTGCCCTGTTTTACCAGTGCTTCGAGATCCTGATGTGTTGCGGTAACAATCCTTACATCGCTTTTAACGGTGGTGTGTCCGCCTACCCGGTAAAACTGTCCGTCGGCCAGCACACGTAATAAGCGAGTTTGTAAGTCGGCGGGCATATCACCGATTTCATCAAGGAACAGTGTGCCACCATCGGCTTGTTCAAAGCGGCCTTTACGCTGAGTGTTGGCTCCGGTAAACGCGCCCTTTTCGTGTCCAAATAATTCTGACTCGAGCAGATCTTTTGGTATGGCGGCAGTGTTAATGGCGATAAAAGGATTGGCGGCTCGTGGGCTGTGCTGGTGCAGTGCATGGGCGACGAGTTCTTTACCGGTGCCGGACTCACCATTAATGAGTACTGTGATATTTGAATGAGCGAGCCGGCCAATGGCACGGAAAACTTCCTGCATGGCAGGTGCTTCACCGATGATGCCTGGGTGATGGCTGGTGATATCTGTGGCAGCGTTACTGTGTTTTTGTCGGCTGGCGCAGGCCTTACGGGCAATGCTAACGGCGTCATTTATATCAAATGGCTTAGGCAGATATTCAAAAGCACCGCCCTGATATGATGAAACAGCACTGTCCAGATCTGAATGAGCCGTGATAATGATTACGGGTAGTTCGGGGTGGTTTTGAGTGATGCCTTCAAGCAGTTCAAGTCCGCTGGTGCCGGGCATTCTGATATCGGTAATGATGGCATCTGGTGTCTGAGTTTGCAGAGAGCTTAGAATATTATCGGCATTTTCAAAGCTGGTGACTTGCATTTCAGCTTTCGTGAGCGCCTTTTCCAGTACCCAGCGGATCGACGGGTCATCATCAATAACCCAGACTGTTGGCATGCTCATTGTAAATCTCCTGTTATATCTTTAAACATATTTTCCAGTGGTAAAAGTATGGTGAAAACAGTGTGCCCCGGTTCACTCTGGCATTCGATTAATCCGCCATGCTGATTAACCAGGCCTTGTGAGATAGACAGGCCAATACCGCTGCCTTCGGCACGGCCGGAAATCATCGGGTAAAAAATATTTTCAATCAGATCCGGCGGTATACCCGAGCCATCGTCGATAATTTGTATCTGTAATACCAGTTTATGTACATGTGAGCCGATGGTGTAATGGCGTTGTGGTCGTGTACGAAAGGTAATATTTCCTTTGTCTTTTAATTCCAGAATAGCGTTGCGGGTAATATTTAAAATGGCCTGAATTAGCTGGTCGGGATCAGCAATGATCAATGGCAGGCTGGGGTCATAATCACGCTTAAAGTTTATTTGTGAGCCGGCTTCGACGATGGCGAGTTGTCTGACTCTTTCAATGACCTCATGAATATTAATTTCTCGGGGGCGGGGTAAATTATTCGGCCCCAGCATGCGGTCTACAAGATTACGCAGGCGGTCTGCCTCACCTATGATGATATCTGTGTATTCTTTTAATGAAAGATCAGGTAGTTCATTTTCCAGTAACTGGGCCGCGCCACGAAGACCACCGAGCGGGTTTTTAATCTCGTGAGCCAGCCCACGGATAAGCGAGCGGGTGGCCTGATGTTGTGAAAGCAAGTTTTCACCGTGGGTGATGCGCAGGTGTCGGTCAATAGAGGTTATTTCAATGAGTAACTGGTTATTGAGCCCGGGTTGCATAATGGGAGTCACTGAATAATCGATGGTGAGTTCTTTTTTGCTAAAGAGACAAATAGATAGCTCGTGTTCACTATAAGGGTGATTAGTGTGAAAAGAGTCCTCCAGACGGTTAAAAAAATTATCTTCAACATTAAGGATATGTCTCAGGCTTTGACCAAGCGCGCGTTTGTAGCTGATATCGAGCATCAGTTCACCAGCCGCGTTGAGGTGGCAAATATTGAGATCCTTATCAACCATCAAAACAGCTGTACTGATATTGTCGATAATTAAGTCCTGAATTGACTTAGTGGGGCTGGTATAGGGTGCCATTGCTGATTAAGTGCTCCAGGGGTTGTCTTATGTGATATTTACCTGCAATAAATGAACCAAGTATGGAATGATAATAAATATATATTTTTCAATTACTTAGAAAAGAGTGAGGATTCAAGGTGGTGTGTTAGACCAATCTATGCACTATTATAGTGCATGCTGCTAACAAAGTGCGAAATCTGGCTAAAATTACTCGCTCAGGTTTGTGAGTTTGTACGGGTCAGTTGGTTTTATCTGCAGAATTGAATGACGTTTGATGTGGACGGTGATGCTTTGGCTGGACTTAAGTAGCTTTTTCTTCAGATCAACAATCTGAGCAGTAATCGTATGGCCGCCTCGATCAAGATCATTCAGCAGTATCGAGGACGTAGTAATACCCGTTTTAATGACTTTACCATCGACGAAAATATTGATGCTATGGCTAAAGGCAGTTTGTAATGCGGGCTGGATGCTGAGCGAGACAGTGACATTGCCATTGTTGCCACGAATAACGGCCTGATCTTCCGGTGAGGTAATAGAGATTGACTGATAAGGCAGTGCTTTGCCATCCACAGAGGAGGTATCATCAGGGATTTTTTTATTGTATTTAATCGCAGGAGATGGCGTGATTTGAGGCGGCGTAATGGCTTCGCTGCCTGGCGTTTCGGTATCACTGTAACTGACACTGCCATCAGGGTTTATCTTTTTATAAAACTCAGCCTGAACATTGAATGTTAATAGCAGTAAAAAAATAGTGAAAAGGCGCATAGGAGTATTTCATCAGTTACATTGGCATTAGCATAGCGATAATCATAAACAAAAGAAAGCTTGAAATAATGGTTAATAGTTTGCAGTCGCTAGTAAAGGCAAAGTGTAGAAGTCCTGAGAGAACGCTGTTAGAAAAGGTTGTTTACGAACGAAAAACTAGCCATTTTCTTCTGGCATAAAAAAGCCCCGCAATGCGGGGCTTTTCTGAATCAATTTGTAATATAGCGATTAAACGCTGTAGTACATCTCGAATTCAACTGGATTAGTGGTCATGCGTAAACGCTGAACTTCTTCCATTTTCAGTTCGATGAATGAATCAATCATTTCATCACTGAATACGCCACCAGCTTTGAGGAACTCACGGTCGTCAGACAGTGCGGCTAAAGCCTGATCAAAAGAACTGCATACCTGTGGAATCAGTGCTTCTTCTTCAGGAGGCAGATCGTACAGATCTTTAGTCATTGGGTCGCCAGGGTGGATCTTATTCTGGATACCATCGATACCTGCCATCAGCATTGCTGAGAAACACAGGTATGGGTTAGCCGTTGAGTCAGCATAACGAACTTCGATACGACGGCCTTTAGGGTTCATCACATATGGAATACGGATAGATGCTGAACGGTTACGTGCTGAGTAAGCCAGCATAACAGGTGCTTCGAAGCCAGGAACCAGACGCTTGTACGAGTTCGTTGAAGAGTTAGCAAAAGCGTTCAGTGCTTGTGAGTGCTTGATGATACCGCCGATGAAGAATAAAGCTTCTTCAGAAAGACCACCGTACTGATCACCGATAAAGATGTTTTTGCCGTCTTTACCCAGTGACATATTTACATGCATGCCGTTACCGTTATCACCAACGATAGGCTTAGGCATGAAAGTCGCTGTTTTACCGTATGCGTGTGCAACGTTATGGACAACATACTTCAGAATCTGAACTTCGTCTGCTTTCTTAACCAGCGTGTTAGCCGCTACACCGATTTCGCACTGACCGGCAGTGGCAACTTCGTGGTGATGTACTTCAACAGTCTGACCCATGTCTGCTAAAGCAAGGCACATCGCAGAACGTAAGTCTTGTAAAGAGTCGACTGGAGGAACAGGGAAATAACCACCTTTAACACCAGGGCGGTGGCCCATGTTGCCGGCTTCTGACTGGATGCCTGAGCTCCACGCCGCTTCTTCAGCATTGATCTTGAATGATTTTTCACCCATTTCGTCTTTCCAGGTAACGCTGTCAAAGACGAAGAATTCGTTTTCAGGACCGAACAATGCGGTGTCAGCAATACCGGTAGATTTCAGGTATTCTTCAGCGCGCATACCCAGTGAACGTGGATCTTTTGCATAACCCTGCATATCAGCCGGTTCAATGATTGAGCAACGAATGTTCATTGTCGCATCTTCACAGAACGGGTCCATAACGGCAGTAGACGCATCAGGCATCATGATCATGTCTGATTCATTAATGTGCTTCCAGCCCTCAATTGAAGAGCCATCAAACATACGACCATCTTCGAACAAAGATTCTTCGATGCAAGAAACGGGTGCAGAAACGTGCTGTTCCTTACCGTGTGAATCAGTGAAACGGAAATCAACGAATTTTACATCGTTGTCTTCGACCATTTTTTTAACGTCAGCAAAAGACATTGTGCGGTTCTCCAAAAAAGAGTATTAAAGTTAGTTTTACCAAAATTCGATTGTCGAACTCTGGAGTGGTAATTCTGTATAACAAACAAAGAGCATAAAGCGTGCCATGTAAAAATGCCCGCTAAGCCTTTGATTCTGTGTATATTAAGTAAATCCGTGCACCAATATAGTGCATCTCAGAGATCGCATGCACTGGTTTAGTGCGATGCTAGTGGAAAAATACATCAACACGCTGAATATTATGCACTTGTAGACTGGCTTGTCTAATATCATTTTGTATTATTTGTGCATCATTGAGCTTGCTCAATACCGAAAGCGGCAAAAACAGATCGACCTGTACGCCATTCTTAATATAGTGCAAAGTGATATTGTCGATATGCTCTGTTACGGGCAAATCTTTCCACTGCTCTTTTAGTAGCAAAATCAGTTCATTGCGCAAAACCGGCATTGGTTCAGTGCGATCGATGGCTTCATCATTTTCCGCATCAACATGTACAGTAACATCATTAATTTCTGCAAAATTATTTTTTAATGTCTCCTCGACCGCTTCACTGATGCGATGGCCTTCGGAAACGCTGAGCTTGGATGAGACCTGTATATGAACATCGACCAGCGCCTGATCAGCCATTTTGCGGGTGCGTAACATGTGCAGGTGTTTGACATCATCAATGGCATTGATATGTTCTTTAATGGCATCGACGGTTTCATTATCAAGCGCGGTATCGACCAGCTCACGTACCGATGAGTGACTGACTTTCCAGCCCATATGAGCAATCATAAAAGCTACCGCAATGGCGGCAATAGCATCTAAAACCGGTAAGCCGAGCATGGTACCGGACAGGCCAATAAAAACAACAATGGAAGACAGGGCATCACTACGGCTGTGCCATGCATTGGCTTCGAGCATGGTCGAGTTGATTCGTCGCGCCACATGGATTGCATAGCGAAACATTCCCTCGTTACTAATGATAGAAAAGGCGGCAATTGCCAGCGCTATAGGGCCCGGTATCGGTAGCGGCTTATCGGACATCAGCCGATCCACTGCATCCAGGCCGATACCGATAGCGACAATCAGCAGCAGAATACCCAGGGCCACGGTTGCAATGGTTTCATAGCGGCCGTGGCCATAGGGGTGGTCTTCATCGGCCTCGGCATGAGCGTGTTTAGAAGCCACCAGTACCATGCCGTCGGTAATCAGATCAGAAAGTGAATGAATGCCATCAGCAACTAAGGCCTGAGATTGCGTCATCACGCCACCAACCAGCTTCGAGACAGTTTGCAGTATATTGATGAAGATCCCTATCCATGTCACTTTATCAATTGCCCGGCGGCGGGTACTTTTATCTATAGTGCTGATTTCATTCATAGAGATTATTTTAATAGGTTTTGCTTTATATCATGAGAAAGTGCTAAGTATTAGCTATGATAACAACTAGCCATCAACAGGTCACCGGAATAGTGAAAATGAAAAATAAAATAGTTATAGCGGGATTTATCAGTGTTTGTTTTAGCGTGATCACGGCCTGTAGCACGCAGCAAGATAAAGCGGCTGGCAGCAGCCAAACAAATAATATGGCCGTTGTAAAAGGCTTGTCATCATGGAATCCACTGTCGGTGATAGCGGTCACCATCATCCGGATAGATGACAAAGAATTTAGCCGGGCGGCTAATCATGAAGTCACCGCGGGAAAGCATACGATCGAGGTGCGCTGTAGTCGTGAACAGCCTGAAAGGGCACAGAGTCATTTTGCTTTTGAAATGGTTCTGAAAGCGGGGCATCAATACAAACCGAGACTGGATATGACCAAAGAGTGCCACGTAAATTATATTGATACAGTAACCGGTAAAATATATCCGGGCATAGAAAAGTAGCCTTAGTTAAAGCCCGGGCCGGCGGATAAAAACACTATTTTAATGAGATGGTAAAAAGACGATTTAGACCAGCGGGGCGATCTTTAAGCCCTTTAGCGGGTAGCTACGATTTTGCCATGCGGAAATAAAGACTCTGAGCGTGTGGCTTGTCGCCATCATTCCAGAGTACCTAGCCAAAAGTCATATCTGCAGCAGCACTGCATGAGAAACATAAAAAAGCACCGTACAGTCGTCGATGCGATTAGAATAGCCGGTTAATTTTCCTTCTCTTTATGTTTTTTTATGAGACTCTATGAATAAAAATGTCTGGTTACTAACCGCGTGTCAGTCATTGATGATGACAAACAATGCATTATTGCTCACCGCATCCGCTCTGGTTGGCGCTATGCTGGCAGACAATGTCGCACTGGCCACGTTGCCACTGGCATTGCAGTTTTTTGCAACCATGCTGGCCAGCATTCCGGCATCACTCATTATGAAACAGCACGGCCGGCGTTATGGTTTTATGCTGGGAACCGTCATTGGTATGTTGGGTGCAGTGATTGCTACGGTAGCCATCTATAGAGCAGACTTCTGGTTGTTTTGTCTGGGTACTATGCTGGTCGGTGTATTTAATGGTTTTGGTGGTTACTACCGGTTTGCAGCTGTTGATGCGGTGAGTGAGGATTTCAGAAGCCGGGCGATTTCATACGTTATGGCGGGTGGCGTTATAGCGGCAGTGATCGGGCCAAATATTGTCGGCTGGACGCATGATGCCATATCTGGCATTAAATTCGCGGGCAGTTATATTGCGATTCTCATACTGTATATTATGAGTTTTACAATTTTAAGTTTTGTGCAGATAACTAAACTGCAGCCAGAGCAAAACGAACTGGCTGCATCACGACCGCTGACTGTCGTCATCAGGCAACCACTATTTGTGATTGCACTGATCAGTGCCATGTTTGGTTATGCGGTCATGTCATTAGTGATGACGGCTACGCCATTGTCAATGCATCACCATCATCACAGTTTGTCGGATACAGTCTTTGTTATCCAGTGGCATGTACTCGGTATGTTTGCGCCGTCATTTTTTACCGGTAAGTTAATCAGTCGTTACGGGGTGATTAATATTATGCTGGCAGGCGTGGTCTTTTTACTGCTTGCCGTAACCGGTAATTTACTGGGGACGACATTATGGTATTACTGGGTGGCACTATTTTTACTCGGTGTTGGCTGGAATTTTCTGTATATCGGTGCAACAGATTTACTGACGTATACCTACAGTGAAGGCGAAAAAGCAAAAGCTCAGGCCTTTAACGATTTTTTTGTATACGGGTCAGTGACCATCGCTGCACTAACGGCGGGATACCTGCAGTATACGTTTGGCTGGAGAGTTGTAAATCTGGGAGTATTACCGTTAATTGTCAGTATTTTAATGGCTCTGGTCTGGCTGAAACTCAGCAAGCAAGAGCCTGTATTGGTGACCGGTTAGCGACGAACTACTAAGACTGAAATTGTAAAAAAATAGACTTAAATATTTACATATAACCGCTGATATTGAAAACATATGGTCTAAACTTTAGCCATATGAATAAAAGTAAGCGCTTAATTGTCATTGATGATGACATACAGTTCGCCGGGCTATTGGGAGAAATTGCCAGGTCAGCAGGGTTTGAAACAGAGCTCTGCGATGATGCGCGTGACTATTTTCTAGCCAATGAAGCTTATAGCGTCATGGTACTTGATCTTAATATGCCAGGAATGGATGGCGTAGAGGTCATACGCCAGCTTGGTAAAACGGCACAAGACATACATCTAATCCTGATAAGTGGCTACGACAAGGGCGTACTGCATTCTGCAGAAAAACTGGCTCAAGAGCATAATTTGAATGTGGTGGGTAGTTTAACGAAGCCTTTGGAAATGGCCAGTTTTATCAGCATGCTCAATAGTATTGATATAGAAAAGTCTTTTCCAGTGTATCTGGTCGAAAGCGAAAACAGCCCTATAACGGTAGCTGAAATTCGTCAGGCTATCGTAAACAATGAAATGGAATTATATTACCAGCCTCAAATTGAGCTCAGGACCAATACACTAAAAGGCGTTGAAGCGCTGGTGAGGTGGCATCATCCTACACGTGGCTTAATAACGCCCGGCATGTTCATATCGATTGTTGAAAAAGAAGGCCTGATGGGAGAATTGACGTCATCGATCATCAATATGGCGGTCAATCAGAGCAATGAATGGAAGAAAACCGGCCTTAATATAACGATCTCAGTGAATGTCTCAGCCGAGAATATAACCAGTTTGTTGTTGCCAGAACAGCTATCAGACTTGATTAAAGATCATGGACTGAATCCACAGTCTATTGTGCTGGAAATAACAGAAAGGGCTTTAATGGGGGAGCTGAAAACTTCTCTGGATATACTGACCCGGTTGCGAATGAAAGGCTTTGGTCTGTCAATTGATGACTTTGGAACCGGTAACTCGTCACTGGTGTTGTTACATCGGGTGCCATTTACAGAGCTTAAAATAGACATGAGCTTTGTAAAGAACATGGATAGAGACCTGGATGCACGTGCCATTGTTGAAACCTGTGTGATGTTGTCGCATAAGCTCAATATGGATTGTGTAGCCGAAGGCGTTGAGAATGAAAGCATCCGGCGGGGCTTAACGCTAATGGGCTGTGATATTGGGCAGGGGTACCTGATGGCAAAACCGATGGCAGCTTCACAATTAATAGAGTGGATTGAGAATAATAATTACCCTATTTCGAAAGACTGGTAAGGCAAAAATTTGCATAATTAATTTACCCTTCAACGATAAATTCTTGCACCAGCATGGTGCGTATCGTCTGATAAATTCCTTTAAATGCTTACGATGAGTCACCTATATAATTGATATTGTTAGTTTTTTCACTTTTGGTGCGATATTTGCGTAGACTGTTATAACGCTAATAGAAGAATCAGAAAAAACAATGATTGAAAATTTAACAAGCCTGCTTGGCCTTTCCTTTGGCCTGGGTCTGCTGCATGCACTGGATGCGGACCATATTCTGGCGGTATCCGCACTCTCTTCAGAGAATACCGGCAGGCAAAATGCCAGACGTTATGCACTTCGCTGGTCGCTGGGGCATGGTGTGATGCTACTGGCGATTATTCTGTTGCTGCACTTCTCAGGGAGCATCATGTCGGCACAGGTCTCACAGCTGGCAGAGCGAGTGGTCGGCGGTGTACTGATTATTCTGGGCCTGCTGGTGCTTTTCCAGATACGGAAAAAGTCATTACATATCCACTTTCATCAGCATAAGAACACCTTGCATGCACACTGGCATCAGCATGCGGCAGATGATAAAGAAAAACAAAACCATCAACACGAGCATAAAGCCGTATTAATTGGCAGCATTCACGGGCTGGCCGGTTCTGCGCCTTTAATCGCACTGATTCCACTGTCAGCAGCAAACTCATTAAGCATTTCATTACTGTACTTATTTGTTTTTAGCCTCGGGGTGTTTGTAGCAATGCTCAGCTTTGGCGGGCTATTTGGTTCGGCCTTAAAAAGGCTGTCTGATATCAGTGAAAAATACGCATCCATGGCCAAGTCGGTGGTGGCAGTGCTGGCGATAGTCGCTGGAGTTCATCTTGTTAGCGCCTGATATTGAGTTTGAGACCGCTCCCGCCGAGCGCGAATGGAAAGCCAGATTGTCGTTAGTGTTTGGCATAAAAAACCAGCGCACGATTTTAAAAAATCGTGAGCATTTTGGACCGCTGGTTGTGCAGCGGCCCTTTTATCCGGAAGGACCTGTTTGTCATGTTTATTTAATTCACCCGCCGGGTGGCGTGGTTGGTGGTGACAAGCTGAGCATTAACGTTGAGTTGCAGCCAGGCAGTCATACATTAATTACCACACCCTCGGCAGGAAAATTCTATCGCTCAGATGACTTAAAAGGCTCGCAAACACAACAGTTAAAAGTGGCAAAAGACAGTTTGCTGGAATGGTTTCCGCAGGAAAATATTTTTTTTAATGCCTGCAAAAGTGAAATAAAAACAGAAATTAAGCTCGAATCTAATGCCTTGTTCTGTGGCTGGGAAATAAATTGTCTTGGCCGGCCGGCTGCCAGTGAAAAATTTATGCAGGGCAGCATCACACAAAAAATAAATATTTATCGCGATGACCGGCCAGTGTTTTTAGAGCGTACTGAATTGCACGGCGACAGTGAACTGTTGTATTCAGCAGCCGGTTTAAAATCTCATGTGGTGCTTGCTACCTTTATCGCCACCGGCATAGATAAAAAAACAGCGGATGAATTGCAGGAAAAGTGGCATGAAAGAACAGAGCGAGATTTTTCAATCAGCCTGATCAATGATGTCCTTGTATGTCGTTTCCTTGGTGACTGCGCAGAGTTCGCGAAACAGGGTTTTACTGAAATCTGGACAGCCGTGAGAATGAAACAAAAGAAACTAAATCCTTGTAAACCACGTATATGGTCTACCTGACAAACGAGAGAGCACGATGGAATTAACCCCACGAGAAAAAGATAAATTATTATTATTTACTGCCGCATTACTGGCCGAACGCAGAAAAGAGCGGGGTGTAAAACTGAATTACCCGGAAGCCGTGGCCTATATTTCTGCCGCCATTATGGAAGGTGCCCGTGATGGTAAAACCGTGGCGGAATTAATGGGTTATGGCGCAACACTTCTGTCGACCGAAGATGTGATGGAGGGTATTGCTGAAATGATTCATGAAGTACAGGTTGAAGCGACCTTTCCCGATGGTACCAAACTGGTCACTGTTCATCAACCGATTGTATAGCGGAGAAAAATATGAAACCCGGAGAGTATCTGATTGATGAAGGTGATATAGAAATAAATGCGGGCCGGCAAACGCTTAGCATTTCGGTAGCTAATAGTGGCGACCGGCCGATACAAATTGGCTCACATTATCATTTTTATGAAACCAATCCTGCGCTGGTATTTGAGCGGGAAATAACAAAAGGCTACCGCCTCAATATAGCAGCCGGCACAGCGGTGCGTTTTGAGCCGGGCCAGTCAAGAGAAGTCGTACTGGTGGAATATGCCGGTGAGCTTAAGGTATATGGTTTTCGGGGCGAGATAATGGGAAGTCTGGAGTAACAAATATGATAAAAATAAATAAGACCGCCTATGCCGAAATGTACGGGCCAACAAAAGGTGACCGGGTAAGACTGGGCGATACGGATTTAATCATCGAAATAGAAAAAGACTTCACAACCTACGGTGATGAAGTTAAGTTTGGTGGTGGCAAAGTGATTCGTGATGGCATGGGCCAGAGTCAGCGATCCTGTCACGAAACGGTTGATGTCGTGATAACCAACGCGACCATCATTGATCACTGGGGCATTGTTAAAGCCGACGTCGGCATAAAAAATGGCCGCATCGTAGCGATTGGTAAAGCCGGTAACCCGGATGTACAGCCGGATGTGGATATTATTATTGGCCCGGGAACAGAAGCGATTGCCGGCGAAGGCCAGATCCTGACAGCAGGCGGTGTGGATTCGCATATACACTTTATCTGTCCGCAACAAATTGAAGAAGCATTAATGTCCGGTGTCACCACAATGTTAGGTGGCGGCACCGGACCGGCAACCGGTACCAATGCAACAACCTGTACACCGGGTATCTGGAATTTACACCGCATGCTGGAAGCGGCGGATGAGTTTCCGATGAACCTGGGTTTTCTTGGTAAAGGTAATGCAAGCTTACCCATTGCACTGGAAGAACAGCTGGAAGCCGGAGCGATGGGCTTAAAGTTGCACGAAGACTGGGGCACAACACCGGCATCAATTGATACCTGCCTGAGCGTGGCTGAAATGTATGACGTACAGGTTGCGATTCATACCGACACATTAAATGAATCCGGCTTTGTTGAAGATACCATGGCCGCATTTAAAGGCCGCGCGATTCATACTTATCATACTGAAGGTGCCGGTGGCGGACATGCCCCCGATATTATTAAAGCCTGCGGTGAAGCCAATGTATTGCCGTCAAGTACGAATCCGACACGCCCCTATACCGTGAACACAGTGGATGAGCATCTGGATATGTTAATGGTGTGTCATCACCTTGATCCGAATATCGCGGAAGACGTGGCGTTTGCCGATTCGCGAATACGAAAAGAAACCATCGCGGCAGAAGATATTTTGCATGACCTCGGTGCCTTCTCAATGATCGCATCGGATTCACAGGCAATGGGCCGTGTCGGAGAAGTCGTCATTCGCACCTGGCAAACCGCGCATAAAATGAAAGTGCAGCGAGGTGCATTAAAAGGCGACAGTGAACGTAACGATAACTCGCGGGTAAAACGTTACATTGCCAAATACACAATTAATCCGGCAATTACTCATGGTATCTCGGATGATGTCGGCTCAGTAGAAGTCGGGAAGTTAGCCGATCTGGTGTTATGGAAACCGGCGTTTTTTGCAACCAAACCGGCACTGATCATAAAAGGCGGTATGATTGCAGCCGCGCCGATGGGTGATCCGAATGCCTCGATCCCGACACCGCAACCGGTACACTACCGGCCGATGTTCGCGGCGTATGGAAAAGCACGTCACCATACCTCAATTACTTTTGTATCCAAAGCCGCTTATGACAATGACATAAAAACCCAGCTGGGCTTGAAGTCAATGGTCAGGCCGGTTGGTAAAACACGTTCGATCAGAAAAAAAGATATGGTATTGAATGATTACCAGCCCAATATAGAAGTGGATTCTCAGACATATGAAGTGCGCGCCGACGGTGAGTTATTGATTTGTGAGCCGGCAGAGATTTTACCGCTGGCACAACGCTACTTCCTTTTCTAAAAATACGCGGATAAATAATGATTGAAATAGACAGTATTTGTAACGAAGAATTAGCCGCTGAAACAACCGTAACGCTGCCGTTTGAGTTACGGCAAAAAAGCCGGCTGAAAGTGGTACTGGATGATAAACGTGAGGCTGCTGTGATTTTACCGCGTGGCGGTCTGTTACGCGGAGGTGATTGCTTAAAAAGTCAGGACGGTATCATTGTAGAAGTGATTGCCGCGAAAGAAAGCGTGTCTACTGTTTACAGTGACAGTGCGCTGGATCTTGCGCGAGCCTGCTATCACCTGGGTAATCGCCACGTGCATTTGCAAATCACAGAAAAGTGGATTCGATATTTGCACGACCATGTACTGGATGAAATGGTTGAGGGGCTGGGGTTAACAGTGACCACAGAAAAAGCACCTTTTGAACCGGAGGCAGGTGCCTATTCTGGCGGAGGACACAGTCATCATCAGCACTAAAAAAAATCAGAGCAGATTGTCGGTTGTGCGTTTATGGCAACTGATCAGTCCGGCGCTACCGATTGGTAGTTTCAGTTATTCGCAAGGGCTGGAGTTTGCAATTGACAGCGGCTGGCTTAAAACTGAAGAGGATGTTGCAAAATGGCTGAGTACGCAGATGGGTTATGGCCTGGCAAAACTGGATGTGCCGGTAATGATCCGCTTAATGCAGGCATGGCAGCAAGCTGACCATGAAAAAGTTGAATACTGGAATGATCATATACTTGCCTATCGTGAATCAGCTGAATTGCTTGATGAGGATTGTCAGGTCGGTTATGCGCTGACGCGTTTATTAACGGATCTGGATATTCCATACGCGGCGGAATGGCAGGACAGAAAAGTCAGTTACGTCACACAATATGCACTGGCATGTACACACTGGCATATCGACTTTGAAAATGCAGCGGCCGGTTTTTTGTGGGCATGGTGTGAGAATATGGTAGCAGCAGCGATCAAACTACTGCCAATGGGGCAGACAGCTGGACAAAAAATGTTATTAAAAATGGGTGATGTTATCGAGCAATCGTGTGAACACTCACTCAGCATTAAAGATGATGAAATTGGTGCAATATTGCCTGCGATAGCAATGGCAAGTGCTTTTCATGAAACACAATACAGTCGGTTATTCCGCTCATAAAAGGTTTAGAAAAATGTCACAAGATAGAGTACTACGAATAGGCGTCGGTGGCCCGGTTGGCTCCGGCAAAACAGCACTGGTAGAGGCACTGTGCCGCTCATTGCGGGATGTGTATAACATTGCTGTTGTCACCAATGATATATATACCAAAGAAGATGCACAGTTTTTAATGAAAAATAATGCATTAGATGAAGACCGGATCATCGGCGTAGAAACGGGCGGCTGTCCGCATACGGCAATTCGTGAAGATGCCTCCATGAACCTGGCAGCTGTTGCACAGCTAAGCGCCCGTTTTAAAAATCTGGATTTTGTGATGATAGAAAGTGGCGGTGATAATTTAAGCGCAACCTTTAGTCCGGAGCTATCTGACTTAACTATTTATGTTATAGATGTGTCAGCCGGCGATAAAATACCGCGTAAAGGTGGTCCGGGCATTACCAAGTCTGATTTACTGGTCATCAATAAAATAGACCTTGCTCCCTACGTCGGTGCATCACTGGATGTAATGGAAAGGGATGCGAAAAAAATGCGTAATGATAAGCCTTTTGTATTTTCAAATATTAAAGAGCAAAAAGGTCTGCAGGAAATTATAGACTTTATTGTTGAGCAGGGAATGCTGGAAGATAAGTCATAAAATCAAATCAGTAATTCTGTATTATCTCAGCAGACAACTGGACGTCTTCTGAGAGATATAAAAATTCGTTCTTCAGTTCTTTTTTGTTTTAATCTTCTGCCGTTCTCATTCCTGATTAAATATAGAAATCATTCAAGCATAATGTTTTTAAATGGTGCAAAGATTAATTATCAGGCACTGTTCTTGTGCGCATGTATCAATAATAAGCTAAAAAAAGCCGGATTAATAACAATTTATGCGTTGGCACGTCCGTTGCAATATATTAAATCAGTAGGACGCTGTTTGTTAGATAAACTTGTGGTCAGGTAAATTCTAAACAACATTGATATTGATTCTGAAATGATTTCAGATAAATCTGATCTGAAATTAATATTTCATTAGAAAGATAATTTAAATTTGTAAAGAGGAACAAGAACGATGGAAACAATCATAAAGATTGATGTAACAAAACCGGCAGATGAGCAGGATGGTGTTATTCATAATCGCTGGCATCCTGATATTCCAATGGTGTCAATGGTTAAGCCGGGTGATGAATTCAGAGTTGAATGTCTGGACTGGACTGGTGGTCAAATAAAAAATGATGATTGTGCAGATGATATAAGAGATGTGGATTTGACGCAGGTACATTATCTAAGCGGACCAATCGGCGTTGAAGGTGCGGAGCCAGGTGATTTAATGGTGGTTGATATTCTGGATGTCGGTGTACTGAAAGAATCAAACTGGGGTTTCACGGGTTTGTTCGCAAAAGAAAATGGAGGTGGCTTTTTAACAGAGCACTATCCGGATGCAAATAAAGCCTGCTGGGATTTTCATGGTGTATACGCCTCTTCAAGACATATTCCGGGTGTAGAGTTTGCAGGCATTATGCACCCAGGCCTAATTGGCTGTTTACCATCGAAAGAATTATTAGATGAATGGAATAAAAGAGAAAGAGGTCTGGTGGCAACTGACCCCGATCGTGTTCCGCCATTAGCAACCTTACCGTACGAAGAAACTGCTGTAATGGGCCGTATGAAACCGGATGAAGCGGCAGAAGCGGCTAAAGAAGGTGCGAGAACTGTACCGCCTCGTGAACATGGCGGTAACTGTGATATTAAAAACTTAACGCGTGGTTCACGTGTTTATTTTCCTGTCTATGTAAAAGACGGTGGTTTATCAATGGGTGACCTGCACTTCTCCCAGGGTGATGGTGAAATTACATTCTGCGGTGCCATTGAAATGGCCGGATATCTCGATGTTCGTGTCGGTCTTGTAAAAGGCGGAATGAAAAAATATAACGTCAATAATCCGATATTTAAACCAAGCCCGCTGGAGCCACGCTATAGCAACTATCTTATTTTTGAAGGTATTTCGGTTGATGAAGAAGGTGGTCAGCATTACCTGGATGTGCAGGTAGCCTATCGTCAGGCATGTTTAAATGCGATTGAGCATTTGAAATTGCATGGGTACACAGGTGAACAGGCTTATGCAATATTAGGTACAGCACCAGTTGAAGGACATATCAGTGGCATAGTCGATATACCAAATGCATGTGCGACATTGTGGTTGCCAACTGAAATTTTTGAAGGTGATATAAACATCAAAGAAGAAGGGCCGTCGATAATTATTGAACCCGGTTCGGATTTAGCAAAAACAAGCAGCTAAAGTGTGATCAGGAACCGGTAAGTATAAAAATACTTAACGGTTCCTGTAATGATAAGAAATAATGGAAGTGATGTATGCCTTTATATGATTACGAGTGTCCAAAATGCTCAAATGAATTTAGTGAACTGCAGACCCTTGAAGAATATTCTCCGTTAAGAGTTTGTCCGAAGTGTAATGCCCCGTCAGCGAGAAAGATATCAGCGGCGCATCTTGAGATCCTTAAAAAAAATGAACGAATCATCAAAGAAAGAAACGAAAGGGCTGTATTTGAACCCAGAAAAGTAAAAAAGCAACACAGTTGTAGTGATCATAATCATGATCATGAAGAAAAGAGCAAAGGCGTTCTGCAGCAAATAAGTGCGGGAAGCCGGCCATGGATGCTTGGCTAAAGATAGATTAACAACGAATTAAGAATCCTCCTTATGATCGCCGGGCTCTATTTTTGCCCGGCGTTTTTTTTGCCTAAAAAAACACGCACCACAAGGGTGCCGGATATGACTAAGCGCCCGATAATGGCGCAGTGTAATAACTGAATGTTAAATAATGAGGATCGAAATAGTTCAAAAAATATACGTATGAGTGTTTTATTAACAAATTAATAAGAATTACGTGCTTATTGAAAAGCAAAAATGAAAATCTTATATGTTGGCATACAGGTTGCAATCTAAATATTAGGGGGGAAATGATATTGGAAGATTACTATTTCAGTGCATCGAACCGAACATTAAGTTGAATGCTTTTTTCTAATCAGAGGGTTAATAAAAATGAAATCAAGGTTTACTTTATCAAAACTGGGGAATGTTGTGGGGTTAGCTTTAGGCTTAACCATGGCAGTCAATATGAATGTATCAGCCGCTAGTGTTAACACTACTGGTTTAGCTGTGACAGATAAGGTTGTTAAAGTGGGTATTCTTCACTCATTAACCGGAACAATGGCAATCAGTGAGACGGGTGCGCAGGAAGCAGAAAAACTGGCAATCAAACAAATCAATGACATGGGCGGTATTTTAGGCCGGCAGATTGAAGTAATACAGGAAGATGGCGCAAGTGACTGGCCAACGTTCGCGGAAAAGTCTCGTAAATTATTAGTTAAAGATAAAGTAGCTGCTGTATTTGGTTGCTGGACATCTGCTTCCCGTAAAGCGGCACTACCTGTTTTTGAAAAAGAAAACGGACTGTTATATTACCCGACTTTTTATGAAGGACTGGAGCAGTCGCATAATGTGATCTACACAGGTCAGGAAGCTACACAGCAAATTCTTGCCGGGCTAGACTGGGTTGCTAAAGAAAAGAAAGCAAAAACATTCTACCTGATTGGTTCAGACTACATCTGGCCACGTACAACTATGAAGATTGCGCGTAAACATATTGAAAATGTACTAGGCGGAAAAGTTGTCGGTGAAGACTACAAGCCATTAGGTAATACTCAGTTTGGATCAACTATTAATAAAATTCGTCTGAAAAAACCTGATGTTATTTACGCAGCTGTTGTAGGTGGAAGTAATGTTGCATGGTTCAAGCAGCTTAAAGCCGCTGGTATCACAAGTAAAAAACAAACACTGCTAACTTTATCAGTAACTGAAGACGAAGTACTGGGTATAGGCGGTGAAAACCTTGAAGGCTTCTACTCTGTTATGAAATATTTCCAGAGCCAGGACAATGAAAACAACAAAGCATTTGTTAAGGCTTTCAAAGAAATGTGGGGTGATGACAGTGTAATGGGTGATGTTACCCAGGCAGCATACCTTGGTCCGTGGTTATGGAAAGCAGCGGTAGAAAAAGCCGGTAGCTTTGATGTTGATAAAGTGGTTAAGGTATCAGAAACAGCTGGAATCGAGCTAAAACAGGCACCGGAAGGCTATGTTAAATTACATCCTAATCATCACCTGTGGAGTAAGACACGTGTTGCGAAATGGAACAAAGACGGCCAGGCAACGGTTGTATTTGAATCAGATCTGATTGAGCCAAATCCTTTCCCTAAAGGTTACCAGTAAGACTTAAACAATAGTTTAAAGTCGTAAAAAAAGCTGCTCATGGATGGCGGCTTTTTACAAAAAATAAAATTTTAAAAATGTTCTGAGTGTTAGTTAGAAATTTTCTGCGGAGAAAGTGATATGGGTGACTATACAACGCAAGAATTGTTATCAATTTTTGCAATGCAAGGCTTCGCTGGTTTCAGTCTGTTTAGTGTGCTGTTACTTATGGCACTGGGTTTGGCGATTATATTTGGCCAGATGGGCGTAATAAATATGGCTCATGGTGAATTTATGGCGGTTGGAGCCTATACAACCTACCTGATGTCAGCGGTGAGTGAAAAATATTTTCCAGGATTTATTCAGTATTATTTTGTTTTTGCAATAGTGTTCTCATTCCTGATAGCAGGCTTGCTGGGTTATCTGGCTGAGTTTGCACTGATAAGACATCTTTATAAAAGACCGCTTGATACGCTACTGGCGACATGGGGTTTGAGTTTGATTATGCAGCAAACATTTCGTTCTGTATTTGGTGCGCGTGAAGTAAGTCCTACATTGCCAGACTGGCTGCTGGGTTCGTATCAGCCGACTGATACGATTGATATACCATTAAATGGTTTGTTTGTTTTAGCTCTGACGGCCATCGTTACATTAGGTGTGTTTATTCTGATGTACCGCTCAAGCTGGGGACTGCGTGTACGTGCAACAACGCAAAACAGGGTAATGAGCGGAGCTGTCGGCATTAACACTAAAAAAATTGACCGTCTTACATTTGCTTTAGGTTGTGGTATTGCGGGTATAGCAGGTGCTGCCTTTACAACAATTGCATCAACAGGTCCAACAACTGGTTCACTGTATATCGTTGATACTTTTATGGTTGTCGTGTTTGGCGGTGCCGGTAGTTTGTTTGGAACAATTGCTTCTGCTTTCTCAATAGCACAGGCACAGTCTATTCTGGAATTTTTCATCAGCGGTTCTATGGCCAAAGTGATGACATTGCTGACGATTGTTATCTTCCTGATGATGCGTCCGGAAGGTCTGTTCTCAATAAAAGTGCGTAAATAAACGAGTCTGGAGAAAAAAATGAATTTTATATACGACAGATTATTGGGCGGTAAAAACGGCATGATTGGCATTGCCATTCTCGCTGCACTGATCTTTATTGTATTACCCATCGGTCTTGATTTATTCCGGCTTAATATGGTGGGTAAGTATCTTACCTATGCTTTTGCGGCAGTGAGTCTGGTTCTACTCTGGGGCTATGGCGGTATATTAAGCCTGGGTCAGGGGATATTCTTTGGTCTTGGTGGCTACAGCATGGCCATGTTTCTGAAACTTGAAGCATCGAGCCCGGAAAACACAGCTATTCAGTCAACACCGGGTATTCCGGATTTTATGGACTGGAATCAGCTGACTGAGTTGCCATGGTTTTGGCAGCCCTTTGATAACTTTGGCATTACCTTGATAGCGGTAATTCTGGTGCCGACGGTCTTTGCATTTATTATTGGCTATTCAATGTTTAAGCGCAGAGTTGGTGGTGTGTATTTTGCAATCATTACACAGATTATTGCAGTCATACTGACTGTGTTGATTGTGGGCCAGCAAGGATACACCGGTGGTATTAATGGTATTACAGACTTAAGAACCCTGCATGGCTGGGATATCCGTACTGATTCCGCCAAGTATATTCTTTATTTTATTAATGCCATTTTATTGTTCGCTGTAATTTTTCTAAGCCGCTATATTTTGACCAGTAAATTTGGTCGTTTGCTACTAGCGATGAAAGATAAAGAGGATCGTGTAAGATTCTCAGGCTATGACGTATCAAATTTTAAAATATTTGTTTTTGTCTTATCGGCTGTGATTTCTTCTATTGGCGGAGCGATGTTTACACTGCAGGTTGGCTTTATGTCACCGTCATTTGTCGGCATCGTTCCATCGATTGAAATGGTCATTTTTGCAGCTGTTGGCGGTCGTATGTCACTGATTGGTGTTGTCTACGGCACGCTGCTTGTGAATTACGGCAAAACTGTATTCTCGGAAACACTACCTGAAGTCTGGTTGTTCCTGATGGGTGGTTTGTTTATTGCAGTTGTTATGTTCTTTCCAAACGGCCTTGCCGGTTTGTGGGAAAAGCATGGTAACAAGCTAACAGCCTGTATTAAAAACAGACAATGCGTAATTGCTGTTAAGGCGTTCATTGAAAATAAGCGTGCAAAAAAAGCGCCCGCTACAAGCGAATAACTAACTTCAAGGAGTCAATATTATGAGTATTTCAGATTATGCTTTGGCGATTGAAGATTTAACCGTTTCATTTGATGGCTTTAAAGCTGTTGATGGTTTGAATTTGTATATTGAAAAAGATGAATTACGGGTCATTATCGGACCAAATGGTGCGGGAAAAACAACTGTCCTTGACTTGATTTGTGGAAAAACAAAATCAACAGATGGCAGTATTATGTTTATGAACAAAGAAATGACAAAGCTTGCAGAACATGAAATTGTTCATGCAGGCGTTGGCCGAAAATTTCAGACACCGTCTATTTATGAAAACCTGACGGTATATGAGAATCTTGAGGTTTCCTATCCCAAAGGTCGCTCTGTGTTCGGTTCGATTGGATTTAAATGTACGCAGGAAGTAGATGCGCGCATTAAAGAAATTGCGAAAGAAGTATTTCTTGAAGAGTTTCTGGATATGGAATCTGCTTTACTGAGTCACGGCCAAAAGCAATGGCTGGAAATCGCGATGTTGCTGATCCAGGATCCGCAATTGCTGATGCTGGATGAACCGGTTGCCGGTATGAGTGTAAAGGAGCGTGAGCAAACAGCAGAATTGTTGAAAGGTATCTGTAAAGGCCGTTCTGTTCTGGTGATTGAACATGACATGGATTTTGTTGCCAGTATTGCGGATAAAGTGACGGTGTTACATCAGGGTAAAATTCTCGCTGAAGGTGATATGAAAACCGTTCAAAACAATCCAAAAGTTATCGAAGTATATTTGGGTCATTAGCCAGAGGAGTATTATTGTGCTTGAAGTATCAGATTTACACGTAAGTTACGGCCAGAGCGAAGTGATTCACGGTATTAGCTTTGAGGCTAAAAAAAATGAAACACTGGCAATAATGGGCCGTAATGGCATGGGAAAAACAACGCTGTTTAAATCGTTAATTGGAATACTGGAAGCAGGTAAAGGCAGTATAAAAATTGACGGTAAAGATGTTACCAAAAACGAAAGCTACCAGCGTGTAGAAAATGGCATTGCTTATGTGCCACAGGGCAGAATGATCTTTCCTACACTGACGGTTCAGGAAAATATTGAAACAGGTATGGAAGTTTCCGGTCTGAAAAAAATTCCGGATGATATTTATGCTTTATTTCCGGTGTTACAGGAAATGAGGCATCGTAAAGGCGGAAATCTTTCAGGTGGTCAGCAGCAGCAACTTGCAATAGCCCGTGCACTGGTTACCAACCCTAAAGTTTTATTGCTGGATGAGCCAACGGAAGGAATTCAGCCATCGATAATAAAAGATATTGCAAGAATCTTAAATGAGATTCAGCAATTACGGGATATCACGATTATTGTATCGGAGCAGGTGCTAAGTTTTACCATGGCCATTGCCGACAGGCTGATCGTGATAGATAAAGGCAACTTCATTCATGAAGATTTAAGAGAAGACGTTGATACAGCACAGATTAGTAAATATCTGTCTGTCTAAGAAAAATTGAGGATAAGAAATGAGACACGGTGATATATCATCAAGCAATGATACGGTTGGTGTAGCGGTAGTAAACTATAAAATGCCTCGCTTGCATACTAAAGCTGAGGTTCTGGATAATGCGAGAAAAATCGCAGATATGCTGGTTGGGATGAAACGCGGCTTGCCGGGAATGGATCTGGTTATTTTCCCGGAGTACAGTACTCACGGGATTATGTATGATGCAAAAGAGATGTATGAAACAGCATCAACCATACCCGGAGAAGAAACCGATATTTTTGCAGAAGCTTGTCGCAAAGCAAATACCTGGGGTGTCTTTTCACTCACCGGTGAACGGCATGAAGATCACCCTAATAAAGCACCATACAATACATTGATACTGATGAATAACGAAGGTGAGATTGTACAAAAGTATCGCAAGATTATGCCCTGGTGTCCGGTCGAAGGCTGGTACCCGGGAGATCAGACATATGTATCAGAAGGTCCTAAAGGAATGAAGGTCAGTCTGATTATATGTGATGATGGAAACTATCCCGAGATATGGCGAGACTGCGCCATGCGCGGAGCAGAACTGATAGTGCGTTGTCAGGGCTATATGTATCCGTCAAAAGAACAGCAAGTGATAGTTTCAAAGGCAATGGCGTGGATGAATAATACCTACGTGGCCGTTGCTAATGCAGCAGGCTTTGACGGCGTATATTCTTACTTTGGCCACTCAGCGATAGTTGGCTTTGACGGTCATACTCTGGGTGAATGTGGAGAAGAAGAATACGGAATTCAGTATGCTGAGTTATCGGTATCGCAGATACGTGATGCGCGTAAAAACTGGCAGTCTCAAAATCATTTATTTAAATTAATGCACCGTGGTTACACGGGTAAGATTAATTCGGGTGATGGCAATGAGGGTGTAGCGGAATGCCCTTATGAATTTTATCGTACCTGGATTAACGATCCGCAACAGGCAAAGGAGAATGTGGAGGCAATAACCCGTAAAACGGTAGGTGTTGCTGAGTGCCCGATTGACGGCCTTCCAAACGAAGACACTGATACCGGACACAAATAGGGTAAGCATAACTGGCGGACTGCCTGACAATCCGCCAATTACTTTATTCATTGTAGATTATGTATTGTTAGTTATGAATGAAGTTATTCACCTAGAAAATGTCAAAAGAAGAACGGAGCTCTACTTGCGTGCATTATGGAACAGGGCGTTCTCCTTATCTAATGCCGAATCTGAAACGCAAGAATCTACTCCCTTCAGTTATATCATCGAGAATCATATTTACCTTCGTCAACAGGTAAATGTAAATAGCAGGCAGATAAATTATTATCGTGCTGCCGCAGTACATGCCTCATTACATTTAATATACAGCTCAGCTGCACTTGAAAACAAAAATTTCAATTTAATGCAGCGGACTTTAATCGGGCTGGTAGAAGATCTGCGGATTGAGTTAATGGCAATCAGTCAGTTTCCGGGGCTTAGAAAGTTATGGCTTGAATTTCATGCGATAAATAATGCAGAAGCTGATGATGCGCGAATGCTGATGCTGCGGTTATCGCGAAGCGTACTGGACCCGCTTTTTCATGATGATCATCAGTGGGTGAAGAAAGGTAAAAGTCTGATACTAGATAGTTCAGGTATCAGCAATAACACAGATTTCTCGGAAACTATCGGGCTTAGCCTGGCAAATGACCTTGGGCAAATGCGCCTGCCATTAAATTCAGGGCGTTATGAGCAGTTAGTTATCTATCGTGATGATAACCGTTGTTTATGGAATGAGCTGATTGAGAAGCCTTCTGAAGAAAATACAGTTGCCGAAGCAGAAAAAACAAATTTTTTAAAAAATACATTACAAGAACAGGATACGGGCACCGAGCTAAAGTTTAGTGAGCGGGAAGTAGCGGGTGGCAGTGAGTATTTTATTCGCCAGGCGGAACAGGCATCTTTAGAGTACCGGCAGCTTGTCACTGAAAAAGCCGAAACCAGTACACTGTATCCTGAATGGGATTATCGCATACATGTACTTAAAGAAAACTGGTGTAATGTCGTTGAAACAAAAGCACACTCAGGTTCAACAGAAGTACTGGATATAATATATAGCAAACACAGGATTATATTGAACAGCTTGCGTCACATGGCAAGACAGCTGCAGGCAAAAGACAGACAACGGATAAGAAAAATTACAGAAGGAGATGAGCTGGATCTTGATCCTGCTATTGATGCGATGCTGGCGTTGCGTACCCATAGCACGCCGGATATGCGGGTGTTTGTGCGCAATGATTATCGAAGAGTTAAAGACACGGCCATCACCATTTTGCTCGATTTGTCAGAGTCAACAAATGAAATGGTCAATGGGACAGGTAATACCGTGTCACAGTTAATTCGAGATGCGGTTGTTTTGCTTGGAGAAACCATTTCAATAACCGGTGACCCGTTTTCGATTTATGGTTTCTCATCAAAAGGCCGGCATGATATTCAGTTTATTAATTATAAAGATTTTGAGCAGTCCTTTGATGAAACGAAAGCGAGTCTAGCCGGTATTCACGGGGCGTATTCTACAAGACTTGGTGCCGCCATCAGGCACAGTCAGACACACCTTTCAAAACAGCCGCAAAGGCGCAAGGCGTTGCTGCTGATTACAGACGGTGCACCTTCTGATATTGATGTTTATGACACGCAGTACCTGCAACACGACGCCAGAGACGCTACTAGGTCATTATCTGCTGATGGTATTAAGCCTTTTTGTCTTAACTTAGATAGCCAGTCCGATTCGGTTATAAAACAGATATTCGGGGAAGGAAGATATATGACACTGGACGGCCTGCGAGGCTTGTCTGATATATTGCTTTCTATCTATATAAAAAATATTCGTCACTAGTCAGTGACAGAAAAATCACACACAAGCCATTGATGTTTTTATCGGGCACCAAAAAATAGCGCAAACCGATTTCAACGGCACTCATATGGTGCGCGATCTCTTGCGTATTGCGCAACTATTCTCATTTATTGTTCTATCTTACTGTTTTTTATAGGTTTATTAAAATTGGCACGAGCCGTGCAAAATGTATAGCAGATTCGTAATTATAAGCCGACTAGACAGGACGACGAGTTAGCGAGTGATTATGGTTTGTTATGCAAATTAATATGTTGAGTAAAAAACTCTTGGGAGAACAAAGTAAATGAAACTTTCTACAAACTTAAAAGCAATCACAGCGGCTATCGTTTTAGCAGTACCTGCAATGGCACCAACAGCAGTTAATGCAGAAGTTGGCTACAGCGCAACTGTTTCATCTATGTACTTATGGCGTGGACAGAATGTAAGTGATGGTGCTCCAACATTATCAGGTAGCATTGATTATTCACATGACTCAGGTGCCTATGCATTTGGCTGGATGTCTAGTGAAGGTGTTGCTTCTGATACAACTACAGATGGCGTTGAAGTTGACTTTGGTGTTGGTTACGCTGGCGAAGTAGCTGGTGTTGGATATGACGTTAGCTACTACACGTTTAACTACCCGGAAGAAAGTGTACACGGTGAAGAAACAGTGATCGGCCTGAGCTATGAAATGGCTTCTCTGACAATGTACATGGGTGACGGTTATGACTATATGACAGTTGGTGCTGAGTTTGGCCCGGCTTCGGTTACATACGGTTCAACGACAACTGATTCAGGTTTAGGCGAGTACACACACATTGACTTAAGCTTCGCTGCAACTGACGCACTGTCATTTACTGTGAGCTTACCAAGCGATGATACTGCTGGTATTTCAGAAGAGCCAAAAGTAATGATGTCTTACTCTCTGCCAATGGGCAAATAAGCTTGTATAAGCTTATGAAGTAATAAAAAAGGGTGTCTGCCAGACAGGCATCCTTTTTTTAAAGAATTTAAAGAGCGTGGTGCTAACACTTACGTTCTGACAACTCATGATATGAACAGGACTAACTGACTTTTTATTTGTGTCGACCAGCCTCATCATTTTATGAGCGCTTTAAATGTAAATACGAATACTTTTTTAAATTTTTTTGATAACTCCTTGTGGTCTTAGTGGTGTCTGGTTTCAGACACCACTTTTTTTATCAATTCATTTTATTAACAACTTAAAAATGGTTGTTGCAAAACCGCTTCCACTAAATCACATCACTGTTTCATCTGTTTTAGGCGCTTTTAAAAATACTAGCTTGAGGAAAAAAATAAGCATGTCAGATTTGCTTTAAATCGCTATACAACGGATTAATTTACGCTGAAGAAAAGAAAAATTAATAAAGTTAAACAGCCGAATTAGACAAGCAATAAAGCAATGCACGTCATCTGCACTGTTCTGGTGCCTTCCGGGCTATTTAGTCGTTTTTTTTGCACCAATAAAATGCCTGTCATATATCCATTCAGTCATCTAATAGCTATCTCATTGATTTTATTGATTAAAAAACTTGGCCTGGATTCTGCAAGTAGTTTAGGCATTACGGAATGTTCAATATTTTTTATTGTATTGATTGAAGACAAACTGGAAAAAACTGGCGCAAGTCGATAGGAATGAGGAGAGAAATCTAATGAAATTGGTTGCAGCAATTATCAAGCCTTTCAAATTAGATGATGTTCGTGAAGCATTATCTGAAATTGGGGTACAAGGGATTACTGTTACAGAAGTTAAAGGCTTCGGTAGACAGAAAGGACATACGGAATTGTATCGTGGAGCAGAATACGTTGTAGATTTTCTGCCTAAGGTAAAACTGGAAGCAGCGGTTGAAGATGGCATGGTTGATCAGGTGATTGAAGCCATCAGCAAAAGTGCAAATACCGGAAAAATCGGTGACGGTAAAATTTTCGTCTATCCAGTTGAACAAGCAGTTCGTATTCGTACCGGTGAAACCGGCAACGAAGCACTGTAATTTAAGGGGGCTATAAAAGTGGAAAATCAAATTTTCGAACTTCAGTATGCAATGGATACCTTTTACTTTTTAGTAATGGGTGCCTTGGTAATGTGGATGGCTGCCGGTTTCTCAATGTTAGAAGCGGGTCTGGTTCGTTCAAAAAACACAACAGAAATTCTGACTAAGAATGTTGCGCTGTATGCAATTTCCTGCATCATGTACATGGTTTGTGGTTATGCAATCATGTACGGCGGTGGCTACTTCTTAAGTGGTATTGCCGGTGGTGAAACACTGGTAGCCGATGCGCTGGCTTCATCAAAAGAAAATGGTTTTGATGGCGGTTCGGTTTATTCCTCTGCTTCAGACTTTTTCTTCCAGGTTGTATTTGTTGCAACAGCAATGTCAATCGTATCGGGTGCAGTTGCTGAGCGCATGAAACTGTGGGCTTTCCTGGCTTTTGCAGTGGTCATGACTGGCTTCATCTACCCTATGGAAGGCTTATGGACCTGGGGTGGCGCAGCCGTATTCGGTATGTACACGCTGGGTGACCTTGGTTTCTCTGACTTTGCCGGCTCCGGTATTGTTCACATGGCCGGTGCATCTGCTGCATTAGCGGGTGTGTTACTACTGGGTGCACGTAAAGGTAAATACGGTGCAGATGGTACTGTTAACGCAATACCTGGTGCAAACTTACCGATGGCAACTTTAGGTACATTCATTTTATGGATGGGCTGGTTTGGCTTTAACGGTGGTTCAGTGCTTAAACTGGGTGACATCGCGAGTGCTAACTCTGTGGCAATGGTATTTTTAAATACTAATGCAGCTGCAGCCGGTGGTGCCGTAGCAGCCATGATTACTGCGCGTATACTGTTTGGTAAAGCGGATCTAACCATGTTATTAAACGGTGCATTAGCGGGTCTGGTAGCGATTACTGCAGAGCCATCTACACCTACAGCTTTACAGGCAACCCTGTTTGGCGGAATTGGTGGTGTGCTGGTTGTATTCAGTATCATTACGCTGGATAAAATGAAGATAGATGATCCTGTCGGTGCGATTTCAGTACACGGCGTGGTCGGCCTGTTAGGTTTGTTACTGGTACCATTTACTAACGATGGTGCTTCATTCTCAGGCCAGATCATTGGCGCACTGACTATCTTTATCTGGGTCTTTGGTACTAGTCTGATCGTATGGGCAGTCATCAAGGCTGTGATGGGTATTCGTGTTACAGAGGAAGAAGAATACGAAGGTGTAGACCTGGCAGAGTGTGGTATGGAAGCTTATCCGGAGTTTACTAAAAACTAAGACTTGAGTTTTAGTGCTAACGAAAAAGGTCGGGCTTGCCCGGCCTTTTTTTTTGCCTGTAGAATTCTCAAAAAAAGTAAAAAAGGCAGAAAAAACAAATAAAACGGCTAAACTGAAGTAAGTCGGCAAAGAATACAGAGGTAATAGTTAAAAGATATGGGACGAAAATGCTTGGTGAATCAGATAGACCAAAGAATATCAGTTGAGAACAAAAAAGGCACAGGCTAATAGGCTGGTGATGACTACTACGCTGGCTCATCGGCACGCTAATTCATCGTATGAAAAATCTGAACGATAAATCAACGAAGGCATATAAAAAGTACCCGTCACTGGGCCACACGCTGGTGTTGTGGTTTTTATTGCTGTCACTATTGCCGCTTATGCTGTTGTCATGGATCGGATATCAAAATACCACAGCCAGCCTGAAGACGGCAGCCGCTGAATCTGTGCAACAGTCATTAATGTTAAGTGCCGGCTATATAGAGAGCTGGTTTGACTATCGGCTACTGTTTCTGGATAGTCACGCAAAATCCAAGGGAAACTTACAGCTACTGATTTCATTAGCTGAAGGATTCAGTAAAAGCGGAAAGAAGCTGAGTGATTACGTAAACAGTGACGACTGGAGATTGCGTACAAGAAACCAGCAAGTTGATCTGGTGAGTCTGAAACATCAGTATGAATATATTTATGATCTGTTTTTAATTGATACAGAAGGCAACATCATTTACTCAGTGGCACATGAAGATGATCTGGGTACAAATCTTTTCACCGGTAGGTATTCTGATACCCTGTTCGCAAAAAGTGTTAAAAAAGTCAGACAAACGGGCCGCCGGGTTTTTTCTGATCTGGAGCGGTATGGGCCATCCGGTAATATTGTATCAGGGTTTATTTCGACAGCACTGCTGGATGATTCAGGCAAACAGGCTGGATTTATTGCTATCCAGATTCGGCTAGCCGGGTTTATTAGTACGCTAAAAAAGCATTTAAAAAGTCACAGTACCCTGACCCATTACCTGGTGGGTGAAGACGGAAAACTGAGATCACCTGTGCGTGATGATGAAAAGGAGGTGTTGCGAAGAGTAATAAATACGGAGCAATTAAAACTCTGGAAAGAGGAACATGGTGAGCAGGGCAAAGAGCATTATGATCAGATAGAAAAGCATTTTCAATATACCGGTGCAGATAATAAAAAGGTGATAGGCATTCATCAGATGCTAAGGCTGCCTGATGTTAGCTGGGCTCTGATCAGTGAAATTGATGAGGATGAGGCGCTGGAATCATCGGCATTATTTGCAAAAATAACAACAGCAGTGCTGCTGTTGACTTTTTTTATTGTGATTGCACTGTCGGTGTATCAGGCAAGACGAATTTCAAAACCCATTATGCTGTTAGCAGAAGCCACAGAAGACTTCGCTGCGGGTGAAACAGTTCAGAGAGTCGAAGTTAAGTCAGCTAATGAAATAGCACGGCTAGTGGATTCATTTAATAAAATGATGGAAATGCGCCAGCGCTATGAAGCCGATGTTAAATCCAGCAGGGATGAGTCGAATCAGGCACTAGCCGAATTAGCCGAGCAGAAGTATGCGCTTGATCAGCATGCAATAGTGGCTATCACAGATATTGGCGGCACAATAACATTCGTGAACTATAAATTTACAGAAATCAGTGGCTACAGTTCTGAAGAGCTGATTGGGCAGAACCATCGCATGCTCAACTCCGGTCATCACAGTAAAGAATTTTTTCAAAGAATGTATCATACGATTAGCAACGGACTCGTATGGAATGGTGAAATCTGTAACAGGGCAAAAAACGGGCGGCTTTATTGGGTAGATACAACCATCGTGCCATTCATGGATGATAACAATAAACCGAAAAGTTATGTGGCCATACGTACCGATATTACTGAGCGTAAATTAGCAGAAACTGAACTGGCAGAGCAAAAGTACGCACTCGATCAGCATGCAATTGTTGCAATTACTGATGTACAGGGAACAATTACATTTGTGAATGATAAATTTACCGAAATAAGTGGTTACAGCTCTGAGGAGTTGATCGGAAAAAACCACCGTATGCTGAATTCAGGTTTCCATGAAAAGGAATTTTTTCACCAGATGTATCACACAATTTCCAGAGGCAAGGTATGGCATGCTGAAATTTGTAATAAAGCAAAAAGTGGGCGCCTGTACTGGGTCGATACAACCATTGTGCCGTTCATGCATGCAAATGGAAAACCAAAAAGTTATGTTGCTATTCGGGCTGATATTACTGAGCGTAAAAAAGCCGAAGCACAATTATATGAAGCGAAAGAATTAGCAGAGGCGGCAGTCACGGCAAAAGGTGAATTTCTGGCCAGCATGAGCCACGAAATTCGTACACCAATGAATGGCATATTGGGTATGCTGAGTTTATTACAAAACACAGAACTTGACGAGGTACAAAAACACAGGGTCTTAGTTGCACAAAACAGTGCAAAATCACTTTTAAAGTTGATTAATGATATTCTGGATTTTTCAAAAGTAGACGCAGGAAAACTGGAAATAGAAAAAATAGATTTTGATCTGCGAGACATGATGGGTGACATGGCTGAGGCACTAAGTTATGGGGCACAGGCAAAAGGTCTAGAGTTAGTGCTGGATGTAAGCGCGATTAATGACACAAAAGTCAACGGTGACCCCGGCAGGGTGCGCCAGATACTAACCAATCTGGTAAGTAATGCCATCAAGTTCACAGACGAGGGAGAGGTGATTATAAGAGCAAGTATACAGGCGGAGAAAGAAAATATACTGCGTTTCGAGTGCAGTGTCTGCGACACCGGTATAGGCATTGAACTGGATAAGCAAGCGCATCTATTTGAGTCATTTAGTCAGGTGGATGCATCAACCACGAGAAAATATGGCGGTACCGGGCTGGGTCTGTCCATTGCAAAAAAACTGTCTGAGCTGATGGATGGTGACCTGAAGATGGAAAGTGAAGTAGGCAAAGGTAGCTGCTTTAGCACGCGACTTTATTTTCAAAAAAGCAAACTGTTACAACAGGTTTTACCAGAGATTGATATCTCAGCCATGACCATACTGGTGGTAGATGATAACGCAACCAACCGGCAAGTGTTACGCACGCAATTTGAATGCTGGGGCGCGAATGTGGAGGAGGCAAGTAGCGGCCTGGAGGCACTTGAGTTATGTGCAGCGCGTGCAAACGAAAAAGAACATCCTTTCTATGATATTGCATTTATAGATATGCAAATGCCGGCCATGGATGGTGAGGAACTGGGTAAAAAAATTAAAGCGGACAAGCGCTTCCAAAGTCTGAAATTAGTGATGATGACGCCAATGGGCTTTCAGGGAGAAACCAGTTATGTTTCAGATCACGGGTTTAGTGCCTGTTTCCCCAAACCGGCAACTACCTCCGATTTGTTCGATGCACTCACGGTGGTTACTGAAAACAGTGATCACATGAATGTAGAGCAATATATGACGGAAAAGAATGAAGAACAGAGTGAAGCATCTGCTGACGATAATGACTGGCCCGAGAATACAAGAGTGCTACTGGTGGAGGATAATCAGGTCAATCAGATTGTGGCACTCAGTACACTTGAAGCGCTGGGTGTTTCTGCTGATGTGGCAGGTAATGGTATAGAGGCATTGCAGGCATTAAAGGCTGCACCGCTTGACGCACCTTATACTCTGGTATTCATGGATTGTCAGATGCCGGAAATGGATGGTTTTGAAGCCAGCAGAAGAATTCGCGCGGGTGATGCCGGTGGCGCTAATACCAAGATCCCTATTGTTGCTTTAACCGCTAATGCAATGAAAGAAGATGAAAAAAAATGTCTGGCAGCCGGTATGAGTGACTATTTGTCTAAACCGTTTGAAGAAATACAATTAAAAGATAAACTGCTGAAATGGCTGACTGTCGACACAAATAATCAGAGATAGCGATTACTTTATATAAATAGTATCAATGTGCGAAGGATCGCATAAATTACTTCAGGGAGAGAAAAATGCATGCACTTTATTTACTATCAATTATTTTATTTTTTGCATTTAATAATGCGGTATCTGAGACTCTTCGCATGCCAGAACTCCTGCTGGCTGAAAATTATAATCACAATATTAATCTTAAAGAATACTGGGTCAGTGAAAAGCTGGATGGCGTACGGGCATTATGGAATGGGCAGCAGCTAATTTCCCGTCAGGGTAACATCATTTATGCCCCGAAATGGTTTATTAAAGTTTTACCGGACATCAGTCTGGACGGAGAACTGTGGTCAGGGCGTGCTCGCTTTGATGAACTCTCCGGTATAGTAAGGCGACAGAAACCTGCAGATGAAGATTGGGGGGATATTTATTATATGGTGTTCGATTTACCTGGCAGTCCATTGGTATTCAGTCAGCGATTAAAACAGTTAAAGAAAATAGTTTCTGAGATCGATGTAAAACAAATTCAATTGATAAAGCAATACCGGGTAGCAAGTCATACAGCATTGCATGAAAAGTTAGAAGCGATGGTAGCGCAGGGAGCTGAAGGTTTGATGCTGCATGCCGGTTCATCGTTATATAAAAGCGGGCGACATGGTGACCTGATGAAATTAAAAAAGTTTGATGATGCAGAAGCCGTGGTGCTCAAATATTTCCCCGGTAAAGGAAAATACAAAGGCCTGATGGGTTCTGTTCTGGTCGAGAACCATGATAAAAAGCGTTTTAAAATTGGTACAGGGTTTACTGTTGCAGAGCGTAAAAATCCACCACCGATTGGTTCAATAATCACTTATAAATACAGCGGTCTGACTAAGAATGGTATTCCACGGTTCGCCAGTTATCTGAGAATAAGAGACGACTATTGAGTTTTTGATAGTGTCAGCTGAATTCGTTGACTGGCTGTTGATTGTCGCCAGCCGGTTCAATCGGCAGGTCGATCCAGAAAGTACTGCCAATACCGACTTCACTGATAACATCCACACTGCCACCCATCATCTCAACCATGCGGCGTGTAATTGTCAGGCCAATGCCGGTGCCTTCAATGTTGGTATTTTCAGCGCCAAGCCGGTTAAAGGGCATAAATAATTCACTCAGACGATTAGCCGGGATGCCCGGACCACTGTCAGTCACCAGAATACGCAGGTGTTGCGGATCCTGCATTCTCAGCTCAAGGGTTACACTGCCAGCTTCATGATTATATTTAATGGCGTTGGAAAGCAAGTTGAGCAATACCTGTTTGAGACGGGTGCGATCAGCCCGAACCACAGCCAGTTGCAGGCCGAGCTGATGGATAGCAATATTACGTTTGTCAGCCAGGGGTTTGACCATATGCAAACACTCATAGACAAGATCATGGACAGCTACCGCTTCCAGCGAGAGTTTAATGCTGCCGGATTCCACTTTGGAAAGGTCCAGTACTTCGTTGATCAGCTGAAGAAGATGTTTTCCTGCATTGAGGATCTCCTGAGCGTATCCTTTATGTTTAACAGACAAAGTGTTTTCATGTTTCAACAGCTGACTATACCCGAGAATAGCGTTCATGGGTGTACGCAACTCGTGGTTCATGCTGGTGAGAAATTCGGATTTGGCATTGTTGGCATGGTCTGCCGCATCGCGCGCACTGACCAGATTCACCTCGTTTTGCTTGCGCTCGGTGATGTCCTGTACCGTGCCGACTAAATGTGTTTGCTGGCCGTTGCTGTCGGTTATGGCCATACCGTCAACATGTACCCAGCTAAGGTCACCGTTTGGCATAATGATTCGATGGTCAATGCTGTGAAGCTGGCCAGGTATTCTATAAGCTGCCTGTTCCGCCAGCTGTAAATCTGCGAGGTCGGCAGGGTGGACCAGCTCCTTATAATAGGTTGACAGTTCTGGTGTAAAGCTCAGCGGATCGCGACCATATATCGAGTACACTTCATCAGACCATTGCAGGTCGCCGCTCTTGATGTCGAGTTTCCAGGAGCCGAGCCGGGCTAAACGCTGAGTTTTGCGTAATTCAACATTTTGCAGGCTCACCTGTTCACGTAGCGCCTGCATATCACGAAAAGCCTGCTCATTGCGATATGAGACAATCAGCAGATAGAGAAGATACAACACAATCATTGCAGCCATTGCGAGAGGGATTTCCCCGCCTTCAACAAACAGCCGCATGATCAGCGGAATAAGCATGGGGAAAAGGAACAGTTGCGCGGAAACACGATCTGCGGCAAGTGCAGCAATTGCTGCCGCCGTCATGCCGGAGGCCACAAACGGCAGAAATAACTGGTGTGGCAAGTCGTTTGGAAACAAAAACACCGGTAACATGCCCCAGGTAATACCAATAACCAGTACCGCGAGGCGTAACAGAGTGCGCCAGAAAACAGAGGTATTGTGAGTGAGGGCATGCTTGCCAATATGCCATAGCCAAAAGTAGCTAAGCACAATGGCAACGAAGACCGCCACCCAGATGAGCAGATCACTATGCGGCACGCTGTTCCAGAGGACGAGTGTCGAGATCAGAGCCAACAGCAAACAGCTAACAACTGTAGCCGGAATACCGTGAAGCAATTGGTTGACTTGTTCGGTACGAGTTACCACGTCAACATCATGGCCGGAAATCTTATGGCTGTTTTTTTGCATAAATAAAGTTGACTAAGTGATGCTGAATTCAAGTGTACCATAAGCTTTGTGAATTTGGCCGCTTGAAAATAAATACCAATAGCCAGTCAATTTCAAATCACAGAAAGCAGTTGCTTTTTGTCTAAAAAATATCCGGCAGTGTGCAGTAAAATTATATGAGTTAAGTGCTCGGGCACTCAGCTTATGCAAACAGTGTTGAAAAAATTAACCTTTAATTTGGTTATCTCATTAGTTTAGTAGATATTTCCAGCTATTGAATTCAGGTAGTTGAAAATCGTGTTGTTTCGTCTAGTATTAAAAATACTTGGGGATAGTGGATGGTTGGCATGGAAGTAAGCAGGGTATTATTTTGTCAGGGCGCACAGAATGCTAATACTTTAGTGCGAATCTCATCTGGCACTTTGCAGTACATAATTTCTCACGGCCACTTTGTCTCTACTGTTATCCAAAGTATTGGTGTTATTTTTTTCATCTTCATTGGCTCTGATAAATGAGCCCCCTGTTTTTTTCCGGTTTACGTACACGTCTGATTTTACTCGTGCTTCTGGGCGCCATCCCACTGATCATTTTGCTGATTTATTCAGGGCTGGAGCTGCGAAATCATGCCGCCGATGAAGTCCGGCGGGATACCACGTATCTTGTGCTGATGGCGGCGGCCGAGCAGCAAAGACTGGTAAAGCAAACGCGTCAGTTGCTATCTATGCTGGCACAAGTCCCGCAAGTCAAAGACGGTGATGCCGCCAGTTGCAACAGTTTTATGGGAACGCTATTAGCCGAGACCGGATCCTATGCCAATTTTGGTGTAATAGAGCTGGACGGTGACATATCGTGCAGTGCCATTCCAATGAAAGAGCGGGTTAATGCGAGCGATCGTTCTTACTTCCAGCGTACGCTGAAAAGCCGTGAGTTTTCTATCGGCGATTATCAGGTTGGGCGGATTACCAACTCGGCCGTACTGGTTTTTTCCTACCCCGTCTTCAATAACAACAAACAGTTAAAGGCCGTGCTCTTTACTTCACTGCCCTTGAGCTGGATAAAAAAGCAGAGCGATGAATTTGAATTGCCACAAGGTAGCGTGGTCAATGTGATTGATCACACTACACATACCCTGCTTGCGCAATATCCTGCGTCGGCTGTCAAAATTGGTTCATCGGTCAAGAACACGCTACTTGTCAAAGCGATGGATGTATTAGGGGGTAAAGGCACGGCAGAAATCACTGGCTTGGATGGTGTGAAGCGACTTCATAGTTTCACCACCCTAAAGGATTTTCCGAGTGGGAAAGAGATTTATATCAGCTTCGGCGTTCCGCTGAAGCTGATCTATGCCGAAGCTAATGCCATTATGGCTCGCAACCTCGTTATCTTTTTATTGGTGATCGGGCTGGTGCTCCTGTTGGCATGGTATGGCAGTCACGCAATGATTTTGCGGCAACTCATGGAGCTGCTTATCATCACACGGCGACTGGCGTCGGGGAATTTAGGTGCGCGTGTTAACGTATCTGATAGTAGCAATGAAATCTCTGAACTCGGTCGTGAATTCAATCAGATGGCCATTTCACTCGAACAACGGGACAGTGAGGCCATACGCGCTGAGAATATGCTGCGCAAAAGTGAAGAAGATCTTCGCCGTGTGGTAGAGGCTGTGCCAGACATTATTTACACGGCTAGTGCAGCGAATAATTTTACTGCCACCTTCGTCAGCCCTGCCTTAACACGAATTCTGGGCTTTGCTCCGGAAGAATTTGTGGCGGACCCTGAGCAATGGAGCGCAAGCATTCACGACGAAGACAGAAAACAGGTGATCAAACAACGGCAATCTGCTCTGGATAATAGCGGAGGCGACCTCTGTATTGAATATCGCATGTGGCATAAGGATGGCCAGGCATTTCGCTGGTTTGAGGACCGTGCTCATATCGACAAAGACATCGAAGGTCATACGACAGCCATATACGGAGTCATGACAGATATTACCGAACGAAAACTGGCTGTGATCCTGTCGTCGCGGCTGGGTCGAATCCTTGAGGATTCATGGAGCGAGGTATATGTTTTTGAAGCCAATAACTTACATTTCGTCGATGTCAGTAACGGGGCATGCCGGAATCTCGGCTACTCCATGGATGAACTGAAAGAGATAACACCGGTAGACCTGAATCCAGGATTTACCCCAGGCCAATTTGAAGCACTGCTTGGACCACTACAGCGAGGTGAGGAATCGCAAGTCATTTTCGAAACTGAGCATCAGCGCAAGGATGGTAGCCATTACCCGGTGGAAATACACCTGCAGTTCTCGGCGACAGAAACGCCACCAGTGTTTATCGCCATTACCCAGGATATCAGCGAGCGCAAGCAGTATATCTCAAACCTTGAACACAAGGCCTTGCACGATACCCTGACAGGTTTGCCCAATCGTTCCCTGTTTCAGGACCGTCTGATATATGCTCTGAAAGCGGCACGCAGGGGTGCCTCTGCACTGGCCGTGCTGACAATAGATGTGATGCGCTTGAGAGAGGTTAATGACATTCTTGGGCATGGTGCCGGCGACTTTGTGTTGCAGGAGGTGGCCAGTCGTTTGCAAAAGACATTACGCGAGTCAGATACCTTAGCGCGTCTGGGTGGTGATGAATATGCCATTATATTGCCGGGTGTGAGTATGCAGCAGGTCGATATTGCTGTTGGCAAGATTCAGCAACAGTTTGAGCTGCCGGTTAACATTGAAGATATTTCACTAGAGGTCGAAGCAGCGATAGGCATTGCACTGTATCCGGAACATGGCGATGAGCCGGCTTTACTATTGCAACATGCAGATATTGCCATGCACGTGGCGAAGAATGAGTCTACAGGGTTCAGTGTATACAACCATGAAGGTAATCCATACACTCTGCGGCGGCTAAAGCTGCTTGGCGAACTGCGTCAGGCGATCGAGAAGATGGAGCTGGTATTGTATTACCAGCCGCAAATCGATCTGAAGACAGGGCGAATCACGAGTGTTGAGGCACTGGCACGCTGGCCACATCCCAGTGAAGGAATAATCCCCCCCGATGAGTTCATACCAATGGTCGAGAAGTCGGGACTGATCCAGCCCTTTACGCACTGGGTACTGGAAGATGCGATCAGACAAGTCAAACGCTGGACTGAAGCGGGTATAGATTTGACGATTGCGGTCAACCTGTCCGCCCGTAACCTGATCGATGTCAACCTACCTGGCGATATAGAAAAACTGCTTGATAGCTATAATGTCAGTCCAGCGCAACTCACTTTGGAGGTCACTGAATCGGCCATCATGTCCAGACCGGAAACAGCACTGAGCATACTGACTCAGCTACATAATATAGGTTTCAAACTATCGATTGATGATTTCGGTACCGGCTATTCGTCGCTGGCCTATCTGAAAAAACTGCCGGTCAGTGAGTTAAAAATTGACCAGTCCTTTGTGTTTGGTTTAACCACCAATGATGATGATGCAGTGATTGTGCGTTCAACCATCGAACTTGCGCAAAACATGGGGCTGAAAGTTGTTGCCGAAGGTGTGGAAGATCAGGATATTTTGGATACACTCGTGGTACTGGGATGCGATATTGCCCAGGGTTATCATATGAGTCGTCCGCTACCCGTAGAAGAGCTGGATGTTTGGCTGGCAAACTCACCCTGGGGTTTCGAAGACAGCAGCTAACGCTGAATAGTGAAGATGGCACTCTGACAGGAGTGTAGTACCCTGTGTCGCCTACAGGGATGTAGGTGGTAGAGCAATGCAGGAGCAATTGCCGAAGGGGACACGTAAATTATAAGTGCACAGCACTCTGGTTATCTTTACTTCGTGAAGCTAAAGTAAGGGTAGTGAAGATGGCGCGCCTGACAGGAGTCGAACCTGTGACCTTTGCCTTCGGAGGGCAACACTCTATCCATCTGAGCTACAGGCGCATATCTGGTCAATCAATTAAAAAGTTTGATTGTGTTTTTGATCGTCTTGCAGACGATAGGGCAACACCCACGCTACTGATGCAGCTTCCCCAGCCAAAAATCGAAGATTTTTGGCGTTCGGCTCATACGAAACTATGTTTCGTCTAAAGCACTCGCCTCACCCATCTGAGCTACAGGCGCTTTCGGTTCGGGAGTATATCAGATAATTTCACTATAAGAATAAAATAGTCTGCATCAAATGAGTGCGCAGATAATCATTTCATGTTGCTGGCAGAGTCTTATGATACTCACACGACCACTTCTAAGTATCTGATTTATATTGAAAAATTCAAGAGATAATAAACTGATACGGTTTATGGCCTGTTATTTGCTCCTGATAAATCAGCTACAAAGGTAGCAAAGCACGCGGGACGACCCGAAGTGCTAAGTTAACTGTGCGGGACGACCCGCTGGTGGCTTCACATGCCTGCTTTATTTCGATACAACGATGCACTGTGGCCGAACCTGCTGGCCATCAGTTATGTTCTCGCCAGCTATGTAGCTGGTCTGGCGTTAATGCTTTCTGCTGTCTTCACACTGAATATCATCGGCGTCATTGTGTTTGCGCATGGCATGATTATCGCTGCCTATTTAATACATGAGTGTGCACATAACAGCCTGTTTCGTAAAAACAGTTATCATCGCTGGTTAGCCGAGCTGTTGCTGTGGATCTGCGGTGCCAGTTACAGTCATTATGATGATGTGAGGCATAAACACGTGCGCCATCACACTGATAAGGCCGATGTGGTGTCGTTTGATTTTCGTCTGCGTTTTAAAAATTATCCAAAAACGTTAAAAGTTATTCAGGCCTTAGAGTGGTGTTACATTCCGGCAATGGAGCTGCTAATGCATGCGCTTGTAATTGTTTTGCCATTTATAAAAGACAATCGCAAGCACCTTCGCTCACGTATTGTCATGGTTGTATTTTTGCGCGGTTTGTTTTTTGCGTACCTGGCGAGTATTTCATTGCCGGTTTTATTTTATTATTCACTGTCGTATCTGCTGTTTCTCACCGTCATGCGTTTTATGGATGCGCACCAGCACACCTATGAGTTATATGAGACGCTGGATCAAAAGCGCGGCGACGAAGCGAAAAAATATGACCGTGATTTTGAACAAAAAAACACCTACTCTAATTTGTTATCAGTAAAACAGCCGTGGATAAACTTACTGGTTTTAAATTTTTCGTATCACAATGCACACCATCAACAGCCGGGCCGGCCCTGGTATCAATTACCGGCTTTACACAATGAACTGTACGCCAGTGATGACCGTCAGGTGTTGTCATTTAAGGCTTTAATAAAAAGTTATCATCGTTTTCGTGTACAACGAATCACCAACGAAGATGCCATTAATCTGCCGGTAAAAAAAATGCAGGAGCAATTCATCGGTGTTGATGGTGTTTCATTTCTGACGGCGCATTAAATATGACACAGGTAAAAAAATTCTGGCCGCTATTAACCGGCACGCACAAATACGAAAAAACATTATCAACGCGAAACCGCGGTCACGGCCAGTTTATTGAAGCACCGATACTGGCGTATTTAATAGAAACAGCAAATGGCCGTATTTTGTATGACGTCGGCTGTGACTATGAAAAAATAAACGAGCCGTTAAAAAGAAAACACTATTACGAGAACGAAGCCTTCCCGTTTGGCCCGCCGCAAATGACAGAAGAACAAAAGCTGGAAAACCGTCTGGCACAGTTAGGCTTATTACCTGTCGATGTGGATGTGGTGTTTATCGGTCATTTGCATTTTGATCACGGCGGTGGTCTTAAAGATATGTGTCATGCTGATATTCATGTGCACAAGGCAGAAATGCAGGCCGCACTTCAGCCTGCTGATGACGCCTATTTTGCAGAAGACTTTAGTGGCGACTATCACTGGCGCATGCAGGCAGGCGAATATGACCTGCTGCCGGGTGTGCGCGCCATCGAATCGCCGGGCCATACGGCCGGTCACATGTCGATGATGATAGAATTGCCCAAGGGCCCGCCGATTATACTGGCCGGAGATGCGGCCGATCTGCAGGAAAACCTGACGGAAGAAATCGCCCCCGGTTTGTGCTGGCAGAACAGGGAAGACATGGCGATTGAAAGTATTCGTAAACTTAAAGACATAGCTATTCACACCGGTGCACAATTATGGCCTAATCACGATATTGAATTTTACCGGCAGTGTCATCCATTCCCCATGCACTATGAATAACCGGTCCTGTGAATCGTCATGCACATAAGTATGACGAACCACTCAACAAATAACGGATAAATAAATGAACTCACGTTTTGCAGTGCCAGTGCTGTTAATAAGCTCTATTGGCTGGGGTCTGACATGGCTGGCACTTAAAGGCCTGAATGAAATGGGTCTTAACAGCATGCTGTTAATTTTGTTTGCATTTATATCCGGTTCACTGGTGCTGTTACCGTGGTTAATAAAGCAACGAGCCAGCTGGAAAAATAAACTCAGCTATATGCTGATGATTGCCATCTCCGGTGGCTTTGCTAATGTGGCGTTTCAGGCCGCCATTTACCATGGTGAAGTGATTCGGGTGATGATTTTATTTTATATGCTACCGGTCTGGAGCGTACTGGGCGGGCGGATAGTGCTGAAAGAAAAAATAGATCCCATGCGCATGCTTGCGGTGGCTTTGTGTTTATCGGGTGCCTATGTCATCCTCGATGTCTGGCATGTTTCATGGCAAGGCATCAGCTGGATCGACCTGCTGGCAATTGGCTCCGGTTTTGGCCTGGCTTCCACCAACATCCTGTTTCGTTATACTCAGGATATTCCGGTCATGAGTAAAATTGCATCAACCTTTATAGGCTGTACGGTATTAACCATGGTGTTAATACTGACCATATCAGAGCAGATTACATTGCCGGATAACAATGCTGTGCCATTCGCCATGCTATATGGAGCCGTCTGGTTAACCCTGGTAACCACCGGCACGCAGTGGGCTGTCACACAAATGGAAGCGGGCCGCTCAGCCGTTATCATCGTCATGGAACTGGTAGCAGCGGTTGTTTCGCTGGCGCTGATAACAAATACTGAATTAAAAGCGTATGAAATCATAGGCGGCATAATGGTCATTAGTGCGGCAGTGCTGGAAGGCTCGCGCATTGAAAGTGGACAGCCTGAAGGCGAAATTGAGAGAGTAAATTAAACAACATAAAAAGATTAAGCAGTTGATTAATCAAATGATAAAACCGGCCACTCGCATTCGAGAGGGCTAAAACAACTCTGCCTGTATCTTGTACCCGTGATAAATGTACTCATGTTTTGTTTAAAAACCTGATGGGGGTGAGATCAAAGCTGGAGTGTGAATTACCTTCATAAACAGCATAAAAAAAGAAAGAGCATAAACAGGAAACACAGCTTTAGTCTTTAGTGATGCTTATGTTTAGACAGATGGCCGTCAGGTATAGCGCATCCATATTTTTTTGAATCAAAACAAGAGCAGAAATGTAATATTTGGTTTGTACACTAAGTGATTGAAATCTATGAAAGCATTACATAACAGGACATTATCGGGGCGTCCATATATGTCCGGTTATTAGTTACCAATAAAACTTTGTGCATAAAACAATTCAACAGATAAGAAGTGAGGCGACACGCATAATACTATTGCTTTTAAGCTTGCGCATCATTAATTATAAAGAACGATTATTGTAAAAACGTTTATACTTAACCCGAGTTTGTTCTTAAGAAAAGTGACGCAATGAAAAAGATTATCAAGTCACACAAGCTGGATAACGTTTGTTACGACATCCGTGGGGCGGTCTTGCGCGAGGCAAAGATTATGGAGGAGGAGGGTCATAAGATCCTCAAGCTCAATATCGGTAATCCCGCGCCATTCGGCTTTGACGCACCGGAAGAGATCGTCCGGGATATGATCCACTATGTGCCCATTTCCCAGGGTTATAGCGATTCCCGGGGGATTTTTTCCGGCCGCAAGGCGGTGATGCAATATTGCCAGCAGAAAAATATCCACAATGTCGAAATCGATGACATCTATCTCGGCAACGGTGTCAGTGAATTGATTGTTATGTCCATGCAGGCCCTGCTGGACAACGGCGATGAGATCCTGATCCCTGCCCCTGATTATCCACTGTGGACGGCTTCGGTCAGCCTGGCCGGCGGCAAGCCAGTACATTACTTGTGCGACGAACAGACCGACTGGCAACCGGACCTCGCGGATATCGAAAGAAAGATAAACAAAAATACCCGCGGCATCGTGCTGATCAACCCCAATAACCCGACCGGTGCGGTCTACTCAAAAGAGGTACTGGAGAGTGTGGTCGAACTGGCCCGTAAGCACGAGCTGATTGTTTTCTCTGACGAGATATATGACAAGATCGTCTACGATCAAGCTGAACATATTGCCACCGCCTCACTGGCAGAGGATGTACTTTTTCTTACCTTCAACGGCCTGTCGAAATCCTATCGAGTGGCCGGTTTTCGCGCCGGCTGGATGGTCATCAGCGGCAGCAAACAACACGCCAGCGATTATCTGGAAGGGCTCGAACTACTAGCCTCCATGCGCCTGTGCTCCAATGTCCCCGGACAACACGCCATTCAGACCGCACTCGGTGGTTATCAGAGTATTAATGATCTGATAGCCCCGACCGGCAGGCTATACCAGCAACGCGACCTAGCCCATAAACTGATTAACGCGATTCCGGGGGTGAGTTGCGTAAAACCCAAAGGTGCGATGTACCTGTTTATCAAACTCGATCCGGCCGTTTATCCCATCAAAGATGACGAAAAACTGGTGCTGGAT
>JAOULC010000106.1 GCA_029882215.1 Gammaproteobacteria bacterium | reverse complement strand
TGGCGTGCGGTTTTTTGCAGGGCTTCAAAACTGCTTTTATTGCTATCATGCTCTTCTTGTTGCCTGGTTTCGTTTTGCTTTAGTTGTGTCTGTGACTTTCTTAATGCTTCTAACGTTTTGCGTTGCTCAACTTTTGTACGCTGTGATTCAAGTGCTATTTGTTGCTTGGCCAGTGATTCAAGTGTTTTATTTAATGCTGCGGTTTGTGTTTCGAGTGATGACTGCTCATTGACCAATTGTGTTTGCTGGTCTTTTTTGGATTGAAGATTTTGCTGGCTGGCGGCCAGTGTTTTTTCATTTGTCTGCAGTAAATCAGTTGCCGCTGTTAACTCACTGATTCTGACTTCATGTTGCTGCAATTCAATTTGTTGTTTTTTTAAGTCATCAACTTTTGTAAAAGCTGCTTTGGCTGTAGCCAGTATTTTTTCTGCCTGCTGATTTTGTTGTTCTGCTGTCTCTTTATCCAGCTTGCTTTGTTGCACTTGCTGGCCAAGGTTTGATAATGCCTCGGCTTCGGCTAATTGATGTGTATAGAGATGCGATATTTTAGCTGCACTTTCAGCTTGCTTCAGTGTCTGTTGTTTGTGTTTTATTGTGGGTTCAGATTCAAGCTTTGCTGCTAATTCCGTTTCTTTTGCTGCCAGATTTTCAAACCTGGTTTTGAGTGCCAGCGCCTGCTCTTGATTTTTGGCTGCTTGTTGCTGTTGAATTATTACTTGTTGTTTTTGTTCAAGCGCCGCAGTCAGCTCTGGCTGCAGTGTTTCAAGTTCCTGATCAATGTCTTCTTCTGTGTTGACTTCAGCTGTTTGTAAAATGCCTTTGATCTGGTTTCGGTGCTGATCTACCGCTTGCCTGATGCCGGCGGCTTTTGCTTTTAAGTTATCTTCTATGCGTTTGTAGATTTGTGTTTGAAACAACTGGCTAAAGATTTCTTCGCGTTTTTTCGAGTCTGCCATCAGCAGCTCACGGAATTTGCCTTGTGGCAACACCATGACCTGGCGAAACTGCTCCACTTCAAGGCCTATCAGTTCTTTGATCTGGTTATTGGCATCGACGACTTTTTTTGCAACCAGCAGGTTGCCGTCGTCCGTTCCGTCTAAATGCCAGAGCTGCGCTTCTGTTTGCTGTGTGGTGGTGCCTTCGCCGCGGCTTTTTGCCCGCTCTTGTGTGGGTATTCTGCGGATGCGGTAGGTTTTATCGGCCAGGCTAAAATCAAAGATGATTTCCGTGATCAGTTTTTCATCGGCATAATCACAACGCATTTGTGAGGCGTCACGTTCATTGCCAGTGGTCTGCCCGTAGAGTGCAAAACAGATCGCATCTAAAATTGAGCTTTTACCGGCACCGGTTGTGCCGTTGATTAAGAACAGCGGATTTTGTCCCAGTGATGTGAAGTCAATGCTCTCTGTGCCGGCAAAGGGACCAAATGCCTGGATGCTAAGATTCAGGGGCTTCATGCTTTATCCCCTTGTGCGTTATGAATGGTTGAAATGGTTTCTGTGATCGCTTTATCCTGATCTTCGGATAATGCCTGACCTGAAATTTGTTCAAAAAAATCACGGAACATTTCAAGCTCGCCGCGTTTTAATTTTTCACGGCTCATTTCTTGCTCGCCGGTTTCTAACATGCCCGGTTTTTCAAGGTGCAGTACATTCGGGTAAACCTCGCGCAGTTTACTCATGGCATCAAGAATGGCATGACGATCTGTTAGCCGCACCAGCAGGTAATCATCATTATCTGGATCAACTTTACCCTGTTCGATGATGGCCGCAAGCTCGCCTTCGAGGATGCGCATATCACGCAAAGGTTTTAATGCTAAATGCGTGCTTGATTTAAGACCTGTGGCATCGAACTCAACCAGTGTTACCCCCTTCTTTTGCTTTTGTTCTGAAAAACTGTATTTTAATATCGAGCCCGAATAGCGGATGTGTTCTTTGCCTTTGTATTGCGGACTGTGCAGATGTCCGAGCGCGACATAATCGAAAACCGCAAACGGCTCGTAACTGACTCTGTCTGCGCCACCAATTGAAAGCGCACGCTCGGAATCAGATTCTTCTGCGCCATCGATAAAACAATGACTGATGATGACATTTGAAACGTCATTAGATTTGGCCGCTGTGATTTGCTCGACAAGATAAGCATGCGCCTCGTCGTGAGTACTGACATCCGCGCCAAAATGGTTGCGTACGGTTTCTGGGTCGTTATAGGGAATGCCATAGAAATTAACAGCGCAATCCGCGCCAGAAATAACCACCGGTTCTGTAATCTGACTCATTTCACCGATGATATGTAGCCCGGCTTTACTGAGCTGGCGTGAACCAAAACGCAGCCGCTCGGCACTGTCGTGATTACCCGGTATCAGCACGATGGGCACCCCCATCTCGGAGCAGATTTTGTTGAGGACTTCATCTAAAAGTTCGACCGCTGTCGCCGGCGGTACGGAGCGATCGTAGATATCACCCGCAATGATGACAGCATCAACCTTCTCGTTGTTAATATAAGACAGGATCTGATCAAGCACATGGCGCTGATCTTCTAATAGAGAAACATTGTGAAATTGACGGCCGATGTGCCAGTCTGAGGTATGAATAAACTTCATTTGTAGCATTCACCGCTTAGATCAATGAGGTGTAAGGGCTTAACTGCAGAATTAATCATATATAACAAACACTAAAATCCTTTAAATTGTCGTTTAAATAGCCTTAAAAGTCGGCTTATTGTGTACATGTTCGTAGAAAACGCATTATTCAGCGTTCACAGATGTTTTGAGAGGGCAGTAGATTGTCACAACATTGTAAACCCGATTAATACTAGTTCATTTGATGAAATAATCAATAGCATAAGTTATTGTTTTCTGGTTGATTTTTAACCACGAAATGCAGTTGATG
>JAOULC010000003.1 GCA_029882215.1 Gammaproteobacteria bacterium | reverse complement strand
GGAAGAGATTGACTATGCGATTACCGAAGTGCGCAAAGCGGTAGAGAAGCTGCGGCAACTGAGCCCGTTATGGGATATGTACAAAGACGGCATTGATCTGGCCAGCGTGCAGTGGGCGGCTCATTAATTCATGTTTTCAATGTAATGCAGGGCTATAAATTCAGTTTTCTTGCTCTGCAGCGCAAACGATTAAAAGGGAAAAGTGTGTATCTGGCGGCTCTGGGTAGGGCTTAGCTGAGGAAAATGCTTTTTCTGGTTTAGAAATACTGTAAAACAGCGTAAAATGCGCTGCATAGATAGGGGTTAAAGATCATGGCATATAGCGAAAAAGTACTGGATCACTATGAGAATCCAAGAAATGTAGGCAGTTTCGATAAAGATGATAAAGGCGTGGGAACCGGTATGGTCGGCGCACCGGCATGTGGCGATGTTATGCGTCTGCAGATTAAAGTAAATGATGCTGGCGTTATTGAAGACGCGGTATTTAAAACTTATGGCTGTGGTTCTGCTATTGCATCGAGTTCACTGTTAACGGAGTGGGTTAAGGGTAAAACTTTGGATGAGGCCAAAGCTATTAAAAATCAGGATATTGCTGATGAATTAGCTTTGCCACCTGTTAAGGTTCATTGCTCGGTTTTAGCAGAAGATGCTATTAAATCTGCCATCGCAGATTATCAGTCAAAGAAATAACATAGGTTTACATTACTCATGGCAATTACGATTACAGCACCAGCAGCTGAACGTGTTCTTAACTTTCTGAATAACAGGGGGAGCGGTGTGGGTATTCGCCTTGGCGTTAAAACGACAGGCTGCTCTGGTATGGCTTATGTTATCGAATTTGTAGATGAGATTTCTGAAAATGACGAAATTTTTGAAGGTAATGGCGTTAAAGTGATTGTCGACAAAAAAAGTCTTGTTTATTTGAACGGTACAGAGCTCGACTACACTAAAGAAGGTCTTAATGAGGGGTTCGCTTTTAATAACCCAAATGAGGGTGATCGATGTGGTTGTGGTGAAAGCTTTACTGTTTAACTGATTCCTTTCGTTTAAATAACCCTGGTGATAAGCCGGGGTTATTTCATTTACCGGTTTAAGTTCTTAAATGTCTGATTTGTTTTCAAAAAACTATTTCGAAATTTTTAATCTCCCGGCCAGCTTTGATGTTGATATTAATTTACTGACGTCGGTATACAGAAACCTGCAAAAAGAAGTTCATCCTGATCGTTTTGTCAGTAGCGGTGAGCGGCAAAGCAGAATGGCAGTGCAAATGGCCTCGTTAATTAATCAGGCGTTTGATACTTTAAAATCTCCCGTTAGCCGTGCGCATTACCTGTTAAAGCTCGCCGGTATGGATATTGATCACGAGCAAGACACGTCGATGGATATGTCATTTCTGATGGAGCAGATTGAATTAAGAGAACAAATTGAATCGGTTCGTTCGCACAGTGATCCGCTGTCTGAAGTCGACCGTCTGCTTAAACAGGTAAAAGAACAAATGAAAACCGTTATGCAGTCATTTGCAGCGGCATATCAGCAAAAATCATTTGATAACGCGCATGAGCTATCGCGTAAAATGCAGTTTTTAAATAAAAACATTCAGGAACTTGATGATGTGGCCGTGGCTATAGAAGATGAGTTGCTGGATTAAGTTTGGAAAGTAGGTAATGGCATTATTACAAATTGCAGAACCGGGTCAGTCAACGGCCCCTCATCAGCATCGTCTTGCAGTAGGGATTGATCTGGGAACGACGAATTCATTAGTTGCAACTGTCAGAAGTGGTCAGGCCTCTACATTAGCTGATGATCAGGACCGGTCAATCTTGCCCTCTGTTGTACGTTATACAGCTGATAAAGAAGTGGTGGTTGGTCATCAGGCGCAGGATCAGGCTATAACCGATCCGCACAATACCATTGTATCTGTTAAGCGTTTAATGGGTCGTGCGGTTCAGGATCTTAAAACACTGAGCCAGCATCTGCCGTATCAGTTTGTCGCTGATGATTCATCGGTACCGCGTATTAAAACGGTTGCCGGAGATTTCAGTGCTGTAGAAGTTTCTGCGGAAATTTTAAAAACGCTTAAAGTGCGCGCTGAAAAAAGTCTGGGTGGCGATCTGGTCGGTGCTGTCATTACGGTGCCTGCATACTTTGATGATGCACAGCGCCAGGCAACGAAAGATGCTGCCCGCTTAGCTGGTCTGAATGTTTTAAGGTTACTCAATGAGCCAACAGCGGCTGCCGTGGCATATGGTCTGGATAGTGGTGAAGAGGGTGTTGTCGCTATTTATGATCTGGGCGGAGGTACATTTGATGTTTCAATTTTACGCTTAAATAAAGGTGTTTTTGAAGTTCTGTCAACCGGTGGTGATAGTGCTTTAGGCGGCGATGATTTTGATCTGGCGATTGCTGAATGGATAATGACTGAGGCCGGTATTACAGAATTAACATCGTCATTAAACCGGCAAATTATTTCTGCGGCCTGCTCTGCAAAAGAATCGCTAACCGAGCTTGATACGGTGACGATTTCACTGGACCTGGATAGCGGAAAAAGACAGCTTGAGCTTACTAAATTAAAGTTTAATAAACTTGTTGATTCTTTGATAACTAAAACACTCACTTCTTGTCGTCGTGCGCTGCGAGATGCTGGCATTGAAAAACAGGATATCAAGAATATCGTTATGGTGGGAGGTTCTACCCGAGTGCCTGCTGTCAGAGAGCGTGTAGCTGAATTTTTTAATACAGAACCACTGGTAAATATTGATCCGGATAAAGTTGTTGCTATCGGAGCCTCGTTGCAGGCTGATATATTGGCAGGCAATAATCAGGATGGCGATCTTTTATTACTGGATGTTATTCCACTGTCACTGGGTATTGAAACAATGGGTGGATTATCGGAAAAAATAATCCACCGTAATACGCCAATACCCGTTACCAGAGCTCAGGATTTTACAACCTATAAGGATGGTCAAACGGCACTGGCCGTGCATGTTGTACAGGGTGAACGTGAACTGGTTTCAGATTGCCGCTCGCTGGCGCGTTTTGAGCTGCGCGGAATTCCTCCGATGGTTGCAGGTGCAGCCAGAATACGTGTGACGTATCAGGTTGATGCTGACGGTTTGCTGAGTGTTTCCTCTCGCGAAGAAACTAGCGGGGTTGAAGCAAGTGTGGTTGTAAAACCATCATACGGCTTATCGGATAATGAAATTGAAGGCATGCTCCGTGACTCAATGGATCATGCTGAATATGACATGGAAGCACGTAAATTACGGGAAGAACAGGTTGAGGCTGATCGTGTAATAGAAGCAATTGATGCGGCATTGATCGCCGATGGTGAACGCCTGCTGTCAGCAGAAGAGCGCCAGCAGATCGATAAGTCCCGTTCAAGGTTGACCGAAGTACGCAAGGCAGGAAAAGCCGAAGACATAAAGCAGGCTGTAAATGAGCTTGAAAAAACCTGTGAAAGTTATATTGCCAGGCGTATGAATCAAAGTATTCATGATGCCATGGCCGGTCACAAAATTGATGAATACATTAGTGATAAATAAATTTATTACAGTAAAAGCGGGAGCTAGAATTTAAATGACCCAACTGATTTTTCTGCCACATGAAGAAATTTGTCCTGAAGGCAAAGTGTTTGAAGTAGAGCCAGGTGTTACTGTCTGTGATGCTGCTCAGGCGAATGGTATAGATATCGAGCACGCCTGTGAGAAATCCTGTGCCTGTACCACCTGTCATGTCTATATTCGTGAAGGTGGAGACTCGTTAGAAGAAGCCACTGAAACAGAGGATGACATGCTCGATAAGGCCTGGGGTCTGGATCCGGACTCTCGCTTAAGCTGTCAGGCAGTTGTTGGTGATACCGATCTGGTTATTGAGATTCCCAAATATACGATTAACATGGTTTCAGAAAATCATTAGGAGTTTGTTATGAGTCTTAAATGGATCGATACGCTTGATATTGCCATTGAGTTGGATGAAAAACACCCCGATGTTGATCCCAGGATCATTCGTTTTACTGATCTTCATCAGTGGGTTTGCGAGCTGGCTGATTTTGATGATGACCCGGAAAGATCGGGCGAAAAAATCCTTGAGGCGATACAAATGGCCTGGATCGAAGAAAAAGACTGATAAACCCCGTCAAATAGGTGCTTTACGGCCTTTATTCATACCTCAAACCCGCGTAAAATTGCGGGTTGTTTATTCTTGTTATTTATTACTTATCGGAGTTAAATTTAATGTCCCTAGAGCGCACTTATTCAATGATCAAGCCTGACGCAGTAGCCAAGAACGTAATTGGTGAAATCTACACGCGTTTCGAAAAAGCAGGTTTGAAAATCGTTGCTTCTAAAATGATCCACATGACGCGCGAACAGGCTGAATCTTTTTATGGTGTTCATAAAGAGCGTCCTTTCTTTAATGATCTGGTTAGCTTCATGATTTCTGGTCCTATTATGTGTCAGGTACTGGAAGGTGAAAATGCGATTGCTAAAAACCGCGATATCATGGGGGCAACTAACCCTGCTGATGCTGAGGCCGGTACTATCCGTGCTGATTTTGCAGATTCAATTGATGAAAATGCAGTACACGGTTCAGATGCAGCAGAAACTGCCGCAGAAGAAATTGCATTGATGTTCCCAGAAGGTATATGTGAACGTACCCGTTAATTTGCTCAAAAAGCCGGTTAAACAAAACCTGCTGGGTATGACCCTGCAGGATCTTGAGGTCTTTTTCACCGAGTCGGGGGAAAAGGCCTTTCGTGCTTCTCAGGTCATGAAATGGCTGCATCAATTGCTGGCAGCAGATTTTGATGAAATGACCAATATCAGTAAGGCTTTACGTGAAACCTTAAAGCAGGTTGCCACTATCGACGTACCAGAGATTGTGTTCGATCAGACTTCAGCTGATGGTACGCGTAAATGGGTGCTACAGCTTGAAGGTGGTAATAAGATAGAAACTGTTTTTATTCCGGAAGCTAATCGCGGAACTTTATGCATTTCATCTCAGGTCGGCTGTGCGCTGGACTGTAGCTTTTGTTCGACCGCACGTCAGGGTTTTAGTCGTAATCTGACATCCGCTGAGATAGTTGGACAGGTCTGGATAGCCAGTCGTCTGTTAGGCGAAAATAGCCGCGATGATCGCAAAATCACTAATGTTGTTCTAATGGGCATGGGAGAGCCTCTGCTGAATTATGACAATGTTCTAAAAGCCATTACCATCTTTATGCATGACGATGCCTATGGTTTAAGCAAGCGTCGTGTCACTGTCAGTACATCAGGTGTATTACCAAAGCTGGACTTGTTGGGCAAAGACAGCAATGTTGCACTGGCGGTTTCCTTACATGCTGTCACAGATGAAATCCGCGACAGTCTGGTGCCGGTTAATAAAAAATATCCATTAAAAGAGCTGATGGCCTCCTGTCGTCGATATATCGAAAATCAGACGGCGAAAACACATATAACTTTTGAGTACGTTATGCTAAACGGGGTAAACGATAGTCATCAGGATGCTGTAAAATTGGTGGCGCTATTAAGAGGTATCCCGGCAAAGGTTAATCTGATTCCGTTTAATCCATTTCCGGATTCGGGTTATGATTGTTCACCAATGCCAATAATAAAAGAATTTAAAGAGTTATTGATGAAATCAGGTCTGGTTGCGACTATCCGAAAAACACGGGGAGAAGATATTGATGCTGCCTGTGGTCAGCTTGTTGGAAAAGTAAAAGATAAAAGCAGAAGAGAACGTAAGTTTGAAAATCCGCGCTATGGAATGAATTAATGAATAAAATAATAATAACTATTGGTATGCTTGTTTGGCTGCAGTTTATTACCGGTTGCGCATCGAGTGGTAAAAAACATGAAACTGATTTTGTAAAAGCCTCTCAGATTAATGTTCAGCTTGGCGCAGAATACCTGGCACGAAATAAGCTGAATCTTGCAAAGGATAAATTAGAAAAAGCGCTGGAACAAAATCCTGATAATGCTCTTGCACATAGTACGATGGCATTACTACTGGAAAATGTCGGTCAGCATGAAGATGTTATAGAGCATTATGAAGAAGCGATGAGTCTGGATCCGTCTAATTCAGACATCAAAAACAACTATGGTACTTACCTGTGTAACCAGTCACGCTTTGATGAAGCACAAAAACTTTTTAAAATGGCTATCAATGATCCTTATTACAGAACACATACTGTGGCACTGGTAAATGCCGGTCAGTGTGCCATGAACAACTCAAGATATGACCTCGCCGAACGTTATTTGAGAAAAGCATTAAGGAAAAACCCAAAACTTGCTAAGGCCCTGTATTCGATGGCCTTACTGGGTATTAAAAGCAAAAAATACCTGATGACGCGAGCTTATATACAGCGATATCATGATGTTGCCAGGCATTCTGCTGAAAGCTTATGGGTCCAGATCAGGGCTGAAAAAGCACTCGGTGACACGGTACATATGTCGAAACTTATACAAACATTAAATATAAAATTTCCTGACTCAAACGAGGCAGGGCTTGCAATGGGGTTAGTGCGTTAATGAGTGCTGTTGAGAATAATAAGTTTGGGGATACATTAAAAGCCGCCAGAGAAAGCAAAAAAATTTCGCTTGCTCATATTGCTGAAACATTAAAATTAACAATAGATATTATTGAAAATATAGAAGCATCAAATACAGCGGTATTGCCACCAGCTGCATTTACATGTGGCTATATAAGATCATTCTCCAAACTTGTCGGAATTGATGAAGACGAAGTTGTTCGCTTATACAATCAGTCGATAGGAGTAGAGTTGGTTGATGCTGTACCTCGTGCAACTTCGGACTTGCCGGCACAGGTAAGCAGTAATGACCTGAGTATGCGGATTGCCAGTTATTCATTTATTCTGGTTGCAATTGTGTTGTTATTTGTGTGGTTTCAAAGCACTCGGGATGAAACTGAGCTACCGGTAGTTGCGCTAAATAATAATGAGATAGTCGCAGACCCTGTAGCTATAAATAATAATGAGATAGTAACGGATCTTGCTGCTGAAGAAAATAATCTGACAGTGGCTGACGAGACTCAGGTTAAGGAGCATCTGCCAGTGATTGTTGCTACGCCTGCTGTTGAATCTGATCTCATCGTTAGTGATACAGATGTGACTGAGATAAAACACACAGAGGCAAAGGAGTCGGTGCCAAGTGAGGAAGCTGACCCCGAAGAAATAAAAAAAGATAAAGTCATTGCCTTATCAAAAAAAGCCAACCCGGTAGCAAGTGTTGGTAGCGATGTTGTTGTACTAACGGCGAATGATGACTGCTGGGTTGAAATCAGTGATGCAAATGATCAGCTGCTCTATTTTAGCTTATTAAAGAAAGGTGAAGAGGTTCAGCTACAGGGGCAGGAGCCGTTTAATGTTTTCCTTGGCAAGGCGAAAGCCGTTGTTATCGTGTTAAATGATATTCAATATGATGCTTCCAGATATGTTCGGAGTAATCAGATAGCACGTTTTACGATGTCTATGGATAATTTACTCGAAAATCAAGTTAAACAAGATCTTATCGACAAGCAAAATACTAATTAAAGAAAGAGTAATTCATCTGCTTTATACCTGCAGTAATTATGACTGAACTTAAGAAATAAATTACATAACTATGTCAAAAAATATTAAATCAATTCGTGGTATGCATGATGTTTTGCCTGCTGATACATCTAAATGGCAATATTTAGAGTCTGTCTTGTTCGCCCAGATGAGACGCTACAGCTATCATGAAATCCGGATGCCTGTTGTGGAGTCAACTGCATTATTTTCTCGTTCTATTGGTGAAGTAACCGATATTGTCGAAAAAGAGATGTATACCTTTGAGGACCGGAATGGCGATAGCCTTACGCTACGTCCGGAAGGCACTGCAAGTTGTGTTCGAGCCGGCATCCAGTCCGGAATCTTGCACAATCAACTACAACGACTATGGTATATGGGGCCAATGTTTCGTCATGAAAGGCCACAAAAGGGCCGTTACCGCCAGTTTCATCAAATTGGCGTTGAAACATACGGAATGCCCAATCCTGAGATTGATGCCGAATTAATTATAATGACGGCTGAATTATGGAAACAGCTTGGCCTCACTGATGTGAGACTTGAAATTAATTCTTTAGGCAGTAATGAAGCCAGAGCTCAGTATAAAGAGATGCTCATTGCCTATCTTGAAGCTTATAAAGATCAGCTCGATGAAGACAGTAGCAGGCGACTTTATTCGAATCCGCTAAGGATTCTTGATACAAAAAATCCTGATATGATGAGCATCATAAAAGGTGCGCCGAAATTGTCCGAGCATCTTGATGAAGAATCAAGACAGCATTTTGAAAAGCTGAAAAAAATATTAGACCGGGCAGATATTGCATATAACGTCAATCCTAATCTGGTGAGAGGACTTGATTACTACTGTAAAACTGTATTCGAGTGGGTTACTGATAAGCTGGGTGCGCAAGGTACTATTTGTGCCGGTGGGCGTTATGATGGTCTGGTTGCACAGCTTGGTGGAAGAGATACACCAGCGGCAGGTTTTGCTATCGGTCTTGAAAGATTGCTTTCTTTACTGGATGATGCCGGGCTGATTCCTGAGGCAGTCAGACCTGATATTTACCTGGTAACGCTGGGTGATGTCGCCGAGATAGAGGGTATGGCTTTAGCCTGTCAGCTGAGAACTGATAATCCTGATTTAGTCGTGTTATCAAATTGTTCAGCTGGCAGCCTTAAAAGTCAGTTAAAGAAGGCGGATAACTCAGCTGCAAATATAGCTATTATTTTGGGTGATGAAGAAATTGAAAAAAAGATAGTTATCGTTAAATATTTAAGAGAAAAAAAGGAACAGATAACTGTTCCGTTAAACGAGTTAAATACATTTCTAAAAAATTATAAATAGGTCTTGTAATGGATTTTGAAACAGAAGAACAGCAGGTTGAAGCATTAAAAAAGTGGTGGAAGGAAAATGGTAAGCAAGTCATTTTCGGTGCGGTTATTGGCTTTGGTTTAATATTCGGCTGGAGATATTACTTGCAGTATTCCGCTACTCAAAAATCAGAAGCAAGCGCACTATTTGAGCAGGTAATTAAAGATAGCAGTGATTCTAAATTGCTGGTCGATAAATCAGCTGTATTTGAAAAGATAAAGAAAGATTACAATAATACAGCATATTTCCCGTCAGCGGCGTTGGTGTTGGCAAAAGCATATTATGATGCGGGCAATAAAACCGAAGCCATTGAAGTGTTAGATCAGGTGATAATGAGTAACGGAGAAAGTGTACTGATATTGGTTGCTCAGGAGCGTAAGGCACGTATATTGATTGATCTGGGTAAGGCAGATGAGGCGCTTGATGTCTTGTCAGTCGCTGTCAGTGATGAGTTTGAGTCGATTTTTGAAGAGTTAAAAGGAGATGCATACGTCGTGAAAGGCAATGTTGAAAAAGCCAGAAATGCCTATGACAAAGCTTTACTGTTAAATAAATCGTCCGATAAAAAATTCTTACAAATGAAAAGAGATAATCTGGGTGATTCTCTAGTGAGTCCGACTGCATGAAATTCGCTGCAATACTGATACTGTCTTTGATCTTATCTGGTTGTGGTGGAGAGGTAGATAATGCGACCCCACCAGCGTCTCTGACTGAATTTACCCATACAACCTCGTTAAATATTGTTAATGAAATCCCTTATGGGAGTTCATCGTCTCAATATGTGCGAATCAAGCCTTTGGTATTAGATAACGTTATTGTGTTTTCTGATACTAAAGGAACTGTGAGCGTTTTTAGCAAAAAAGACTTAAGTATACACTGGCAACAAATGTTTGATGTAAATTTTACATCGGCAATCGGTGGTGATGAGCATCTTTATTTACTGGGTACTCGCGGTGGAGAAGTCTTAGCTATCAACCCGATTAACGGCAAACTTAAATGGCGCGTAAGAGTAAGCAGTGAAGTACTGGCTCGACCTGTTATTTCCGCTAACACTGTCATTGTTAAAACCATCGATGGTCAAATAACCGCGCTGGATGCGAACTCAGGGAAACAGAAGTGGATATATCAGCGTGAGGTGCCTGCTCTTAGCGTAAGAGGCAACAGTGCTCCGTATATACTAGACGATAAAGTGATTACAGGTCTTGATAACGGTAAACTGGTGATTATCAATATTGATAATGGTGCGTTGTTCTGGGAAAAAACAATCTCAGTACCGCGTGGCCGCTCTGAAGTGGAACGACTGGTTGATCTGGATGCCGATTTAGTGGTTAATGACAGTGTGATTTATATTGCAGGATTTCAGGGCCGGGTTGTCGCACTTGATTTGAATTCGGGTGGTTTTCTCTGGAATAAAAAAATGTCTGTTACCAGTAATATGCGGCTCAATGATGGCAAACTTTATATTACCGATGTGAACAGTCACTTATGGTCGTTAGATGCGTCGACAGGTGCCACAATATGGAAGCAGGCGAGCTTCTCATCACGCAAACTAACTTCACCGGTTATAATGGATGAGTATATTCTGGTCGCTGATTATCAGGGCTACCTGCATGTACTGGCAAAGGCGGATGGTCATCTGACAGGGCGATTATTAGTAGATGATTCGGGTATAGATGTTGATCCGATTATTATACAAGACAGAATTTACGTGCAGTCTAAGCAGTCTGTTATCCATGTCCTTGAGCTAAATGTATCAGCTTTGTAATGAGAATTATCCGGGATTATTGGCTTGAAATTGTATTAGCAATTTTCTCGTTTACACTGCTGTTATTAACGGTATTACCCTATTTTTACGGTTTTAAAATACAGTCTGATTATCCCCGGCTAATCAGTTCTGTGTCTGATAACTCCGGGTTGGTAATAGAGGTTGTTTCTTATGAGAAACATTGGTTTAGCTCAAATGCTGAATTAATGATAAAAGATCAGGATAAGCAGTTTTTATACAAATTCAAGCATAAGATTATACATGGGCCGGTATATTTAGGCTTGTTATTAGACGGGCGCTCTCCGCTAGTGAGTATGGTTATCAAAGGAATGATACAACCGGCTAAAATAGATCAGAGTTTCTTATCTAAAATATTATCTGCAAACCCAGTTCAGCTTAATGCTTACATAGGGTTTAATGGCGTTGATGAAGTCGTAGCACTATTACCAGCAGTCAGCCAAAAAGTCGATGGAATAACTTTTCAGGTTGCCGCTGCTAATTTAAAAATGAAGTATTTTTCACATGAAAATCGTTTTAAAGGCGATATTACTACTCCTTCTATCTTGCTATACGGGCGCTCTCATGTCGAGGTAGAGCGTTTTTTATTGAATTTTGATGAAGTCGTGGACTCTCACGGTGTATCAGGTGATATCGTGCTCAGCTTTGATGCACTCAAGTTCAGGTTGATGCAGAGATCGGTTAATCTGAAAGCTATATCGTCCAGGTTTAAAAACTCTATAACTGATGATTTACTTAACCTTGAAATGGATTTTAACGCATCTAAATTAAACTTGTTTAATGAGCAAGTAAATAGCTTGTCTTTTGGCCTGAATGTTGAAAAGTTTGATCTCGGGAAAATAAGCAAAGATATTTTTTATGCATATAATGAGCCGTATTTTGATCTAACTGCATACGAGTATAATCTTTTAAATATTGATCATTTTAATTTCTTTTCTGAGTACGGTACATTCTCAGCAACAATGTTGATGAAATCTGCAGTTAAAAATGAACTGACTCAGATGAATTACTTATCAACTAAAGACAGCGAGCTTAGTGTCAGGTTAAGTACAGACTTGCTTAAACGCCTGTATGAACTTGTATTCTCAAATATAGATGTGCCGGTAAAAAATGTCGATGTAGTCTTAAAAAATATGCTTAGACTTCGCTATCTGGATAAAAATCTGGATAAGATTAAACTGAATGTATCTGGTAAGGATAATGTGTTTATTATTAATGATCAGAGAGTTGGCTTTGATGATTTGAGTAATAATATCATGAAAAATATCTTTTCTAATTATTGAGAAAATTATGAACCCTGTTATTGCACTTGTTGGCCGGCCAAATGTTGGAAAATCAACATTATTTAATTGTTTGACTAAGACAAGGGATGCCATTGTAGCTGATTACCCTGGACTTACCCGTGACCGTAAATACGGTCACGCTGTGCTCGAAGATGTTGAATACACCGTTATTGATACAGGTGGTTTGAGTGGCGAAACAGAAGGTGTTGATCTGCAGATGGCGGAACAAACCTTGCTTGCTATCGATGAAGCTACCTTGATTCTTTTTCTGGTTGATGCAAGAGACGGTCTGACAGCATCTGATGAACAAATAGCTAATCAGTTGCGTAAATATGGAAAAAAGATTTTTCTGGTTGTAAATAAAATCGATGGCTATGATGTGGAGCAGGTAACAGCAGATTTTTATTCACTGGGTATGCAGAGTCTGTACGGGATTTCATCGGCTAATAATCGCGGTGTACCATCCATGATGGCCTCAATATTCAGCCAGTTTGAATTTGAACCGTCACTAACAGAAGACTCGGCTGATGGTATTAAAGTTGCGATGGTAGGCCGGCCTAATGTTGGTAAGTCTACTTTAATTAACCGGATACTTGGTGAAAACCGAGTTGTGGCATTCGATGAGCCGGGGACTACCCGGGACAGTATTCTGGTTCCGTTTGAACGTGATGATAAAAAATATACCTTAATTGATACGGCCGGAGTTCGTCGCAGAAAAAACATCACACTGGCAGTAGAAAAATTTAGTGTGATAAAGGCACTGCAGGCAATTGATTTTGCCAATGTTGTGGTGCTTGTTGTTGATGCACATGAGGGAATCTCTGATCAGGATCTGAGTTTGCTCAGTTATATTATTGATGCGGGCAGGGCGCTGGTTATTGCTATCAACAAATGGGACGGAATGGATAATTATGATAAAGACCGTATTAAAATAGATCTTGAACGTAAGCTTGGTTTTGTTGACTTTGCAGATATCTATTTTATATCTGCATTGCACGGGAGTAATGTTGGCCTGCTATATAAAGCCATAAATGATGCCTATGAGTCTGCATTTATAGATCTTCCGACACCGGAACTAACCAGGTTACTTGAAAAGTCTATCGAAAATCATCAGCCACCGGTCGTAAAAGGGCGACGACTAAAAATGCGTTATGCGCATCAGGGAGGGAAAAATCCGCCGATTATAATAATACACGGGGCTTCTCCTGATCTTGTTCCTGATCCTTATAAACGCTATTTGATTAATTTTTTCAGACAAGTGCTCAGGATTAAAGGTACGCCAATTAGGATACAATTTAAAGCTGGCGAGAACCCGTATTCTGGCAGGCGCAATGTGTTGTCAAAGCGTCAGCAAACCAAGAAAAATAGAATGATTTCTTATATTAAGAAAAATGATAAAAAGAGAAAGAATAAGAATAAAACTGGAGGTACCGGTAGCTGGTAACTCGGCTGCTATGAAGCTGTTTCGCTCACGCTGACATCATGCTCCGGATTGATGATGTAAAATGTCTGATGATGTTCCTGTGCCGCTTTGATGGCTGCTTCTGCATCTTTGATTATACTATCTGTACTTTTGTAGCTGGAGCTAAGGGCTATCCCAATACTTGGAATGACATTTAATATGTTTTTTCCAATAGATATCGGTTTTTGTATTTCAGCGATAATTCTCTCGGCTGCAAATGATGTCTCATTGATGTAGACATCCTCAAGTAAGATCACGAAGGTTGTTTCCGAGTAACGGGCTATTGTGTCTCTTGGCCGTAGCTGGGTTTTAAGTCTTTTACCTATCAGCTTCATGAAATTATTGGATTGCTGTTTATCCAGTATTGTTTTAATTTCATGAAAGTTTACGATATCAAAAAACAGCAGTGCAAAATAATAATACTCTGATTTAAGTGTCCGGTTAACACAGCTATCGAGATCTTCAATGAAGGTTTGTTTGTTCATCAGGCCGGTAACCGGATCGTGCATATCAAGTAGTTCGTAATCAACTGACGTATGGGACTGGCTGATAATATTTCTCATCCATTCGCCGAGTGTTTTGATAAAGTCAAAGTCGCTTTCACGAAATGGCTGGTCTTTTGGCTGTGAGCTGGCAAAGCTCAGCGTGCCATATAAGCTGCCTTCCTTAAATATATTAATACCGATATAACTGAGCAAGCCGGTGTTTAAATAACAGGGGTGTTTTTTCCATTTGGGCTTTCTGACAATATCGATTGCGATAGGCTCATTATGATCGATAGTGATACTGCAAAATGTTTTTTTAAGATCGAATTTTTCGCCCGGGTTGATCTTTTTGGTGCTTGAGTAGGCCTGTTCTATTATGAAGTCATTTTTTTTAATATGACTAAAAATGGCAATTTCCTGATCGAACAGTTCGCATCCCGTTTTTAGAATCATCTGAATCTGGTCAGTCGTGTCTTCAGTGTTTTGTGAAATCACCTTGTACAATGATTCCATCAAATGAAGCTTGTTTACCAGAGATGTTGTCCATCCAAGAGGTTCAATCTGACCTTTGTAGCGCGCCATGGTGAAACGAATAGTGCGCCTGATTTTATTTTCTTTAAGGTCGTTTTCAAGCAAATAGTCACTGGCTCCGGATTTAAGGATTTCTTCTATCGATGCTTCATCGTTAATCCAGCCCATAACGACAATCGGAATATCGGCTTTAATTAATCTCAGCTGCTTTATGGCATCAAGGCCAATGGTAAGCTGGAGCAGGACAATATCAAATGACTGTTTTCTGAGAAATTTAAGGGCGGATTCGATGTCCAGTTTATGGCTGATCTCGAATTCATGACAGGCCGATACCAGATGACGAATATGCTCAACACTTTCAGTGTTATCATCAATGATAAGAATATTAATTATTGGCTCTGCCATAAATCATCCATTTTTTAGAAAGTCGACGGTTGAATATAAACTTTCTCATCTTCTTCCAGTGGCATCATGCTACTGAGTTGCTTTTTAAGCACACTCAGATCCGCTTCAGATGCATTATTTTCATCGCCGCGGCGTGCGATAATGCGCTTTGTCAGTTCCGTCTCATCAGCTTCGCACTCAATGATGGCGTATTTGGCTGAGAACTCAGCAGCCAGCTCCTGAAAAGCCCTTCTGTCGGCAGTTTCAAGGAACGTTGCATCTGCGATAACACTGAAGCCAGAAGATAGGGCTAGTCTAGCAAATTTTTTGAGCTGCATGTAAGTTTTGATGCCAGCCTCTTTGCTATAAATTCCGCCATCTAATGGTGATTTACTGGCTGCAGTTGATGCTAAATGATAAAGCCTTTTGCGCTCAATATCTGAACGGATACGGATCAGACCCTTTTCTTCTAGCAGGCGCTGACTGATGGTTGTTTTACCAGAGCCAGATACCCCGTGGGTGATGTTAAGGGATAGCTCACCTGTCTGTGTGAAATGTTCTGCTAGGTCGCTGTAACTGCTGTATTGCAGCATTATTTTTTCCTGTTCCTGTGCTGATAAATCAGGCGTTAACAGCGTGAAACTGGCTATTTTTGCCCGTACCATCGCTCTGTACACCAGATAAAAACGGAAGATCTGCATACCTTCATAGTCGCCTGTATGCTCAAGGTAGCGATTTAAGAAGCGGTATGCATAGTTTGTTTTTTTGCGGTCGAAAAGATCCATAAACAAAAAAGCCACTTCACTCATGACATCGATCCAGCGGAATTCGTCATTAAATTCGATGCCGTCGAAAATGGTTATCTGGTCATTAATCAGGGCCATATTACCGAGGTGCATGTCCCCGTGGCACTCACGAATAAAACCGTTTTGTTTACGCTGGTCTAGTAAGTGGCAGATTTTATCAAACTCAGTTTCACTCCAGCTCTTTAATCTGGCAAGCTGTGCCCGGGCATGATCATCTTTAATCAGAGGATCGAGTTGCTCGAAGTTCTGAATCACCGGTGCATTAACGATAGTTGACGTTCCAAGGACTGACTGATTACCTGAAACCTGAATCGACTGGTGAAAACTGGCTACCTGGTCGGCGATATCATCAATGTGCTGAGGCAGTATTTTTCCGTCATTGAGCAGGTTATCAGCAAGCTGCGACTGTTCAAACTGGCTCATTTTAACGGCATATTCGATCGCATCACCGGCACCGTTCAGTGCCGGGCTTTCTGCACTGCCTGTTATGCATACAGTTTCGAGATAGATCTCATCAGCAAGGCGTTTATTGAGGCGGATTTCTTCTTCGCAAAAATGCTTTCTCTGGCTGAGCTCGGTGAAATTTAAAAAGCCAAAATCCATAGGTTTTTTCACTTTGTATGCATATTGACCGGTTAAAAAAACCCAGGAGATATGTGTTTGCAGCATAACGATATCAGTTACATCGTGGTCATAGAACTCAGGCCTTTGCATGGCGGCAATGATGGGTTCTCTTGATTCTAAAGTAGTAACAGACATAGCGTAAATGCTCCGGTCAAAGTATGATGTGTCTTTTGATTTTAACGTATTTTAAGTACTTACAGTATAGATGACAAAAATTAAATCCGGTTTTTTAAACCGCCTTGGTCTTGCAAAAAAGAAGAAAAAACCGCTTGCAAAACGCCCGGTTAAAAAACCTTCTAAGAAAACTACAACTAAAGCCATAGATAAGCCTAAAAAGAAGCATAAATCGTTTCTTAAGCAATGTCTGAGGTACTTGCTGACGCCGTATAGTTTCGTGATTGCGGTTATTTTCCTTCTCATATTTTCTATTTATGTGTTTTATCTGGATATGCAGGTGCGCGAATTGTTTGAAGGCAGAATCTGGACCGTACCGTCAAAGGTGTATGCACGCCCGCTTGAACTAAAACCGAATATGAAGCTGGATCCTGATAGTTTTGAACATGAGCTGGGTTTAATGGCTTACGCTAAAGTTAAAGATTTTCCGCAGCAAGCCGGGCAGTATCGCCGCTGGCAAAACCAGTTTGAACTCATAAGCCGGGAATTTAAAGACAGTGATGAAGTGACTCCCTCGGTGGGAATGCGCCTGAGTTTTGAGGCGCAGCAGCTGACAGAAATTCAGCATCTGTATAAACCTGAAGATATTGAGAGCGTACGGCTTGATCCGGTGCTTATCGGCAGTATTTTTCCAGGACATAAAGAAGACCGGGAATTAGTGCGTTATTCAGAAGTACCAGAGCGTTTAATAAAAACACTGATCGCGGTTGAAGATCGTTCGTTTTATGATCATATTGGCGTTAATCCTCTGGCAATCATCAGGGCAATGATGGTAAATATTTCTGCCGGAGAAAAAAGACAAGGTGGTAGTACGCTGACTCAGCAGCTGGTAAAAAACCTGTTTTTATCATCCAAAAGAAGCTACTGGAGAAAAATTAATGAAGCCATTATGTCATTATTGCTTGAGATTCATTATGACAAAAAATCTATTCTGGAAGCGTATATTAATGAAGTGTATTTAGGTCAAAATAAAAATGCATCAATACACGGTTTTGAACTTGGTAGTCAGTTTTACTTTAATAAAAGCCTGAATAAACTCGCTACCGATGAGATAGCCTTATTAATAGGCATTATTAAAGGACCGTCATACTACAACCCTAAAAAATATAAACATCGTGCACTTGCACGCAGGAATCTGATTCTAGATATTATGCTGGAGCAGGGGGTTATCAGTAAATTACACCATAGTAGATACATAAAACGTCCGCTAGCGCTCTCATCGAGAACACTGAGCTCGGGTGTTAAATTTCCTGCGTTTACCGATCTTGTTAAGCGCCAGCTTCAGTCCCGTTTTTCATCCGATGTGATACGTCGCGATGGCTTACAGATATTTTCCACACTTGATCCTCAGGTTCAGCTGGCGGCAGAATTGTCGGTAACGAATACGCTTTCCCGCTTACAGGCAAAAATAAGCTCGCCACCTTTACAAACGGCTGTTGTTGTCAGTGATGTATCAAGTTCGGAAGTGCTGGCTTTAGTCGGTGATATAGACGCCTCGTTTCAGGGTTTTAACCGTGCACTGGATGCATCGAGACAGATAGGCTCATTAATTAAACCCGCTATCTATCTTGCTGCACTGACCAGTCAGCATAACTATCACCTGTCTACACCATTATCAGATAGAGAGCTGACCTTAAGATCAGGCAACGGGGATATCTGGCAACCTCAAAATTATGACAGACAATACCGGGGAAATGTGATCTTTCATGATGCACTTGTTCATTCGTATAACATACCCAGTGTACGCCTTGGTCTGAATATCGGGCTCGAAGAAATCGTTAATACACTAAGAAACCTTGGCTTAGAAAAAGACGTGCCGGTTTACCCGTCAATGCTGCTGGGTGCTTTTGAATTAACGCCTTTCGATGTGGCGTCGATGTATCAGACAATTGCAGCAGATGGTCAGCAACTGGGGCTGCACTCAATACGAGCTGTGTTATCTCATGATGGCACACCGTTGGTGCATTTTGCGGAACAAAAAAATTACACAATCGACAAGGAAAATATCTTCCTGTTAAAAACAGCCTTACATGAAGTGACGCAAACAGGGACAGCCAGAAAGCTTTCTGCTTTGAATATGTCAGTGGCCGGTAAAACAGGCACAACGGATAATTTGCGTGATAGCTGGTTTGCCGGCTTTAGTGCCGATAAACTGGCGGTTGTTTGGGTGGGTAATGATGATAATCTGGAAACCGGTCTGACCGGGTCCAGTGGCGCTCTGAATGTCTGGACAGACTTATTCCAACACCTGCCCATTGCTAACCTTGAACTGGACCCGCCGGATAACATCGATTATCACTGGGTTGACAGAAAAACTGGTTTGTTAGCAGGTTTTGACTGTGATAATACGGTAAAATTAGCTTTTTTAAATAATCGTCGCCCGGCAGAATACGCTGAGTGTGAATAGAAGACGTGTAGCAGGAACTGATCAGTGCCAAAAGTGAATAGTACGGCTTCTGTTAATGACGCATTAAGTGAAAATGGTCTCATTAGTCAGGTAATAGACGGCTTTATGCCAAGAGAGGGGCAGCAGAAGCTGGCCGCTGCTATCTTTGATGCTATTGAAAATGAAAGCTATTTAGTGGCAGAAGCCGGTACCGGAATTGGTAAAACCTTTGCCTATTTAGTGCCTGCGTTAATGTCTGGTGCCAAAACGCTGGTATCAACCGGTACACGTCACCTACAGGACCAGCTCTTCCATAAAGATTTACCGGTAGTGATTAAAGCACTGGATATGCAAGTGGAAGTTGCCCTGTTAAAAGGTCGCGCAAATTACCTGTGCGTACACCGGCTGAAAAATGCGGAGCACATGGAGTTCATGACGCGTGAAACAAGGATGGAGCTGTTTCAGGTAAAAGACTGGGCCGGCAAGACCAGCAGTGGCGATATTTCAGAGCTGGATTCAGTACCGGAAGATGCCCGTGTATGGTCAATGGTTACCTCAACGGCAGATAATTGCCTCGGCAGCGATTGCCCTCAGTATGAAGACTGTCATGTTGTGACTGCCCGAAGAGCAGCCCAGCATGCGGATGTTATTGTTGTTAATCATCACCTTTTACTCTCCGATATGGCCTTAAAAGAAGAGGGTTTTGGCGAGTTATTGCCCGAAGTAGAAGCCTTTATTATCGATGAGGCCCACCAGTTACCTGAAATTGCGTCCAATTTTTTTGGCCAGTCTGTCAGCAGCCGGCAAGTGATGTTGCTGGCCAATGACGTGATTGCAGAGCAGATTGCCGATGCGCCTGATATGGGTGAATTACGTGATTTAGCGCAGCATCTTATTGAAACAGGCAAGCACATGAGGCTGGCTTTTGGTACTGAAACCACGCGGGATTCATGGGCGAAAATCATGTATAAGCCGAGTATTAAATCGGCGATTGATGACTTATTAGCCAGACTCGATGAACTTAAGGACGTGCTGGAAATAGCGGCAGAGCGAAGTAAAGGTCTTGAAAATTGTTATCAGCGCTGTTTGCAGGTGCATCAGCGGCTTACGCAGTTTTGCAGTAAGCAGGAAAACTCGATTGACTGGTATGAAACATTTAGCCGCAGTTTTATTTTGCATCAAACCCCACTGGATTTATCAGAAAGATTTCAAAAACAAATGCAGGCTTATCAGGCCGCCTGGATTATGACCTCAGCCACTCTACAAGTAGGTGGTGATTTCGAGCATTTTACAGCGCGCTTAGGCATGCAAAATTATAAAAATGGTATCTGGCACAGCCCGTTCGACTATCAAAACCGGGCACTTATCTATCTGCCGGAAGAGCTGCCTGAACCTTCTGATATGCAATACACACGGCAGTTAATGCAGGCTATGTTACCGGTTATCAAAGCCAGTGACGGGCGGGCATTTTTATTGTTCACCAGTTACCGGGCAATGAATGAAGCGAATGATTTTCTCAAGCAACGTGTTGATTATCCAATTTTTGTACAGGGAGAAAAACCCAAGCATCAGTTGCTGGAATCGTTTAAGCAAGCAGGTCAGGCTATTTTATTGGGTACCAGCAGTTTCTGGGAAGGGGTAGATGTGCGCGGCGATGCGCTGACCTGTGTCATGATCGATAAGCTGCCGTTTGCGTCACCGGGAGACCCTGTTTTACAGGCCCGTATGGATCAGATAAGAAATAATGGCGGCAACCCGTTCATGGATTTTCAGTTACCCACTGCGGTGATTAATCTGAAGCAGGGCGCCGGACGGCTGATACGAGATATTCAAGACTACGGTGTTTTAGTGATCGGGGACCCGAGAATTATGTCCAAACACTACGGTAAAACTTTCATTAAAAGTCTGCCGGATATGAAGGTCACTCAATCGCTTCAGGCGGTGGAGGTTTTTTACAAAAATATCCGTGAACCCAATGAGGCTGCGCTATGAAAATACTGGCGATTGATACGGCAACTGAGGCTTGCTCTGCCGCTTTGTATGTCGACGGTGAAGTGAGCTCGGCGTTTAAACTGGCGCCAAGAGAACACACGCAGCTGATATTACCGATGGTTGATCAGTTGCTATCTGATGCCGGTTTTCTGGCTAAGCAACTCGATGGTCTGTCATTCGCACGGGGACCGGGAGCTTTTACCGGTGTGCGTATTGCAGCGGGTATTATACAGGGTCTGTCTTATGCGGCTGACATACCCGTATTGCCGGTTTCAACGCTGGCAGCGATAGCAGCCGGTGTTTATTATCAGCATGGCCATCAGGATGTGTTAACAGCGATCGATGCGCGCATGGGAGAAGTCTACTGGGGAGTCTATCATGTAACAGATGACGCTATCGAACTGACCGACCATGAAATGGTTAGTACGGTTGAAAACCTGCCGTCGCAAGCTGGCAAAAACTGGGCGGGCGCGGGTACTGGCTGGTCAGAATATAATGAATTACTCAGCACCAAATACAGGATCAAGCAAGATATGGTGTACGGTGATTATTTGCCTTCAGCAGAACATATCGTCAAATTAGCCGCGCAAGATTTTCGCGCAGGTAAACAAATGTCTGCGCATCAGGCTCAGCCGGTTTACCTGCGTGATAATGTGGCCAAAAAGAAATCAAGCCAAAAATAACAACAGGCACCGACTTAAATTTAAAAAATTTAAGTCGGTGCCTTGCTGAGAAATAAAAATGATCAAAAAAGCACTTCTTATTATTTCGCTGACTATCGTTGCGGCATATAACTTAACGATTATCTATGTTGATAATAATATACAAAATAAGTCACAACTAAATATCTATGATGATTGCCATAAAGTCTGGTCGGCGCGTGGTGTTTACGAAAATCATGCTGAACAAAATAGTTTAATCAGTTTAAAGCGTGCATTTTTACTGGGCTCAAAGGGTGCAGAAATTGACTTGTATTATGATGTGAAAACGAATGATTTTATTATTTCACATGACCGTCCAAAAACAACAGAGGAGGGTGAGCTGGCCTATACGCTGAAAGAGGGAGAAGTGCTCACCCTTGAAAGGGTTTTTAAAGAAACGGGACACGATCATTACTTCTGGCTGGATTATAAAAACCTGGACAGATTAAGCAGTGAGCAGACCAGTAAAGCCATTGCCCGGTTATTAAGCATAAGTGCAGAGAATTCAATAAGGGAGCGCATTTACCTGGAAGGCTCTAACCCCCTTATCGTTTCTAAATATACCGATGCCGGCTTTAAAACAATACTGGGTATACATCCTCCCTATGAAAGCAGCCTGCTATCAAATATAGCCATCAATATTTATAAAATGGCTTATTATTTTAATAATATCACGGCAATAGCGATGAGTTATGGCCTGCTTGAAAAACCCTATTACGGTAGTCAGGCAGAAAAAAACTTAGAAGGATTGCCTGTTTTTCTTTTCCATGTACCGGACAATGAGACGCTGATAAAAAGGTTACTGGCTAAGAAGGAAGTAAAGGTTGTGCTGGCAGGCAGGGATGTGAGTCTGAATCGGGCAGATTTAACGGCTTGTGAAAAGTAACACAATAAATAGTTTTACGTAGCGACTTTATACGAGTAGCTAAAGAATTTTAATAAACAACACTTGGTAGTAATTAATGAGAAACAATTGTGCGAGGAATCATTAATGGAATTGTGGCAAATTATTCTATTAATGGTTGCCGGTGTTTTTGCCGGCTGGCTTAATGTGATGGCGGGAGGCGGCTCATTGCTGACCGTGCCGATTATGTTGTTTATGGATATTCCGGCACCGGTAGCAAACGGTACCAATCGAATCGCCATACTGGCACAAAATACCACCGCAGTTTATACCTTTTTTCGCAAAGGTTTTTCAGATTTCAAACTGAGTCTGAGTTTGTCACTGGCGGCATCGGTCGGTGCGGTTGGCGGTGCTATGCTCGGTGTAAAGCTTGAAGGTGTGTGGTTCGATCGTATCCTCGCCATTGTGATGATTCTGGTGATGATTCTTATGGCCACCGGCAAAAAAATGAAGCACGATGGGAATGAAAATAAGCAGCCTAAGAACCTCGCATTAGGTCATATCTGTATGGTGGGTGCCGGTTTCTGGGGTGGATTTATTCAGATTGGTGTGGGTTTTATTCTGATGCCAATTTTACACCGGGTGATGGGCTTTAATCTGATCCGTGTAAATATGTATAAAGTCTTTGTTGTGCTCAGTTATACCATCGTCGCATTAACTATTTTTGCAACGCAATTAGAATTACTGTGGTGGGCGGGCTTAGGTCTGGCGGTCGGTAATTCAGTCGGTGGCTGGTATGGTGCTCATACCACAGTACATAAAGGCGAGGCCTGGATTAAAGTGGTGATGTATATTGCACTTTCCTGCTTTATTGTTAAATTGCTGTTCTTTTAAAATCCGTGATATTTGTGGTAAAAAATAAGTAAAAAAAGGCCTGATAAAATCAGGCCTTTTTTATTATTGTTGCAGTCTGTATCAGGTGAAACCCATCAGCCCGGGTAACCATAAAACAATACCGGGCAGTGAAATCAGTACGGCGATCGTGATCACGTCGGCAACAAAAAACGGTGCGACACCTCGAAATACATCCTGCACCGAGCATTCGGGTCTGACAGCGGCAACCACAAAGCAGTTGAGCCCGATAGGGGGTGTGATTAAACAGATTTCGGCCATCTTCACGACGATAATACCAAACCAGATTGAACAGCCAATAGCCGACATACCAAAAGCAGAATCCGCAGCTGTTACCGCATCACCACCATTCAAAGCCATCACGGCAGGATAAACAACCGGCAGGGTTAACAGCAGCATACCAATGGCATCCATAAACATGCCCAGTACGGCGTAGGCTAACAGAATTAAAATCAGCGTTAACATCGGGCTCTGATCAAGGCCGGTAATCCAATCCGAAAAGGCACTGGGTAAATCAGCAAAACCCAGAAAACGAACATATAGCAATACGCCCCAGATAATGGTGAAAATCATCACTGTGAGTTTGGCGGTTTCCATCAGTGAGCTGCGTAAGTCATTCCAGCGCATACCTTTGTACAAGGCCAGAGTAAAAATGATAAAAGCACCTAATGAACCGGCTTCTGTGGGAGTGCCGACGCCGCCATATATACAAACCATAATAATGCCGACCACGATGAAAATAGGCATAGCACCGGGGATGCTTTCAAAGCGTTGTTTCCAGCTATAGCCTTTGACCGGTGGGCCAAAGTTTTTGTTGGTTGTGGCTAGGAAGACAACCAGTCCGGCATAAATAACAGCAGAAACGGCACCGGGCAGAAAGCCTGCCATCAGCAGGGCACCAACATCCTGTTCAACAATAATGGCGTAAATAACCAAAATGGCCGAAGGAGGGATCAGTGATGCCAGCGTGCCACCGGCAGCGACCACGCCAGCGGCAAATTGTTTGTTATAACCGAGCTTTAGCATTTCTGGGACTGCAATGCGTGCGAATACGGCTGAGGTGGCAACAGATGCGCCTGATACCGCAGCAAAGCCAGCGGTAGAAAAGACCGTTGCTACACCCATACCACCGGGTAACCAGCCAACCCAGCGCTTTGCTGCTTCAAATAATGCGCGAGTTAAACCGGCGTGATAGGCTAAAAAACCAATCAGAATAAAGGTAGGGATCAGTGATAAGGCCAGTGTCGATACTTTTGAATGTGGAATGGTACCGGCCATTTTAATGGCGATTAGCAAACCTTTTTCAAAGCCGAATTTAGCGGCGAAAATCCAGAACAGGCCAAGGAATCCGGCCATTGCTGCGGCAAAGGCTACCCGTACCCCGATCACCACAAGCACTAACATAATACCGGTTACCCAGATACCAATACTGATGGAATCCATGCTAGCCATGGTTTGAAAGATGCCCATTATTTATCTCCCTGCAAATCAGGTTTGATAAGAGCTTCAGCTTCTTTTGCTGCCACAGCAGCGGCATCTTCGATCAGTGGAACAGCGACCGGTTGATTGTTGTTTTCAAAAGCGGCGCGGGAATATCCCCAAATTTGTAACATAATGCGTAAGGCCAGAATAGTGAGAGCAAACGGCACGACAAGTTTTGCCGGCCAGGTCGGTAAATCGATATCCAGTGATGAGTCACCGAGAGTATAAGAGCGTAAAAAATGCAAATAAGATCCGTAGATCAGTGCCACGGTGATAATGAGCATGACAACGGATGAAAATAATTCAACTAACCAGAGTCTTCTTCCGTGTAAACGACTGACCAGCATATCCATACGAATATGGCCGCCTTCCCGCTTGGTGTAAGCGATACCTAAAAACGCCATAAATGCCATCGACTGTTCTACCCAGTCGATATAACCACTAATTGGCAGGTCAAATAGCCAGCGCCCTAAAGCATTCGTGGTGGCTAAAAAAACCAGCATGAAAATTATCACACCGCCCATTAAATTTAAAAAAGACTCTAGTTTAAAAAAAGTTCGGTCGGCTAAGCTTAATTTTGATTGATCTTCAAGAATAGAAGTGGGGCTTGACATGCAAAGACCTTTTTCAGTTAAGCAGATACTAGTCGGAATACAATGACCAGTACTTAAATTTGAGAGTAGCTAAAAAAATAGCCATATCAGTATTATACCGATATGGCTATTTTAGACTAAGAAGTTAATTACTTCTTAAAGAGTGCTTCGGTAAAGCTGTATAAAGCCTGAGCATCAAAGTTCTTACTGTTTTCATCAATCCAGTTTTTACGAACTGAAACAGATAGTTCGTCTAATTTGGCAGTCTGAGCTTCATTGAAAGTAATCTGTTTTAAACCGGCTTCTTCAATTGCTTTCTGATACTTACCGGTCGTGTTGTTGTCGTAGTTGGCAACATAATATGCCAGTGATTCGTCAACAGAACCCAGTAATGCTTTTTTGTGCGCAGGTTTCAGGCTGTTTAAAGCATCAGTATTAACCACAACTGGGCAGTTTGCAGTACCTAAGTTCAGGTTAGTCGTCGCCCATTTACCCACGGTATAAGACTTAGTCGCTAAATGTGCATGTGGTGCAAATGATGCGGCATCAATAACACCTGAGTCCATCGACTGGCGTACTTCTGAGAAAGGCACACCGGTTTTGATTGCACCCAGCTGACCTAAAACACCCATGATGCCACCCGGACCACGAATACGCAGACCTTTAAAGTCTTCAAGACTGTTCAGTGCATCGGTTTTACTAACAATATTGTACTGCGGCATTGGAGATGGCATTAACAGTGTACTGTTCCAGCGTGCCATATCTTTTACCAGAATCGGGTGTTTGAATACTTCCTGATAAATTTCAGTAATTCGGCTTAAAGATACATTGCGTGAGAATGGTAATTCTGTAACGGTAATGCTTGGGTTTTTAGCTTTGTGATAAAAAGAGCAGAACTGCGCCATTTCAAAAGCGCCGATCGAAATACCGTCAAGGTTTTCTTTTGATTTAGAAAGACCACCGTATGAGATATTGAGTTTAAAATCACCATTTGTTTTTTTATCAACTAATTCAGCTAATTTTTCTACGTGTTCAGTAAATGCGCGTCTTTTACCCCATAACGATACATTCCACTCTGTGGCTGCCATTGCTTCGCCCGCAGTAAAGCTGGCAATAAGGGCAGATAAGACAGCTGCTTTTTTGATTTTTTGCATAGAATTCTCCAAATTAAGTATCTATCGTTATTTGTTGTAAATAAAAAAGAAAAAACAGATTCGTTCAATATTTACTTAATAATCACTTTAAATATATATAATTCATAATTATGGTGGTGGATCATAGATAATCTAAGCAGGGTTTTCAATCAATTATCTTAGCTAGGGCACAATTACTACTCGAAATATAGTTTATGTATTTGATATTTAGCCCGGCATGTCACGCTGTAGTCTAATATTGTTAGCTACAGATCAACGCCATGTCAGTGATCGCTTAAATATAGCATAGTGCTACCTCTCGCTACCTTTATCGATCTAATAGCTGTGAAAACCGTTTATGAGGGGGATTAGATCCTGACGTAAGCACTTGAATAGAGTATGATTACCGGTTAATTCATAAACCAAGATTGAAAGCAGATAATGTTAGAGATTAATCAATATGCCCTCCACATAACCGACCTCAAGCAACGTTCAGAAACGTTGAGGGGGTATCTTTGACTTTGAGGCTAAACAGGAGCGGCTGGAAGAGGTCATGCGTGAACTTGAGCAGCCGGATGTCTGGAATAATCCGGAAGTTGCGCAGGCTCTAGGGCAGGAAAGAACACAGTTAGAAAGTGTCGTTAACACGTTGAATACGCTGTTCAACGGGCTGGGTGATGCTAAAGACCTGCTGCAAATGGGTGCGGAAGAAGATGATCAGGAAACCGTCGATGCGGTTGTGGCTGATATTGAACGCTTTGAAGAGCAGGTCGCTAAGCTCGAATTTCGCCGTATGTTTTCAGGTGAAATGGATCGCAATAGTGCTTTTTTGGATATCCAGTCCGGCTCCGGTGGTACAGAAGCACAGGACTGGGCGGAGATGATTCTGCGTATGTATCTGCGCTGGGGTGAAGCACATGGCTTTAAAACGGAATTAATGGAAGCCTCAGCCGGTGATGTGGCCGGTATCAAGAGCGCGACGATTCACTTTGAAGGTGAGTATGCTTATGGCTGGCTAAGAACAGAAACCGGTGTGCATCGACTGGTTAGAAAATCGCCTTTTGATTCTGGTAACAGAAGACACACGTCTTTTGCTTCAGTGTTTGTCTCACCTGAAGTGGATGATGATGTTGAAATTGATATCAACCCGGCAGATTTGCGTATCGATGTTTATCGCGCCAGTGGTGCCGGTGGCCAGCACGTTAACAGAACAGAATCTGCGGTGCGTATTACCCATAATCCAACGAATACTGTGGTGCAGTGTCAGAATGACCGTTCTCAGCATAAGAATAAAGCAGCAGCCATGAAGCAGTTAAAAGCGAAGCTGTATGAACTTGAAATGCAAAAACGCATGGGTGAGCAGCAGGCTTTAGAAGACACCAAATCGGATATTGGTTGGGGCAGTCAGATTCGTTCTTATGTGCTTGATCAGTCACGCATAAAAGATCTCAGAACCAATGTAGAAACCGGTAACACACAAGCTGTTCTGGACGGTGGTCTGGATATGTTCATTGAAGCCAGCTTAAAGAGCGGCCTGTAAAACCGGCTTGTATGTGTGATTAATAATTTAGTATAAGAGTAAAAAGTTAAAATGACTCAAGAAAATACAACAGATCAGAACGCCAGTGCTAATGAAGCAGAAGCAGTAGATGAAAACAAGCTGATTCAGCAGCGCCGAGAAAAACTTAACGCATTACGTGAGGAAGGCGGCATCGCGTTTCCGAATGATTTTCGCCGGGATGTGATGACCGAAGAGTTGCACCTGCAATATGGCGGCAAAGACAAAGAAGAGCTGGAAGCACTGAATCAGCGTGTTTCAGTTGCCGGGCGTTTAATGGCAAAGCGGATTATGGGTAAAGCCAGTTTTGCACAAATTCAGGACATGTCCGGTCGTATTCAGGTTTTTGTTCAGCGTGATGCTTTAGCTGACGGTTTTTATAACGAACAGTTTAAAAAATGGGATATCGGCGATGTTATCGGTGCGGAAGGTGTGCTGTTTAAAACCCAAACCGGTGAACTATCGGTTAAGGTAGACGATATTCGGCTATTAACAAAGTCGCTGCGGCCGTTACCTGAAAAATGGCACGGCCTGACGGATCAGGAGACGCGTTATCGCCAGCGTTATGTTGATCTGATTATGAATGAAGATGTGCAAAAAACCTTTAAGCTGCGTTCAAAGATTATCAGCTATATCCGCAATTTTTTCGACAGTCAGGATTATATGGAAGTCGAAACGCCAATGATGCATGTGATACCGGGAGGAGCCACAGCGCGGCCGTTTAATACTCATCATAATGCTCTGGATATGCCGCTGTTCCTGCGTATTGCCCCGGAACTTTATCTCAAACGTCTGGTTGTTGGTGGTTTTGAGCGGGTTTATGAAATTAATCGTAATTTCCGTAATGAAGGGTTATCAACCCGTCATAATCCTGAATTCACCATGGTAGAGTTTTATCAGGCTTATGCGGATTACAATGATCTGATGGATATTACAGAGGCGTTACTGCACGGGCTTGCTAAAGATGTTGTCGGTAAAACACTGATCGAATACCAGGGTGATGTTTATGACTTTGGTAAAAAATTCGACCGCATGACAGTGGTCGAGTCGATACTGCATTTTAACCCTGAGCTAACGCTGGAGCAGTTAAACGATATCGATTCAGCTCGTGCAATTGCAACACAACTGGAAATACCGTTAAAAGATACATACGGACTTGGTAAAGTTCAGATTGAAATATTTGAAAAAACGGTTGAACATCGTTTGATGAACCCGACTTTTATTACGGAATACCCGACAGAGGTTTCACCTTTGGCCAGGCGTAATGATAACAATCATTTTGTAACCGATCGTTTTGAATTCTTTGTTGGTGGTCGGGAAATTGCCAATGGTTTTTCTGAGTTAAATGATGCGGAAGATCAGATCTCGCGCTTTAAGCATCAGGTGGCTGAAAAAGAAGGTGGTGATGATGAGGCCATGCACTTTGATGAAGACTATATTCGCGCTCTGGAACATGGACTACCACCCACTGCAGGTGAGGGGATTGGTATTGATCGTCTGGTAATGTTACTGACGAACTCGCCAACCATTCGTGACGTTATCTTGTTCCCGCATATGCGCCCTGAGGCATGAGATATACTCAGACCGAAGAAGTGCTCTTGGGGTGCGCCCTGAGGCATGAGATATACCCAGACCGAAGAAGTGCTCTTGGGGTGCCCTGAGGCATGAGATATACTCAGACCGAAGAAGTACTCCCGGGGTTGAGCAAGGACGAAAGCCCGGTGGGCTTTCGCAGCCTAGCGAACATGGAGCAGCGCAGGCTGTGTAACTGGATGAGCTGATTCAGCTATTAATAAGCAATAAAAAGGGCCGTAAAGCTCCTTTTTATTGATGAAAGTTTATCTTTAAACCATTAATGCTGACTTGGTTTCTTCAATCATTGCTTTATTTTCTTCGATATCGATAGTATTGACTTCCGTATCCATGCCTAATTTCGTAAAAGCCTGAATGGATGACCAGTCATCTGCACCGGGTAGATTTTCAACAAAGCCACCTTGCAATAAAGCCACCTGAATAATATCGGTCAGGTCGGCGTCGCCATCGTGCTGCCGGTCAAACTGATAACAAAGGGTCACTGCATCAATGAGCTCCGGACCGAATTTCCATGATTCCAGTATTAGCTTACCAACACGTCCGCTGATGGCTTGTATCACTTCTGTTAGTGCCGCATCATTGTTGAACAAGTCATCGTCGTCTTCAGCGATAACCAGAATGGGTAAGGCACCGATGTTATGGATCAGACCGGCAAGTAATGCCTGTTCGGTAGAGATGGTTGTCATGCTGGCCAGCATTCTGCAAATGGCAGCGACTTCAACACTTGTGGACCAGGCTTCACGAAAATGCTTATCAAGAACATCAGATGTCGCCTGATACATTTGTTTCATTGCCAGTCTTACAACCAGATCCTTTACTATTTTAATACCCAGTCGTGTAACAGCCATCTGGATATCTTCGATAGCATGGTTGCCTCTATATAACGGGCTGTTAGCGACCTGTATCAGGCGGGTGGTTAGCGATGCATCTTGCGACAATATATCAGCAATACTGTGTGCTGAGCTGTTTTCAGCCTCAGCCGCATCCCTGACTTTAATTGCGACTTCCGGCAGGGTCGGTAATATGATCTGGTCACTGGCAATAGCATTCTCAAGTTGCTTATAGACTTCTTCCGCTTTGGTGCTCATTTAGGGTTCCCCAATTAGTGCTCTGTATTTGGCTTAAAGTATAGACGGCAATATTAAAAATGCATGTCTTGTTCCAAAAAAGTGCCTGAGCTAAATGGCAAGGAAAAATAATATACGCTATTCCTTTTCTGCAGGTAGTTCATAAGGGATTTCAAGTATTGTTATGGCTGGGCCTTCGCCATCATTTAGTCGTAAATCTTTGCTCTCAGATTCACTAACCTGAATTACGGCCAGGGCTTCGTAGCCTTTTTCGGAAGCGGCGGGTGCTGCGATAACAATGTTTCCTGTTCCCTGACCGGATGTCGAGTTAGGACTGAACAGCGGGGCGCCTGCTAATACCATTTCTGATGTTTGAATATGGACGCGGTACATGCGGCGTTTCACTTTACCCAGATAGTGCATGCGGGCGACAATTTCCTGACCGGTATAGCAGCCTTTTTTAAAACTGACACCGTTAATGAGTTCCAGATTCAGCATTTGCGGAACAAACGCCTCTACGGTTTGCTGATAAACAGCGGGTATGCCTGCGCGAATTTCGAGCAGATTCCATACATCTTTACCCACTGCTGTGGCATTTACATCGAGGTTTTGCCAAAGTGCGCTGAGCTGATCAGCCGGTCCGCAAATTTGATATCTGGGCTGGTTGCCAGATAATTTAATAATGCTTAAGTCATCAATATGAGTAACCTGATCGGTTTCAGTGGGTATAACTTTGATTTGATTTTGTAGTTCGCTATCAGCATTTGGCCCGCTAAAGCCAATACAGGCGAAGTCAGCGGAGCAGTTAGTGAAATCTACTTTGCTACGCATGACATACATTTTCAGGCGTTTAAAGGTCTCTTCATACAGTTCTTCAGGAATCAGCAGGAATAGATCATCCTGTTTTTTGAAGATGCGAAATATCGCAAGCAAGCGACCCTTCTGATTGCAGTAGCCACTTAACTGGCTGGCATCCTGCATGACCTTATCAATGTCGTTCGTTAGCTGTCCCTGTAAGAAACTGCCTGCGTCAACGCCGCTGGCTTTAACCAGGCAGAGGTGACTCAGGTCTGCAACAACCAGACCGTTGTCACTGGCACGGTTTTCTCGCTCAGGGTTTCCAAAATGTTTAACAACATTGCCTGAAAATTCAGCGCCCATGTCCTTGAGAAATTCCAGCCACTGTTTATTCATGCTAACTCCAAAGAAATATTTTAAAAATAGTGACTTAATGATATGTAAATCATTATAATTAGCAAGCATACTGTTTATATGGTCATATATAAAAATAATCACCCTTGTATAGTTATATCGTGTTCACTATAACTAATACAACGATTTGAAATGTCTGAGTTATTTTAACTTAACGAATAAAAAATGAATAAGGAGTTGACAGCTAATGTCATCTGACAGCCGTCCTATATATCTTAATCTGATAAAAATTAAATTGCCGATTAGCGGGATAATTTCAATATTCCACAGGCTAACAGGCCTGTTGTTGTTTGTTGCGATTCCCGTGAGCCTGTATTTGTTGCAGTTATCAATCACTGATCTTGATTCATTCAATACAGTTAGCGCACTGATGTTACATCCGCTAAGTCGCTTTTTTGTGTTGCTGGTCATCTGGTCGTTTGTCCATCACTTTATTACGGGCATGCGTTTTTTGCTCATTGATCTTGAGTTCTTTTTGCACAGAAACACATCAAGAACGTCGGCCTGGGCTGTTGTTGTGATCGAAGCCATTGTTATGCTGCTTGTTATAAAAGGTATGTTTTTATGAGTCTGGTTGCGTTAGAGGGTTTGAGGCCCTGGGTTTTGCAGCGTTTAACGGCTGTATATCTTGTTGTGTATGCTGTTTATGTGGTTGCGTACTGGTTAATTTTTGCGGACCTTGGCTTTGATAGCTGGCGGTCGTGGGTTGCAACAGAGTTAAATCAGATATTACTGGGCTTGTTTTATCTCGCTGTTTTGATCCATGCATGGGTTGGCGTACGCGATATTTTATTAGATTACGTAAAGCCCTTACTGCTTAAACTCATGCTGTTATTTGCAGTGGCAGTTTTCCTTATCGGCTCAGGCTTTTGGCTGCTGAAAATATTAATGATGGTAAATACATAATGAATAAAAAGAATATCACTTATCGACGCTTTGATACACTCATTATCGGTGCAGGCGGCGGCGGTCTGCGCGCTGCATTGCAATTATCTGAGGCTGAAGCCAGTGTCGCTGTGGTCTCAAAGGTTTTCCCAACCCGCTCACATACCGTTGCGGCGCAAGGTGGTGTTAATGCAGCATTAGCAAATGTGTCTGAAGATAACTGGCACTGGCATATGTTTGATACCGTCAAAGGCAGTGATTATCTGGGTGATCAGGATGCTATTGAATATATGTGTCGTGCAGCATCAAAAGTTGTTTATGAGCTGGAACATTTTGGTGTGCCGTTTTCACGCCTGGATAACGGCTCGATTTATCAGCGTCCGTTTGGCGGTCAAAGCAAAAATTTTGGTGGCGCTCAGGCAACGCGTACTTGTGCTGCAGCGGACAGAACAGGGCATGCGATTTTACACAGTCTGTACCAGCAGAACATCAGGGCAAAAACCCATTTCTTTGATGAATATTTTGCTGTTGATCTGATCAAAGACGAGGAAGGTAATATTCAGGGTGCGCTGATTTTTGATATCAAAAGCGGTGACATTGTTGTGATTGAAGCCAAGACCACTTTGATTGCAACCGGTGGTGCGGGGCAGCTGTACAGAACCACAACGAATGCCCTGATCAATACCGGCGACGGTATGGCGATGTCATTACGCGCCGGTGTGCCATTACAGGATATGGAATTCTTCCAGTTTCATCCAACCGGTATTGCAGGTCGCGGTATGTTAATTACCGAAGGTGCCAGAGGTGAGGGTGGTTATCTGGTGAACGGGCTGGGTGAACGCTTTATGGAGCGCTATGCGCCCAATGCAAAAGATCTGGCGAGTCGTGATGTGGTCAGTCGTTCTATTGCTACGGAGATCCGTGAGGGTCGTGGTTGTGGTCCGGATAAAGATTATATCCTGCTAAAACTGGATCATCTGGATGAAAGTGTTATTCAAAAACGCCTGCCGGGTATCCGTCAAACCTGTAAAACATTTCTTGGTCTGGATCCGGCGGAAAAAGCCATTCCAATCTTCCCGACAGCGCATTATACGATGGGGGGTATTCCTACCAATCGTTATGGCCAGGTTGTAACACCGGTAAAAGATACTCCTGAAGAAGCAGTGCAGGGCCTGTATTCGGCGGGTGAATGTGCCTGTGTATCGGTTCACGGTGCTAACCGTCTGGGTGGTAATTCATTACTGGATATCCTTGTTTTTGGTCGTTCTGCCGCTAATCACATAATTACTCAGTTGCAGGAAAATCGTTTTCATCGCCAGCTATATCAGCCCAGTGTCGATCAGGCTTTAGAACGTCTATTCCGCTGGGATAAAAAAGGTGATGGAGAGTCTGTAGAAGGGCTTCGCAAGGAGCTGAAAAAAGTCATGGATGAGAATTGCGGTGTATTCAGAACACAGGAAGTATTGGATGAGGGGATTGCCAAAGTGTCAGCACTGGCAGAACGCATGAAAGATGCGGTGATCGATGATCATTCAGATATTTTCAATACGGCCAGAGTCGAGGCACTGGAGTTGGAAAACATCATGGATGTTGCACTGGCTACGGTTTACTCTGCTGCGGCAAGAACAGAAAGCAGGGGGGCTCATTCCCGTATTGATTACCCTGATCGTGATGATATTAACTGGATGAAGCACACGCTGTATTTCAGTGAGAACAGAAGCATAGACTTTAAGCCGGTTCGTACCAAGCCGTTGTCTGTTGATAGTTTTCCTCCTAAGCCTCGGATTTATTAATAGTTGTTTTTAATAAAAAAGTACGGGTAATGAGTGTAGGCAAGGTCATAGAAGAGTGAAAATATAATGCGATTTAAAATATACCGATTTAATCCTGAAATAGATAAGAAGCCTTATGTTCAGGAGTATGTGTTAGATAAAGTAGAGCCGGGCATGATGCTGCTGGATGCGCTCAAAATCATTAAAGAGCAGGACCCAACACTGGGTTTCAGGCGTTCCTGTGGTGAAGGCGTATGCGGCTCAGATGGTATGAATATTAATGGCGTAAATGGCCTGGCTTGTGTGACGGCATTGTCCGATCTGAGCAGTCCGGTTGAGATTAATCCGCTGCCGGGCTTACCTGTGATCAGGGATCTGATTATCGACATGGATCAGTTTTACAAACAGTACCGGGCAGTTAAACCGTATTTGACGCGTAAAGAGCCATTGCCGGAGCTTGAGTTAAAACAGTCGCCAAAAGAACGCGACAAGTTAGATGGTTTATATGAGTGCGTTTTGTGCGCCTGTTGTTCAACCTCGTGCCCGTCATTCTGGTGGAATCCTGATAAATTCCTCGGCCCGGCTGCTTTACTGCAGGCTGGTCGTTTCCTGCAAGATAGTCGTGATCAGTCAACCTCAGAGCGACTGGAGGCACTTGAAGGGCCGTTTAAATTATTCAGATGCCATACCATCATGAACTGTGTCCAGGTTTGTCCTAAGGACTTAAACCCGACCAAGGCGATTGGTGAGATTAAGAAAATGATGTTAACTAAAACCATATGACCACGGATGCGTTATATAACCCGGGTGCTTTGCGCTGGCGTTGCCGGCGTGGCATGCTGGAGCTGGATTTAATGCTACAGTCATTTGTTGATAATGAGGTGGCAGCCTTAACCAGTACCGAACTTGAGGTGTTTGACCGCTTGCTGGATTACCCAGATCAGCTATTGCTTGAGTTGTTTCTGGATCAAACGCAGTCGTCTGATAAGGATATCAGTCAGTTTGTTAAAAGAATACGCCAGTCCACTAACGCTTGAGTTAAAGCCATCGGTAGCGCTAAATGCTTTTCTTTGGCTTATTCACGCGCTGGCTACCTCCGCCGTACTACTTGCCCAAATACACTGGGCTGTGCAGATAATCTTTGTTGCTTTGATTATCATCTACTTTAACGAACAGAAGAGGGCTGTCAGTCGTTATCAGAAGCTCATCTGGTTTGATGATAATCACTGGCACATATATGCCGATGGCCAATACACAGAAGCCTGTTTAACACCAATGAGCTTTCATTCATCATGGCTGGTTATTCTGGTGTTTAAAACCGCATCTGGTAAAACAGTTAATGCGCTTCTGCTGTATGATGTACTAGATGCTGATGTGTTTCGGCGTTTAAAAGTAAGATTAACAATTCTTAATCTTAAGGATCTGTTAAATCAATCGCTGGATGAATAAACGACTCACGGTATTTCCCTTAAATGGTATCAATGCATAAAATCCCCCCTCATTTACAAGCCTGTCATGACGTGCGCAGAGAGTCCTTTGCGGCACTGATGGATTTGTATGAAAACAATTACCTGAGATTAAAGAAATTAATCCCATGGCTTGCTGATCGTAAGACTCCCTTGGTGTCAACGGTTGTCGGCTGCCTGGATCTTCATCTGCAGGTGCTTGAGCAAAGCAAGTTTACAACGCTGATCAACTTGACTTACTGCTATCGGCGGCAGCAAGGTGAAATCAGAGAGCCTGATCTGAAAATTCGTATCTATCATGATGTCGGTCTTGCAGAGGCGATCAGTGGCAGTTTGCATCATGGCCGTCTGAGTCTTAAAAATATACCCGAGACAGCAATAATGGAACGCTGGCATTTGAATCGTTTTTTATATAAATGGTTGGGTTTTTCACTTCATATCGGCCATCGTTTTGGGGTATGTGAGGAGAGTGCGGATTTAAATCGGCAGATTAATCGAATATTATCCTCAAAAATATAAAGATGTATCTCTAAGTTATTGATTTATAAATAACATGAGCTTTAGCTGTGATAGATAATATTAGTGCAGAAAGAGCTTGATTTGTGTTAGAATCGGGACAGTTTTTTTGAACAAACCATAATTAAAACAAACAAGCTGCAACATTTGAAGGGTATGGCCCAAAATACTGGGAAATTGATAAAAAGCGTTTGATTTTGACATGCTACATGTTTGTGCTGCAAAGCCTGATTTGAATCGATTAAAACCATCATTGGACACACTTGTTTTGACATGAAGTTATAAAAAATATGGCTGATTTTGCCAAAGAAATATTTCCAGTAAATCTAGAAGATGAAATGCGTCAGTCCTATCTGGACTATGCCATGAGTGTAATCGTTGGCAGGGCGCTCCCCGATGTTCGTGATGGTTTGAAACCAGTCCATCGTCGCGTTTTATATGCGATGAATGTACTTGGTAATGACTGGAACAAAGCTTATAAAAAATCGGCTCGTGTCGTCGGTGACGTAATCGGTAAATACCACCCGCATGGTGATACAGCTGTTTACGATACCATCGTCCGCATGGCTCAGCCATTCTCTTTACGTTACATGCTGGTTGATGGACAGGGTAACTTTGGTTCGGTTGACGGTGATGCGCCGGCCGCTATGCGTTATACCGAAGTGCGTATGGCTAAGATTGCTCACGAAATGCTTGCTGATCTTGAAAAAGAGACAGTGGATTTCGTCGAGAACTATGATGGCTCTGAATCTGAACCGACTGTCTTTCCAAGCCGCCTGCCTGGTCTGTTAATTAACGGTTCATCCGGTATCGCAGTGGGTATGGCGACTAATATTCCACCACACAATATAAACGAAGTGATCAGCGCCTGTGTTGCACTGGTGGACAACCCTAATCTGACCATTGATGAACTGATGCAATACATCCCTGCACCGGACTTACCAACGGCAGGGTTTATTAATGGCGTTAAGGGCATACGTGATGCTTACCATACCGGTCGTGGCCGTATGGTTATGCGCGCACGCTGCACCATTGAAACCAATGAGAAGAATGGCAAACAAACCATTCTGGTACACGAGCTGCCGTATCAGGTTAATAAAGCCCGTTTAATTGAGAAAATTGCCGAACTTGTTAAAGACAAGAAGATCGACGGCATTACGGAGCTGCGTGATGAATCTGATAAAGACGGTATGCGTATTGTTATCGAACTTCGTCGCGGCGAAGTGGGTGAAGTTATCCTTAATAATCTTTACCAGCAAACCCAGCTTCAGTGCGTATTTGGTATTAATATGGTGGCGCTGGTTGACGGTCAGCCAAAACTACTTAACTTAAAAGAAATTCTCGATGCCTTTATCCGTCACCGTCGTGAAGTGGTGACGCGTCGTACGATTTTTGAGCTAAGAAAAGCCCGCGATCGAGCTCATGTCTTAGAAGGTCTGGCGATTGCGCTGGCCAATATTGATGATGTTATCGAGCTGATTCGTACTGCGGCAAATCCTGCCGAAGCAAAACAAAAACTGGTTGCCAGTGTCTGGCTACCGGGTTCGCTTACCGATATGTTAAGCCGGGCCGGTGCAGATGCAACCCGACCTGAAAACCTCAGTGCCGAACTTGGCTTGCTGGCTGACGGTTATCACCTTTCTGAGACACAAGCCCAGGCTATTCTGGATTTACGTCTGCATCGTTTAACCGGGCTTGAACAAGATAAAATCATCGATGAGTTTAAACAGCTGCTTGATCTGGTTCAGGAATTGCTGGAAATTTTATCTAACCCGGAGCGTCTGTTAGAAGTTATCCGTGAAGAACTGGCTGAAATAGTTGAAAAGTTTGGAGATGAGCGCCGCAGTGAGATTATTCAGAACCGACTGGATTTAACACTGGAAGACCTGATTACTGAAGAAGATGTGGTAGTGACCATGTCACATGAAGGTTATGTGAAAGCACAGCCATTGTCTGAATATGCCACACAACGCCGTGGCGGTCGTGGTAAAGCGGCAACCAAGATGAAAGATGAAGACTTCATCGATAAATTATTTGTAGCCAATACACACGATACCTTATTGTGCTTCTCGAACCGCGGTAAAGTTTACTGGATTAAGGTTTATGAACTGCCAATAGCAAGTCGTGGTTCACGTGGTAAACCCATTGTTAATCTGTTGCCACTCGAGGCTAATGAGCGCATCAATGCAGTCTTGCCGGTACGTGAATACGATGAAGATCATTACATCTTTATGGCTACCAGTAATGCTACCGTTAAGAAAACCTCACTGATGAATTTCTCGCGGCCGCGCAATGGCGGTATTATTGCAGTTGACCTGCGTGAAGACGATACGCTGGTTGATGTGGCTCTCACCGATGGCTCATCTGAAATCATGTTGTTTGCCGATTCAGGCAAATCCATTCGCTTCTCAGAAACTGATGTACGTGCAATGGGCCGGACGGCTGCAGGTGTGCGCGGTATGAAGTTACCGGAAGGCAATAAAGTCATCAGCATGATTGTTGCTAAAGAAGAGGGTTATATCTTAACGGCGACTGAATTCGGTTATGGTAAGCGAACTTCTCTTGACCAATACTCACTGCAAGGTCGCGGTGGTCAGGGCGTTATTTCTATTCAGACCAGTGAACGTAACGGCGCTGTGGTTGGCGCTGTGCAGGTGACAGAAGAGGATCAGATTATGCTGATTTCAGACTGTGGCACACTGGTCAGAACCGAATCAACCGGCGTTTCTATTACCAGCAGAAATACACAGGGCGTACGCCTTATCCGTTTGGGTGATGATGAAAAACTGGTTGAGATAGAACGCATCGAAAACCTGGCTATTGAAGGTGAAGAAAACGAGACCGAAACAGAAGATTTGGATGAAGTGACTGCATCAGAACAGAGCGATGCGGATATTTCCAATCCGGACGATGCCGGCTCAGGTGATTCTGATTCTGTTGAAGAATAATTAATTTTAAAGTGCTAGCTTTTAATTCTATTGGTGGGGTGAAGTGTGAGTCGCGTTTATAATTTTAGTGCCGGTCCAGCTATGTTACCGGAAACTGTTTTAAAACAAGCACAGCAGGAAATGCTGGATTTTGCAGGCACTGGCTCATCAATAATGGAGTTAAGTCATCGCAGTAAAGATTATATTGCGGTGGCTGAGAAGGCTGAGGCGGATTTACGCGAAGTAATGGCCATTCCTGCGAACTATAAAGTACTTTTTTTGCAGGGCGGGGCCAGCAGTCAGTTTTCAATGGTACCGATTAACTTACTTAACGGCGCTAAAAAAGCAGATTATTTGCTGACAGGTCAGTGGTCAAAAAAAGCGGTATCAGAAGCGAAACGCTTTTGTGATGTTAATATTGTCACAAGCAATGCCGAGAGCAATTTCACCACAATAGCTGACTCTTCTGAATGGACTTTCAGTGATGATGCCGCTTATGTGCATTACACCCCAAACGAAACCATTGTTGGTTTAGAGTTTGATGCTGTTCCTGAAACAGACAAGCCGCTGGTTGCCGATATGTCATCAACGATTTTGTCGCGTGAAATTGATGTCAGTCAATTTGGTGTTATCTACGCAGGCGCACAGAAAAACATAGGCCCGGCCGGTTAACGATAGTGATTATTCGTGAAGACCTGATTGGCACGGCGATGCCTTCTATGCCGGTGATGTTCGATTATAAAATACACGCCGATAATGACTCCATGTACAACACACCACCGACCTTCGGCTGGTATCTTGCAGGCCTTGTTTTTAGCTGGCTTAAAGAAAATGGGGGTGTAAAGGCCATGCAGGAAATCAATCAGCGTAAAGCCAGTAAGCTTTATCAGGCGATTGACAACTCATCTTTTTATAGTAACCCGATAGACCCAAAATACCGCTCGTGGATGAATGTGCCATTTATTTTGGCAGATGATGCGCTGGATAAATTATTTATTGAAAAAGCGGCGCAAAATGGTCTGACCACATTAAAAGGTCATCGCTCTTTAGGCGGAATGCGAGCCAGTATTTATAACGCAATGCCAGAAGCCGGTGTCGATGCGTTGGTTGAATTTATGGCAGATTTTGAAAAAAATAACGCATAAATTTCGCAGCTAGTTAAGGGAAGGGGGTCTAATAATGCATAAAATCAAAACCTATAACAATATTTCAGATAAGGGATTGTCGAGGCTGCCAGCTGATCAGTATGAAGTCAGCGAAACTATGGATAATGCTGATGCTATTATGTTGCGTTCTGCTAAATTGCACGACGAGCCGATCGCAGATAGTGTACGTGCAGTTGGCCGTGCCGGTGCAGGAGTTAACAATATACCGGTAGATAAAATGAGCGAACGGGGCATCGTTGTATTTAATGCACCGGGCGCAAATGCTAATGCGGTAAAAGAGCTGGTTATTGTTGGCATGTTAATGGCTGCTCGCAATATCTGTGATGCCTGGCGGTATTCAGAAAATCTCGAAGGTTCAGAGTCTGATGTTAGTAAAGCAGTAGAGGCCGGGAAAAAACAATACGTCGGCTTTGAATTGCCCGGTCGTACTCTGGGAGTGATCGGGCTGGGTGCCATCGGTGTGGAAGTTGCCAATGCCGCTGTTGCACTGGGAATGAATGTTATCGGTTTTGATCCAACCATTACGATAAAGCGTGCCTGGCAATTATCAGCGGACGTAAAGGAAATGGATACGGCTGAAGCACTGTTAAATGAGTGTGACTTTGTAACATTTCATGTGCCATTAATTACATCGACTAAGCACTTATTAAATGCAGAGCGTCTATCGACAATGAAAGATGGCGTGGTGGTGCTGAATTTTGCCCGAGATGGCATCGTTGATGATGATGCGGTTTTGGCCGGTATAGACAGTGGCAAGGTGTATGCCTATATTTCTGATTTTCCGTCGCCTAAATTAAAAGGTAAGAAACAGGTATATACGCTACCGCACCTCGGTGCTTCTACCTGTGAGGCGGAAGATAACTGTGCTGTTATGATTGCCGATCAGTTAAGAGATTTTCTTGAAAACGGCCACATAAAAAACGCCGTTAACTTTCCGGATGTTAAGTTGGCCAGAAAGGGTCAGAACCGTCTGGCGATTGCCAATATGAATCGTCCTGATATGGTGGCACAGATTTCCCATGTGTTAGGTCAGGCTAATGTGAATATTTTACACATGATTAATGATTCACGCGGTGAATTAGCCTATACATTAATTGATATTGAATCACCATTGTCTGCTGAGAATATTGCAAGCTTAGCTGCAGTTGATGGTGTATTAAGTGTGAGGGCCCTTTAGGGTGCGCAAGCAATAAGTTATGTCTGAACAAGATTTAAATAAAATCCGGATACGAATTGATGAACTGGATCGTGAGATCCAGTCGTTAATTTCAGAGCGTGCTAAATGTGCGCAGCAAGTTGCTGAAGTAAAAATGCGAGCCGGTGACAAGGCATTGTTTTATCGTCCCGAGCGTGAAGCTCAGGTGCTGCGCGCTGTTAAAGAGCGCAATAGCGGACCACTTGCTGGCGATGAAATGGCCCGCCTGTTTCGTGAAATAATGGCGGCCTGTTTGGCACTTGAACAACCGTTGAGAGTGGCTTATCTAGGGCCGGATGGCTCCTATACACATATGGGAGCAATGAAACACTTTGGTGGCTCGATTAATGGTCTGCCGGTTGTACAAATTAATGATGTCTTTCGTGAAGTAGAAGCAGGTAATGCCGATTTCGGTATTGTGCCGATAGAAAACTCAACCGAAGGTGTGATCAGTTACACGCTGGATATGTTACTGCAGTCATCACTGGTTGTTTGTGGTGAAGTGGACTTGCCCATACATCACAACCTGATTACTTTTTGTGATGACTTGTCCAAAGTAACGAAAGTCTACTCACACCAGCAGTCGCTGGCACAGTGCCGTAACTGGCTGAGTAAAAATCTGCCAGCTGTTGAAACCATTGCGGTAAGCAGTAATAGTCACGCTGTCACATTATTAAAGAATGATCCGGCGGCTGCCGCTATTGCCGGTAAGGCCGCAGCAGATTTGTATTCTGTGCCTGTGCTAAATAAAAATATCGAAGACCAGTTAGACAATACCACACGTTTTATCGTCCTTGGTAAACAAACCGTGCCTGCAAGCGGTAATGATAAAACATCGCTGTTAGTGATGTTGCATAATAAAGCGGGCGCTCTGCATGGCCTGTTGTCTTCTTTTGCTGAGCGCGGTATTAGCATGAGTAAAATTGAATCGCGACCGGCTAAAAGCAGTGGCGTCTGGGAATACGTTTTCTTCATCGATATTAAAGGTCACCGCGATGATGCCAAAGTGGCAGAAGCGATCAGTGACCTTGAACATAAATCAGCCATGTTAAAAGTGCTTGGCTCTTATCCTGTAGCTGTCCTGTAAAGTGAAATTATGACAATCTCCTATAAAGAACTGGCGACCAAAGGTGTACAGGGATTAACACCGTATCAGCCCGGGAAACCCATTGAAGAACTCGAACGTGAGCTGGGAATCAGTGATTCTCTAAAACTGGCGTCGAATGAAAATCCGCTCGGCCCTTCTCATAAAGTGCAGGATGTGCTGAAGCAGAACCTGTCTTCACTGCATTTGTATCCGGATGGTAGTGCTCATCTATTACGTCAGCGGCTTGCTCAAGAACATCAGCTGCTGATGAGCCAGATTACCCTGGGCAATGGTTCCAATGATGTGCTCGAATTAGTTGCCCGAGCTTATCTGACGGATAAAGACTCTGCGGTGTTTTCTGAATATGCTTTTGCCGTCTATCCGATTGTGACACAAGCGATTGGTGCTCGCGCTATTGTTGCTAAAGCCTATCCTGCTGAGCATGAAGAGATGCCTTACGGACATGATTTGAAGGCCATTGCGGATGCGGTCGATGCAACAACAAAAGTAATTTTTCTGGCCAATCCAAATAACCCGACAGGAACGTGGATCGAGCCTGCAGCGCTGTATGAGTTTTTTAATAAAATCAGTGAGTCGGTTATTATTGTGCTGGATGAGGCGTATTTTGAATACATGCCAAAAACGCTGCAGCCAGAATCGGTTAAATGGCTGGCTGAGTTTCCGAATCTGATTATCACCCGAACGTTTTCAAAAATTCATGCACTGGCAGGTTTACGTGTTGGCTATGCGGCTTCTGGTGAAGCCATTGCCGATATGTTAAATCGCGTGCGCCAGCCTTTTAATGTGAACACCTTAGCTCAGCTTGCCGCCTGTGCAGCATTAGATGATCAGGAGCACATCACTAAAAGCGTGTTTATGAATTCATTTAGTTTAAGGCTATTGTTGCGTGGACTGGATGATTTGAATCTGGATTATATTCCCACGATTGGAAATTTTATTACGGTCGACTTTAAACGTGAAGCCGCTACTATTTACAGTGCTTTGTTACATCAGGGTGTTATTGTCAGGCCGCTGGCCAATTATGGCTTGCCGAATCACCTGCGCATTACTATTGGTAGTAAACAGCAGGTGGAGCGTGCATTGATGGCTCTGGATATTGTTCTTAATGATCCGCAGGCCGCCGGGATATGATTAAAAAGCTTTGCATTATCGGTGTGGGCTTAATCGGTGGTTCACTCGCCATGGCTTTACGTCGCGCAGGTTATTGCAATGAAGTCATCGGTGCCGGACGTAGTGCAGAGCGTTTACAAAAAGCATTAGCGCTTGGGGTTGTCGACAGCTTTAGTACCGATCTTGCGAAGGCGGTAGCAGATGCCGATGTGGTATTTGTTGCTGTACCAATGGGTGCAATGGCAGCGGTTTTCAAACAGATTGATGGTCATCTAAAACCGGGCGCGATTGTCACCGATGGTGGCAGTGCAAAGGTCAGTGTGATTGAAGATGCAAAAGCTAATCTACAGCAGTCATACTCACAGTTTGTGCCCGGTCACCCGATTGCAGGTACAGAGAAAAGCGGCGTAGAAGCCGCTTTTGCAGAACTCTACAAAAATCGCCGCGTTATTATTACACCGACAAAAAAGACGAATGAGCTGGCAGCCAATGCAGTGGTTTCTATGTGGCAGGCAGCAGGTGCTGAAGTCGAGTCAATGGCAGCAGAGCATCACGATATGGTATTGGCAGGCACCAGTCATTTACCGCACTTACTGGCATTTGGCCTGGTCAATTGTCTGTTTGAAAATAATAACTCAGAAAGTTATTTCAGGTATGCCGCCGGTGGCTTTCGTGACTTTACCCGCATAGCCTCAAGCGATCCTGTAATGTGGCGGGATATTTGCTTATCCAATAAAACCGCTTTGCTGGATAGTCTGGGCCTGTATCAGGCAGAGCTCGAGCGGTTAAAAGACGCCATAACTAAAGATGATGCTGATCAGCTATTATCCTATTTTCAGTCAGCTAAAGAATCACGCGACAAATTTAATTTCTAGATGAATTCAGGCTGTTTATTTTAAAGTTTAAATAAGGTTTTTTTCATGAGCTTACAGTTCAAGCTACAACCGGCGACTAAAATTACTGGTGAAATTCGTGTGCCGGGTGACAAGTCGGTATCGCATCGTTCGATTATGTTTGGATCGATTGCTGAGGGAACGACACATGTTAGCGGTTTTCTCGAAGGTGAAGACAGCCTGAATACCTTGCGTGCTTTTAAAGCCATGGGTGTTCAAATTGAAGGTCCGCGCGATGGTAAAGTTACCATCCATGGTGTTGGTATGCATGGTTTACATAAACCAGATTCGGCACTGGATATGGGTAACTCGGGTACGTCGATGCGCCTGCTATCGGGTTTGTTATCGGCTCAGGCATTTGATGTTGAGTTGGTTGGTGACCGTTCATTATCTAAGCGACCAATGAAGCGGGTTACAGATCCGCTGGCGCTGATGGGTGCAAATGTAGATACCGCTGAAGGCGGCTGTCCGCCATTAAAAATTCACGGTGGTAGTCAGCTTAAAGGCATTCATTACGATATGCCAATGGCCAGCGCACAGGTTAAATCCTGCCTGTTACTGGCAGGTATGTATGCGGATGGTGAAACCAGTGTGACCGAGCCTGCACCAACGCGCGATCATACGGAAAGGATGTTAACGGCTTTTGGTTATCCTGTTATAACGGATGGTAACCGAATGAGCTTGCAAGGTGGTGGTAAGTTAATTGCCTGTGATATTGATGTGCCAACTGATATTTCTTCAGCTGCCTTCTTCATGGTGATGGGGGCGATAGCAAAGGATGCGGATATTCTTATCAAGCATGTTGGTATTAACCCGACGCGGACTGGCGTGATCGATATTTTAAAACTGATGGGTGCCGATATTACACTGCTAAATCACCAGCAAGTTGGCGGCGAACCGGTCGCCGATGTACGGGTTCGCAGCAGTCAGTTAAAAGGTATACATGTGCCGGAAGAACTGGTGCCACTGGCGATTGATGAATTCCCGGTTTTGTTTGTTGCGGCGGCTTGCGCGCAAGGTCAGACGGTTGTCACCGGTGCGCATGAGTTACGCGTAAAAGAAAGTGACCGGATTCAGGTCATGGCAGATGGTTTGCTGGCATTAGGTGTTGATGCCGCGGCAACAGATGACGGAATGCTTATCAATGGCGGTCAGATTCAGTCGGGTACTGTGAATAGTCATGATGATCATCGCATTGCTATGGCTTTTAGTGTGGCGTCACTAGCCGCGACGGGCGAAATTACTATTGACGACTGCGACAACGTAAACACCTCGTTCCCGACTTTTGTAGAGCTGGCTAATCAGGTTGGCCTGAAACTGACAACGAACAAATAATATGACTGTAGAAAAATCCAAACAAAAAATCATTACCGTTGATGGTCCAAGTGGCGTAGGTAAAGGCACAATTTGTCTGTTGTTGTCGCATCAGCTGGGCTGGCCGGTGCTGGATAGCGGGGCGTTATATCGCTTAACGGCCACAGCGGCAATGAATGATGGCATCAGTGAAGATAACCATCTGGCACTCGAAAAAATAGCGGTTGAACTGGATGTTCGCTTTGAAAGCACGGCTAATGGCTTGCGCTATCTGCTGCGTAATGAAGATGTCAGTGAAACAATTCGTCAGGAAGCCACCGGTAATATGGCTTCAAAAGTGGCAGCCGTAGAGGGTGTTCGTGCGGCACTTCTTGATAAACAACGCTCGCTGGCAACGACAGACGGTTTGATTGCCGATGGGCGGGATATGGGTACTGTTGTGTTCCCGGATGCACCATTAAAGATCTATTTAACAGCAAGTGCCGAAGAAAGGGCTGAACGGCGCTATAAGCAGTTGAAAGATAAAGGCATTGATGTTAATATCCGCGACCTTGTAGCCGACTTAACGGCAAGGGATGAGCGAGATTCTAATCGCAAAGTAGCGCCACTAAAGCCTGCCGAGGATGCTGTCATCATAGACACCACTGATTTATCGGTCGCTGAAGTCGAAGCCAGAGTGCTTCAATTGGCGCAGCAGCTGTTTAGTTAACGTTCATTGGCTGATCCGCCATTAAAGGATATTAGCGGTCTGCGTAAAGCCGGCCATTTGTTTAACACTAACCCTGTCTATCTGGTTGACCAGTCCTATGGCCAATATAAGGATAAACAGTTTCTTAAGGTTTAATCATGTCTGAAAGTTTTGCTGAATTATTTGAACAGAGTCTAGTTGAGACGAATATGGAAGTCGGTTCTATTGTAACCGGTACAATCGTCGATATTCACAATGGCTTTGTCTTTGTCGCTGCTGGTTTGAAATCAGAAGGCGTTATCGCAGAAAATCAATTTTATAATGAGAACGGTGAGCTCGACATCAACATCGGTGACGAAGTTGAAGTTGCACTTGAATCTCTAGAAGATGGCTGGGGTGAAACCCGTCTGTCTCGTGAAAAAGCTAAGCGCGCTAAAGCCTGGATTCGCCTTGAAAAAGCGTCTGAAGCGGATGAAATTGTTACCGGTATCATCACTGGTAAAGTTAAGGGTGGTTTCACTGTTGACCTTAGCGACATCCGTGCATTCTTACCTGGCTCATTAGTTGATGTTCGTCCGGTTCGTGACACCACGTACCTTGAAGGCAAAGAGCTTGAATTTAAAGTTATCAAGCTGGATCAGAAGCGTAATAACGTTGTTGTATCTCGTCGTGCTGTTGTTGAGACTGAGTACAGCGAAGAGCGCGAAAAATTACTTGCTGGCCTGGAAGAAGGCAAGGAAGTTAAAGGTATCGTTAAAAATCTTACTGATTACGGCGCGTTCCTTGATCTGGGTGGCATCGACGGTCTTCTGCATATCACTGATATGGCCTGGAAGCGCGTTAAGCATCCATCAGAAATCGTTGAAGTGGGTAAAGAAATCAGCGTTATCGTTCTGAAATTTGATAAAGAACGTAACCGTGTTTCTCTGGGCCTTAAGCAAATGGGTAGTGATCCATGGGCTGATATCGCACTGCGTTATCCAGAGCACACTCGTTTATCAGGTAAAGTATCTAATATTACTGATTACGGTTGTTTTGTTGAGATCGAAGAGGGTGTTGAAGGTCTGGTCCACGTATCTGAAATGGACTGGACTAACAAGAACGTTAATCCTGCTAAAGTTGTGACTTTAGGTCAGGAAGTTGAAGTCATGATCCTTGATATCGACGAAGAGCGTCGTCGTATTTCTCTGGGTATGAAGCAGTGTTCTGCTAATCCTTGGGATGATTTCGGTACTTCACACAATAAGAACGACAAAGTTGTCGGCACTATCAAATCTATCACTGATTTTGGTATTTTCGTTGGCTTACCTGGTGGTATCGACGGTCTTATTCACTTATCTGATCTGTCATGGAACAGTACTGGTGAAGATATTGTTCGTAACTTCAAAAAAGGCGATGAGCTTGAAGCCGTTGTACTGTCTATTGACCCTGAACGTGAGCGTATCTCGTTAGGTGTTAAACAGATGGAAACTGATCCGTTCTCAAGCTTCCTTGCTGAAAACGAAAAAGGCTCTATTGTTAAGGGTGTTATTACAGATGTAGATGCAAAAGCTGCGACTATTGATCTGGGCGATGGTATCGAAGGTACTTTAAAAGCATCTGAGCTGTCTCGTGATCGCGTAGAAGATGCACGTACAGTACTGAAAGTCGGTGAAGAAGTAGAAGCTAAATTCACCGGTGTTGATCGTAAGAGTCGTATGGTAAACCTGTCGATTAAAGCGAAAGACAACGAAGATGAAGCTAAAACACTGAAAGATTATTCAAGTTCAGCTCCTGCTGCAGCCCCAACACTGGGTGATTTGTTAAAAGAGCAAATGGAAGCTGGTAAAGACAGCGAATAATTAGTTCTGTGCTATGATTAGGGTGTGTGTTTTCACACACCCTAATTACTAAACAATAATAAGAAGGAAGGGGATATGCCAGACTCTGCAATAAACTCATTAATGAAATCTGAGTTAATCGAAATGATGGCACGCAAACAAAGCCACCTGGCTTATAAGGATGTTGAACTGGCAGTTAAAAGTTTACTTGAGCAGATGAGTCATTCATTATCATCGGGTGAGCGTATTGAAATTCGTGGTTTTGGCAGTTTCAGTCTGCATTTTCGACCACCACGCGCAGGTCGTAACCCTAAAACAGGTGATTCTGTTGAGTTACCCGGCAAGTATGTACCGCACTTCAAACCAGGTAAAGAATTAAGGGAAAAAGTTAATGAGTCTTTCCTTGAATTTGAGGCTTAATTCTTAGTCAGTATTTCTTTGATACTATTTATATGCTTAGAATAGCCAGTGTTATTACCTTTATAATATTATTACTTACTTTAGTTTTTCTTGCCTATCTAAACTCTGATCGCGTTTATTTCGACTACATCATCGCTAAAGCTCAAATACCATTATCTGTTTTGCTATTTCTGTCCTTTCTGCTTGGTTTAGCTGTATCCACACTCTCTTATATCAGCTTGATATTCTTGCAAAAACGTAAAATTGCTAAATTATCTTTAGTTAAAAGCGTTAAAGATTAACATTACAAAATGACACGGATAAAATAAGCGATATGGAGACTATTGTTCAGTACTGGCCCTGGTTATTTCTACTGTTACCTGTGGTGTATTTATTCGGCTGGCTAAAAGGCAGGTCTAATAGTGCTGATAATCAAAGCGAGTCATCACACACACTTTCTTCAGATTACTTTAAAGGCCTGAACTATTTGTTGTCTGATCAGCAGGACAGGGCCTTACCCGTCTTTTTGAAGCTGGTTCAGATTGACAATGAAACCATTGAAACGCACCTTGCATTAGCAACGATTTACCGCCGTAGCGGGAACTATGATAAAGCAATAGAAATTCATCAGAATTTAATAGCAAAACCTTCACTATCCGCAAAATACCGTAGCAAAGCATTATTAGAGCTGGGGCGTGATTATCTAACAGCTGGCCTATTTGATCGGGCAGAGGGTTTGTTCAATGATGTCATCAGGAGCGGTTTTTACGATAAAGCGGCGAGACAGTATAAACTCACTATTTATCAGCAAGAAAAAGAGTGGCTGGAAGCGATCACTGAAGCAAAAACATTAATACAGCAAGGTGATACTAACCTGAAACCCCTAATTGCTCAGCTTTATTGTGAGCTTAGTGAGCAGTTTTTTGCTAAAGGTAATATTAAGCAGGCCGAGCTTGCTATAAAGGATGCTTTAACTTATAACGCTGGCTGTGTCAGAGCACTGATTGCCCGCGTTCGTAATGCTGTTCGTATAAAAAAATATAAAGATGCAATAAGATACATAAAACAGATTCAGCAAACCGACTCGGACTACTTTTTGTCAGTACTGTCTTACTGCGTTGAGGCATATCGTGAACTGGGTAAAGTGGATGAGTTAATTGACTATTTAAAACTGGTTGAGAAAGAAAATATAAACATAAATCTAACGGAAGTAATCGCCGGTCTTATTACGGAACATCAAAGCGCTGATGAGGCGCAAAGCTATTTACGTAAGCAGTTATCATTAGCACCGAGTATGAATGGACTGGCAAGCTTTATAAATTTAATGAATAAACAGGGTGATTACACTTGTAATACGCATTTTCAGGAAATACAGAAAGTGATAGAAAGTATGAAGAAACAGAATGAACAATATCATTGCAATAAATGTGGCTACACTTCCGGAACATTAAACTGGCAGTGTCCTAGTTGTCATGCCTGGGGTGAAATTAAACCGGTTGCAGGTAATATAAATGCACAATATTGATTCCAAAATAATTGTAGCACTCGATTATGCCGATATCACTGAAGCAAAGTTACTGATTGATAAACTCAGTCCGGATCTGTGCAAATTAAAAGTAGGCAAAGAGATGTTTACACGGTTTGGACCTGAGTTCGTAAAAGAGCTTTGTAAGTCTGACTTTGATGTATTCCTTGATCTGAAATTTCACGATATACCAAATACTGTAGCCAAGGCCTGCGAAGCTGCCGCTGACCTTGGGGTCTGGATGATGAATGTTCATGCTCAGGGAGGTGTGCGCATGATGGCGGCGGCAAAAGAGGCTTTGTCCAGAGTTAATTCACCTGCGCATCTGATTGCAGTGACAGTATTAACCAGTATGGATAAGTCGGATTTAACTGCATTGGGGATCACTCAGGAGCCATCAACATTAGCTCAGTCACTGGCGCAGTTAACGCATAATGCTGGTCTTGATGGTATTGTCTGTTCAGCGCAGGAAGCAGTGCAGATGAGAGCGAAGTTCACAGATGACTTTTTACTGATAACACCCGGTATTCGTCCGGCTGGCTCAGCACCTGATGATCAGCGCCGAATCATGACACCGGCCGAAGCGGTTAACGCCGGTTCTAGTTATCTTGTAATTGGCCGGCCAATTACTAAATCTGATGATCCTGTTGGCATTTTGAGGACAATTAATTCGGAAATATCTGACTTATAAACTGCTTGCTCTCGGTTATGATTTAGCTACCGATGGATCGATAGTTCTAAAACAAGGAGAGTGATATGAACATATTCAGGATTTTAGTATTAGCAGCAACATTTGTATTTGCAACGGCTGCCTGGTCAGCAGCGATTGATATCAATACAGCAACGTCCGAGCAGTTAGCGGAGTTAAAAGGTATAGGTTCTAAAAAAGCTCAAGCAATAGTCAACTATCGTAATCAGCATGGCCAGTTTTCCAGTGCTGATGAGCTGGTTAATGTAAAAGGGATTGGTTTAAAAATCGTTGAAAAAAACCGGACTTTAATAGAGGTCCGTCATTAAAGATAATTTACGAATTAAAAATCCATCGCCTAAAGCCTGCTTACTGCAGGCTTTTTTGTTGCTGGGCAAAGTTTTGCCAAATGTTAATGGATAACCGGAATAATGCTTTTTGAAACCGCTGTTTGTAAAAGATACAGATAAATCAAAATTGCTATCGTCAGTGCGATATATCGTTGAAAATGAGTACTGGCGATTCTAAACAAATAAACACCGTTAATAATATAACAAACCAGTGCACTAACCTTTGCAATAATCCACGGATTATCACTCAGCGGTAATAGCTTGCCCGTATAGACAAGTGCCAGGGCACTGAATAGTAAAATACTGTCGTTGATATGCGGGAGTATTTTTACCGCTTTATTTTGTAATAGTCCGGGCTTTCGCAGCAACCAGTAGGCTCGTGTTAAAAAGAACACAAAACTAAAAATCACGGTAGATATATGGATTGTTTTTAATAGCGGGTAAAAACTCATTTATCTGCTGCTCTAATATATTTATTCAATATTTCTATATCAGGTATAATCATAACATATGAATACACATTTTTTCTCCCGCGTCTTTGAATGTCTGATGATAACGGATCCAGAATTAAAGGTTAATAAAACATATCAGTGTTTTGATGACCTTACAGCGGGCAGGTTTATCTTTGATCATGGATCAGAAGTTGTGAAAATACCTGTACCTGGCCGTCCTGCTAAGCCCGAGCTGGTCGACCCGAGAGCCGTTTCAAGGCGCTCAATCAATTCGACAGAAGGGCGCAGTATTCTGGCTCATGCAGTTGCTCATATTGAGTTCAATGCCATCAATCTGGCACTGGATGCGGCATATCGTTTCAGAGGAATGCCAGATGACTTTTATACGGACTGGATGAAGGTAGCAAAAGAAGAAGCTTATCACTTCAGTCTTATGACAGCTTATCTGAAAAGGCATGGCTGCCGGTACGGTGATTTTACTGCTCATAACGGGCTCTGGGAAATGGCGTTAAAAACGGATCATAATCTTCTGGAGCGAATGGCGCTTGTACCGCGAGTACTGGAAGCAAGAGGACTTGACGTTACTCCGGGTATGATAAAAAAACTTGAAAATGCAGGTGATATGGCATTTGTTGATTGTCTGAAGATTATTTATGAAGAAGAAATTGGCCATGTGGCGATTGGTAGTCGCTGGTTTTTTTACTGTTGTAAAATAGCTGAAGTGGACTCCAGGACAACCTTTATTAATTTATTAAAACAGCATATGAACAGTGGCCTAAGAGGCCCGTTTGATGAGTGGAGCAGGTTGCAGGCTGGCTTTACTGAGCTGGAAATGTCTGACTTAAAATTACTAGAAGATGGGTTAAAAAACTAATGTTGAATATAATAACTAGCACGTTAATTCTTATATTGTGTATGCTTTCAGTTGATATAAGTGCTGAAAGCCGCTCAGTAATAACAGTTCATTTTGATGAACGAGAAAAGGGGATTGATCCGTATCCGGTTCGTTATATTTTTGCCGGTAATATCTTAAGAGTTGATGATAATACAAATGACGGTGACTTCATCCTATATGATGACAAGAAGCGTGTTATTTATAGCGTTAACCACGATGACTCAACAATTCTGGTTATAGAAAATAAAGACTGGAAAATGCCAGTTTTTACATTTCAGCGTAATGTGAGCTGGAGGCTGATTGAGGACGCGCCGGCTTTTGATAGTAAGCCAGTGTATAATTACTGGCTGTCCGCGAATGAAAAAGTTTGTACAGAAGCTCAAGTGGTTGAAGGTTTCTTAATAAAAGAAGCTCATCTGTTAAAGCGTTATCGTCAAACTCTTTCAGCGGGGCAGGTTGATGCTATTGCGGCAACACCGGAAGATATGAGAACGCCGTGTTTGTTAATTGACAATGTTTATAATACTGGCAGTGTTTACGAGAAGGGTTTTCCAATACAACAGTGGCATTTAAATGGCTTGCAGAGAATCATGACCACTTATAAAAAAGATACACAATATAAAGAATCGCTGTTTGTTTTGCCAAAAGACTACAAAAAATATTCTATGGGGGATAATTTAAGCTTCGGTGAGCGTTAGTTTTACTGAAAGCTTTCTAATTTATAGTCAAGGTCGCCTGTATCATCCTTATTTGATATGGATAGCAGGCTGCCTTTTTCGTACCAGTCACCCAGTACGATCCGCGTTACGGCTTTATTATCCACTGTAAGCTGGTGTATGTCGGGCCGGTGAGTGTGACCGTGAATCAGATAGTTGTTCTTGTAGGTATGAAACAAATCTTCAACTGCCTGTCGATCAACATCCATAATGACTTCGTCTTTTATAGATGTTTCAGACTGACTTGTTTTTCTCAGTGACGCTACAATAGATTTTCTTTCGGCTAAGGTTTTCTCAGTGAACATTTTTTGCCATGTTTCTGAACGCACAAGCGTTTTAAATTCCTGATATTTAATATCTTTGGTACAGAGGCTGTCACCATGCATTAAAACAACCGCCTGCTGATTGATAGTGATAGTTTGCGGATCAGGAATGATCTGACAGTGAGCGCGTTGTTCAAAATCAGAACCGATCAGGAAGTCGCGGTTGCCATGCATGAAATATACCGGTGTTTTATTCTTTTTGAGTGTATCAAATGCGGTGAAAACACTTTCCAGACCGTCAGCCGGATCGTCATCGCCAATCCAGTATTCAAAAAAATCGCCGAGTATATATAAAGCGCCAGCATAAATAGCCCGCTCATTAACAAACCGGCTAAAGAGTTTGATAATGTGCGGGCGATCGGGTGATAAGTGAAGGTCTGAAATAAAAAGAATTTCAGGGTGATCAGCTTTCACTATTAGTCAATAATACTGACTTTATTGATGATAATGCTTTCAACAGGTACGTCACCGTGTCCTGCTTTTGTTGTGGTAGGCACAGCTACAATTTTATCAACGACATCCATTCCTTCAAGTACTTTACCAAATACACAGTATCCCCAGCCCTGGCTGGTAGGTGCGGTATGGTTAAGGAAAGAATTGTCTTTTACATTGATGAAAAACTGTGCAGTTGCTGAGTCCGGTACCATTGTTCTGGCCATAGCAACTGTTCCACGATCATTAGAAAGACCGTTGTCTGCTTCAATTTTGATCATGTCGCGAGTTGTTTTCTGAGTCATGTCTTCTAACATGCCTCCACCCTGTACCATGAAATTCGGGATGACGCGGTGGAAAATGGTTTCTGAGAAGAAATCATCTTTCACATAAGTCAAAAAGTTTTCTACAGTAATAGGCGCTTTCTCAGGGTAAAGCTCCATGATAATGCTACCCATTGTAGTTTCAATTTGAACTTTTGTATTTTCAGACATTTACAGAATCCTGTGTTATTCAATGTGATGGCCCGTAGTAGCCGGGGCACTGTAAGGTTTTCAATGAGCAAAAGCATCATCTAAAAAGAAATTTAATTTTAGCAATATTTTAAGGATTATGTTGTAAATAATGAGTTATTATTCACCTAATAATCATCCTATGAGGTAAGTATGTCTAAATTGGCAATAATTGGCGGAACAGGTCTTGCTCACTTAAGTAATTTAACGATTATCAACAAGCAGATGATTCACACGCCTTACGGAGCGGTCTCAGCGCCTCTTATTACCGGAGAGTTATGTTCTGAGTCGGTTGTCTTTCTGGCCAGACATGGACATGGTCACACGATTCCTCCTCATAAAATTAATTACCAGGCTAATATTTGGGCATTAAAATCACTGGGCGTAGAACAGATTATCGCCGTGGCTGCTGTTGGTGGTATCACCGCTAAAATGTCACCGAAAACCATTGTTATTCCAGATCAGTTAATTGATTACACATATGGAAGAGAGCATACATTTTACAGTGATGACTTCAGTCCGGACAGGCACATAGATTTTACTCACCCCTACAATACACGGCTTAGAAAGGCGATGATTTCGGCTTCGTCTGCAGCTAATTGTAATATTGTCGATTCAGGTGTTTATGCAGCTACCCAGGGACCACGACTGGAAACAGCGGCTGAAATCAATAAATTAGAGCGTGATGGCTGCGATATTGTTGGTATGACGGGTATGCCGGAAGCCGCACTTGCTCGTGAGCTGGAAATGGATTATGCAACCTGTGCTGTAATAGCAAACTGGGGAGCAGGACGCTGTAATGATAATATCACGATGGAAGAAATTGAAAGGAATCTGGTCGATGGTATGCAAAGTGTCAGAGACTTAATAGAAAAAACATTACCACTGGTGCTTTAGCAAAGTAGCTAAAAAGTGACTCAAACTATTTCCGCTATTTTAAATAACGGAAATAAATATTCGCAGATGCTTTTCATATCAGTCATAGCGGTGGCTGAAAGCATACCTGCCATAATTGATACTATGGCAGATCACAGCGCTACCTTACTGTATCTTTTCACTGAGTTGTTTTGCAGAAGAGAAATATTTTTTCCTGGAAAATAAGAGTTGCAGACGAGAGCCACCAGTCTGCCGCCACAATACAGCTGAGCGAATTCCAGCAAGCAATAGCGCTCTGATCTTATCTGCATTTACACCATTAGATAAAAAGGCCTGCTCTCCTTCCACAATGATCTTTGGTTGCATATTACTGATGGTTGATTTGTAGATGTCGGCAAGTTTTGCAATCGTGTTGGTATGAGACAGGTCAAAGTAATCAAGCTGGGATTTGATACTGTCCAGACGAGAAGTGATTTGCTCTAGCATCGCAGGATCTTTTTCTAACTTTCTTTGTAAATGAATAATGGTAATGGCATAGCGAGTGATATCCGTGTTTCTTTCATATGCCGTATTGTCCAGCTGCTTTTGTAATGTGCGCAGGCCCTGTATAACACCGGTGAGATCGCCAAACACCGAAACGACATCGGGTGCATCAAACCGTAGCAGGCTTTCAAGGCTTGATTCAATTGCAGCCTGATTGGACTTACCTTTACGCGCAATTTCAGTAACAAGCTGGGCGGCCTGAAAAACACCGGCTAAGGCGATGGTTTTATCTTCTTGTGTATAGGGCATTATTAGTGATCTTCGTTATACATATTATCGATTATAGCGCCACCCAGACATTCATCGCCGGCGTAAAAAACAATGGACTGACCGGGAGTAATGGCGCGCTGGGGGTGCTCAAAAGCGACTGTGCAGTAATCACCGTCTATTTGAGTAATTGTGCAATCCTGATCGGCCTGACGGTAACGCACTTTTGCTTTTAATTTAGCTCCGCTAGCCGGTGCTGTATCGGTCCAACATAGCTGTGAAGCATTGAGTGTGTTGTGATATAGCAAAGGGTTTTCCTGACCCTGAGCAGCTATCAGGATATTATTCTTGAGATCTTTTGCAACACTAAACCATGGTTCTTCTGCGCTGTCTTTTAAACCACCAATTCCCAGGCCTTTACGCTGCCCCAGAGTGTAGTACATCAGGCCATGGTGTTTGCCGATGCACCGGCCTTCAGGGTCATGAATTTCTCCGGGCTGGGCGGGCAGGTATTTTTCCAGAAATTCTTTAAATTTGCGCTCACCAATAAAGCAAATACCGGTGCTGTCCTTTTTATCATAGGTAATCAGGCCTGCATCATTCGCCATTTTTCTGACGATAGGCTTATCCAGCTCGCCGACAGGGAAGAGTGACTTTGACAGCTGTTGCTGGCCTAATGTGTAGAGAAAATAACTTTGATCTTTGTTGGCATCCAGACCCTTGAGTAAGTGTGATTTATTATCACTTTCAGAGCGCCGGACATAATGTCCTGTCGCAATATAGTCAGCCCCAAGCTCAATGGCATAATCCAGAAAGGCTTTAAACTTTATTTCTTTATTGCACAGAATATCCGGGTTCGGTGTTCTGCCTGCTTTGTATTCTTCGAGAAAGTTTTCGAAAACACGGTCCCAATACTGATCAGAAAAATTAACACTGTGTAATTTAATGCCGAGCTTGTCACAAACTGACTGGGCATCTGCCAGATCGGCCGCTGCTGCACAATAGCCTTCCTCGTCATCATCTTCCCAGTTTTTCATGAAAAGCCCTTCGACGTGATGACCCTGATTTATCAGCAGTAAGGCCGCAACCGATGAGTCGACGCCACCGGACATACCCACAATGATATTTTTTTTATCCAATATACCTAACCCAGATCTTTTAGCAGTTCAAGTGAGAAGCGGCTTCCCTTTAGATAATCATCAATGCATTCCAGTACCATAGGGCTTCTTAACTGTTCTTTATTTGCGATGATTTCTTCATAGCTGAGCCACAGGGTTCTGATAATATCGGTATCAAGCGGCTGGTTTTCAAGTGTCCTGAGCATTTTTCCGGAGAAGCACAAACGAATATAAGTTCGTTCCTTCTCATTCAAAACCCAGCGATATAGGCCAACAATATATTCGGGCTGAAACACAACGGCGGCTTCTTCCTGTGTTTCACGGATGACCGCATTGGCAAAACTTTCGTCAGGCTCAATATGACCTGACGGCTGATTTAAAACTTTTATTCCGTCAATCAGCTCTTCAATCAGCAGAAATTTGCCATCTTTTTCGATAATGGCCGATACAGTGGCGTGAGGTTTCCAGATCATTTTATAAATACTGACTCTTAGTGGTTAACTTAAATGGCAGCGGTTAACTTAAACGGGAGTTTTTACGCTGGCTTATCTTATTGATGATGGATAAGCGCCATAACAGGCGAATACTCAGATAACCCAGAATAGAAAAAATAGTACCGAGCAAAATGCAACCGAACAGGAAAGGCAGCCATATTGCCGACATGCCGTTCAGTAACCAGTCGATAGACAGCTCGAAGCTGAAATGAGTTTCGGGTGTCTGCAGTACCCAGGCGCCGAATTTATAGGCGAAGTAAAACATAGGTGGCATGGTGACCGGGTTGCTGATCCAGACCAGCACCACTGAAATTGGCAGATTGCTTCTGACGATAATCGCAGCACCGGCTGCCAGAGCCATCTGGAAAGGTACCGGCATCATCATAAAAAACAGCCCGACAGCAAAGGCTTTTGCTATTGAACGCCGGTTTAAATGCCACAAGTTAGGGTCATGAAGCAGTTTGCCGAAGATTTGTAGTGATTTGTGTTCGCGGATTGTTTTTGGGTCCGGCATGTACTTTTTGAGTAAGTGTTTTGGCATCTTTGTAATTCGGAACATTAAAGGTGAATTATCGCCTGTCTGGCATTATGATTGCAAACGGATAACAAGGATGTTTGATGAATAAAGTAATACCTACAGTGTTAAGGTTGCCTGTCTGTGCACTGGCTTTTCTGTCCGGTGTTGTTTGCTTACAGCTGCAGTCCCACTTGCCTGATCTGTATTGGAGCGGGCTTCTTGTTGTTGCTGTCGCTGTTTCTTACCGTCGTAAAAAGCATTACTGGTTCATCTTCCTTTTGGCAGGATTTTTCTCGGCAAGCCTACAGGGCTGGCATTATATACAGGCCGTGCCTGATCAGAGTCTGGCACGCCAGGATATATTGATTAGCGGCGTTGTCGTCGACCTGCCAGTGCGGGGTTCGCGCGCGATTAAATTCCGCATTGATATTGAACACTTCAAACTGACGGGGTACTCAGGAGCGGTACCTGAGCGTATTCAGCTGAGCTGGTATTACTCGACGGTTGATATCAGGCCGGGTGATCGCTGGCAATTAATGGTAAGACTCAAGCCTCCGTCCGGCTTACAGAATCCCGGTGGTTTCGACTATGAAGCCTGGCTTTACCAGCAAAATATTCATGCTACCGGCTATGTCAGGACAAGCTCCCTTAATAAAAAAATAGCTGAAGCGAATGCTTTGTCGCTGGTTGATCGCCAGCGATTTAACATCCGCCAGCTAATACAGGCCAATGCTGGCGCTGATGAGGCTGCGCTATTAAGTGCCTTGTCAATCGGCTATCGCGGTGATATTAGCCCTGAAAACTGGCAGCTGTTTATCAATACGGGCACAAATCATCTGATTGCAATATCAGGCTTGCATATTGCATTAATGGCAGGGTTTGCCTGGACAGCATTACGTTTAGTTAGCCGCATCAGCTTTTTACAGCCTTACTTTGGTCATCGAAGTTTGTTACTTTATAGCTTTATCGTTGCCTATATTTATGCGGCACTGGCCGGGTTTACGATACCCACACAGCGAGCACTCGTGATGCTGGCGGTGGTCTATGCTGGTTTGTTTTTTTACCGACAATTAACAGTATTACAAAGCCTGTCGCTGGCACTGATCGTTGTACTGATCGTATCACCCAGCTCGGTGTTATCTGTGGGCTTCTGGTTGTCGTTTTTGGCGGTTGCTGCCATTAGCTACAGTCTGGCTGGCAGGTTGCCGGGTAGAAATAAAATATTGCTCTGGTTATGGCCGCAGCTGGTGGTGATCGTGGTATTAATGCCACTTGGCTTTTATTTTTTTCAGCAAACATCGCTGATCGCGCTACTGGCTAATATCGTGGCTATCCCGCTGGTAGGGATGCTGATTTTGCCACTGCTGATGCTGGCTCTGTTATTGGCGCCGTTACATGACGGACTGTCTGCGATATTTATCGCTATTTCTGCGGACTGTTTGTCTTATCTGTTGATGCTTCTGCGCTATCTGGCTGACTTTGAATACGCTGTCTGGGTGCACAGTGAGACCAGTTTCATCGCTCTGCTACTGGCTATGATCGGGCTGCTGATATTATTTGCACCGACTGCTTTTCCGGCGCGATTCTTATCGGTCTTTTTACTCATGCCATTACTGTTACATAAAGTCACTACCTTGCCGGATGCCGTGTTTGAATTACATGTCTTAGATGTCGGTCAGGGCTTATCGGTGTTGATCAGTACGAAAAGCCATCATTTATTATTTGATGCGGGAGGCCGGTCCAGTGAGCGCTTTGATGTTGGGGAAAAAGTGGTTGTGCCTTTTTTAAGGCATCAGGGCATCAAAAAACTCGACAGGGTTGTAATCAGTAATGGTGATAATGACCACATAGGAGGCGCCCAGGCAGTGCTTGATGTCATTGAAACGGTTCAGGTTATCGGCCGCGATATTGAAATGATCAAGCATAAAAACAAACAGCACTGCATAAAAGGCCAGAGCTGGAACTGGGATGGTGTCGATTTTGAAATATTGCACCCACAACATCAGCGTTATCGTAAGCGTAATAATTACAGTTGTGTGTTAAAGATCAGTAATGCTGTCAACAGTGTACTGATTGCCGGTGATATTGAAAAAAGAGCTGAAAATGAATTATTAAGTCAGCAAGCTTTTTCGCTACGAGCAAATGTTTTAATTGTGCCCCATCACGGCAGTAAAACTTCCTCCAGTATGCGCTTTATTAAAGCCGTAAAGCCTGAAATAGCTATTTATTCCATTGGCTATCTGAACCGTTATGATTTCCCCCGGCCAGAGGTGGTGGGGCGTTATCAGCAGCAGGGTGTTAGCCAGCTCAATACAGCCGATAAAGGACAAATCAGCCTGTTGCTAGATCAGAGCCCTCTGTTCGGTCGAGCACAGGGCTATCGTCAACAAAAACGGCGTTACTGGCATCGTACCGAGCATTAAGGGGATAGTTTGACTATGCGGCATAAGTATATGACTAAAAACAAATTTTTAATCAATTGCTGGCTACTTTGGTTAGTAAATAACTGCCTTTTCGAGTATCATTCCCTACTATTAATTGGTGAATCAGGAAGTATCGGGCGTGTTAGAGTTTGTAAAAGCAGGTGGTTGGTTAATGTTTCCAATTATTGCCTGTTCAATTATTGCATTAGGCATTGTGGCTGAACGTTTCTGGAGTTTACGCCGCAGTAAAATCATTCCTCAACATCTGGTGGCAACCGTATGGCACTGGATCAAAGAAGGCCAGCTGGATCAGGCAAAAGTACAGGCTATCAGTACAGAATCCGCACTGGGTAAAATTCTTGCAACCGGCATTATGAACAGCCAGTCAGATCGTGCCAGAATGAAGGAAAGTATTGAAGAAGTGGGCCGTCAGGTGGTACATGGTATGGACCGCTTTCTGAATACCCTCGGTACCATAGCAGCCATTTCACCGCTTCTGGGTCTGCTGGGCACCGTGGTTGGTATGATTAAAGTTTTCGCGGCCATTACCATTGTGGGTGTCGGTAATCCGGGTGAGTTAGCCGGCGGTATTTCACAGGCTTTAACAACCACCGCAGCAGGGCTCACAGTGGCCATTATTGCTTATATGTTTCACCGCTATTTCCGTGGTCGTGTTGATGAACTGGTGATAGAAATGGAGCAACAGGCGATTAAACTGGTCGATGTGATGCACAGTAAAAACGTTCAGATGCAGGGTAGCTCAAAGTGAATTTGAAGCCTAACAGAGAAGACAACATAGAACTCAACCTGACGCCGTTAATTGATGTTGTTTTTTTGCTGCTCATTTTCTTTATGGTATCAACAACCTTTGAAAAGCAGGCAACACTGAAACTGCAATTACCGGATTCATCAGCTCAGGCAAAAGTACAGGATCAAAAATCAATTACCATCGGCATTGACGCCAAAGGTCATTTTTACATCAATGATCGCCAGGTTGTTAATACATCGCTTGCTACATTGAAAGTTGCACTGCAAAAAGTCACTAACGGTAAAACAGATATGGTTGTTACCTTACGAGCAGATGCAAAAACCCCGCATCAGTCTGTTGTCACTGCGATGGATGCCGCCAGCCAGCTGGGCCTGGTGAAACTTTCAATTGCTACCTTGCAGACGCAGTAAATATTTCCATGCAAGAAAATAATCCGGAATCACTAAAAACGTATAAACGTTTGCTGACGTATGTTACCCAGTACTGGCTGGTGTTTATGTTGTCAGTTATCGGCATGGTCGTGGTAGCCCTTACTGAAACAGCTTTTGCTGCCATCATGGAGCCCATGCTCAATGGCAGTTTTGTTAAAAAAGATCCTGATGTGATTGCCTGGATACCGCTGGGCTTAATTACTATCTTTGTGGTCAGAACCTTAGGCAGTTTTGTTTCAGGTTATGGCATGAGCTGGATCGGCCGGAATCTTATCTTAAATATTCGTAATGAAATGTTTAATAAAATGCTGTTGTTGCCGGATGCGTATTTTGATCAAAATGAAGCCGGTAAAACGATCTCAAAATTTGTCTATGATACAGAACAGGTTGCCAATGCGGCGACAAAGGCCATCACTACATTAATTCGCGATACGGTAACACTTATTGCGCTATTTGGCTGGATGTTATACCTCAATGCTTTTTTAACCTTAAGTTTTGTTGTCGCAGCACCGCTCATTGGCATACTTATTATCGTTGTCTCAAAACGCTTCCGTGCTATTAGCCGGCGAATTCAAAACTCAATGGGTGATGTCAGTACCATAGTGGATCAGAGTGTCAGAGCTCAGCGCGTGGTTAAAATTTTTGGTGGTCATCAGTTTGAAACAAATGAATTTTCCAGTATTAATAGCAAGAACCGGCGGCAACAGTTAAAGCTGGCGCTGACAACCTCATTAAGTGTGCCCGTTATACAGCTGATCATTGCCATAGCGTTGGCCGGGGTTATTTTTGTCGCCACAATGGATGGCGTCATCGAGCAGATTGATGTGGGTACTTTCATGTCATTCTTTATTGCCATGATGATGTTATTTGCGCCGATGAAACGCCTGACTAATGTTAATGTGGAAGTGCAGAAAGGGATCGCAGCGGCGATTAGTATTTTTGAACTGCTTGATCAGAAAACAGAAAATGATAGCGGTCAGACTCAGCTAAACGGTGTCGTCGGTGACATAGAATATAATAATGTTTCTTTCGAATATGAAACCAGCCATAAACGCATACTGAATCATATTAATTTACGTATTCAACAGGGCCAAACTGTCGCCTTTGTTGGTCGTTCAGGCAGTGGCAAGACAACCCTGGTTAATCTGCTGCCAAGGTTATATGAAACCAATGAAGGCAGCATAACAATAGACGGGCATGACTGCCGTGATTATAGTTTGTCATCGTTGCGCCAGCATATTGCCTATGTTGGCCAGGAAACCATTATTTTCAGTACCACCTTGCGCGATAATATTGCTTACGGGCTGATGAATGATGCCAGCGAAGAAGCCATTCTGAAAGCCGCTGAATCGGCTCATGCCATGGAATTTATTAACGAACTGCCTGATGGGCTTGATACTTATGTAGGAGATCGCGGGATTCAGTTATCCGGTGGCCAGCGCCAGCGTATCGCTATTGCCAGGGCGCTCTTAAGGGATGCACCGATATTGATTCTGGATGAGGCTACATCGGCATTAGATACAGAATCAGAGCGCCATATTCAGGAAGCGCTTGAAGAGCTGGTTAAAAACAGAACGACAATGGTCATTGCACACCGTCTTTCGACCATAGAAAGTGCAGACCTGATTGTGGTGATGGATAAAGGGCATATTGTAGAGCAGGGCTCACATGAGGAACTAATTAAACGTGAAAACGGCAGTTACTCGGCGCTTCATCAAATTCAATTTAATGATGCTGATGACAGTGTATCTGTATAACTTAATGCCAGCTCTGCAACACGGTTTGATCTGATTTATGAAATCACTTGATCACTATTGGTATGATAGAAACCTGATCGCTTTTCTGTTATGGCCTGTTTCACTATTGTTCAGACTGCTAGTGTGGGCCCGTCTGAAGGCTTATCAGCTGGGTGTTTTTAAATCCTTTAAGGCTGCCAAACCGGTCATTATTATTGGCAATATAGCCGTGGGCGGAACCGGTAAAACACCATTAATTCTTGAGCTATGTCGCATACTTTCATCATGCGGCCTTAAAGTGGGCGTTATTTCCCGAGGTTATGGCGGCACAGGGCCGTGGCCACATCAGTTGTATGAGGGTGCTGAGGCAGAGGCTTCTGGTGATGAACCCGTGCAGCTTTTTCAGCGCACGAAATTACCGGTTGTTGTCGGCCCCGACCGGGTAGAAGATGCTAACTTGCTATGCAAGCAAAACGAAATTGATATTATCCTGGCTGATGACGGCCTGCAGCATTATCGTTTGCAACGAGATCTTGAGCTGGTAGTGATTGATCAGCAGCGCCAGTTTGGCAATGGTTTTTGTTTACCGGCCGGTCCTTTGCGTGAACCGCTCTCAAGGCTTAACAGACAAAGCTGGTGTATATATAACGGCGGTGAGCAAAAATACTCTTTTACTATTGAGCCTTCGTATGTAAAACAACTAGGCTCTGACTGCACTGAAAAATTGTCCGCATTCACCCGCACAACCGTACATGCAGTCGCCGGGATTGGTAATCCGGATCGCTTTTTTAATATGTTAAAAGATCACGGTATCAAAGTTATCGAACATCCTTTTGCTGATCATTATCAGTTCTCTGAGTCAGATTTAAATTTTGCTGATGATCTGCCGGTATTAATGACAGAAAAAGACAGTGTTAAATGCAAATCGCTAGTCAATAATAATTTATGGTATGTGACCATTGATATTAAACTGACTGAGCAATTCTTAAATGATTTTAAAAAACAGGTGGTTCAATTAACTCATGGATAAAAAAACCTTAAGTATTCTTGTATGCCCAAAATGTCAGTCTAAACTTGAGTTTGATAAAAACACTCAGGAACTAATTTGTCAGAATGATCAGCTGGCCTATCCAATAAAAGACGGTATTCCGGTTATGCTGGTGGAAGAGGCGCGCTCTTTAGCAGCAACAAAAGACGATAAAGACAGTGAATGAATTCAAAATAGTCATCCCGGCGCGTTATGCTTCTAGTCGCTTTCCGGCAAAACCGCTGGTTGATTTATGCGGTAAACCTTTGCTCCAGCATGTATATGAATGCGCCTGTAAAGCAAGTGCCGAAACAGTGGTTGTTGCGACAGATGATGAGCGCATTGCCAGTGTTGCAAAAGCTTTTGGTGCCACTGTTTGCATGACATCACCGGATCATGTCTCCGGCACCGACCGGATTGTCGAAGTTGCGCAAAAAATGCAGTGGAAAGATGAAGACATTGTTGTTAATTTACAGGGTGATGAACCGTTAACGCCGGCAAAAATTATCAAACAGGTGGCTGCAAACCTGCATAAAAACCCGCAGGCAGTATGTGCTACTTTAAGTGCGGCACTCACTTCACACGATGAAGTCACAAACCCGAACGTTGTTAAAGTGGTGAGTGATATCAATGGCTTTGCACTGTATTTTAGCCGGGCAGGTATTCCTTATGACCGTGATAACACAATCGCAGCTGATGAGCTTGCCCTGTACCAGCGTCATATTGGTATTTATGCTTACCGGGTTAGTTTTTTAAAAGAGTATTCACAGTTGCCGGTGTGCAGTCTGGAAAAACATGAGTCGCTGGAGCAACTTCGAATTCTCTGGAATGGTAAAAAAATACATGTAGCAGAAGCGGCTGAGTTACCGGGTCATGGTGTTGATACACCGGAAGATCTTGCTCAGGTTAAAAAAATCATCGAAACCAGGTCTCTATAATGTCTACATTGTTCAGAGTTATCTTTGCTAAAGGTATGGAAGACTTATTAATTGATGAGTTGAAGTCCCTTGGTATTTCACAGCCGCGTTTGAAACGCTTTGTTATTGAGTTCGATGGCAGTCTTCATGATGCGTATAATGTCTGCCTGTACTCTCGGCTTGCGAGCAGGGTATTAATGCCGGTTTATACGGCACCCGCTGCTAATGAAGATGAACTGTATGCCATGGTACAGAATATAAACTGGGATGAGCATCTGGAGTTGTTATCCACCTTTGCAATAGATGCCGTGGTGTCTAATTCTGAAATGACGAACAGCCACTATGCTGCATTAAAAGTTAAAGATGCCATCGTCGATCAGTTTGTTGAAAAGCATGATGCGCGTCCTAATGTCGAACGCTATCAGCCAGACTTGCGTTTGCATCTCTATCTTAATAATGATGAAGCCACTATCAGTATTGATCTGAGCGGTGAGTCACTGCACAAGCGCGGCTACCGTGTTACGAATGTTACCGCACCACTGAAGGAAAATCTTGCCGCAGCTATTTTATTGCGGGCTGGCTGGCCTGAAATTGCAAAAGCAGGCGGTACCTTGCTCGATCCTATGTGTGGCTCAGCTACCTTTCTACTCGAAGGTGCACTGATGGCGGCAGGCGTCGCTGCCGGCGTACTGAGAGACTATTATGGTTTTATCGGCTGGAAAGGCCACGACTCAGCGTACTGGGATGAAATAAAAACAAAAGCCTCGGAAGATTTTTATAAAGCTTTAGAGTCAAATAAGCTACCGGTTTGTTATGGCTTTGATGAAGACGCCAGAACCGTTGAAGCGGCGCATGACAATATCGAGTCTATGGAGCTCTCTGATTTTATTAAAATACGCCGGCAAACACTCGACGAGTGTCAACCTGCTGCGTATATGACGCCAGGTTTAGTCATAACAAACCCTCCTTATGGTGAACGCCTCGGTGATGAAGAATCACTGCGTTATCTGTACTCTGATCTGGGCGATGTATTAAAACTAAAGTTTGAAGACTGGAAGGCTTCGGTCTTCAGTTGTAATGAAAAGCTGTTGAAAAATATCGCACTGCGGGCACATAAAACCAATAAGTTTTTTAACGGTGCGATGACCTGTCAGCTTAATCATTATCTGATTTTACCGCTGCTTGAAGAACAAAAACCGGTCACCATCGATGAACTAAGTGAGCAGGCCATCACCTTTCGCAATCGCTTGCAGAAGAATCTTAAGCACCTGAAAAAATGGGCCAGAAGAAATAATATATCCTGCTACCGGGTTTATGATGCAGATATTCCGGAGTTTGCATTTGCGATCGATATCTATAATGACCACTATCATGTGCAGGAATATCAGGCCCCTGGTCAGATAGAACTCTCAAAAGTTAAAAAGCGTCAGCTGGAAATGCAGTGTGTGGTTAAGGATGTTACCGGTGACGATGGCTCAAATCTGGTTTTTAAAACCAGAGCGCGCCAGCGCGGTGTTGCGCAATATGAAAAACAGCGGCAGGATAAGGAATTTTTCACCGTCAATGAATCGGGGCTGTTGTTTGATGTTAATCTGACAGACTACCTTGATACCGGTTTGTTTCTTGATCATCGCCTGGTCAGACAGTTAATCCGTGAAGAAAGTAATGATAAAAGAGTACTGAATTTATTTGCTTATACAGGAACAGCCAGTGTTTATGCAGCTGCAGGCGGAGCCCGTTCAATATCCACTGTGGATATGTCAAATACTTATCTGAACTGGGCAAAACGTAACTTTAAACTCAATAACTTTGATAGCAGGGAGTTTCAGTTTATTCATGCCGACTGTATTCAGTGGCTGAAAGAAAACAAAAAGAAATTTGATCTGATATTTTTAGATCCGCCAACCTTTTCAAATTCCAAACGAATGGAATCCAGCTTTGATATACAACGGGATCATTTGTTTTTAATTAAGGCTTGCATGGCATCTTTAGAAAAAGGCGGTGTGTTAATCTTTTCCAATAATATGAAGTCTTTTAAACTGGATAAAGAAGCCCTGACTGACCGAGGTTTCACTGTTCAGGATATTACTAAAGCCACAATGCCGGAAGATTTCAACCGGCCTAAGGCTATCCATCATTGCTGGAGAATACGCCGCTAACATACCAGAGAATAAGGATAATTTATAATAAATTATCCTTTATTGCTTGTTATGCAGAAAGTGCTTCCGGCAGGTCGTCTGATGCAGCTAGTAATGAGCTGATTAACTTATCTTCCAGTTCAAAACGGATGGCAAGTTCCTCTCCAAGTTTTGATAAGCGTTCACCATAATGATCGAAGCTGCCAATTTTTGTCAGACTCTGATCATATGCGTCATTAAAGTCAACGGCATAGTCAGTTGTTGCTGAAATACGGGGGTAGAATTTATTGGCCAGCTCTACAATATCCTGACGACGTTCTGCACCATTATTAATACGCTGGTAGAGTTCAAAATGGCCTCTTGCCAGATAGTCTATGAGGTTTTCACAAAACTCTTGCAATAGAAATTTGTCGTTATCCGTTTCCTGAATATTATCATTGGCTGCTTTTGAGCAGGTACCGGCGAGCAGGCAATATTGCGAAAGAACCTGTGTGCGATCTTTAATAAGGTTTTGTAATTCCAGGCGAGTTCTGTCTCTGCGTTCGTTAGATAAATTGTCCATCCTGATTCTCCTGCTTTATTATTTTTGATGGAGTATTTTTATCACGCCTTATTGAAGCACATCAATAATGAAGAGCTTATATATTGAACTTGTAACGAATTTATTACAATTAATGACTAATTCACTGAGGATTGAACTTGATTGCTTTAATTTAATGTCATGCTGTAACAAATGTGTGACACTTTAGATTAATTCGATAATCATTAGCGGAGTGTTTGTTTGCTATGATTTTTAGCCGGTTGATGAGTGCTCTTTGTGTTTGTAAGCAGGGCGTTTAGCTTATCAGTTGACTGTATTCAATAATTGCCATTAATGTATCCAGTAGAAAAAGTACGTCGTTAAGGTCTCTTGCATCTGTCTGGTATACCGGCAGTGTGATGCCACGTTGCTCAAGGTGTGTGTAGTAATCTTCCAGGCTTGTTGTACATTTACCGGCTGTATCCATGTGAGTTATACCAACAACTGCACCTGTTTCGCTAATAAAGCTTGCGAAATTATCCAGATATATATCGAGGTCGTCTAATGGCGAAGGTCTACTGTTATCTACCAGTATAATTAAGCCTATGCTGCCTCTGGTAATTGTTTCCCATAAAAACCTGAATCGTTCCTGTCCAGGTATACCGTATAAGTGTACTTTGATGTTCTCTTTTAGTGTGATTTCTCCGAAATCCATTGAAATTTTTTGTCCAGATGTGATATCTGAGAGCTCTTGACTGACAGAAGCGGCTGATGTTATCGGCGGATTATCACTTAAGGCGCTGATAGCACTTGTCTTACCAGAGCCGGGCGTACCTGTAAAAATAAACTTGAAATATGACAAAAATCTACCTCAGATTGGACGGTTTTGTGTTGCTTAAAAGCCAATTAATCTAATTGTAGTTGAAATGTATACTCATGAAAGTATCTGTGATCTTATGTAAACGCATAGGTTTATATCGTGTGGGTCTAGCCTATGCGACTCAGCTCGTCGTGCTTATACTGAATCTCTTTCGTAATCGGCCAAATAAATGAATGGTGTTGCTTTTATTAATGAACGTGCTGTTGCTGATGGTATGCCTGTTACTGTCTGTCACCAGATAGTTCATGGCTAAGCAGGCGTTAATAAAATTAACAGTGATGTCTTTGTTGATACCGGTTGTGCTAATCACTTCTGTTATTGTGTTTGTGTGACTTGTCATATAAGCCGTTAATGATAAATGTACGGGTAAGTGGTACAGTGATTTCAGATTAGGCCATCGACGCAGATGTAGTAATGTTTTAGTATCTATTGATTCGTCTAACTCTCCTGAAGCTCCGAGTAGGGTTGAGTACCACAATAACTCATCAATAGATTTATGCTTGAGATTATCAATCAGCCTTGTTAAGTCTTCTTGCACGATCTCAGTGATCAGCAGTGCATTTAAATCTGCTTTAAATAATGATGAGAGTGTTAGTAAGTCGTCTTTGTAGTAGCATTGTTGTGATATAAAATCGATGTACAGTGTTAAACCATGATGATTTATTCTTAATACAGAGCGGCTCCTGTTCTTGCATTTCATGAGGAAGTTAAATAAGCGTTCTTTTATAGGGCGGCAGATTTCTATATTGGCAATTTTTTTATTTTTCGATGAAATCCCTGAGGAGACTTGAGAACTTGTATCTAGTGTTGCATGGCTGTCCTCTTCTCGCCCAATCTCCGGATGAGTTTCAAGTAAAGTTTTGATCAGTGAAATAAAATCAGATGTTCTTAATGGTTTTTCTAATCGATATTTTCCGGCATTTATTAATCCGTCGGATGTCAAAGCAATTATTAGTGGTGAATTATCCGCTGTCAGGTTTTTCTTATATAGCTCTTTTCCAGCTTCTTTATCGATATCAATAATGCACATATCGGCAGATAAATAGGTAACCAGATGCCAGTGTCCACCAATTGATTTTTCCAGTAGAGATAATAAGAATTCAAGCAAAATCATATCTGCATGAGTAAGACAGCAACTGGAAACAGAGTAGGATTTTAGCACAGTGTTTACCGGCATGTTTGCATATTAAAACGAATTATTCATTTAGAAACTGTTACAGATTTTAATCGTAATCGAGTATTAGTCATATTCAGGATGCTTTCATTCAGGTCTTATTCTATAAGGTATAGAGGTAAGTCTTATGTATTGCAAACAAATGGCATAATTTGAATTATCGTCTATATTAAGTATTAAATAATTTTATGGATTTATGGATAAGAATGCCTGATATATTTTTGGCGAGACAGCCCATATTTGATGTCGAATACAACCTGCACGGTTATGAATTGTTATATCGTGACGGATTCAATGATAGTGCAGTATACGACTCTGCGGATCTGGCGACATCAAAAGTGATGTTATCATCGGTGATAGATATTGGCATTGAAAAAATAACATCTGGGCATGATTGCTATATTAATATTTGCGATGACTATATTGATGATATCGAGGATATTTTTGATATTCCATTTGGTTCTCTGGCTATTACATTTGAACTTGATATTTCTAAGCCACTGTCAGATAAACATTTTGAAGTATTAACCCGCCTGTCGTCAGAAGGCATAAAGCTGGCTATTGATCATTTCAAACCTGAAAAAAGCTCTGCCGCAATGATGCAGTTATTTGATGTTATTAAGTGTGATACACAGTCACTAACTCAAGAACAGTTGATACAATCTGCTCAGGTAGCTAAACAACACAACTGCAAAATAATCGGTACAAATATAGAAGATTATCAGCAAATACCAAACTTGATTAATCTTGGTGTGGATTATCTACAGGGTTTTTTTCTTAGCAGACCAGATACGACGTCACAAAAATCAGTTCCAACTATTCTTTTACCTGTTATTAAAACACTCTCGAGAATTCTTGATCCGGAGCTTGACCTTACTGAGCTTGAAGCACTGATATCTTCGGATGTCAGTTTTAGCTACCGGGTATTAAGACTGGTTAACAGTGCAGGCTTTAATATCGATGAGATTAATTCAATCAGCAGAGCGATCGTTTATTTAGGCCGTGATGCAATCAAAAAACTGGCTATCATTATCGTACTTACCGGAGTTGATGATAAACCAACAGAGCTGTCAAAGCTGGCTCTCATCAGGGGGAAAATGTGTGAAATTCTTGCCGAGCAGGTCGGCGCTGAAGATGCAAATAGTTACTTTACAGTAGGCTTGTTATCCGTACTCGATGCTATGCTTGATCAGTCTATGGAACACATCATTGATGAGTTAGCTATCAGTAATGAGCTCAGGCAGGCTCTGCTGCTACAAGGATTTATGGGTAAAACCCTGCAGTGCGTTATAGATTACGAAAAGTGCTGCCTCAATAAAAACAAGCTAAACGAGATAAATGAGCTGGATTCATCTGAGTTATCTGATTACTATATACGCTCAATTGAGTGGGCAGAACAAACATTCAGTGGCTTGTCACTTTAAGCGTTGTATGACACATACATACTGCTGCCTGCGGTAGATTTTTTCAGATGTTAATTACCCCGGCATCTGATATTATTACTGCTTTAGTTTGTTCACTACGCCAGTTACCGTGGTCACAAACACAGGTATGGTATTAATTTCTTTTCTTAAATCCCCCAGATTTTTATCCCGGTTATCTTGTGTGTTGTTCCCTTGGATTACTCGTAAGCGATGAATTAAAACCAGCACAATAAATCCATTTAACAGGTGAGAAATAGTAAATGTTTATAGATTCACATTGTCATATAGATTGTATCGATCTGAATGGTTATCAAAACAATATTAATGAATTAATGAAAGAAGTTTCAGCTAATAATGTAGAGCATATGCTGTGTGTTTGTATTGATTTATATGGCTTTGATAAAATGTATGATGCGGTAAAAGACTATGCCCAGATATCGGTATCTGCTGGTATGCATCCTACACATGCAGTAGGTGATGCACTCAGTGTTGAGACCATATTGCAATACGCATCAAAAGAGGAGGTCGTTGCGGTTGGCGAAACAGGTTTAGATTACTTTTATCAAAAAGATAAGCCCGAATGGCAAAAGCTACGTTTTCGACATCACATTAGCGCCGCTAAAACCGTTAGCAAACCTGTTATTGTGCACACAAGAGAGGCACAGGCCGACACACTTAAAATACTTAAAGAGGAATCAGTGCAGGATTGCGGAGGCGTTATTCACTGCTTTACAGAGGACTGGGCGTTTGCAAAAGCAGCGCTGGATCAGAACCTCTATATCTCATTCAGTGGTATAGCAACTTTTAAAACAGCAGAGCAGATCCGGGAGGTCATCAGAAAAGTACCTGAGAATCGTTTTTTAATTGAAACTGACTCGCCTTATCTGGCGCCTGTTCCGATGAGAGGAAAACAAAATCAGCCTGGCTATGTCAAATACGTGGCCGAGTGTGTGGCCAACGAACGTAATCTGAGTGTTGAGGAAGTGGCTGCCATCAGCAAACAAAATTTTTATAACTTCTTAAAAAATAAGTGATCTGTTAAAAATTGATTTTTCTCTTTTATTAGTTAAATTTTTCAGACTTGCTACAAATTCGCTGCGTTCAATTAAAGTAAAGCCAAGGGTTTCGAGGTGAGGTGAGTAGACCTGTCCGTCAATCAACTCGAAGCCCTTGATAGTTAGTTTTTCACAAAGCGTAGCAAATGCGACTTTAGATGCATCATTTTCCCGGCTGAACATTGACTCACCAAAAAATACCTTGCCTATTGCCAGCCCATATAAACCACCCACCAGCTGTTTACCTAACCAGCACTCGACAGAGTGTGCATAGCCGCTTTGGTGTAAACCGATATACGCCTGTTTCATTTCAGCAGAAATCCAGGTGCCGGAACTGTGGCTATCCGCTGCTTCTCTGCCAGTAGCACAGGCGCTGATGACCTCACTGAAGCAGTGATCAAATGTGATGGCATATTTTTTTTTGTTGATGGTTTTTCTGAGGCTTTTGGAAACTTTTAAATCTGCCGGTTTTAATACACAGCGCGGATTGGGTGACCACCATAAAATGGGCTCATCTTCGTTGTACCAGGGGAAAACACCGTGACAATAGGCCTCTATAAGGCGAGCCTCTGACAGGTCGCCACCGGCAGCGAGGATGCCGTTAGGTTCATCCCATGCTTCACTGACTGGCGGGAATTCCAGTTTCTCAGGGTCTATCCAGGGTATGTAATTTTTAGACATTTTATGGCGGATTACAGACTTGCTGCTAAACTTATTTTTAAAGCCGTATCTTACCTTAACATCAAGAGATTGAAAGCATTGAAAACCCTGAATGAATTGACGGTGTTGATGGTTGAACCATCATCGACACAAGCAAAAATCATCACTAATGAGCTGAACGAGGCAGGTATTGAGTTTATTGAATATGTGCAAACGGGCGGTGAAGCGTTTAAACATATGCAATCCAGACATTTTGATTTAACCATAAGCGCCATGTACCTGCCGGATATGTCATGCCTTGATCTAGTGCAAATGATACGCGCTGAGGATGATTTAATGGACATTGCCTATATTTTGATATCCAGCGAAACACATACAGAAATGCTGGACCCGATAAGACAGGCTGGTATCACGGCATTACTGCCCAAGCCTTTTGAAGCTTCCCAGTTCAGAAAAGCGCTATACAACTCACTTGATTATCTTGAGCCTGATGAGCTGCATCTCGAAAATGTCATTATTGAAGATTTGAACGTATTAATCGTCGATGATAGTGCTTTTTCTCGCAAACAAATCAGGCGCGTACTGACAGATATGGGGGTTGAGAACTTTGCTGAGGCTGATGGCGGGGCAGCCGCCATTGCTTTAATTGATAAGCAATTTTTTGATTTAATCATAACGGATTACCATATGCCCGATATCGATGGACAGGCATTAACGGATTATATTCGCAAAGAAAGCAGTCAAAAATCGGTGCCGCTATTAATGGTTACCTCGGAAGAGAATCAGCGCATTCTGACGACAGTACAACAATCTGGTGTTTCAGCTATTTGCAATAAACCATTTGAGGTGGCTGGTGTTAAATCATCGATTGAACGCCTGCTGGCGGAGTACTGATTAAACTTTGTCGTACTGCAATCTTGATGATTGCTTTGAATATTTCTGTCAATACCATGAACTTTTGATCTGTATCAGTGTCTCTTTATTGACACTTACGAGGTTAATTATGAGCATTATTATTAAAAGTTCAGACGACATCTTGCCATCTGAAATCACCGATCAGAAGGTATTTGAAGGCAGACGTGAATTCATTAAAAAAATTGGCTTCGGCTCAGCTGCTCTTCTGACTGGCGGCCACATATCATTATCGCACGCCAAAACAGCTGCCGGTAAATACAGTGATCTGCCAAAAAGTGCATTCAGTGCAGCCGATAAACTGACAGATTTTAGCGACGTCAGCGGTTACAATAATTTTTATGAATTTGGTACGAGTAAATATGATCCGGCTCAAAAAGCAAAGTCTTTCAATTCTGATCCCTGGTCAGTCGCCATCGAGGGTGAAGTAGAAAAGCCGGGTGTTTTTAATCTCGAAGATTTTATAAAACCGTATGCACTGGAGGAACGTATCTACCGTTTTCGCTGCGTAGAAGGCTGGTCAATGGTTATACCCTGGGTTGGTTTCCCTTTAGCGGACATGATCAAGCAGTTTAAACCGACATCCAAGGCTAAGTATGTAGAGTTTGTGACTTTGTATGATACTAAACGGATGCCGGGGCAAGTGCTAAAAGTGCTGCCCTGGCCTTACACCGAAGGCCTGCGCATCGATGAAGCAATGAATCCACTGACACTGATGGCTGTGGGTTTATACGGCAATGATTTACCCAATCAAAATGGCGCGCCCATACGCCTGGTGGTGCCCTGGAAATACGGCTTTAAAAGTATCAAATCAATTGTGAAAATACGCTTCACTGAGCATCAGCCGCTCTCAACCTGGAATAAAATCGGTCCTAAAGAATACGGCTTCTATTCCAATGTTAATCCGCAAGTTGACCACCCAAGATGGAGCCAGAAAACCGAAAGAAAAATCGGTGAACCGTTCTGGGCACCGAAGCATGATACACAAATATTTAACGGTTATGCAGAGCAGGTCGCCCACTTATATGCCGGTATGGATTTGAAGAAAAACTTTTAATGGATACGGTTATCAACTCAAATAAATACTCATCTAGTTTGTATAATCCGGCTCTTATTAAGCCCGCTGTTTTTATATTGTGTTTGTTGCCATTAATGAATCTTGTCTGGAACGGCTTTAATCAGGGGCTCGGGGTAAACCCGGCCGAGACCATTATTCGTACTCTGGGTGACTGGGCGCTGTATATATTGCTCTTTACATTAGCGGTAACACCGCTGAGAAAAATAGCGGGTTTAACGGCATTGATTCGAGTGCGCCGAATGCTCGGCTTGATTATGTTTTTTTATGCCAGCCTACACTTGCTGGCATATGTATGGTTTGATCAGTATTTTGACTGGAATGAAATTGTTAAAGATATTATTAAACGTCCTTTTATTACGCTGGGTTTTGCAACGTTTATTTTATTAATTCCACTGGTGCTGACGTCTACCAATAAAATGATGAAAAGGTTGAAAAGACGCTGGAAAACCCTGCACCAGATGATTTATCCGATATCACTGATGGCTGTTGTTCATTACTTCTGGATGACACGGGCTGATTTTCGCCAGCCGGTTATCATTGCTATTATTCTTAGCGGTTTATTAGCTTACCGGTTGTTTGTATATTTTAAAAAACAGCAAAGTATTTAACTTTAAAAAACGATTCTGTCATACGTCCAGTACAATCCCGTCAGGGCAATCATTGCAGAGCAGGGGATAATGATGGCCTGACGGTACCATTGCTTTTTACCAAACCAGAATCCCACCGCTATAAAAGCCAGTGCAATAACAAATAACTGCCCCAGCTCAACACCGACATTAAAGCTGATTAAAGCGGTTGCAAAAGCATTATCCGGCATTCCAAAGTCAGCCAGCATACTGGCAAATCCCAGTCCGTGTAATAAGCCAAAAGCAAAGACGATGGCTAAGCGGCTGTTTCTGGCTTTTTCATCGTGATCCTTAATAAAAATGTTCTCTATGGCTATGTAGGCTATCGACAGTGCAATCAGTGGTTCAACAATGTTTGAGGGTAAGCTGATGATGTTGAGCATGGATAACGACAAAGTAATCGAATGAGCCAGGGTGAACATAGTCACCTGCCATAATAGCGGTCTCATTTTCAGGCTTAACAAGAATATGCCTAAGATAAACAGAATATGATCAAGCCCTTTGGGCAATATATGGTCAAAGCCCGCGCCAGTGTAGGTTTTAATGGTCTCTAATAAAGTTGGCGGGTTAAACACTTCAGACAGGCTGAAGGGCTCACTGGGCTTATCTTTTCTTAACCATTGCCAGCCTGACCAGTGCCATTTTTGTTTTTCTTTATCAACCTGGCGCAGGCGCACAGCGTTATCGGCAAAACTTTGAGGGTAATACCAGATAACCTTTTCAACGTCTTTATCGACCTGCCCTTGCATGATGATCAGGCTGGTACGTGGTACTTTTAAATAGCCCGGTTCAGGTATATTGACTTCTGCTATCTGTAGATGTGTTTTTTTATCATCAAATTTTAAATATGCTTCAGATGTTAAACGGGATTTGAAACTTTCAAATTCAAGCGCTAGCTGCTCTGCTGGCATGGCACGCAGCCGGTCATAGGCCTCAGCATTTGGTGAGTCCTGAGTGTTTTTATAGCGTGCATCAATTCCCGTCATCATGGCCTCGATGCTGACACGGAGCTCAATACGGTAGTGCCCGCTATTATAAATACTAATCTCTATCAGCGCGGGTTTAACGATATCGCCGAAAGTGAGCGGTGAATAAACCAATAAGCCTGCCAACAGTGTGGTTAATGTTTTTAATGCGCTGCGTAGTTGTAGAGAAAAACTAAGTATAGATAAATGATTCATTTGCTTAATGACTAATATGTTTTAATATATGGGCACTTAAAAATAATAAATCGATATAAATCGAATAGATAAGTGAGCTTTTAATGCCAGCCGCTGTTAACCGCGACCCGCATTATAATCGGATAAAATACATATAACACTGACATAATCGAATAATTACAAACATTTACCATCTGGATCTAATTTTATGAAATATATAGACCGTCGAGAGTTCTTGAAAATAATGAGTGCAGGGACTGCCGCTACTATGCTTCCTGCCTGCTCATCAGATCAGGATACTGCTGCTTCAGCGGGCAAAACTGATACATCATCTGCGATGCCTGCGGGCTTTTATGACCTGCCGATGAAAGGTAATGCGCGTATATTCCACATTACAGACGTGCATGGACAGCTTAACCCGGTTCATTTTCGTGAGCCTAACGTCAATTTAGGTGTGGGTGATGCATTTGGTCGTCCGCCACACATTGTTGGCAGTAAATTAATGCAAAAAATGGGCATGCAGCTCAATAGTCCAGAGTCATATGCCTATACCTATATCGATTTTGAAAACGCGGCACGCAAATACGGTAAAACGGGTGGTTATGCACACATCAAAGCATTAAAAAATCAGCTGACAGAGCAGGCTGGTGGCCGTGAAAACACATTAACCATTGATGGTGGTGATTTGTGGCAGGGTTCCGGTACCTCACTATGGACTCGTGGTGTTGATATGGTGGAAGCCTCTAACATCATGGGTGTGGATGTTATGGTAGGGCACTGGGAATTTACCTATCGTGAGAATGAAGTACTAAACAATGTCACTTTGTTCAAAGGTGATTTCATTGGCCAGAATGTCCGTGTTAAACCGGATGCGATGTTTGGTGATGAATATCCCGAAATGGTAGAAAAATACGATGGTACAGGTCTCTTCAATGAAGACACCGGCCATGCCTTCCGACCCTATGTCATCAAGAATGTTGGCGGTGCGCGTATTTGCGTGATCGGACAGGCGTTCCCGCGTACTGGTAATGCCAATCCTCAGGAATTTTTCCCGGACTGGTCATTCGGTCTGCGTGAAGATGACATGATCGAGCTGGTTAAAGGCATTCGTAAAAATGAGAAGCCGGATGCAATCGTACTGTTATCACATAACGGTATGGATGTTGATATCAAGATGGCCGAGCGCGTACCGGGTCTGAACGCAGTCTTTGGTGGCCATACACATGATGGTATTCCAAAGCCTGTTGAAGTTAAGAACGTAGCGGGTAATACCTGCCTTGTTACAAATGCCGGATCTAACTCTAAATATCTGGGTGTAATGGATTTTGATATTCAGGACGGTAAAGTAAAAGCCATGCATTATAAAATGATGCCGATCATTACTGACTGGATTCCTGCTGACAAAGAAATGCAGGCCTATATTGATCAGATGCGTCAGACAAAATACGATGACAAGATCATTGAAAGCCGTAATAAAGAGTTCTTCTACAATAAAGAGCGTTTAGGCAAAACCTATGAAGAAATCCTGTCTGAAAAATTAGCCATTGCAGACCGTACCTTATATCGTCGCGGTAACTTTATGGGTACATGGGATCAGATTTTGTGTAATGCTTTACGTGATGAGTATGATGCGGATATCTCCATGTCAGCCGGTGTTCGCTGGGGAACCAGTAAACTAAAAGGCGAGTGGATCACAATGGAAGATGTGCTGACTCAGAGCTCAATGACTTACGGTGAAACCTATGTTAGCGGAATGTCTGGCAAGCAATTACTGGATACTCTGGAAGGCGTTGCAGATAACCTGTTTGATCCGGATCCGTATTTGCAGTCAGGCGGTGATATGGTTCGTGTCGGTGGTCTGGACTACACAATTGAGCCGGCTGCAACACTTGGCAAGCGTATTACCAATGCACGACTGGATGATGGTACGCCGATTGACCCTGAAAAAACCTATACAGTCGCGGGCTGGGCAAGTGTAACCAGAACACCTGAAGGTCGCCCGTTATGGGATGTGGTACGTGATCACCTGATCAGACGCCGTGGCGAAGATAATGTTTACGTTATTCCTAAGCAAAATGATCCTGAACTGATCGGTGTTAATAACAACCCGGGTATTGCCGACTATGCTGGCAAATCATCTTGATGAATCATTATTAAGATAAAAAAAGCCCCTGCGATATGACTATTGCAGGGGCTTTTTTATTGGTGCCTGGAAATATTAAATATGCAGTTTCCTGAAATGTGGTTCAGGTGTTGATTTTTCCCAGACATTAGTAAAAAAATCGATCAGTTTGACTGCCCGAATCGGGCTATAGAAATTCACAGAACCTTCAAACTCTCTGGCATTTGGGCGGTAATAAAATCCTGTTCTGTCGACCACCATGAAAGATCCTTTTTCTTCATAAAAAGCCTGAGGAATTTCTCTGACTTCAATATGTGTACTGAGTTGCTGGGCTAATCTGAGTAAAGCGTGAGAGCCCTTTACGGCTTTGCTGGAGTCTCTGATCAGTATTTTTATTTGCATTTGTTTATGGCTTTTAACCATTTTCAATAGGTTTTTCGCAACCGCTTCATCATTAAGTACAAGTGGGTCTAAATCCTGAGTGTAAATGTGCACCGCGAGAGCGCCCTGATTGAGCATTGATATGGCTGCGTTTTTGTTGGCAGCGGCACTGTTGATGATAATCTCTGCATTGGTTTTTCCCAGGTCATAACGCTCGGGTAAATCAGCTGGTGGTGCCTGTGGCGGAATCAATGGCTTCATGCTTACTTATCGTTTCTCATTGTCATTAAATAATGTGGAATCCCGGCTTCCATGAATTCATTTTCATCCCTGATGAAGTGATATTTTTTATAAAAGTCTACAGCATGTTTTTGCGCATGTAAAAAAAGAGGTGTAGAAATTGGTAGCGGGTACTTATTGATGAGGTGTGTTAAAAGCATGCCGCCAATACCGCGGTGTCTGTATTCTTTTAATACGGCCATACGCCCTAGCTGACCATTACGCTGAAGTCGTGCCGTTGCAACGGCTTTATTATTTACAATAGCCAGACAGTGTAGCGCTGATAAATCCTGCTCATCCCATTCCATTGCCTCAGGTACCTGTTGTTCGACAATAAAAACTTCCCTGCGGATATATTTTAGATCCGAATTATCCTGCAGCCAGTCAGCATCACGTATGATTATTTTGTCTGCGCTCACTGATACAGGTAGCCCTGATTAAGACATTCTAGCAAAACATTTTTTTCTTCATCGCTGCAAACAGTCTTCAGTAGTGTCGCTGTTGATAAATGCCTGTCGTCACATATGGTTTCAGCAAAGACTGTGGATGTTGTGTATTTTTTTGCATTGATAAATACATCTGAATGTTCACCGTGTCTGATAAATGCAAAACGAATGGCCGGATGACGGCTCAGGAATTCGACAGTGGATATAAATTGATACACTTCATCTGTGCCGGTAAATTCCTGATCAGGCAGTGTTTCGAGTTCAAACTTCTGATCGGTTATAAAGTGTCCGAACCATTCTTCAATGTGTGCCGAATCTGTAAGCAGGCTGGACACCAGTATGTTTTTTAACTGTTGAATAGTCTCGCCCGTGATCTCGGCCGGGTGATCCTGAAAGTCGATAGCGTTGTAGCGTTTTTGATTATTATTGTTATGCAATAATTCGTCGGCGTAGGAGGCTGCCAGCTCATTATGGCTGTTAGCCCGGAAACCGACAGAGTAGGTGAGACAGTCATTTAACGCTACACCATGGTGGGCAATTTTAGGCGGCAAATACAGCATATCGCCGGGGTTTAATACCCAGTCGTGATCGGCAAAAAATTCTTTTAAAACGCGTATTTCCAGGCCTTCAATAAAGTCTTCATCTTCGACAGGTTTGGAGCCAATTTGCCAGCGCCGCTGACCGTGTGCCTGCAGCAAAAAGACATCGTACTGATCAATGTGCGGACCAACAGAGCCACCTTCAGGAGCATAGCTGATCATTAAGTCATCGATACGCCAGTCCGGGATAAAGCGGAACTGATCGGTGATTTCAGTGAATTCCGGAATGTGTTTTTCAACATCGCTGACCAGCAATGTCCAGTGTGTTTCAGGCATTTCTGCAAACACATTTTCTTCTAACGGGCTGTAAATAACTTTCCAGGGTTTGTCAGCATCTTTCTCGATGATAATACGTGACTGAACCTGATCTTCAAGACTCAGTCCTGCCAGTTCATCGGCTGAGATTAATGATTCAAAGTCATCAATGGCATTGCGGATTAATAACGGTTTTTTTTGCCAGTATTCATTAAAAAATTGCTCGGTAGTCAGGTGTCCGAGCAATTGTAATGGCTGGTTAGATATTTTTTGCCTGCTCAACTGCATTACCAATATAGTTGTGAGGCGTCAAAGCCAGTAATTGCTGTTTCGCATCATCCGGTATTTCAAGCTTGCTGATAAATGTCTGCAAGTCTTGCTGTGTGATACGTTTGCCACGTGTCAGCTCTTTTAGTTTCTCATATGGCTTTTCGATGCCATAGCGTCGCATAACGGTCTGAATCGGCTCGGCCAGTACTTCAAGGTTCTCAGCAAGGTCCTGATTGAGCTTCTCAGCATTGATCTCGAGTTTATTTAAACCGCGTAACAGCGAAGAGTAGGCGATATTTGAGTGACCAAAGCCAACACCTAAGGTTCGGAGTACGGTTGAGTCGGTTAAATCACGCTGCCATCTGGAAACAGGTAGCTTAAGCGCCAGGTGATCAAATAAAGCATTGGCCAGACCTAAATTGCCCTCGGCATTTTCAAAATCAATCGGGTTAACTTTATGTGGCATCGTTGAGGAGCCGACTTCACCGGCAATGGTTTTTTGTTTGAAAAAACCGATTGAAATATAGCCCCAGATATCACGACTGATATCAATCAGGATGGTATTGAAGCGGCTGATCGCATGAAACAATTCTGCCATGTAATCGTGTGGTTCAATTTGAATGGTGTAAGGATTAAAAGTCAGCCCTAATGAGGTGACAAACTTTTCAGCAAAAGCGGCCCAGTCGAGTTCAGGGTAGGCTGACAGGTGAGCATTGTAATTGCCGACTGCACCATTAATTTTACCCATGATTTCAATAGCGGCAATTTGTTCACGCTGACGCTGTAAACGGTAAACCACATTAGCAAACTCTTTACCCATGGTGCTGGGACTGGCTGGCTGGCCATGTGTGCGGCTCAGCATGGGCTGTTCTGCATATTCCAGAGCCAGTTCTTTAGTCTTGGCGATGACCTGATCAGCAAAAGGTAAAAATGAATCTTTACGGCCATTCAACAGCATCAGTGCATAAGACAGGTTATTGATGTCTTCTGAAGTACAGGCAAAGTGGATAAATTCACTAACCGCTTCAAGCTCGGCATTACCCATGATTTTTTCTTTTAAGAAATATTCAACGGCTTTTACATCGTGATTGGTCGTGCTTTCGATAGCCTTGACCCGTTCGGCATCAGCCAGAGCAAAATCAGAAATAATGTTGTTGAGTACCTGATTGGCAGCATCACTCAAAGCGGGTACTTCTTTAATTGCAGTTTCAGCAGCTAAAGCCTGTAACCAGCGAACTTCAACCAGGCAGCGATGATATATCAAGCCATATTCACTGAAAATTGTACGTAAATCAGCCGTTTTGCTGCCATAACGACCATCGACCGGAGAAATTGCTGTTAGTTCTGAGAGTTCCATATAAACTTGCTATGCTCTGTATTGATTAGGGAAAAATTAATGCATTATTATAGCATTGATCATCTCGCATTGAGCATCAATCTCGGCTTTAAAACCATCGTTTACAGGTAACAGAATGAAATATCGTATAGAAAAAGACAGCATGGGCGAACTACAGGTTCCACAGAGTGCTTTATATGCCGCGCAAACACAGCGTGCTGTTGATAATTTTCCAATCAGTGGCTTAACCATGCCAAGAGCTTTTATTAAAGCGCTGGGACTGGTAAAAATTGCCTGCGCTAAGGTCAATACAGAGCTGGGTTTCCTCGATGAAAAGCTGATGCAGTCGATTGTAAAGCATGCACAGGCTGTGGCTGATGGTACACATGACAAGCACTTTCCAATTGATGTTTTTCAGACCGGTTCCGGTACCAGTACCAATATGAATGCCAACGAAGTGATCGCGAATTTATGCCAGCAAGATAAGGTCGCCATTCATCCGAATGATCATGTCAATATGGGCCAGTCATCAAATGACGTGATACCGACGGCCTTGCAGGTGAGTGCCAGTCAGGCTGTTACTGAACAGCTTTTACCAGCACTGGATTTACTGGAGAAAACGCTGTCTGATAAAGCCGATAGTCTTGCACATATTGTGAAAACAGGGCGTACCCACTTAATGGACGCTATGCCGGTATCAATGAAACAGGAAATATCAGGCTGGCAAGCCCAGATTCGCAATGCAAAAGCCCGGATCATGGATACCTTACCGCGCTTAAATGCACTGGCACAAGGTGGCACAGCAGTGGGTACCGGCATCAATGCAGATGAGCGCTTTGCCGTGGCCTTTGCAAGCCAGTTATCAGCGATTACGGGGCAGGCATTCACCAGCAATGATAATAAATTTGAGTCATTAAGCACTCAGGATTCTGCGGTTGAGCTGAGCGGGCAGTTAAAAACGCTGGCTGTGAGCCTGATGAAGATCAGTAATGATTTACGCTGGATGAATAGCGGGCCGCTGGCGGGCATCGGTGAAATTGCACTGCCAGCACTGCAACCTGGTAGCAGCATTATGCCTGGAAAAGTCAATCCGGTTATCCCGGAAGCGGTTGCTATGGTCTGCGCACAGGTCATTGGTAATGATGCAACCATCACCGTTGCCGGTCAGTCAGGTAATTTCCAGCTTAATGTGATGTTGCCCGTGATTGCTTATAACTTGTTACAGAGCATAGAGATACTGGCTAATGGCGCTAACGTATTAGCCACTAAAGCGATAGCGGGTTTTAGCGTCAATGAAGCGAATATCAAAAAAGCACTGGATAAAAACCCGATACTGGTTACCGCTCTCAACCCGATAATTGGTTATGAACTCGGCGCAAAAATCGCCAAGACGGCTTATGCTGAAGACCGCGCTGTTATCGATGTGGCCGAACAAATGACGGATTTAAGCCGGTCTGAGTTAGAAAAAATTCTTAGTCCTATGCAACTGACAAAGGGGGGTATAACTGGATAATTCATAGTGAGTGAGCTGGTGCAAAGTTAAAGTGAACAGGTTTCGCTGCGCGGCAGGGTTGTTCATGCTAACGCTTGCAGATTCATAACTTTGCGTCAGTAAACCTTACGCTTGCAAAAGCTTAACTTCATAAAACTGCACACTATGGGTAAACTATTCTTAAAAATGCAGTGACAAGCTGCTATATAATAATAAATAACAAAGTAATACTTTCGGCTATTTTCATGACTGGCTGAAACAGCAGCAGGCGAATATATTATGATTTCTCGTATATCAGAGCTTAACCGGATTGGTATTGCTCTTTCCGCTGAAAAAGATTCCAGAAATCTGCTTAATCATATTCTGATGGGCGCAAAGTCGTTAACTGATGCAGACGGTGGCAGTCTTTATCTGCTGACTGATGGTCAGTATCTCAAGTTTGAAATAGTAACGACGGATTCATTAAATATTTCCCTCGGAGCAAGAGACGGTCAACGTGTAAAGTTTCCGCCTATACCGCTGTATATCAACGGTCAGCCTAATACTTCAATGGTTGTCACTTGTGCGGTGCTCGATGACAAAATCATTAATATTAGTGATGCTTATGATGTAGAGGGCTTTGATTTTTCCGGCACCAAAGAGTTTGATAAAACGACGGGTTACCGTACACGTTCAATTCTTACGATACCAATGAAAAATCATGAGAATAAAATCATTGGTGTATTGCAACTGATAAACGCTATCGATAAGAGTACAGGCGAAGTCAGGGCGTTTCTTGAGGAAGATGTGCAGCTGGCGGAATCGCTTGCATCACAGGCGGCCGTTACCTTAACCACTAAAAAACTCATCGACCAGCAAAAAGAACTTTTTGAGTCGTTTATCGAATTGATCGCTGCTTCTATCGATGAAAAATCGCCGTATACAGGCGGCCATTGCAGACGGGTGCCTGAATTAACCATGATGATTGCTGAAGTCTGCAATGCACAGTTAACAGGGCCTCTTAAAAATTTTAAAATGACAGCAAAAGATCGTTATGAACTCAGGATAGCCGGCTGGTTGCATGATTGCGGTAAAGTCACTACTCCTGAATATATTGTTGATAAATCCACTAAGCTTGAAACCATCTACGACAGAATTGAAACAGTGCAGGCACGGGCTGAAATTTTAAAACGAGATGCAAGACTGGCATTTTTAGAGAAAAAAATAGTTTCACTTGAAACGCAATCATCTGCTGATGTACAGGCTATAGAAGAAGAATATTTGAAATCTGTTAAAAAAATAGATGATGATATGAAATTCCTCCGGCAGATAAATATCGGCAGTGAATTTATGAGTGATGAAGATAAACAGCGTCTCAGCAAAATCGCCACATCATTTAGCTGGGTCAATCATAAAGGTGAAACTGTATCTTTTTTAACGGAAAATGAAGCTTATAATTTAAGTGTTGAGCGTGGAACGCTGACACATGAAGAACGTGAAATAATTAATCATCATATAGTCGTTACCAATAACATGCTCGAGTCATTGCCGTTTCCGGATCATTTAAAAAATGTCCCTGAATATGCCGGTGGTCATCACGAACGCATCGACGGAAAAGGCTACCCGAATGGCTTAATGGGTTTTGAAATGTCAGTGCCGGCACGTTTAATGGCTATCGCTGATATTTTTGAAGCGCTGACGGCAAAAGACCGGCCGTATAAAGAGGGTAAAAAAATCAGTGAGTGCCTGCATATACTGGGAAGAATGAAAATTGATCATCATATTGATCCCGATATCTTCAATGTCTTTATTCGTGAAAAAGTTTATCTGGATTATGCCGAGAAATTTTTATCAGCTGATCAGATCGATGAAATTGATCATGCGTCAATTCCGGGATATGAAGAACATTAGGCTGATCTGAAGTACGGTAGTCGTATGTATTTCTGATTAGCGTCATAAATAACAGTGCGATTTTTTATGACGCGGGATGAGGTGTTATATATTGCTGGCCTGTTTGGTGATATCAACGTAGACCTTGATTGACTGACCCGGTTTCAAATACTTAGTCTGTACCGGATTCCAGCGATTTAAATCACTAATGCTGACATTAAAGCGTTTGGCAATCAGATATAATGAGTCACCGTTACGTACCCGGTAGCGAACAGTGCGGATGAAGTCACCTACCATGCTGCTGTTAATGCGCGGTGCTACTAAACTCTTCGTCCAGATAACCAGTTTCTGACCCGCTTTCAATACATCTTTGGGTGACATTCCGTTCCAGCGTGCAATCTGTTGTGTTCCCACTTTATAGAGTTGTGACAGATCCCATAGCGAGTCACCACTTTTTACCGTGTGATAGATCTTGTTACCTTTACCGCTTCTTTTAATGGCGCGACGTTGCTTATCTCGCTGCGACTTACTCAGAGCGTAGTGAGCCATGCCTTTGCTGGCACTAGGAACTATCAGGTAGCGACCGGCTCGAATGCTGTTTGAACGCATTTTATTGATTTGCTTGAGCTGCGAAACGGTAATATGAAACTTGTTAGCGATGTGACTGAGTGTGTCTTCGGTTCTTATTTTATAACGCTTCCAGGTGATGCGGTTCTTTTCCTGAATAGTTTGTAACTCAGCCTCAAACTGTTCACTATTTTCAATTGGTATCAGCAGTCTGTGTGGGCCGGCAGGGTCTGTTGCCCAGCGATTAAAACCCGGGTTGAGTTTGTATAGGTCTTCAATATCCAGGTCAGCAAGCTCTGCTGCAACAGCAAGATCAATCTGTGAACCGGTATTGATAACTTTGAAATAAGGCGCATTCTGAATGCATTTTAAATCAACATCATACAGTTCAGGCTCAGAAATTAATTTTGTCAGTGCCATGAGTTTTGGCACATAACCCTGAGTTTCTTTCGGTAGCTTTAAATTCCAGAAATCTGTTGGCTTGCCCTGGCGCCTGTTTCTCTTAATGGCTTTGCCCACGGTACCAATACCTGAGTTATATGCTGCTAAGGCATGTAACCAGTTGCCATCAAATGCCTTAGCCAGATACTGCAGGTAATCAAGCGCGGCGATTGTTGATGCATGAATGTCACGTCTGCCGTCATACCACCAGTTTTGCTTTAAACCATAGATACGACCTGTCGATGGAATGAACTGCCAGATACCTGCCGCCTGACCATGTGAATAGGCAAATGGCTGAAAGGCGCTTTCAACAATGGGTAGCAAGGCCAGTTCTGCTGGCATATCTCTTTTGTCCAGTTCTTCCATGATGAAATGCAGGAAGGGTTCTGCACGGTCAACAACCCGGTCCAGATAGTCTTTGTGTCTGGCAAACCAGCGCAGCTCAGATTGTACTTTTTTGTGTTCTGAAGTCGGTAAAGTAAAGCCCGCGCGAATTCTGTCCCAGATAATATCAAAGCCATCTGAAATGTAGTCATCATAATCAATAGCAAAGGGGTCTGTTTCAACAAAGGTATCGGCATGATGTTCTGCCTGTTCTGTTGCAGTGACTGCCCAGTGAGGGAGGAGTGCAGGCAGTTGGTATTCTTTTGAAGCGATTTCATTTGCATCGGTTGTGTTATTTTTAACCGTGCCCAAGAGCGTCTGGTTGCAGCCACTGAGTATAAAAAAACTAATAAAGGTGATGCTTTTTAAAAATAAACTCATAATTTGTATAAAACTTTTGTTGATGTAGCAGGGTGTTCGTAAAATATGTATATTTATCAATCACATAAAGATATATTATCTAAAAAAGCAGTGATTGATAGATGTCGCTGTTTATTCATTGAATTTAACAATTGATAAATTAGATTGCATTTTCTTTGTTAGCCGTGTGAAATGCAAGCCCGTTTCAAAAATAGGTCGAATTGTGTCTGCTGAAAAGATTGTTGAGTTATTTACAGATGGTGCATGTAGAGGCAATCCCGGACCGGGAGGGTGGGGCGTCTGGATGCATTATAACGGTACTCATAAAGAACTGTTTGGTGGTGAAAAAAACACCACCAATAACAGAATGGAGTTAATGGCAGCCATCATGGGTTTAGAAAATTTGACCCGGCCTTGTCGTGTCCAGTTAACCTCAGATTCGAAATATGTGTTAAAGGGTATTACCGAGTGGATTGATGGCTGGAAAAAAAATGGCTGGAAAAATGCGGCTAAAAAACCGGTCAAAAATGCAGATTTATGGCAACGCTTAGATAAAGCCAGAGAAATGCATGAGATTGAATGGAAGTGGGTAAAAGGTCATGACGGTCATGATGGTAATGAAATGGCCGATGAGCTCGCAAACAAAGGAGCTGACTCAGTCATGGGGAAGCTGGAGGATTAATGACATCCTTGTCTAAATCCGTTGTCTGGCCTGATAAGGCCTGACTGATTAAAACTTAACGACCAGACCCGTAGCAATCACGGAGGAGTCACCGGCTAATTTGCTGGCGTCATTTAAACCGTTATCTGAGCCATCTGCGTAGAGTGCATAAGCAGTAGTGGTCTTGTTGATTTTATGATCATATGCCACAGCCAACATCGTAGCATCACTCGCTAGACCCTGATCTTTGAAGCCGTAAGCCAGCTTGATGGCATCTTCTTCCATTTTATGTTTGAAGCTGATCAGCGTGTTTTTATCATCAAAACCGGCTGTTGTATCATCGCTAACCGTTTCATAGACAAAGCCAAGCTGTGTTGTATCACTGATTTTGTAGCCTAATGCAAGCTTAGTACCTGTTTCATCATTTGTTAATGACTTATTAACCGTTTGGGTCGCTAAACCCAGTGTGATGGCACCAAATCTTGCATCGTATGCAATTGATGTCATGTCAGCAAGATTATCACCAGCCGTTGTATCATCACCAGCGGCATACATCAGGCTAACTTTACCCGGGCCGGCATTTAACTTGATAGATAACGCGTTATCGGCGCGTATGTCCTGACCTTTATCAATGATGTTATTGTAATCAGCAAAAGTATCACTGAAAAACTCGACCGCTTTTTTTCCAGCGCCTTTATAAGGTGAGTCATCGCGACCTAAACGCACTTCGCCCCAGCTATCTTTAAGGCCAATATATTGTGAGCGTGCTTTAATCTGAGTCGAGTCGGCCTTGTCCGCCATATCTACCTGCCATTCCAGTTTGTAGATGACTTCAGCGCTGCTGTCCTGCTTAACACTGCCTTTAACACCAAAGCGTGAAGCATGACTGGTAACGGCTACAGCACTGCCAGTAGCATCTTCAATCGAAGCAATACTGACATGACCTTTGCCATAAACAGTGTTTTCTGCCATGGCAACAGGTGCAATTAAAGAAGCCGCAAGAGCCATTGAAATAGCATTTAGTTTTAAGTGTTTCATTGTTAATTTCCTATATAATCTCAAACTGAGTTATTTTTAAATAAATGGTTTATCTGACGGGTTTGAATTACAGCAGTTGTTAATGACAAAATGATGTCAGATTTATTAACGATAAATGACAGTGCTCATTTCCAGTCAGTTATAAGCAGCCAGTTTTATAGCTGGAACAATAGTTAAGAGAGCAGCCCATGCGTCAAGTTGTACTAGATACAGAAACAACCGGTTTAGACCCCAGACAAGGTAATAGAATTATTGAAATTGGTTGCGTTGAACTGATCAACCGTAAACTCACTGGCAACCATTACCATCAATACATTCAGCCGGACAGGGAGAGCGAAGAGGGTGCTCTTGCTGTGCATGGCATCACCAGCGAATTCCTGGCCGATAAACCCCGCTTTGAAGATATCTTTGATGATTTTCTCAGTTTTATTAAAGGTGCTGAGCTAGTTATCCACAATGCACCGTTTGATATCGGCTTTATTGAGCATGAATTTAAACTATTAAACCAGAACCATGCAAAAGAACTGATCACCATTAATGACCATGCAAGCGTTTTAGATACGCTGGTAATGGCCAAAAAAATGCATCCGGGGCAGAGAAACAGTCTGGATGCTCTGTGCAAACGCTATGACGTTAATAATGATAAGCGTGAATTACACGGCGCCTTACTGGATGCTGAAATATTAGCTGACGTTTATCTGGCAATGACTGGCGGGCAAAGTAACTTGCTGCTGGACAGTAATACAGAGTCACCTGAAGAGGAACATAAGCAGCGTGATGAAATTATTCAAAAACTCAGTGCTAACCGAAAAGCCTCGCCCGTGGTACTGGCATCTGCAGAGGAAATGACTGCACATGAAGAATATTTGAATAAGTTAGGTGACGGTCGGTTATGGGGTAAAACAGATTAGCAAAGCAGAAAAATACAAACTGATCTTTTGTAGTTGGTATTCACGGCTGACTTAATAAGATAAAAAACGCACATAAATAAATAGTAAGGCAAAAATTATATTGAGCGACTATACTAAAATCAGTTAAAGTTGATTATCAAAGCATTAACCATTAGTGATGAATATAATTAATTCTATTACAGTTCATCCTTATATATTTTTTCACATTATAAAAACTAGGTGATTATGCGTCATACTGTCTATCTGTCATTGATGCTGGCAATATTTTGGTTGCTTAACTCCGGGCATTTTAGCCTGCTTATGATATCGCTTGGCATACTGTCTATTTTTTTTGTTCTATATATTGCACATCGAATGGACGTGCTTGATCATGAATCTCAGCCTTTACATCTCACTTTAAAACTTCCCGCTTACTTAGTCTGGCTAATTAAAGAAATTATTCTCTCCAACATAACAGTGGTAAAACATATCTGGTTTGACAACAAGGCGATTTCACCTGCCATGCAAGTCATAAATATTAGCCAGGCGACGGATGTAGGAAAAGTTATCTATGCAAATTCTATAACGCTGACGCCGGGCACCGTTTCTGTCGAGCTGGAAGGTGGCAAGATTACAGTACATGCTTTGTTATCTGAATCATTGAAAAAACTTGAAGCCGGTGAAATGGATCGCCGGGTAACTGAACTGGAAAAATAATGCTGACAGCTGCGATTATAGCCATTCTTGTTGTCATGATCATGGCAATTACTCGGGCCATCATGGGGCCTACACTCTATGACCGTATACTTGCTGTCAATATGTTCGGCACCAAGACGGTTTTGCTTATTTCAGTGTTAGGTTTTGCAATGGGGAGACCAGAGTTTTTAGATATCGCTATTGTCTATGCTCTTATTAATTTTATCAGCGTGATAGCGGTGCTACGTCACTCCGACAAGTCCATTTTTAAAACAACACAGGCAGATAAAAAATCAATGCAAAGGCACTCATGATGGATATCATAATGAATATTAGTAGTGCAGTTTTTTTATTAATCGGCAGTTTTTTATGCGTATCCGGTGGCGTGGGTATTTTACGTTTTCCTGATCTTTTTACTCGAATGCATGCGGCAGGAGTAACAGATACCTTAGCCTCTGCAATGATTCTAACCGGCCTGATGCTGCAAAATCCGGATGGTTTGGTGATACTTAAACTCATTATTATTTTGCTAATGACATTATTTATTAGCCCAACAGCCAGTCATGCATTAGCGAGAGCTGCCATGATTAATGGTCTTAAACCTATGCTTGATAAGCCAGCCGATCACGAGGGGGGGATGTCATCGAAAACTTGACTAGCGTATTCTTATTAGCTTTTCTTGTTGTCATTGCAGTTGCTATTGTCAGAATGAGGGACCTGCTTGCCGTTAGTATGCTGTTAGGTATTTACGGTTTGTTATCAGCCAGCTTCTTTGTCACTATGGACGCGGTTGATGTTGCATTTACAGAAGCATCCGTAGGAGCCGGTATATCGACCTTGCTTATGCTAGCCGCGATAACCCTGACTGGACGTTCAGAGCATCCCACACGGCACAAGCCCGTTTTAGCTTTGTTTGTGGTTCTTATCACGGGCTGCCTGTTGATCTATGGCACGCTGGATATGCCTTACTTTGGCTCGGCCGATGCACCTATACATCTGCATGTTGCACCACACTACATTAATAATTCCATGCAGGAGATTGGTATTCCAAATATAGTGACATCGGTACTTGCAAGTTACAGAGGCTTTGACACTTTTGGTGAGGTGGTAGTCATCTTTACTGCAGGTATGGGGGTGCTGGCTCTTTTGTCGGTAGTACGTCGTGCTGAGAATATTACAAAAATCGATTCTATTAATGATTCAATGCATGCAGAGTATTTAATTCTTAGAATTGTGGTCAAGGCACTGATACCTTTTATTTTACTGTATGCGCTTTATGTGCAGTTTCACGGTGATTTTGGACCGGGCGGCGGCTTTCAGGCGGGTGTGATTTTTGCGGCTGCCATTATCCTATATGCCATGCTGTTTGGCATGAGTACAGCGCGTCGTGTCATTAATCAGTCAGTTATTCAGTTCTTCGCTGCCATTGGCGTATTACTATACGGTAGTGTTGGTGTGGTTGCCTTAATAAATGGCAAAAGTTTTCTTGATTACAGTGCGTTATCTGCGGATCCTGTTGCCGGTCAGCACTTGGGGATTCTTCTTGTTGAACTGGGTGTGGGCTTAACTGTTGCATCGGTTATGGTCATTATCTTTTTCAATTTTGAGGGGCGTCGTGACGTTTTACAGAGTCAGGAAAATAACCACAAAGGAGATAATTAAAGGTCATGTTAATAGGGCTCTATAATTATTGGGTAGTGGTGGTGCTGATGATGATCGGGTTTTACATCGTTATCGCCAACGGCAATCTGATTAAAAAAATCGTCGGGCTCAGTATTTTTCAAACATCCGTTTTTATCTTTTATATTAGTATGGCTAAAGTCGATGGAGGTACTGCGCCTATTTTAGCCGAGGGCATAAAGCAATATTCTAATCCATTACCCCATGTTTTAATTCTCACCGCAATTGTCGTTGGCATTGCCACAACCGCCGTAGGACTCGCGCTGGCTGTACGTATTAAAGAAGCCTATGGCAGTATCGAAGAAGAAGAAATACAAGCAAAGGATAACCTCGATTGTTAACGCATTTACCTGTTTTGCAAGTCATTGTACCGCTTCTAGCCGCTCCTTTGTGCCTGCTTCTAACACGCTCACGCCTGGTCTGGGTGTTTACTTTAATAGTGAGTGGTTTGGCCTTTGTGATCAGCGGCCTTTTACTACAACAGGTTATGGCAACCGGCACTATCATTTATGAGCTGGGTGGCTGGGATGCACCATGGGGTATTGAATATCGAATCGATCAGCTAAATGCCTTGTTGTTACTTATTATTTCAGGAGTGAGTACAGTAGTATTGATGGCAGCTCACACCAGTATCCGGAAAGAAATTTCCCCAGACCGTCACTCACTTTTTTATATTTTATATTTGTTATCGCTGGCCGGAATGCTGGGCATCGTTGCTACAGCGGATGCATTTAATGTCTTTGTTTTTCTGGAAATATCGTCGCTCTCTGCTTATGCATTGATCGCACTGGGTAAAGACAGACGTGCGCTTTGGGCCTCTTATCAGTACTTAATTATGGGGACCATCGGTGCCACTTTTATCCTGATTGGTATTGGTTTAATGTACCAAATGACCGGTACTCTGAATATGTATGACCTCTCACAGCGGCTGCCTGGTGTGGAGAATACGCGAACCCTGTTTACAGCATTTAGTTTCTTTATCGTAGGTGTCTGTTTAAAACTGGCGCTGTTTCCACTGCATCTGTGGTTACCTAATGCCTATGCTTATGCACCTTCAATCGTCACGGCTTTTTTTGCTGCTACGGCAACAAAGGTGGCCATTTATTTACTGATTCGTTTTACATTTTCGATATTTGGTCTTTCCTTTTCTTTTACGGCACTGCCGTTGCAGCTGCTGTTCGTGGTGCTTGGATTGGCTGGCGTCTTTGTGGCGTCCACATCGGCAATTTATCAGACAAATATCAAACATCTGTTCGCCTATTCAAGTATCGCCCAGGTCGGTTACATGATTATTGGTTTCAGCGTTAGTACGGTAACCGGTTTAATGGCAACCTTATTACATATGTTTAATCATGCATTAATGAAAAGTGCTCTGTTTTTAGCATTGGGCGCGGTGATGTATCGTTTTGGTAGTGTAAAAATCAATGATTTTCATGGTCTGGGTCGGCTAATGCCTTACACCATGGCAGCCATTGTAGTCGGCGGTATTAGTTTAATAGGCGTGCCGCTAACCGTTGGCTTTATCAGCAAGTGGTATTTGCTGATGGCCTTAATCGAAAAAGGCTGGTGGCCGGTTGCAGTGCTTATTTTAATCGGCTCGCTACTCGCTGTGGTTTATGTCTGGCGGCTTGTTGAAGTTGCATATTTTAAGCCGCCAGTAGCAGGTAATGAAGCGGTTAAAGAGGCGCCTCTGTCATTTTTGATTCCCATTTGGCTACTGGTATCAGCCAATATTTATTTTGGCATCGATACCCGTCTTAGCATTCAGGTCGCTCAGGCCGCGGCTCACAGTTTGTTTGGAGTCAGTCCATGAGCTTTTTGTCTCTTGATACGATGCTGCAATTCAGCATCGTCCTGCCGGTGCTGGCGACACTGGGTATCGTGGTGGCAGGGCGCCATCCTAACCTGCGCGAAGCCGTCACCATCACTACCTCTTTAGTATTGCTCTATTTTGTCAGCAGTCTTTATCAGGGCTATGAGAGTGGTGAAACTATCAGTGTGCAATGGTGGGAACTTATACCGGGCTTGCAGGTAAGTTTTAAGATTGAAGCGTTAGGGATGATGTTTGCATTGATTGCCAGCTTTCTCTGGTTGATCACAACGGTTTATGCAATAGGTTATATGCGTCGTCACAACGAGCAGAATCAAACCCGGTTCTATAGTTGTTTTGCCATCGCAATCGGTAGCGTGATGGGTATTGCCTTTGCAGAAAACCTGTTCACCTTATTTATTTTTTATGAAATATTGACCTTGTCTACTTATCCATTGGTGACACATTCAGGTACTGATGAGGCAAGGAAAGGCGGTCGAATTTATCTTGGTATTTTATTGAGTACATCAATTGCCTTTTTCCTGTTAGCAATCGTCAGTACCTGGTTTGTGGCCGGAACACTGGACTTTACAGCGGGAGGCGTATTTGATGCCAACGTTGATTTAACCGTTGCCGGTGTAATACTGGTGTTGTTTATATTTGGTATTGGTAAGGCGTCTATAATGCCATTTCATCGTTGGCTACCTGCCGCAATGGTTGCACCGACGCCGGTCAGTGCGTTGCTGCATGCGGTGGCGGTCGTCAAGGCAGGAGTGTTCACTGTAGTCAAAGTGATTGTGTATATCTTTGGCCTTGATCAGTTACAAAACGTATCCAGTAGCGACTGGATGTTGTACCTGTCAGGTTTCACAATTATTGTCGGCTCCATTATTGCCCTGCGTTCAGATAACCTGAAACGTCGGCTGGCATATTCTACAGTCAGTCAGCTCTCCTATGTCATTATGGCCACTCTGATGCTGCTACCTCTGTCAGTCACGGGTGCCGCATTGCATATCCTGGCTCACGCCTTCGGCAAGATTACTCTGTTCTTTGCTGCGGGTTCTATTTATGTCGCCAGCCATAAAACCAAAGTCAGTCAGCTAAATGGTATTGGCCGGCGTATGCCCTGGACCATGCTGGCATTTGCTGTGGGCAGCCTGTCCATCATCGGTTTGCCACCAACCATTGGTTTTATTAGCAAGTGGTACATCGTGCTGGGGGCCATGGAAGCACAACAACTGTTTGTTATTGCCGTCATCATCAGCAGCACTTTGTTAAATGCCTCTTACTTTTTGCCCGTGATATATGCCGCATTCTTTAAAAGTGAAGACCAGCCTGTTGAACACGGTGAAGCGCCTGTGCTCATGGTCATGGCACTGACCACCACAGCTGCACTGACTATTTTGTTGTTCTTCTATTCAGATAATGCGCTTGAATTAGCGCAACAACTTCTCCCGGGGAACTCTAATGGAAAGTAAGCAAGTACACTGGCTTGTTAGACCCGCCACCATACGCCGACTCAGCATTACTTCTCTATTCGTGCTGGCACTAACCGTAGCAGCTGATTTTTTCTTGCCCAGTTATGGACATTTTGGTATTGATGGCACGTTTGGCTTTTATGCCTGGTACGGTTTTATCACCTGTGCACTGATGGTCTTTGTCGCAAAACTGCTGGGGCTGTTCATAAAACGTAAGGATGATTATTACCACAATGACTAATCTGATCCCGCCAGGTTTAATCCTTGTTCTGTGCGCGCTGTTAATCCCTTGCACACGCGGCTACCTGCGCTCGTTGCTACTACTGGGCCTTCCTATATTCGTCCTGTTTCTGATTTGGCAGGTACCCGACGGCACCAGCCTGACCATTGCTTTTCTGGAATATAGTCTGCAACCAATTCATGGTAGCGCCGTGGGTCGATTGTTCGCAACCGTGTTTGCTATTATGTTATTTGCTGGAAACCTGTTTGCCTTAGGGCAGGCCCGCACCACTGAACTGACAGCCGCAGCGGTTTATGCCGGCAGTGCCATTTGTATTACCCTGGCAGGTGACCTGCTTAGCGTGTTTGTGTTCTGGGAAATCATGGCCATAGCTTCAACGGCTGTGTTGTGGAGTGCTGGCACAGCTGAATCTTACCGTGCCAGTATTCGCTATCTGCTGGTACACTTGCTGGGTGGGGTCATCTTGATGATCGGTATTGCTGGTCATGTTAACGAGACTGGCTCGCTGGTCTTTACGGCGATGCAAACTGATAGTCTGGCACACTGGATGATACTTGTCGGTTTCCTGATTAATGCGGCGGCACCACCGTTGTCTGCCTGGCTGGCAGATGCCTATCCGGAGGCCAGTCCCAGTGGTAGTGTGTTTCTTTCTGCCTTTACCACCAAAACGGCTGTGTTTGTTTTGTTACAGGGTTTTCCTGGCGCGGAGATCCTTATTTACATCGGCCTGTTTATGGTGTTTTACGGCATTATCTATGCCCTGATGGAAAACGACATGCGTCGTATTCTTGCCTATAGTATCGTCAATCAGGTCGGCTTCATGGTCACCGGCATTGGCATCGGTACCACCATGGCACTTAACGGTGTGGCAGCTCATGCCTTTACTCATATCATTTATAAGGCCCTGTTACTGATGTCTGCGGGTTCGGTGTTGTACATGACCGGCAAACGCAAGTGTACCGACCTTGGTGGCTTGTTTCGTACTATGCCGGTAACAACGGCATGTGGCATCATTGGTGCACTGGCTATTTCTGCCTTTCCGTTGACCTCGGGCTTTATTTCCAAGTCCATGATTTCTCAGGCGGCCTTTGATGAGCATCTGGCGACCATATGGCTGTTGCTGGCCGCTGCCAGCGCCGGGGTATTCCTCCATGCCGGTATTAAATTTCCCTGGTTTGTCTTTTTTCAGAAAGACTCCGGCCTGCGACCGGCGGATCCACCTCTTAATATGCGCCTGGCCATGATCCTGTTTGCAGCACTTTGTATCGGGCTCGGTGTTTACCCTGAACCTCTGTACGCTATTCTTCCCTATGAGGTGGATTATGTTCCATACACTGTGCATCATGTGGTAGCGCAACTGCAACTCTTGCTGTTTGCCGGGCTAGCCTTCTTTGTATTGTTACCACAAATGAAACGCACCCTGACCATCAGCCTGGACTTTGACTGGTTCTATCGACGAGCCTTTCCTTTCATCATTGAAAATATATTCTCTGTTATAGGGAAGGTTTACCACCCTATACAGCAGTCATTTTTCGTCAGATTGAATCGGGGTCTGGCTTTTATTTCTCAAAGAAATGGCGGAACCAGTCGTTTACTTTCACACACTTACCCGGCGGGAAGCATGGTTATGTGGGTTACCGTAATACTGGCGGTTTACTTATTTCTTAGTTTTATTACCCACTAAGCCAACTATTTATGAGTATGTAGTCATTAAGTATTCGCTTTAACACCGGTTTCGGCTCACGGGTTCATACTTGTAAAGCGTTTATTGGCTAAGGGGAGGACAAGCTTTTCTGAAGTTGATGCTTATATGAATTTCATATTTTAGTATTGTCAGGGGGCAGGGTATTTATCGGCTCAGAGCACCAATGGCACTCATTAGTTAAGCTATCTTCCTTTGTTTTTTCAAAATAATTTATGTGATTTTCTATAGCATAAGCCTAAGATCGTGCCATTGCTGATTGAATGGAGCGGCAAAGTCTTGTTTATATACAACGCATCATTCAGCTAATAGCCATCAACGAGTACGCCATAGGTATAACCGGCTCAGTGTTTATTTGAGAAAAAACTACAAGTAAATATATCTGACTTCATTGGCCGAGCGAATGGTGGATTTGTAGTGATGACTATAAAAGCATTATCAGTGAGATTTCAGGATTCTTTGTTTTTCCCGCTGCCAGTCACGCTCTTTATCCGTTGCACGCTTGTCATGATCTTTTTTACCTTTAGCAAGGCCGATCTTGAGTTTGGCGTTACCTTTTATCCAGTATGCACTGAGTGGCACCAGGGTGTAGCCTTTGCGATCAATCAGACCAATGAGTTTATCGATCTCACGCCGGCGCATCAGTAACTTGCGGCTGCGGTAGTTATCGGGATTGATATGCGTTGAAGCAGATAATAACGGGGTGATATTCATGCCCACCCACCAAAGCTCAGAGTTTTTCACCATGACATAGCTATCCGTCATCTGAATGCGTCCGGCACGAAGACTCTTTACTTCCCAGCCCTGTAGTTCAAGGCCGGCTTCAAATGTCTCTTCAATAAAATAGTCATGCCGGGCTTTTTTATTCTGCGCGATCGTATTATCAGGTTGTTTTGTATTCTTTTTAGCCATCTTTTAATTATACATGATTTATAAATTTACAGCCTATTAAAAGACTTTAAATTCAGTACCTTAGTAAAAAGTTACTATCATGCTTGTAACTGTCAGACAGATTGATGACAATGGCTTAAAAAATATAACAGGGGGAAAGAAATGTCATCCGAATTTCGTCTATCTATCCATGGTCAGTGGTCCGGGCGGCTGGCTTTTTTTCTGGCAGCGACAGGTTCCGCAGTCGGTTTAGGTAATATCTGGAAGTTTCCCTATATTACCGGCGAAAACGGTGGCGGTGCCTTTGTTATTGTCTATTTAATCTGCATTGCTATTATTGGTGTGCCGATTATGATGGCTGAAATAATGCTCGGGCGCAGAGGCCGCTTAAGCCCTATCAATACCATGGCTTTGCTCACATCCGAAGATAACCGGCATAAAATTTGGCGTGCTATTGGCTGGATGGGCGCTATTGCCGGCTTAATTATCCTGTCTTATTACAGCGTGATTGCCGGCTGGGCTATGGCTTATGTGGTGCGCATGGCAAGTGGTGTTTTTCTGGCTTCAACCACTGACGGAGTTAACGGTATTTTTACGGCCTTAACAGCGGATCCTGAGCGCTTACTGGCCTGGCATACGATCTTTATGTTGTTAACCACAATGATTGTAGCAAGAGGGGTGCAGCACGGGCTTGAGAGGGCTGTACGTTACCTGATGCCGCTGCTATTTGTTATGTTATTAATACTGGTCGGTTATGCAACCAGTACCGGTGCTTTTTTGCAGGGAGTTAACTATCTGTTCTCTGCGGACTTTAGCAAACTATCGACTGAATCAGTGGTGGTGGCGATGGGACACGCCTTCTTCACATTAAGTCTGGGCATGGGGGCTATTATGGCCTACGGTGCATACCTGCCTAAAGACGTATCGATTGCAAAAACCTCATTTGCCATAGCAGCCGCCGATACGCTGGTTGCATTACTGGCAGGCATGGCAATCTTTCCGATTGTCTTCGCCAACGCTCTGGAGCCCGCTGCCGGTCCCGGTTTGATCTTTCAGACACTGCCGATAGCCTTTGGCCAAATGGACGCTGGCACACTCTTTGGAACCGTGTTTTTTGTGTTACTGGTATTTGCGGCCTTAACCTCGGCTATTTCACTGATCGAGCCAATGGTTGCCTGGCTGGTAGAAAACAAGAATGTTACTCGTATACAGGCGGCGGTCTATATGGGGCTTGCAGCCTGGGTACTGGGTATTGGTTCGATCCTGTCGTTTAATGTCTGGTCGAACGTCACCTGGTCGATCCCCGGTTTATTTAAAGATCTGACGATCTTCGATACGCTTGATGGTCTGACGGCAAATATCATGCTGCCACTGGGAGGGCTATTCATAGCCATCTTTGCCGGTCACTTAATGGCCGAGCATAAAGTCAAAGATGAAATTCAGACGCATCCAACATTGTATAAAGTATGGTTTTATCTGATTCGCTATGTGACTCCGTTATTGGTTATCATTGTCTTTTTAAATTTGATTAAATTAATTTAAAAGGTACCGTATAAAATGCCCTTAATTTCCAGGCAGTCACTGGTCATGTACAGCCCCGCTGAAATGTATGACCTAGTCAATGATGTGGCGGCTTACCCGGATTTCTTACCGTGGTGTCGTTCATCTCATATTATTTCTCAGACAGATGATGTGATTGAGGCCAGTGTCGAAATTGCCAAAGGCTCGCTGAATAAATCATTTGCAACCCGTAATTTATTGCAGGCTAATAAGATGATTGAAATGAAATTGCTCGAAGGGCCATTCAAGCATCTCGAGGGCTACTGGCGCTTTATGCCATTAAAAGACCCATCGGCCTGCAAGGTGATGCTTGATCTGGAATTCGAGTTTAATTCAAAGCTGGTAGCACTGGCAGTCGGCCCGGTATTCAGTAAAATAGCCAACACATTGGTTGATTCATTCTGCAAAAGAGCAGTTGAGGTTTACGGCGAAAGATGAATATTGAAGTAGTGTACGGATTGCCAGATAAACAGTTGTTACTGAGTCTGGAGGTTGATGAGCCGGTTACAGTAGAGCAGGCGATAGAATTATCGGGCATCAAACAACATTTTGATGACATTGATTTAGCCGTTAATAAAGTCGGAATCTTCGGCAAAATGGCTAAACTATCCGATAACCTTAAAGCAGGGGACCGGGTTGAGATCTACCGGCCTTTACTGGCAGACCCTAAGGAAGTTCGCAGACGTCGCGCTGCAGAAGGAAAGAAAATGAGCAAAGGAGGCGGTGCAGCGGATGAAAAGCCGTAATCATAACCGGAATATGGCTGATCAGGCGCACTACATCTCCGGAACATAAGAGACGTTATCAATTTCACTCAGCGTTGAGGCTTTGAAATAAAGCGTTAAACGCATTGATTTCGTACTCCCGCCGCCGTTCTTAAAGGTATAAACATAATCCCAGCGGTTGTCATGAAAGACATCACGTATTATTGGAGTTCCCAGCAGTAGTAACACCTGCTTTTTACTCATGCCAACGGTTAATTTTTTTAATTCATCAGATTTAATAGCATTACCCTGCTGGATGTCTATTTTATGAGCATCCGGCAAAATAGAGGTGCAGGCCGTATTGAAAAGTGAAGCAAACAGAATACAGCATGTAACGATAATAGATTTCATATAAAATAACTCAATAATAAACACGCAAATAATACTTCATTTAGAAAGAATTTTACACCAGGAAACAGTTATGGAATCCAAAGATTTAAAAAAAGCCGGTCTGAAAGTGACTATGCCACGGGTAAAAATTCTTGAAATGTTGGAAAACTCAAATACCAGACATCATACCGCTGAAGATATTTATAAAGCATTACTTGATATGGGGGAAGAAGTTGGTCTGGCCACTGTGTACAGAGTTTTAACACAGTTTGAGTCAGCCTCACTGGTTACACGCCATCACTTTGAAAGCGGTCAGGCTGTGTTTGAACTGAATCAGGGAAATCATCATGATCATCTGGTGTGCGTAAAATGCGGGCGTGTTGATGAGTTTTATGACGAGATTATCGAACAGCAGCAAATGAAAATAGCGAAAGAAAAAGGTTATGCCATTACCGATCACAACTTAATTATCTATGGCACGTGTGCAAAATGTACCTGAAATAAATAAGTGATCATCATAAAAAATGAAACATACCAGAGAACAGAAAGATATTTCCACAAAGTACACGTTTTCCGAGTACTTAGATCTTCTCGTCAGTAATTCCGGTCATATTCATATTCGTTCATCAGCGCTGGATCACGCCTGTCGCTATGCATGGGATAGTCAGGATAAAGAATCCGATATGCCCAGTAGCCTCGACGTTGCCTTATTGCTGAGTGAACTCAGTGCTGATGAAACAACATTAATTGTCTGTCTGCTAAGTGACATCCGCTTACGCTGCGAATCTTTTTATAAAATTATTCAGAATGAGTTTGGTGAAGAAATTCATACCATGGTGCACAGTCTTGAAAAGCTGCACGGCTTTAAAGCGGCACAAACAGACAATAAAGAGCAGACAGAACGATTAAGAAGAATGTTGCTGGTCATGGTTGATGATGTAAGGGTAGTCTTAATCAAACTGGCCTTTCGTGTACAAAGACTGCGTGAACTGGCACACACCGATACTCTGGAGCGTGAAGCCACTGCAACAGAAACACTGGAAATATTTGCACCCATTGCCAACCGTCTCGGAATTGGTCAGCTCAAATGGGAACTCGAAGACCTCTCATTTCGTTATTTATACCCTGATGTTTATAAGCATATTGCAAAAATGCTGGAGGAAAAAAGAGAGGAAAGAGAACTCTATATCAACCGTGTCGTCAGTGAAATAAAAACATTGCTGGATGATAATGCAATCAAAGCACATGTTTATGGCCGGCCAAAACATATCTACAGTATCTGGTCGAAAATGACACATAAACATAAAAAGTTTTCAGAACTTTTTGATGTGCGCGCAATCAGGATTACTGTAGAAACAGTTGCTGAATGTTACACCGTTCTGGGGTTGATTCACGGTCACTGGCGACATATCGCGAAAGAGTTTGATGATTACATTGCCAATACAAAAGAAAATGGTTACCAGAGTCTGCACTCGGCAGTATACGGACCGGAAGGGAAGCCGGTAGAAATACAGATAAGGACCACAGCGATGCATGAGTTTGCCGAGTACGGAGTAGCAGCTCACTGGCGTTACAAGGAACGCTCCGCGCAGGATGATGTGCTGCAACAAACCATTGTTTCAATCCGCAAATTACTCGACACATCAGAAACCGAAGAAGACGAATTATTAGATAATTTCAAAACCGATTTATTTTCTGACCGTGTTTTTGTTTTGACCCCGCAGGGAAAAGTTATTGACCTGGCTCAGGGCTCAACACCGCTGGATTTTGCCTACAACGTGCATACCGAAGTGGGTCATAAATGCCGCGGAGCAAAGGTAAACGGACGGATTGTGCCGTTAACTACAGAACTTGAAAACGGCTCGCAGGTTGAAATACTTACTTCAAAAACCGCCAGACCAAGCCGTGACTGGATGAACCCGAATCTCGGTTATCTTACCAGTAATCGAGCAAGGTCTAAGGTTAAAGCCTGGTTTCGGCAGCAGGACTATGAACAAAATATTATTGATGGTAAAGCAATTATTGATCGTGAATTAAAGCGCATGCACATCCAACAACCCGATATTAATCATTTAATCAAACACTTTAAACTGCAAACAGAAGAGGAGTGGCAGGCAAAAGTAGGGCGCGGGGATATTACAAGCGGCCAGCTGTTATCAGCTTTCAGTCAGTTATGTGCGGATGAAGCAGTAAAGAAAATTCCGGCAAAGCCAAGGCTTAAAAAGCCGGCAAGTAAAGCCGGTTCGCAGGCCATTAATGTCAGTGGTGTGGGTAATCTGTTTACCACTATTGCCAGTTGCTGCAAACCGGTTCCGGGTGATGATATCGTCGGCTTTATCACCCGTGAAAAAGGCGTTTCTGTACACCGCGTTGACTGCAATAATATTCTGAATCTTGATGATGATAAGCAGGGGAATTTAATCTCTGTTGAATGGTCGTATCAGGATAATCAAATATTTGAAATCGGCCTGATGATTGAAGCGATTGATCGCACCGGTTTGCTGCGGGATATTACAAACCTGCTTTCTGATATGAAAATAAATGTACTGAGTTTCCAGACCTCATCTGACCGGAAAACTCAAACTGCAGACATAAAACTGACTATTGAAATTTATGATCTTGAGCAGCTGCAAAAAGTATCGGATAAAATCATGCAGCTGAGAAATGTGATTAAAGTTTATAGACAAAGCTAATTCAAGCAGTGACTGTTTCCTGATAAAGTTAAAAATAAAAAGCCGTTATCGTTAGCAGCTTTTTTATCTGAGTTAAATTTATTTATATATTTTTATTCAGTAGCTTATAAAAAGCAGGTAATAACAATAAACTCACCAGCATTGAGAAACTCAGGCCATAAACCGTCACGATTGCCAGTGGCTGTAGCATTTCAGAGCCTTCACCCAGTCCCAGAGCCAGTGGCGTCATGCCAATAACCGTTGTCAGGGTTGTCATCAGTATGGGTTTAAAGCGTATTGCTGCGGCATTAATAATCGCCTGATCAACAGGGGAGCCGCTGGCTTTTTCTATTTCGATTTGTTCTACCATGACAATGGCGTTATTTACCACAATGCCGGCGAGCATAATAATACCCAGCCAGACTGACATGGAGAGTGCGATGCCGGTGAGATAAATACCGAAGACAACGCCGATAATTGTAAAAGGTATGGTCAGTAAAATAATAAACGGGTTGAGAAATGACTCATACTGAATGGCCATAACAACAAACACCAGAAATAAGGCCAGAAACATCAGTGTCATGCCCTGTGCCTGTCCCTGTTGCAGTGTTTTTGCATCATCACTCTGATAACGCGTGTAGCCGTCTGGCAGACGGTAGTCGCGAAGTTTTAATTCAATCTCAGCGAGAGCAGCCTGTAATGTCGTTTTTGAATCCAGTGATGCAGAAATTTCTATAAAGCGCTGCTGTTTATCACGGTAAATATTTTTTGTGCTGGCAATGGTTTTGTAATCAGCCACATCTGCCAGATAAATGGGTTTATTGCTGCGGTAAGCAACAATGATATTGTTCAGGTCGCTGACATTAGCGACTGATTTTTTGTCATAGCGCAGTCTGATATTGAACTGCTGATCCTGTTCAATAAAATCACTGACGATGATGCCATCTAACGAGAGCCTTACCGCACGCCCAATATCTTTTGAGCTGATATTCAGGCTGCTGGTTATTTCCCGTTTTAATGCGATAGTGAGTTCTTTTTCAGAATCCTCATACTGATGCTCAACATTTGTCAGTCCCTTAACAGGTTTAATCAGGTCAACAATTTCATTGCCGATACGGGCCAGCGTATTCAAATCCTGACCTCTGACACGAATACTGATGTCATCATTGCCAGAATTAAGTCGCACACCTCTGACACCTCGCAGCTGTATGCGGGTTTTAATACCTGTGAGTTTTAATGCTTTTATTTTATTCTTAATGGATTTTATCCATTCTTCACTGTTGTATTTACCGGTGGCATTCTTTTTCAACTGAATGCGTAAAGAGCTCCGGTTACTTTCAAGGTACTCCGAGCGGCCAAACACAAAGCCACCGACGGTTGAAAAAACAGACTCGACAGCCGGGTCGTTCAACAGCAGGTTTTCCAGTTTATAGACGATGCCATCCATCTGATCTAACTGAGTGCCGCTGTCAGTGGTGATATTAAAGTCTATATTGCCTTCATCTGTCTTCGGTAAAAAGATACTGCCTGTCTGGTTAAAGTAATAAACACTGATAATGAATAAAGGCAGAAATATACTGACCACAATCGCAGGTTTTGCAATGATTTTTTTATTGATTTGTTTATAAACATCAATAACCCTGTCTAAAGACAGCAGGTTTTTAGCCTGTGATTTTTTAATTAATGAGCCCAGTGCAGGTACAACTGTCATGGCTACAAAGAGTGAGGCGATCATTGCGGCTGCAATGGTGATGATTAACTCTTTGAATAATAATCCGGTCAGACCACCCACCAGTAAAAAGGGCAGTACAGCAACCAGGTTGGTACTGGTCGATGCAATAATCGGGCTGTTAACTTCTGCCGCTGCATGTAAAGCGGCTTCTTTCTGGCCTTCACCTTCCTGCTGATGGCGGGAAATGTTTTCAAGCATAACTATGGTGCTGTCTACCAGCATGCCGATGCCCAGAGCCAGTCCGCCCAGTGTCATGATATTAAGAGTGATACCGGCAATGCTCATGATGATAAAGGTAACGAGAATCGCGATGGGTATTGCACTGCCGATAATTAATGTGCGGGTAAAGTTACCCAGAAATAAGTAAACCACCAGCATCGCCAGTAAGGCACCGCTGACGGCAGCTGTTGCTGCATTATTGACAGAGTGGCGGATAAATACCGACTGATCACCGACGGTTTGTACTCTGATGTTGTCGGCGATCAGCTGATTGTCTTTGAGCCAGTCTAAGCGGTTTTTTACCTGATCGACAACTTCCACCGTGTTAGCAGATGGCTGTTTTTGAATCGAAAGTTTTACGCCTTGTACACCGTTAAGACGAATTTTTAACCGCTCATCTTCATGCGTGTTTTCTATACTGGCGATATCCAGTAATTTAATGGTTCTGATACCGCCTGAGGTTTCTTTACTGATAAAGGTATTGGCAATCTGTTCTATGCTGTCAAAGCGGCCAAGGGCTCTGATACTGATTTCCTGTTGCTCGCCAAATAATTTTCCTCCCGGTGTATCCTGGTTTTCTTTTTCTAACTGGCTGATTACATCATCAATACTGAAACCATAATGATTAAGTTTGTTCTGATCAACGATGATATTAATTTCGCGTATTAATCCGCCACCCACTTCGGTGGCCGCTACTCCGGGTAAATTCAGAAACCATTTACCGAAGTTATAATCTACCCAGCTGCGCAACTCGACCGGTGTTTTATTATCGGAACTGATGATCAGCTCCATAATAGGAATTTGTGACGGATCGCGTTTATAAATAACCGGCGGATCAATATCGGTTGGCAGAAAACGTTTGGCACGGTCAAGACGGGTACTGGCGTCGCGTAATGCAATATTGATATCGGTGCCGTAGGGGAATGACAGATCAACATTTGACCGGCCTTCGGATGAGCGTGACTGAATATTAGTGGCATTTTCTGTAATGGCTAACTGTTCTTCCAGCTGACGGGTTATCTCGTCTTCCATAATAGCTGCCGGCACACCCGGGTTGAGGATCCTGATGCGAACCTCCGGATAAATTAACTGCGGTAATAAATCCACGCCTAAGCGACTTAATGAAAAAATACCCATTACAACAATGGTCATAAGAATGACTGACACAGAGACCGGGTTGCTTATTGACCAGCGAGCCAGACCGCCCTTGTTGTGTGAATTCGACTGCATTATTTAGGCTGACTATTTAGTAGTGTCTCGGAAATGACTTTTTTACCGGGCCGTAAACCAATAAAGCCGTTAGTTATAATATGATCACCGGCTTTTAATCCGCTGATCACTTCGATTTTATTGTTGAGATTCTGAGCGGTGGTAATCCATGTCTGCTGTGCCTGTTGCTGGCTGTCAATGGTATATACCCAGGTGCCCTGAGTGTCGTACTGAACCGAATTCACCGGAATCAGAATTTTTTCTGCGGTTTTGTGCGTAATGATCAGCTGGGCAAACTGCCCCGGCGACAGTTGTGAGTTATCAGCGGTAAAACTTACTTCAAGCGGAATTTGCTGAGTTCGACTGTCAACAGTTGGGTAAATGCTTGAAATTTTCCCGTCTAGCGAAAGTGCCAGTGACGGTATCTGTATCTCGACTGTTTTATTAATGAATATATATGAAATAAAACTCTCAGGAATGGCGCTTTTAATAATGAGACTGGATTTGTCGACCAGTGTCAGCAGCTTAGTATTAACCGCAACGGTATCACCGGGTTCAAATAATCGTTCACTAATAACACCGCTAAAGGGGGCTTTAATGGTGCTGCGGTCAAGCTGGATCGTTTTTAAAGTGAGATTAGCCTGCGCCAGCTTTTGCTCGGTGGTGGCAGCCGATAATTCCTCAGCGGAAGCCAGTTGTCTGGGTATTAATTGTTTTATTCTTTGTAAGTCCTGTGTGGCTTTTTCAAGGCTGGCCAGGGCTTTAAGGTGTTCGGCTTTCGTCAGGCGGCTGTCGAGCTGAACCAGTACGTCGCCTTTATTGACAACCGAGCCAACCCGGTAAGGCATGCTGATGATATTGCCGTCGATTTGGTTGCTGATTTTTATTGTGTTTGGTGCGATGATAAGACCATTGAAACGGCGCTTAACAGTGCTGCTTTCAATCGTTAGCAGTTCGCTGTTGACCTGATGCGGGTTTGATTTGTCTTTAGCTGACTGTTTTGGTGACTGATCACAGCCCGATAGTAATAACCCTGAGATTAAGATGGCTATGAATGCTTTAGCATATTGCATATTCATTTCTTTATAATTTTCATATCGCTGAATTGTGTCTTTAAATACAATTTTATACAAGATAAAGTCAGCCTTAAATTAAGAATACTACCAGATGATTGATAGCCGACCCGTAACTGCACCACACCGTTCCCGCACCGACATTAGAAACATTAAAAGAATGCTGCCCTTTCTCTGGGATTACAAGGGCAGGGCATTAATGGCGCTGTTGTTTCTGGTGGTTTCGAAACTGGCGGTGGTGGGAATGCCGTTAGTATTAAAAGAAATTATTGATCTGCTGGATCATTCAAAAGATACCCTGACGCTGTATTTGCCGCTCTCATTATTACTGGGTTATGGTGCATTGCGCCTCACCAGTGGCTTGTTTAATGAACTGCGTGATGCAGTGTTTGCCAGGGTTCGTTACGGCGCGATTAAAAAACTCTCCATGCAGGTATTAACGCATCTGTATCAGTTGTCGCTGCGCTTTCATCTTGAGCGGAAAACCGGTGGCATTAGCCGCGATCTTGAACGTGGCACACAGAGCCTCAGTTCAATCATGAATTATCTGGTGTTTAATATCGTCCCGACCATTGCAGAGTTTTTGCTGGTTGCCGGTATTTTATTAACTCAGTATAACTGGAAGTTTGCGCTCGTTACTGCACTGACCGTGGTGGTTTATATCGTCTTTACACTGGCCATTACCGAGTGGCGCATGCATTACCGCCATGCCATGAACCGGCTGGATTCTGAGGCTAACAGCCAGGCTATTGACGGACTGATTAATTATGAAACGGTAAAGTATTTCACCAACGAAGAATATGAAATAAGCCGTTACAACAAAACCATGAATGAATGGGAAGACACCGCGGTTAAAAGCCAGAACTCCATGTCATTGCTGAACTTTGGTCAGGGTGCTGTGATTACCGTCGGCGTTACCTTTATCATGATATACGCCGCCAAAGGTGTGGTCGATGGCAATATGACACTGGGTGATCTGGTACTGGTCAATACCATGATGTTGCAGCTGTTTATGCCATTGGGTTTTTTAGGGGTGATATACCGGGCGCTTAAATATTCACTGGCCGACATGGATCTGATGATCAAACTGTTAGATAAAAAAGCAGAGATTCAGGATAAAGCCAATGCGGCGACTTTAATCTTAACGGCCGCTGAAATTGAATTTAACAATGTCAGCTTTTGCTATAACAGCGACCGCCAGATATTAAATAATATCAGTTTCAAAGTACCGTCTGGCCATAAAGTGGCCATTGTCGGTGCTTCCGGTGCCGGTAAGTCCACGATTACTCGTTTATTGTTCAGATTTTATGATACCGATAGCGGCGCGGTATTAATTGACGGTCAGGATATAAAGGACGTCAGTCAAAAAAGTTTACGAGATGCCATCGGCATCGTACCGCAGGATACGGTGCTGTTTAATGACACCATATACAATAATATTATTTATGCAAAACCGGACTCTAGCGAGCAGGATGTTTATAAAGCGGCTGAAATGGCCAATATACACACATTCATCAGCAGCTTGCCGGAAGGTTATCAAACCATTGTCGGTGAAAGAGGGCTGAAATTATCGGGTGGTGAAAAACAGCGAGTTGCAATCGCCAGAGTTATTATCAGTCAGCCAAGAATCATGGTGTTTGATGAGGCAACATCTTCGCTCGATTCAAAGTCAGAACAGGCGATTTTACAATCCTTAAAAGATATCTCGCAGTCACATACCACACTGGTGATTGCGCACCGCTTATCGACCGTGGTGGATGCTGATACCATTCTGGTAATGGATGAAGGTGGTATAGTTGAAAAAGGCTCGCATGCAGAACTGATTGCAAAAAAAGGAAAATACGAACACCTGTGGTCATTACAGCAATCAGAAAAACAGCTGCCGGAAGAGGGCTGAAAGTCAAAGGTGTTTTAAATGCGTAGCGCTAAAGGCAACTGTCGTTTGTTATTTGTTTTGCTGTAAGCTGGGGAAAGCTCTTAATAAAAAATAACCATTTGCCCCACAAAGCTCATAGGGCTCTGTGGTGAGACCGCTTACGTTAAAAGAAAATACCATCGTTTAAGTGATTAACCGCTAAGCGCCTAGTTAGTTAAAGAGTCATCCGCCGCTAAGGTAAGCTTGTTTGAGATGGCGGTGATTTTATCCTGATAGGGTTTGATGGTTTCATCATCCAGGCTGGTAAACTGATCATGCAGGTCAGAGATTAAGGTGCCAATTTCTCGCGCCTGAAATAACTCCAGAACCTCCGTCACGATATTCATCGGCTCGGTGATCAGCGTCAGTGCCAGTTCAGCCGGTGGAATGGACTTATTGTCTCGCATGATATCGCTGATAAAAGCAAACTCCTGCAGTCTGAAATGTTCAGCTCTGGCACTGTCTTCTTCATCGAGTTTGGCCTGTGCCGCAAGGTCATTGCCAGCCCCGCTGCGTACCGCATTCATAATGGCCTGAATCAGTGTTTTCAGCGCGGTTTTTATCTGTGTCATGTCTCCCTGCAAACTGCAGCAGTGTTGATAGTGCTGATCGAGCTCTTCTTTGAGCTTTAAAATCACATCGCTTTGCTCATTGGGTTTAAGGCCGACAGCACGCTCTACCACCGAGCGAAAGCTGTTCATAAATTGCTCCAGTTCCTCACTGTCTTTTTGCCGTTCCATCAGCACCTGCTCGGATTTAATATCCTCTTTGCTAAGAGCAAACAGTGAGGCATGGTTATATTTGCGTTGTAACTGGCGCTCAAAAGCACCCGGGAATTCTATAAATAACATTATGATCCGCTTTTGTTAGATGTGGTTTGAGGGCTGTGCAGCATTCCAAGGGCTAATTCAGCCACCTTTTGCGAGCCACCTGCACTGCCCAGTTTACTGCGGATAGCCTGTAGTTCAGTGGTAATCTGCTGGTGATAGTTTTTATCATTGATCATCAGCAGGATTTCACCGGCAATGTTTTCTGGGCTGGCATCATCCTGTAGTAGCTCTTTCACAACGCCTTTGCCGGCCACAATATTGGGCAGACCGACATGCTCGATCGTAATCATCCGCTTCATGATTTTATAGGTCAGGTTCGACATCTTATAAATAATCACCATCGGTGTGGCCATTAAGGCGGTTTCCAGTGTTGCGGTACCGGAGGCCGATATCACTGCATAACAACATTGCATCACATCATGGATATGACTGTGCACAATTCGCAGCGGTAAGCCAGGATGCAATGCCAGCATCGGTTGCAGCTCAGTCTCACTGACGGATTTGGCCAGCGGCAGGATAAATTGTGTGGCAGGCTGTTGCTGATGAATAAGACTGGCCGCTGCCAGCTGTGTTGGCAGCAAATTGTAAATTTCACTGCGCCGGCTACCGGGGAACAGGCCGATGGTTGTTCTCGCCGGGTCAAGATCAAATTTAGCCTGCGCCGCCGCAAGGCTCATGGTGGCTTTTACTTCATCAACAAGCGGGTTGCCGACAAAGCGTACCGGTACATTTGCACGCCGGTAAAAATCCTCTTCAAATGGAAACAGTACTGCCATCATGTCAACGCGGCGGCCAATTTTTTTAACCCGGTGTGAGCGCCAGGCCCAGACAGAAGGGCCGATATAAAACATGACTTTAATGCCCAGTTTTTTTGCCGCTTTTGCAAGCTTCATATTGAACTCCTGATAGTCAACCAGAATCAACAGATCAGGAGGGCGCTTTTCAAGAGACTCTTTCAGGATATCCAGAGCCGCCATGATCGTGCCCCATTTTGCCAGTACTTCAACGATACCCATCACCGCAATATCACGGCAGTCATACAGCAGTTCAACACCGGCTTCGCGCATATGATCACTGCCCATACCATGTACCTTAATCGTCGGGTCCATTTTATGCAGCGCTGTCACTAAGTTTGCAGCGTGTAAATCACCGGATGCTTCACCGGCACTGATCATGATATTTTTAACGGGCAATCTAAACTCCGAGTCGATACAATAGCAGCTGCACTGATGTGACGAATCGCCGGCATCAGCAGCCTGATAAATAAGTGTGGGCATTTTACCTTAATTTCAATCGAGTCGTTGATGAATTCTGATTTACTAATAGCCGGGGTCGATGAAGCCGGTCGCGGTCCACTGGTTGGCGCGGTGGTTGCCGCTGCCGTTATTTTGAACCCTGATAAGCCGGTCGCTGGCCTTGCCGATTCCAAAAAACTGACGGAAAAAAAACGTCAGGCGCTGGCAATAGAAATAAAAGAGTCTGTTCTTGCCTGGTCGATAGCCAGTGTATCGGCAGCAGAAATAGATCAAATCAATATCCTGCAGGCCACAATGAAGGCGATGAAGCTGGCCGTTGAGGGCCTGAACATTACACCGGGAAAAGTGCTGGTGGATGGTAATCGCTGCCCTGATATCGCATTGCCGGCTGAAGCCATTATCAAAGGCGATGACAAAGTACAGGCAATCAGCGCCGCCTCAATTCTTGCTAAAGTGGAACGTGATCAGCAAATGCAAACGCTGCATGAAAGCTATCCGCAGTACGGTTTTGATCGCCACAAAGGCTACGGCACCAAGCTACATGTAGAGGCGCTGAAGACACACGGGGCTTGCCCCGAACATCGCAAAACTTTCTCGCCTGTTAAGAAAGTACTTTAAGTTTTAGGTTTATAATAATCAATTACTTGCGATCATTATTTAAAGTAAATTGTCTTCACTGGTTATTTATAATTTTGTGTTTTTAAGCTTATATTGAACGTTAAAAAAGACTATTATTAGTGCTGGCTTTTTCGCTATTATTGCAGCACTTTAAAACAATAATAAACCATCCACTTGCTCATTTAATAACCGGGATTTATGCAACCTTCATTTATACATTTACACCTCCATACTGAGTTTTCACTGGTGGACGGTGCTATCCGTATCAAATCCCTGATGCAGGCCTGTGCTGAAAATGGCATGCCGGCGGTTGCCTTAACCGACCAGAGCAATATGTTCGCAACGATAAAATTCTATCGTGCTGCGCGGGCTGCCGGGGTAAAACCAATCATCGGACTTGATGTACTGGTACAACCACGCGAGAAAAATGAAAAGCCCACCAAACTGATATTGCTGGCCCAAAATCATATCGGCTATATCAACTTATCTGAATTAATTTCCAAAGCTTATCTGCAGGGCCAGCACAGTGGTCAGCCGCTGGTCGAAGTGGACTGGGTAAAACAACACGCCGAGGGTGTAATCGCCTTATCGGGTGCGCGTGATGGTGAAATTGGTAAAGCCATCCTGGCCGGAAATCTGGCCTTAGCGGGCCAGTTACTGGATGAGTGGCGCGCTGTTTATGGCGACCGCTTTTATATTGAATTACAAAGAACAGGACGGCCAAATGAGCAGGCCTATATTGAAGCGGCGCTTGTCTTAGCCGGTGAAACGCAAACCCCGGTTGTGGCTACCAATGATGTACGGTTTTTAAAACAGGACGACTTCGACAGCCATGAAATCCGGGTCTGCATATCATCAGGTCGTACACTCGATGATCCGCGGCGCGAAAAAGATTACAGTGATCAGCAATATCTACGCAGCCCGCAGGAAATGAGCGAGCTTTTTTCAGACATACCGGAAGCCTTAGCAAACAGTGTAGAGATTGCCAAACGCTGTTCGATGGAAATTCGACTGGGTGAAAGCTTTCTGCCGGATTTCCCTATCCCTGAAGGTGAGACCACCGACAGCTATTTCAGACTGGTAGCGTTTGATGGTTTGGAAAAAAGACTGGATGTACTGCTGGATAAATCGGCAGCTGATTACACAGCGCAGCGTCAGGTTTACATAGACCGTCTTGAGTTTGAATTAAAAACCATCATCGACATGGGGTTTCCGGGTTACTTTCTGATCGTCGCCGACTTCATTAAATGGGCTAAAGAAAACGATGTACCGGTAGGTCCGGGTCGTGGCTCCGGTGCCGGCTCGCTAGTGGCCTATGCAATGCTCATCACCGACCTGGATCCGCTGGAATACGACCTGCTGTTTGAGCGATTCCTTAACCCGGAACGGGTATCCTTACCGGATTTCGATATCGACTTCTGCATGGACGGTCGTGACCGCGTTATCGACTATGTGGCGCGTACCTATGGACGAGACCGGGTATCGCAAATCATCACCTACGGCACCATGGCCGCCAAAGCGGTGGTGCGGGATGTTGGCCGGGTGCTGGGCCATGCTTATGGTTTTGTTGATCGCATCTCTAAAGCCGTTCCGTTTGAAATTGGCATGACCCTGAGCAAGGCGCTGGTTGAATCCGATGAATTAAAAAGCGCCTATGATGACGATGAAGAGGTGCGCGCGTTAATTGATATCGCACTGTCGCTGGAAGGTCTGGCCAGAAATGCCGGTAAACATGCCGGTGGTGTAGTGATCTCGCCCTCGGTGTTAACCGACTTTGCCCCGGTTTATTGTGAGCATGGTGCCACCAGCATCGTCACCCAGTTTGACAAAGACGATGTCGAAGCGGCCGGTCTGGTAAAGTTCGACTTTTTGGGCTTAAGAACCTTAACCATCATCGACTGGGCGGTTAAAAATATAAATGTCGATAAAATCAAAGCAGGTGAAGAACCGCTGCAAATTGAGTTTATTGATCTGGCTGATGCGGAAACCTTTACCCAGTTAAAACTATCCAATACCACTGCTGTTTTCCAGCTGGAATCCAGTGGTATGAAGGACCTGATCAAACGCCTGCAGCCCGATTGCTTTGAAGATATCATTGCCTTAGTGGCACTGTTCCGGCCGGGTCCGTTAGGCTCCGGCATGGTAGATGACTTTATCAATCGTAAGCATGGCCGGGCCGATGTGGCCTATCCGCATCCCGATCTCGAACCGGTACTTGAACCGACCTATGGCGTTATTCTTTACCAGGAACAGGTCATGCAAATCGCCCAGGTACTGGCGAATTACACGCTCGGTGGTGCCGACATGTTACGCCGGGCCATGGGTAAGAAAAAACCCGAGGTCATGGCAGAGCAGCGATTAATATTCGAGCAGGGTGCAGCCGAACGCAATATCGATCAGAAAACCGCATCCGGCATCTTTGACCTGATGGAGTATTTTTCGGGTTACGGTTTTAATAAATCTCACTCTGCCGCTTATGCCTTATTGTCTTATCAGACCATGTGGCTAAAAACCCATTACCCGTCAGAGTTTATGGCTGCGGTATTATCTGCCGACATGGATAACACCGATAAAGTGGTGACCCTGATTGAAGACTGTCATTCGATGGGACTGGAAGTTCTGCCACCTAATGTCAACAGCTCGGAAATCAAATTCAGTGTGAATGCCAACAAAGCCATCGTTTATGGTTTAGGGGCCATTAAAGGCGTGGGTGAAGCGGCACTGGAATCGGTGATCGAAGAGCGCCGCCAGACCGGGCCTTATAAAGACATATACGAGTTTTGCCGGCGGGTTGATAGCCGCAAGGTCAATAAGCGGGTGATGGAAGGCTTAATCCGATCCGGTGCCATGGATGATCTGGGCGCACACCGTGCCACCTTAATGGCACGCTTGCCGGAAGCCAGCCAGATGGCTGACCAGCACCAGAAAAACTTTGAACAGGGGCAGGATGATTTATTCGGCAGTGCAGCCGATGAAGACCTCAACATGGCACCGATCAGTCAGACCAATGTGGCCGAGTGGGATGATGAGCAGCGCCTGCGTGCGGAAAAAGAAACCTTAGGCTTATATCTGACGGGTCATCCGATTGAACGCTATGAAGAAGAGCTGCGAAAATTTACCCAGTGCAGCTTTATCAAATTACACGACATCATCGAAGCACCCACCGATGGTTACCGGGCGCGAAAAAACAATACCGTTTATTGTCTGGCCGGTTTAATGGTTGATGTGCGTGCGCGTAAAACCAAAGCCGGTAAAAAAATCGTCTCGGCGGTATTAGACGACCGCACCGCACGCATAGAAGTACAGATTTACGAAGAAGTGTACGAAGAATATGCCTACCTGATCAATAAAGACAAACTGATGGTGGTTGAAGGCCCGGTTATTTATGATGAGTATTTTGGCGGTCATCGCATCACCGCACAAAAAATATATGACATTGAATCGGCACGTGAACGCTTTGCAAAACGCGTCGATATCAAACTTGATTCGGCCCGGGCGGCCAATGGTTTTATGAACGGACTGGCCGCTACATTAAAACCATTTACCGAGGGAAATTTTCCGGTCTGGGTACACTACCGAACCCCTGAAGCGATCGCTACTTTAGAGCTGGATAAAAACTGGAACGTCACTCCGACCGATGAATTAATCAGCCGCCTCAGAAACCTTGTCGACGAAGAGAGCGTGAAAATTCTTTATTAAGTTATCCACAGTGATAGCCTGTATCCGTATATGGCCAGCGAGACAACGCCACTCTATGCGGACCAGTGCAACAACAGTCATTAATCAGTAAACCAAGGAAACTACATGCGTCACTATATACGCCGGCATAAAAACCAGTACCTGCAGTTTAAAAAATGGAAGACCAGAATCATATTCTGGGGTGGTGCTGTGTTTGTCGGCCTGGTTGCCGCCTTGTTTGCATTGTCAGCAGACTTCGCAGAGCACAGTTTCCTTACTATTTATCAGCGCTGGCCAATACTGGCTTTTTGCATGACCCCGCTGGGGTTAATGTTAACGGTTTATCTGACCCGGCGCTTTTTTCCCGGCGCTGAGGGCAGCGGTATTCCGCAAACCATCATAGCCATAGAAGATAAAGGCGGTCCGTCATTAACCGACAGGTTGCTGTCGATACGCGTTGCCATCGGCAAAGTCTTGCTGTCACTGATCGGTTTATTTTGTGGCGCTTCATTAGGCCGGGAAGGGCCGACTGTGCATATTGGCGCCGCCATCATGTACAACCTTGGAAAATACACCCACTTATCAGCACGCTATATGAAACGTGGTTTGATACTAACCGGTGGCGGTGCCGGGGTGGCCGCTGCGTTTAATACCCCGCTGGCCGGCATTATGTTTGCCATTGAAGAACTGGCGCGTGAATTTGACCGCCGCAACATCGGCATGATTTTAATCGGTGTCATTCTTGCCGGCATGACTGCCATCAGCGTTCACCAGTCAAATTATAATTATTATGGCAGCGTGTCAGCAGAGGCCGACTTGAGTTTACTCTGGCTGGCGGTTGTCGTCAGTGGTGTGCTGGGTGGTTTACTCGGTGGTGGCTTTAGCCAGATACTGATTATAAGTGGCAGAAAACTCAGACCGTATACACAAAAAAATCCCTATCGTCTGGCGTTTTTTTTCGGTTTGGCGGTTGCCGTGTTGGGTGTTATATCCGGTGGCCAGGTATATGGCACAGGCTATATCGAAGCTCAGGAAATCGTCAGCTGTACCGGCTCCGGTAGCTGTGAAAACACTGTCGATTTTCTGTACCCACTGTATAAACTTGCCGCTACAACGGCCACTTACTTAACCGGTATACCCGGTGGCATATTTGCCCCTTCACTGGCCAGCGGAGCAGGGCTGGGTAGTGATTTATCATTATTGTTTCCGGCCAGTTTAGCAACCACGGTTGTGCTGCTGGGCATGGTGGGTTATTTCTCGGGTGTGGTACAAACACCGGTAACGGCTTTTATTATTGTCATGGAAATGGTTGATAATCAGGACATTGTGTTTGCACTGATGGCGACCTCACTGATTGCAACCGGCGCTTCAAAATTTGTCTGCAAAAAACCCATCTACGTGGCTCTGGCCGAGAACTTTATGAATGCATTAAAAACGCACAAATAGTACTCCGCGCAGATGATAAAGAACTGAAAAAATAAAAACTGTCTTAATAAGTAAGCGATTTAAGGCAAATTAATAAAAATAAATTATAAGGGAGTAGTATGAAAAAAATACTGATCAGCATTATCGTATTACTGTCGCTAAGCGGCTGTTCAACTTTTCAGAGCATGTTGGGTTTAAACTATAATGACCAGCAGCGCAGCAGAAGCAGTTTAGTGGATTTTTTATATCCAAACTCACGCGGTGCAATACAAATCCAGCCTAAAATTCCGCAGCTCAGTCTGCCACTACGCGTAGGTATCGCTTTTGTACCGGATTCCTGCGGCACGTTTATGCGTCATGATCTGAACGAGACGCTGAAAAATAAATTGCTGACAAAAATATCCACTCAATTTGAAAATAAAGAGATTATTGATGTGGTGAAAGTGGTTCCTGCCACCTATTTGCGGCGCAAAGGCAGTTTTAATAACCTCAGTGATATTAAGAAACAGCTGAATGTCGATATCATGGTGCTGCTGTCCTACGATCAGGTTCAGTACACCGAAAGAACAGGCATATCGTTAATCTATTACTGGACAGTGGTAGGGCGTTATATTTTTGAAGGTGAGAAAAATGACACAGTTACTCTAATCAATGCCGCCGTTTACGATATCGACAGTCAGGAATTGTTGTTCAGCAGCTCCGGTAATAGCAAAGTAAAATCCAGTGCGGCCTCAGCCTTTATCTCCGAAGAACTTCGGCTCAATAGTCAGAAAGGCTTTGATCTTTCAATCGATGATCTGGCACTCAATACCGATAAAGCACTCGAACAATTTAAACAAAAAGTGAAAGCTAAAAAAGTCGCTGTCAACGTCCATTATCGCTCAGGTAGCGGCAGCTTAGGATGGATGACGGCTCTGTTTTTGTTTGTATTAGTGGCGAGTCGCTTTACTTTTTCGTTTCGTCAAAAGCATCAGTCTTAGTCACAGCGAACAGTATTAAAGTCTGTGACTTAAAAAAAAGATCGCAGGCAAACGATAACTGGCCGGACACGCATCAGTGTACCCGGCCATTTACACCTTACGCTGCTGTTGGTTATTATGCCGTAATTAAAGCGTCTTCATAGAAGCCAGCGGATTCATTCAGCACGACAATTTCAGCTTTTTTGAAAAAGTTAAAATCAGTTGCTGTTACAGTGGTATAAGCGCCCATCAGGCGACCAATGATAAGATCACCATTGTTAAGTTTAGGTAATAAGATCTCCTCAGCGACGACATCAATGCTGTCGCAGGTCGGACCGGCCAGTACGCAAGGAAAGCGCTCACCTTCTGCGTGCAGTGCATCAATAGGGTATTTGCCATGATCAAAGACAATACCGCTGTAAGAGCCGTAAATACCATCATCCAGGTAATACCACATCTTGCCATCACGCTCATTCTGACCCATCACAGAACTGACTGAAGTCACCGACGGTGCAACAATAAAACGACCTGGTTCAGCGATCACTTTTACAGTTTCCGGTAACAGAGACAGTGCTTCACGAATCGGTGCGCAGAATTCATCAATCGGCATCACATCATTATGATAGTTAAACGGAAAACCGCCACCTATGTCGATGGTGCTCAGAGCAGGCAGGTCAAGCTGAACCACTTGCTGTAATAATTGTGAACAGCTGGCAATCGCCTGCACAAATTTTTCAGGTTTTGCCGTTTGCGAGCCGACATGGAATGACAGGCCTTTAATACGGATGCCCAGTTCTTTAGCATAGCTGATAATTTCAATGGCTTTTTCCGGGCTGCAACCGAACTTCTTCGACAGGTCAGCATAAGACTCAGCATTTCTGAAGCTTAAACGCACCAGTATTTCTACCTGGTCGTTATAAGGAATGAACTTTTCAAGCTCGTTGAGGTTGTCAACAATAAAAACGGTGCAGCCATATTCAAGAGCATGGCGAATATCAGAGTCGCGCTTAATCGGGTGAGTGTGGATAGTCAGTTGAGCAGGTACACCGGCATCGCGAACCATGTCGACTTCACCACTTGATGCCAGATCAAAACACGCACCTTCTTCCAGTAAAGTACTGACCACAGAAGCGTGAGGTAATGGCTTTAATGCAAAGTGCAGGTCAACATTAGGTAATGCGTTTTTCAGTGAACGGTACTGAGCACGAATCACATCGCAGTCAATTAACATCAATGGTGAACCATGAATTGCCACAATGGATTCAATGTGCTGTATTTCAGGCAAATCTGTGCGAGCTGATGATGAAAAAGCAGGTTCAACAGGTAATGTAATAGGTGTGATGGACATCTAAGCCCTCCAAGCAATCAATCAATTAAAAAACTAAACCCGGTACCATTCCTGGCTGAGAGCGGGTCGAGCGAGGTCGACTGTTTAAAAGCAGTCAAAGTCACTCCTGGATAGTTGTTTCTATTGCCTTGTCGCGCTGGGGCGATGTACTCGGATTGGCTATCAACAAGAAGTTTGCGAATAATAATTGAAAATAAATAATTTACTAATGATATTTTCAGGTGGTGATGATTGGTTTTTTTGATCGTATAAACTTTAAGCTGCCGGTCTGTTAAACAGTGAGCCGCATAAACAAAAGGTCAGCAGGAAACCAGTCAGTTTGTGCTGATCGAGAAAGCTGATTTTTATGACGAAAATCGCAGGGAGGGGCCGGCCAAATATTGAGGTTAGCATAGTAGAGAGGACTAAGGGGGATGAAAATACGGGGAGATTAAACTAAGCCTCCCGTGATTTAGCTTTAATTATCTGATTTAAAAAAATCAAACTTATAGCGATATGCCAGCACCGTATTGACCTGATGGTACTGATATGGTTCATCAGTAAGAACCGGGCCATAACTCTGCAGCACTATCATATGACGTTTATAAGTTGCTTCAAAATACAAACCAACTGAGCTGCCGTAACCTTTAATTTGTACCGCTTTAATTTGGTTGTATTGAGGATGGCCAGGGTCAGTAATTTTAAAATTACCATCCAGCTTCATGTAACCAATACCAAGCCCGAAGCCGGCTCTGTAAGTCCATTTTTTTACCAAATTTTTATTAAAGTGATAATAAACGACAGGCAACGCATACAAAGAATAACCGTCTAATGAAGTACCGAGATTAACCAGACCGGCTGTTGGTTGTAATTGTTGCATATTCACATCAAATTCAGCCGCATCAACCTGAAAATGATACGCCCACTTACTCTTTTCACTGAAATATTTCTCTTTAGACCGGAAAGTAAATGACGGACTTAACTCCGGCTCGCTTTTAACAGTGGATATAATCTCATTCCCAAACTCCGGTTCTTTTACTGTCACTGACTTGGCACCTGACTCAACACCAAGAAAAATATCAAAAGCCAATGCATTAGTACTGAACAAGCTAACTGATATTGAAATCAGCAACATGATTTTATTCATAAAGTGCACCGAATAATCTGTTTATTTGCGGCATTTGTTAGAGCCCTGTAATGATAGGAAAGCCAGCAGGCTAGGTAGACGAAGCAAAAGTGCAAAAAATAAAAGCTATGGCACGGGTTTTGTAAACTTGATCCGGTCTGCATAATAAGCGTACTCAAGACGCGATCTGTCTAATTTTTTACCTATTATATTAGAGTTAATTTGAATTGCCACCCATCCTAAGCGCCAGTCAATTTTAAATAGCATCCAGCAAATATACTAAATCAGATAAACCGAAGCCTGCACTGCCTATGGTTAACTGCTTTGTTATGCCGGTGTGCTTTATTGCAGCTTCAGCTCAAATAAAAAAGCCTCACAAAATTGGTGAGGCTTTTTTATTGACTGGAGGCGGAAAGATGGTGACCCTTCCGCCGGCTTTTTTACAAGGCTAAATATTGTTGGCGCAGTTCTTCATTATCAAGCACTTCCTGAGCCAGGCCATCAAAAACAATCTGGCCCATATCAAGAATAATCGCACGGTCTGCAAGGCGTAATGCGGCAATCGCATTTTGCTCAACAATAATCGTGGTGATGCCTAACTTTTTAATGCTGTCAACAATGCGTTCAATTTCGTGAACGATAACCGGAGCCAGTCCTTCATATGGCTCATCCAGTAACAGCAGTTTTATGTCACGGGCCAGAGCCCGTGCAACCGCAAGCATTTGTTGTTCACCACCTGAAAGCGTGATGGCTTCCTGATCGCGGCGTTCGGCTAAACGCGGGAAGTGATCATAAATGCGCTCAATCGACCAGCCAATAGGCGGCGCTATTTGCGATAACACAAGGTTTTCCTCAACCGTTAAGCCGGGAATAATACGGCGGTCTTCCGGTACCAGTGCGACACCATTTTGTGCCGCTTCGTGTGATTGCATATTATGCAGAGGCTTATGATCCAGCCAGATCTCACCGTGTGTCACCTGCGGGCTGTCAACGCGGGCAATAGAGCGCAAGGTTGATGTTTTACCGGCACCATTACGGCCTAATAAAGCCAGTACTTCACCTTCACGAATATCAAAACTGACACCCTGAACGATATAACTTTCACCATAATAGGAATGCATATCCCAGCAGGAAAAAAAAGCCGGCTGTGAACCCTGGGCTTTAACAGTCGGAACCTGTGGTGCCTTCTTTACACTACTCATATTTCTGCTCCACCCAGGTAGGCTTCCTGGACTTTGGGGTTAGCGCGGATTTCATCCGGTGTACCGGCGGCAATAATACGGCCCTGTGCCAGTACGCTGATGCGATCAGCCAGGCTGAAAACAACGTGCATGTCATGCTCGATAATGACTTTGGTGGTACCGCGTTCTTTAATGCTCTGTAATAACTCGATGGTGCGATTAGTATCATGTCGCGCCATACCGGCTGTTGGCTCATCCAGTAACAGGATACGCGGGTGTTGAATAAGTCCCATGCCCAGTTCCAGACGGCGCTTATCACCGCGTGACATACTGCCGGCATGATGATGCATCTGATCGACCAGACCAAAGTCTTGCAATACATGTATAGCTTCGGCTTCGATCTCTTTTTCATCGGCCATACTGGTAAAGGCATTGAACTTAAACATGCCGTCACGTTTGGCAAAAGCCGGGATCATCATGTTACGCAAAATGCTCATTTCCGGAAAAATTTCCGGCGTCTGAAATACCCGCACCATACCGGCATGATTAATTTCATGCGGTAATTTACCGGTCATAATTTCACCGTCTAAGGTGACGGTACCGGTATCGGGTACCAGCTTGCCAATGCAGACATTCAGCAGGGTAGACTTACCGGCACCGTTAGGGCCGATGATCGCATGCGTTTTGCCTTCTTCGATCTGCAGGTTAATTTCAGATAATGCATGTAAACCACCGAAGGTTACGTTGACATTGCTGATATTAAGCACAGTGTTGTTTTCTGTTGAATTATTTTCCATCGTCGGACTCCTTGCTGGCCGCAGCTGTAACGGCTTCTTTGTTTTGGGAGCGCTTAGCGTTGTAGTTTTTAATCACTGTCGAGGTGCGTCGAATACCTTCCATAACACCACCCGGAAGGAAAATAACCACCAGCATAAACAGCAGACCCAGAGTCAGCTGCCAGCCTTCGCCGACAAAATGCGATACAACGGTGACGACAAAATCTTCCAGCCCGTCAGGCAGCCAGGAGAATATTTCATGCAAACGATTGCTATTGAGTGAGGAAAAAATATTTTCAAAATATTTAATAATACCCACACCCAGCAGTGGCCCGACTAGTGTGCCCATGCCACCCAGAATGGTCATTAATACCACTTCACCGGAAGCTGTCCATTGCATACGTTCTGCACCTGCCAGCGGATCGGTTACGGCTAATAGTGAACCGGCCAGACCGGCATAAATACCGGAAATAACAAACGCCGTTAACAGGTAAGGGCGGGTGTTGAAACCGGTATAACGCATCCGTGTCTGATTAGATTTAATGGCCTGCAGTTTCATGCCAAAAGGCGAGCGGAAAATTCTCAATGAAAAAAAGAAAGCAATAATCAACAGTACCGCGCAGAAATAAAAGCCCGGGTAGCCACTCATTTCCATACCAAACAGATTGGTTGAAGGCAGGCCTTCAACCACAGCGTCGGAAAATGCATTGTCGACAATACGCGGGTCCTGACTGCTCAGCTGTAAACCTGTTTCACCATTGGTGATTGGTGTTAACACAGAGTAGGCCATGTTATATGACATTTGAGCGAACGCCAGCGTTAAAATCGAGAAGTAAATCCCCGATCGGCGCAAACACAAATAGCCGATACCGATGGCAAATATACCGGCAATAATCATACTGAACATGATGGCGGGTAATACATTCATCGATAGTAGTTTGAATGACCATACTGCAGTATAAGAACCCACGCCAAGAAACACTGCGTGACCAAATGAAAGGTAACCGGTAAGGCCGAATAAAATATTAAAGCCAATCGCAAAAATACCAAAGATGGCAAATTTCTGTAACAGATCAGGGTAGTTAGCACCGACCGGATCTAACCAGACTGGCATCGTCAAAATGGCGACAGAGAACAGCAACATGGTGCCCAGGTCGCTTTGAAAAAACTGCTTATTCATATTAATCCTCCATCACACCTTTACGTCCCATCAGACCACGAGGCCGAACGAGAATGATAACGACAGCAACCAGATAAATAATGATCTGATCAATGCCAGGTATGATGTTTTTAATTTCATTCAGGGAAGAGAAAGACTGCAAAATGCCCAGCAAGAAACCGGCGGCCACAGCTCCACCCAGCGAGCCCATACCACCGACAACCACGACAACAAACGACAGCACTAAAAAATCCATACCCATGTGATAATCAGGCGGCAAAATTGGCACGTACATAGCACCGGCTAAACCGGCAACCACGGCAGCCATACCAAAAACAATGGTAAAACGTCGCTGTACATTAATTCCTAACAGGCCGACCGTCTCACGGTCGTGCATACCGGCCCGCACCACCATACCGAAGGTGGTAAATTGTAAAAACGCGAACACCGAGAGAATGATGGCACCGGAGAATAATACATAAATGATCCGCCACCAGGGATAGGTAAGATAATCTGCACCCATGCCCAGGATATAGCCAATGTCGGCACTGCCAGACAATATTTCAGGAGCCGAGACAGGAATAGGGTTGGCACCAAAAAATGCCCGGATCAGTTCCTGTAAAACAATGGCCAAACCAAAAGTCACCAGAATCTGTTCTGCATGCGGGCGTTTATAAAAGTGGCGTATCAGGCCACGTTCCATCGACAAGCCAATCAGTAACATGATCGGGATTGCCAGGAAAATGGATATCGGGATCACCCAGTCGATAATCGCGGCGCCCGTATCACCCCACCAAATTTCAAGGTAGGGCGTTTCTTTATAAGCATCAAAAAAGGTAATGCTTTCATCTTTTACCTTTTTAGAAATCGTCAGTATTTTCTGTAGCGTGACGGCGCAAAAAGCACCCAGCATAAACAGCGCGCCGTGGGCAAAGTTAACAACACCCAAGGTACCGAAAACAAGTGTCAGACCAAAGGCAATGAGTGCATAAGCTGCACCCTTGTCGAGGCCATTAAGGAGCTGAAGAAGGAAAACGTCCATAACCGTGTAAAACCATTTTTGAGAATGTAAAAAAGAAAAGCCGCCGATAACAATAGAACGGTTACCGGCGGCTGATTTCGAGTCTGACTTAGACTACATATGGACCTAACTCACCGCCGAAGATTTTGGCATCGTACTCAACCTGAGAACGGGGAACAATTTGCTCAACTTTAAGCAGATCGAACTGAGAAGATGGATTCTCATTACCACGTACAACCAACACATCTTTAAATGCCTGGTGATCTTCTGCACGGTATTCAGTCGGGCCATTACCCATACCGTCAAACTTGTGACCTTCAAGTTGCTTGATCACTTCTGGTGGGTAGAAAGTACCGGCACGCTGGCAAGCATCAGCATATTGCAGAGCCTGAACATAGCAAGTGTGAGCCGCCTGTGAAGGTGGGAAGCCGTATTCCTGACCAAAAGACTTAACAAACGCTTTAGTGCCAGCATCAGTTAAAGACCAGTTCCAGTTTGTGCTACCAAGAATACCCTTGATGGCATCGCCAGCACCCTGTGCCATTAAGCGAGAGAATAAAGGAACGATGATTTCAAAGTTCTTGCCATTAACGTTCTTGTCACGCAGACCAAACTGAACAGCCTGTGTTAAAGAGTTAATCATATCCTTACCATAGTGGTTAAGGATCAGCACGTCAGCACCCGAGTTTAATACCGGAGTAATGTACTGAGAGAAGTCACCAGCGCCTACAGGAGTACGAACAGTCGCTGTTGTTTTCCAGCCCATCGCTTCAGTCGTGTTCTTGATTGACTCTTCCTGTGTCCAGCCCCATGTGTAATCAGCTGTTAAGTGGTAAGCCTGACGATCAGTACCGTATTCTTTCTTCAGTACCGGGCCCAGTGCAGAACCAGACATGTGTGCGTTGAACATGTGGCGGAAGCCATAACGACGCTTATCTTTACCAGTGGTGTCATTAGAGTGAGTTAAACCGGTCATGAACACAATGCCCATTTCCTGACACAGACTCTGTACCGCAATCGCCACACCAGAAGAAGAACCACCGGTTACCATCAGAACACCGTCTTTTTCGATCATACGCTTAGCAGAAGCACGCGCCGCATCAGATTTAGTCTGAGTATCACCTGTTACATATTCTAATTTTTTACCTAAGATACCATCGCCTTTCAGTGAAATAGGCTTCATGGTATTCAACATACCGCCATCACCTTCGCCATTGATATGCTTAACAGCCAGTTTGTAAGCGCGTAATTCGTCAGCGCCTTCATCAGCATATGCACCACTTTGTGGCACATTAAAACCAAATTTAACTGTTTTTGAACGGCCAGGGTTGTTACGGAAGTCCGCAGCCCAGGCATCTTTCATAAAGAAAGCAGGAGCTGACGCAGCTGCGACCACACCGGCACCGGCTTTTAAAAAGCCACGGCGTGAAAGCTCGTCAAATTTCTTATCATCGTTACTCATTTATTTCCCCTTTTACTCTTGTGATGTGATTATGTACTGCTCACCGACATGCACATAAAACCCGGGGGTTAAGGCATACAGCAACAGTCAAATCGTAGTTTTGTTGCAAACAAACCACTCAGTCGTTTGTTTACTGTCCTTACTCTAGTGATCCGATCTCTCTGTGCTCGACAAATCCACTCAATAATAAACCGTAAAACATAAGGCTTTAAGCGTCAGTCCCTAAACGTGACGTTTTCGATCCTCAGTTCCGATATTTGAGCGTAGATAGTTGACTCGACAGCAAGAGTAACCAGCAACTAGATAGTAGTTATCCCTTATAGCGCACATTGTAGACAATATCTATTTCATAGTCTTCTATTTTATAAGGTCTAATAGCCTGAAGACGGTTGTTTTTTAGCCAGCGCAACGAAAATAGCGAATTTTTAATGTGTATTAATTGATCAAGTGAGCAACCACTAAAGGGATTTTTAATTGGCTCATTGTAATAATGCTTAAAACCAGTCAACCAACAGGGGGCAATTTAGATCTTAATCTCAGAATAGTCGATAGTAATTGATGCCACACCAGCGATGATCTCGCGCGTCTGCTAATTTATGTTCAGAACTGCGTTTGTTACAATTTACTGACCAGGTACCACTATCCACCGGTGTATAAGTTATCGCTAATGATATTTCTTCTATATTATTTTCTATATCACTGGCATCCAGACAAACATCAGAGTCTCCCACCTGACATTGTAATAAAGCATTATATTCGACATATCGTTGACGATAGCCGGCGCTAAAATAAATCTCTTCGGGCGCAATCATTTTTGCAAGCGAGCGGTTGCTTAGCATTTTATTAGCATCCGACTGAGGGTCTTGAAGTTTAATAATATTCCAGAATTTATCCCTGTCATTAAACTTACCAAGCCGCATACCGGCACCGGCACTGACATTAGTGTAATAACCAAATGAGCCGTCAAAGGATAAAGCAGCATCAAAATATTTAGCGACAGGTAAATACTGATAAGCTGTCCAGGTGTACTTAAAGGTAGGTTCGCCGCCATTTGATATTTGATGATCCCAGCCTTCTGGATTATAAGGTCTGTCTCTATTCCGTAGAAAGCGGCTAACAACGTGAATAGCTGTCTGCACCACTTCGGCAATCGGCAAACCTAAAACTCCCAGCGTAAGAGAACTCTCTGTGGCAAAGGTATCGCTTCGTTTGTATACCTGAGAACTGCTTGAAAATAATAGCGAAGAATAAGGGCGATCAGTAAATATCGGGCTGCTATCCTGTAAATTATCCGGTGTAAAAGCCGTTACCCCAAGGCTCACACTGGCACTCGATGGAGTTGTAGTGATCCCTAAATAGCGGTCAAGAGCGTTTAAAAAACTATGAGTGCTCAGAATATGGTCTCGACTGATATCACCGGCCCATACCAGTGTAACGCCCATTGTATAGTTCCGGTCTTCATTGTATTCACCAGCCAGAAGATCCTGGTCGACGTGGTAACTGGATATAGACGACCAGTAAAAGCTGTCCTTTTCCTGCCCAGAAAGTGCGTTTGCAGAACAGATATAAAACAATACAGCAATAATATATTTATTATTTTTCATTATGGTATTCCCTGATTTTATAATTATTGTTATCCCATTATGAGCCGGGCTTTTTTATTAAAGTCGGCCTGTACTATGGTGCCGAGGGCTGCATTTAAGAGAGTGGTAAACTCAAACGCAATAATACTGGCTTTAATGGATTATAAAATCAATACTCAAACATTCTCAGCCGTATGTTTTTAGGCTTATATAAAGAAAGCCTCTAGTAGTTTCAGAATTTAGAGGTTTCAAGCTTTCTTAAGCTGGCAGTATGGTATAGCGAAAAAACTCAATCTACAAATTTTTAATAAAAAACAGAAACTTAGCAGTATAAATACAAAGGGACTTGGGGTAGTATCGAAATAAGCGATACATATCTATAAGAATAATAAATCTAAAGGATGAGTTAAGTGTCAACAACAAGCAACAGCCCCGTCAACATAAGATTCAACTGCTAACACTTGTTGCGATCACGGTTCTAACCTCTGCCTGTAGCAGTAGTAATGATGCTCCTGTTTCAGGTGTTGATCCGTTAAATTGTCAATCACCTTGTTTATCTGCCGCTCCCGTTTTAGATTTAAACACGTTCACAGCATCTGCTGCTGCCGGTATTATTGTGACATTAACCATTGCTGGTGGCACAGATACTATTGATACAAGTAATTTTAGCTCGATTACTTTTGAACAAATGCCATCACAACCTAGTGGACAGGGAAGACTTGCTACAACCACAACAGCTAAAACAGCCACCGATGCAACAATGCTTGTTGTTAATATAAATATTCCAGCTGGCAGTGTAACCGGTCAGTTTTACCCGCTAATTAATATTTGGAATACGGCCAACCTTAATTCTGCCGAATATACCTTGGATACAGCAAATTCTTCAACGGTTTATAGTTTTGAGGAGTTCATTGAAGATCCTATCAATGGTGGGGCAGCAAGTTCTTCATATACAGCTAATGGTACTTACGTTGGCACTGTTTCTACACCATTCTCGATACCCGTCTTAACACTTAATTAAATTTACTTAAGACAATGCAGAGCGTAGGTACGGTTATTAAAACTAACTTTACCTGGCTTGCTTAGCTTACAGCGTTTAAAACTTTTCATAAGTAACCAATTCATCCTGTTCTCACAGATTCATCGTTATGTCGAGCCTGTCCCTGTTGCTTCTCAATAGATCGGTAAAATGGTATTTTGTTGCGGGTGTATGAAAATCAACCGGCAATAAGAGACATTAAGACTGACACTTTAACATGCAGCAATGATATGACTATCTGAGAGTCTTCTAAATACCATTCGAACTGGCTTAAGGCAGATCTGATCAGGTTTTGGTGTTATGAGTTTATGGCAAATTAATGTCTAATTAATGTAGCTGTTTCAGGCTTAACCTGTGGCAGTGCCTGATCAATATAACGATTAAATACATTTCAGAAAAAAATGTATCAATCTCTCTGCCAAAAAAAGCGCTGCTGTTAGCAGGTAGACTGGATAAGCGACAGCGCCATCCACCACAAGCAACTTATAATAATGCATGATAAAAAATGACTCTAAAATATCATCACAGTAAATTCGAATGCGGTGTCGCCATCCGGCGTGACACATCGTCCCTGGAATGAAGCGGTATTGTCAGGCTATTTATTTTTTGAAACATTGTTATTGCTGATGCCTGAAGGCGCTTTGCTTTTCAGGCTGACGAAATTTAATGATGTGTTGATGAATGAATGTTTTTTAACCACCCTTATCGGCATACCTATACTAAGAAAAAACCATAATTAGTTAAAAATTATTTATCTTAGTGTTTACTAAGACCGCCGTCTGGTTTGGCTTATCAGAATTAGTTTGATACTTTATAGCCTTTGAAGCATGTCTGTTATGCCGGAAAGGTCTACTCTGAGCGGTTTATTTATTATTTAGTTGGGAAAATATTGATGGTTTATTCATTTATTGGGTTTTTGTTGCTGTTTACATTAATTGGTTTGTCGTCTGTCTGGTTCAGCCGCGGTACCAAAGAAGACTACTATCTGGCCAGTGGCAACGTGCGTCCCTGGTTAGTCGGTTTATCGGCAGTGGCAACCAATAATAGCGGCTATATGTTTATCGGTGTTATTGGTTATACTTATGCGACTGGACTTGCTTCCATTTGGTTGATGATCGGCTGGATCGCTGGTGATTTCCTTGCTTCGTTGTATGTACACAAACGTTTACGTAGCGCAACCAGCGCGAGTGGTGAAGTCAGTTATGCCGGCGTGCTCAGTAATTGGTATGGTCAAAAACACTCTTCTGTTCAGCGCCTGATTGGAATAATCTCCTTATTGTTTTTGTTAACCTATGCATCTGCTCAGCTCGTAGCCGGGGGCAAAGCACTGCACGTGCTACTGGAATGGCCTTTATGGTCGGGTGCAGTTGCCGGCGCTGTACTTGTCAGTCTGTATTGTTTTGCGGGCGGAATTCGCGCATCGATCTGGACTGATGCAGCCCAGTCTATTGTTATGATTTTTGCAATGGGAGTACTTTTGTTTGTAGCTGTCTTTAACCTGGGAGGTTTATCTGAATCGCTTGCGCAGTTGAACGGCGTGAAAGGATTTATGGACTGGCTGCCAAAAGACCTGGTATTTTCCGGCTGGATTGGCGCTGCATTGTTTATTGTGAGCTGGCTATTCGCAGGCTTATCCGTTATTGGTCAGCCCCACATCATGGTGCGTTTTATGGCACTAAATGACTTAGCAAGTATGCGTCAGGCGAAGGTTTGGTATTACTTATGGTTTACGCTCTTCTACGGCATGGCGACAGGTGTCGGATTGCTTTCTCGCCTTTATTTGTCCGATACAGGGTCGTTTGATGCGGAGCTAGCACTGCCACTTATGGCGCAACAGTTACTGCCATCGGTTCTTGTGGGGTTAATTCTGGCGGGTATTTTTGCAGCTACCATGTCGACAGCAGACTCATTGGTATTGAGCTGTTCTGCGGCTATCACTCACGACATTCTGCCTCACAACATTGAGAAAACCTGGCTGTTAAAGTTGGCAACCATAATGATTACCGGCATCGCGCTTTTAATTGCACTGTCGAATAATCAAAGTGTTTTTAGTATGGTGATCATGGCCTGGTCGGGCTTGGCCAGTGCGTTTGTACCGTTGTTAATATTTTTATGTTTTGCTAAGCAGCCATCACAATTTATCAGTATTATCGCAATCCTTGCTGGTTTTTCAGTTGCTCTCATTTGGCGTTTACTTGGTCTGCAAGAAATGGTTTATGAAGGCCTGCCAGGTATTTTGACTGGCATCATTGTTTTATATGCAGGCATTTTTTTTCAGAGTGGACAAGGGCAAAGTAAGCAGGTTTAATAACCTGCGTCTTTTAATTGGTGATTAAGTTTGAGATCTCGCTTGTTAGGTTACCCTTACTAAGGAGATCTATGACTAGCCGAAACGACTGTTTTTTCTAATGTTTCCTAATGTGGGTATTCGATTTACCCGTGGAGTAAGAAGTATGAACCGTATTGTATTGTTGGAGATGTAAGAAAGTGTCGGTGCCAAAATATGATGAAATTATGCCTGCTGTTCTTGCTGAGCTGGCAAAGCCAAATATTGGTATGCTTGAATGGAAGTCATTAGAAGATCCACTGGCTAAATATTTCGATTTAACTGAAGAAGAAAAGAATACTGAATATGAGTCTGGTAATGGACGTGTTTTTTTAGATCGTATTGGCTGGGCATTAAGCTATCTCGCAATATCAAAACTAATTGAACGACCTAAGCGCGGATATTGTGAAATAACAAAGGTCGGTCTTTCATTGGTAGGAAAAAAAGATGAAATTAAAGCACATGTAAAAGGAAAAATTACAGAGCATGATGCTCAAAGAAAGGCGAATAAGGAAGCCGATGATAGTGTAGAGCCAGGTCCTGTATTAAACTCTGAAGTGACACCTGATGAAGCACTAAATCAAGCGGCTCAAAATATACGTGATAATGTATATGAAGATATTCTGGATACAATTTTAAGTAAGAAACCTTACGAATTCGAAAGACTGGTTGTTAGACTATTAGAAAAAATGGGCTATGGCGGTGTCGTAAAAAATGCTGGTCAAGTTACACAACAGTCTAACGATGGTGGAATTGATGGGATTATAAAAGAGGATGTACTGGGGTTAGGACGGATACATATCCAGGCTAAACGGTATAAGCGTGACAGCGTAATTGGCCGGGAAGATGTTCAAAAATTTGTAGGCGCTTTAGCAGTTGCACAGTCTAATAAAGGTGTTTTCATAACTACATCTTCTTACTCAAAGGCAGCGATTGAATATGCCGATAACTTGAATGGTTCAACTAACGTGGTTCTTATAGATGGTGCAAGATTAGCAGAGTTTATTTATGACTATGATCTAGGAATGCAAACTGAGCAATCTGTAATCATTAAACGGATGGATAGTGATTTCTGGGATAAGATGCAAGATGATTAACGTAACCGGATGAGTGTTACGACGCTCGCCCCAAGACACCCATTTTAAGAAGAGACCAGAATTAACCGACATTACTGTATATTCCGGTGTCTTCTAAGATGGATGTCCGTTTTGGCCATTTAAAATTAAATGATCTTAAATGCTCAAGTTATATTTCAGTTTTCGCAATATTATTTGCCAACGTGGATCCACTGAAATAATCATCATCTTCATAGAGTACTTTCTTAGCGCCTGTATCATCTACTACAAAAAAGATTGGTGCTGCAAAGTTAGCAGGAATGCCAGCGTTATATCCTGTTGCAGAAGATACAGTTACTGCAAGTGTTGTAACTGACTCTGACGTACCTATCGGACCTGAACCATCGGCCGCTTCCGGTATAAAGGCACCGGTCATGTCGCCAGCGCCAGTCCAGCCAGTAATTGCTGTTGTCCCTGTTACAGCAATTGAACCTGTCAGTGCGCCGGGTACTTCGTCTAGTGTACAGGCTGAGTCACTGTATTCAGCTCCCGAGTTGGATAATATGTTGCCTGAAATGATGGTAGTGTCTCTATAATAACCACTGCCTCCTTCCAAAGACCGGTCAACACAACCTGTGTCATATGTACCATCAAGGCTGACCATTGCACCGGATATGGACAAAACTGATATTGCTGACGAAATGCTGTCGCTGTTGCTAGCGCAGCCATTTAAGAGCATCGTTGCTGCCGAGGCTACAATTAAGTTTTTTATATTAAACATAAATATCTCCAAAATTTTGCTTTTCATTTAAATTATAATGAGAATTATTCTATTCATTTAAGCTTTATCAAATATAATTATCATGTTAATTAGAATCGGTATGTATTGACTAGAGCAACTAGATAAATATAACTATTAGCTGGTTAAAAAGATCTGGCTCTGCCTAAGTGCGTAAAAGGTGGAGGCATAAAAAGCGATTTGTGTGATATATGGTTAAATAGTGCTCGCTCTGGTGCTTTTTCGGTAATAAATAAGTCCGCTGTTTGCAAAGCAAAAGTTGTTCTTAGAGCAATCAGGGGCATTTTATAGTAAGAATTAAGAATAGGGCTTTAGTTGGTATAGGATTGATGAATAGTCAATCACTTATAAATAATAATGCAGATGTATCTGCACTCAGAATGGATAAAGGCTCAATGATGACAGTTAAAGGTGAAGGAAATAACTCTGGTACTGGTGAAATATTTCAGACGCAAGAATGTAATATCGATAAAGACTTTATTGATTGGGTTTCAGTCTTGAGTATGACTGAAGCTAAAGTTAAAAAAACGATTGATAATCTGGATGTGTCTGCGGATACGAAGGCGTTACTTTATAGTTTTTCTAAAGCAACAATAAAAGCTGGGGAGTTTGTGATAAAGGTTGGTCGCAAAATTGTAGACTTTATATGTGAGTTATTCACGAGATTTCCGTCAACATCTTTTGGTATTATCTTTGGTGCAGTTGCTGGTTTTTTAATCGCATCTATTCCTGTCTTAGGCTTACTTTCATCTGTTGTAACCCCGATTTTAATCGCTTTTGGAATGACTTTAGGCATGAAAGAAGACATTAAGGATAAAGCACTGGCGCGAAAGATTGCCGAGATTAATGCAAAGTTTTCACCTCTTAAAGCTTAATGTAATGACGGATAATGATACTTTACAGTGGTTTGATGGCATTGAAACAGTCATCACAGAACCGCTGCGGTTTAAAGCCAAGCTGGCAATTGGTGAAGATGCGTACACTTCATTAAGAGTTAAAAACAAGGTGATTGATGCCTGGGATGCATTAGGTGCCGGTGCTACCGCTGTGACTATTGCTAAGTCGTCTGTTGTAGCTTCTACTTTTTTTGCCCCTAGCGGTATTTTGGCAGCTATTGGCATTGGTACAGCGGTTACTCCGGTTGGCTGGGTTGTTGCTGCCGGGGTTGTTAGTGTTGGTGCCTGGGTGGGTGTTACCCGCTTTATAAAGGACCAGACAAATGACCGGGTGATTGTGATACCTGAATTTATAAACACGCCAATGGATTTTCTGGCTCTTGCTTTGTTTGATTTTATATCACCGCTGGCGCTGAAAATGTCCGAGGTTGATGGCTGCATTGATCCGTCAGAGCGACAGATTATTTACAATTATTTTGTTAAAGAGTGGGGTTATGATCCTGAGTTTGTTGAGAAAGGAATGGCCTACACTGAGGATAAGCTTTCTGATTTTTCCATCGAAGCACTTGCCAGAGGTTTAGCTGAATTTAAAAAACAAAACCCTGACTGCAATTATGCCTCGATGTCACGCGATATATTAAAACTGTTAAATGAACTGATGGAGTCTGATGGCATCATTGATAAGCGAGAGGAGAGGGTGCTTGCTGTTGTTGAAAGTATTTTTTCCGAAGTGGGTCAGCATGATGTGACGAGAAATATTAAAGGGAGGGTTAATAAAATAACAGATTCGCTAGGGACTGTTGTCAACAACGGGATTAATGTTTTTAAAAAGGACTAGCAAGACTCATTAGAAGCCTTGTCTGTGTCTGCTATGGTGCCTGTCTGATCAGTTCATTCTCTGTTTGCGTACTGCAAACAGAGAATGCTAAAACTTAGTCTGAAACCACAAGAAATAGTCCATCAACATCACTTCCGGGGGATGTTTCAACCCTGATTGCCAATGAGCATCTGTCAGGATTTCAATGTCGTAATGGCTGGTTTATTCAGGGATTCCTTGCCATAACATTTTGTAACCGATTTCATGTGTATCTGAACAGTACTCAGCAACCTTATCGAATTTTTCTTTGAAGACACTATCGGCATGTGATGCCTCATGCTGCTCGAATGACTTCCAATAGGTCATGATGACCACATCATGATCGGTATGTTTAGATGTGTCAATCGAACCCTGTTCGGAGATAAATCCACTGTTTTCAAATACCTGACCGCCGATAAAACCTCCAGCGTCATCGCCGTAAGTGTTCTTTACAACATTGCACATTTCACCAAGCGCCAGTTCAACGTCTTCAACAGTCACACCTTCTTTTAGTTTTACAAGGTTGTATAACATCACACTGCCAAAGGGTATTGTTATCGGTTCAAACATTTCATCTCTCCATATATGCTATCAGTTAATTACTTTTATTAAAGTGTGCACGACTAGCTTGTAATTCAAGGTCATGCTGAAACTAAAGCCTTACTGCAAAGGCGGTATGTCCGTGTTAATAAAAACAGACAAGCGGTCCGAGTCATGAGTTACTCTGCTATTAACTACGAAGATACTAGGTGCATAGCTGGCTTAGCAGGCGGCCATCTGTATGATTTGTAAGTCTTTACCCCATTTGGGTGATGTGCATAGGAGTTATCTCATTTATAGTAGAATTATTAATATTGTTTTAGATTTTTTGGGGTATTTGATGAATAAAAATTTATTTATTTTGCTGATAGCAATCTTTTTATCGGCTTGTAATGAACAAAATATCAAACCGGCTGCTTCAACGTCAGTGAAGCCAGGCAGCGTATTAACGGGTGCCTATAAGAATGGTGTTACATGGAAATATACCGGTTCTGTAAAAGACGGTATGCCACGTGGTTATGGGGTGCTGACAGCATCTGATAATAGCAGGCTCGAAGGTCAGTGGGTAAAGTGGTTGTTGGTTAACGGCTCAAAAACAACTTCTTCTGGTGTTGTAGAAAAGGGTGATTTTTATAACGGAACAACTCGACTCTTTAACCCTGTTAATGACCTAACCATTATCAGCACCTACGCTGATGGAAAGTTTGTTAAAAAAGAAACACTATTATCTGTCAGCATAAAAAAAGCCGCTTTTGAAACAGCCTTCAAAGAACGGGGTGAGAAAGCTTATCTTGGTTTAACTTTTAATTTTAATAAAAAAACCGGATATTTTGATGTTCAATCTATTGAATATAATAGCCCTGCCTACCTTGCCGGTGTAATAAAATCAGATCAGATAGTGGCGATCAATAATATTACTCCTGCAAATAATACGGAGTTTTTGCAGCTGATAGTTAATACTAAATATGGTGACGGCTTAAAGTTAAAGTTGGTTCGTGATAATAAGGTTATAACGCTAACGGCTTATCCGTCAGTACGCCCTGACAATTATAAGCCCCAAAAGGGCGCTGTGAAATTAAATTCATATCAGGAATTAATACAGTACTATCTGGCTGACTTGAAAACGTTTGATGAAAATGTTTTAAGTCTTGAGATGCCTCAAAAATACATTGCAATGGCAAAAGGTAAAAAAGAAAAAATCCTTAAAGATCTGTATGCCACACAAAAATGTCGTTTAAAAGAAACCGGTTACTGGTTATATAAAGCCAGCGCGTGTAAAAATGGTTTGGCTCATGGCAAAGGCTATGCTGTAAATTTTGTAAACGACCTGCGTTTTGATGGTGTGTTTAAAAATGGTGTCAGGGTTAATGGTATGATTTCTCTTAATGGCGTCGAGATGTACGATGGCCCGGTTAGTAGTGGACGCCCTAATGGCGTGGGCATATGCTTTCATAATAACGATCCGGAGAAATGTGAATACTATAAAGGCAAACGGGTTGATGCGATTTATAAACAGCGTATGGAAAATATCAAGCAACAGCGCCTGATGGATGAAAAGCTGGCTGAAATGAAGCGCATGCAGCTCGAGCAAAATAGCAAAATCAGTAAAATTCAGAATCAGATTAATGCATCGCGACCAACAACAACCAATCAGAGCCAGAGTGTTGGTCAGCAGCTGGGCGATTATGCGGTACGTAAAGCCGGTGAAAAAGTCATGGATGAGCTGTTTGATCGTCTGTTCTAGCCTTACCACTTATAGCTGGCTAAGCCCGATATTGCTGTCACTATCCGGTTTTACGTTTCCTGAGTATTCTCGCTCGTACGAATTTTAGTCAGCTTTCGCCTCTTACAGCCGTATTATGGATTTAATTCTGTTCTGTGACCGGTCGATTGGATACAATCAGTGCTGTATCCGCTCTGCTTCTGGCTTTATTCTGTGAACTCAAAACGTGTAAATCTTGTATTACCTGGCTTGTTTAAGTCATTTCAGGCCGGGGAGTTTGATGTTTCACAGGCCTCGCATTTAAAGTTAATTCAGCAGTTTTTCACACAAGCCACCTATCGCTGCACAAAAGATAAAAATACCCGCTCGTTTCCGGTAGATTACGCCACCACGTATTCTCTGGCGGCTTATGAAGATGCCGGCAGTGAAGAGCCGGCGACTGTTTTGTATGCCGAGCCGGTGAATATTGAGCTCAAGTCGGATCATATTGTGGCTTATCCGCTGGCTATTAGTGAGCCAGATATTGAAACGATTGAAAATATCATCACGCAATTTAACCAGCATTTTTCAGCTGATGGACTGAGTTTAAAATATCTGCCGTCCGGGCGTATTATCTGCCACTCATCAAGTCCTGTTGTTGCGGAGATGACTTCAGCCTATGCCGTTTATGGGCGTGATATGAAACATTTTTTACCACGCGGTGAGCAGAGTGCTTTTTGGCTGCGGGTTACTAATGAAGTGCAGATGTTTTTACACGAGTATATTGAGCATCAGGATAAACTGTTTGCCGGGCGCTTACTGAACGGCTTCTGGTTTTTTGGTGGCGGCAGTGCTGTTTCATCTGACTTTGAGAGAGATGCTTTGATTAGTGATGCCAGCTGGGCAGAAGGTTTTTGTCAGCAACATAATATTGAGCGACTGCAGCTTGCTGATATTGCTGCCAGTGCCAGGCATAACTTTCAGCTGGTTGATGAGTCATTGCTGCTGGCGTCGTCCTGCGGTGATATGGATTTATGGCTGACACAACTGGCTAAAGTTGAAACTGAAATTTTACGACCACTTATTGAATTATTAAAAAGCGGAAAAATAACTGAAGTGAATATTCACGATACAGACGAGACATTTTATCAGTTTAAAAACATTTATAAATACCGTTTTTTCCGCAAGAAAAAATCGCTGCAAGACATTTGTGTGGTAGAGGCATGAAAACAGTTTTAATTGAACGTCATGCGAATGATGAAAGTATAGCCGCCGTTGCCGGTGTTCATCCTGTATTGCAAAGCATTTACCGGCATCGCAAGGTAGGCTCATTAGATGATGTTGATAATCAGCTATCAAAGCTGCTTTCGTTTGATAGTTTAGCCGGTATCAATGATGCGGTTGAAGTGATTGTTGATGCAATAAAGCAGAATAAAAAAATACTGGTAGTCGGTGATTTTGATGCCGACGGTGCAACCAGTACGGCGGTTGCTGTGAGAACATTGCGCCTGTTTGGTGCCAGTCATGTGGACTACCTTGTACCAAACCGCTTTGATTTTGGTTACGGCCTGACGGTTGAACTGGTGGAATATGCGGCGCAGTTAAAGCCGGATCTCATTATCACAGTTGATAATGGTATATCGAGCATTGAAGGTGTGCAGGCGGCTAACAAACAGGAGATTGATGTGGTGGTTACCGATCATCACCTAGCTGCTGACAACCTGCCCGCTGCGAGGGCGATTGTTAATCCAAATCAGCCCGCGTGCACTTTTCCCAGTAAGTCGATTGCCGGTGTTGGGGTTATTTTTTATGTGATGATGGCGGTGCGTGCTTCACTGCGTCAAAGCGTCTGGTTTACAGCCGCACGCAAGGAACCTAATCTGGCAAAAGTGCTGGATCTGGTGGCGCTGGGTACGGTGGCGGATGTAGTGCCACTGGATAAGAATAACCGCATCCTGGTTGATCAGGGACTCAAGCGGATTCGTGCGGGAGAGTGTTGTCCTGGCATAGCGGCGCTGTTGAAAGTGGCGGGGCGAAACCAGGCCAACTGTGTGTCATCTGATCTTGGTTTTGCTGTGGGCCCACGCTTAAATGCAGCAGGCCGGCTTGAAGATATGTCTTTAGGTATCGACTGTTTACTCAGTGATGATAGCCGCTTTTGCAAGCAGATTGCTGAACAATTACACGAATTAAACAGTCAGCGACGCTCTATCGAAACAGACATGTTAGAGCAGGCCATGGTTTTGTTAGATAAAGTGATTTCAGCGCTGGATGTAAGCGAACTGCCCTCTGCTATTGTTATTTATCATGAAGACTGGCATCAGGGTGTGATCGGCATTTTAGCTTCCCGTATTAAAGAGCAGTTTCACCGGCCGGTGATTGCTTTTGCAAAATCCGATAATGGTGAAATCAAAGGCTCGGCGCGTTCAATCAAGGGGCTGAATATTCGCGATGCCCTCGATCTGCTGGATAAGACACATCCTTCCATTATTAAGAAATTTGGAGGTCATGCTATGGCAGCCGGATTGTCGATGGATGAGGCGGATTTTGCAGCCTTTAAGGCCGGCTTTGTCAGTGTGGTGGACGGCTTATTATCGAAAGACGATCTGGTTAATGTACTGTTCACTGATGGTGAATTAGCGGAAGCCGATTTTAATATACAGCTGGCGGATTTGCTGCGCTATTCCGGGCCCTGGGGGCAGCAGTTTCCTGAACCTTTATTCGATAATTGCTTTAATGTGATGGAATGGCGAATTGTCGGTGAAAAGCATTTAAAACTAAAACTACAGCCGGAGAACAGTACGCTACAGATTGATGCGATTGCGTTTAACACAACAAACGAGCAATTGGGCCAGAACAGCGATAAAATACGCGCCGTGTATAAACTCGATGTTAATGAATTTAGAAATAATAAAACATTGCAATTAATGATTGAATATTTGGAGCCTGTTTGATGCTTTATAACGTAATACGATCCGTGCTTTTCAGATTTGATGCAGAAAAGTCTCACAATATGGCTTTGAAAGCACTTAATCTTTTTGCATCGGCCGGGCTTTTAAAGTTACTGTTTAAGCCGGTGATTAATGCGCCGGTGACGGTTATGGGTCTTGAATTTAAGAATAAAGTCGGTCTGGCAGCCGGGCTGGATAAAAATGCCCGATATATTGATGCGTTATCACAATGCGGTTTTGGCTTTATTGAAGTGGGCACAGTGACACCCGTTGCACAGCCGGGAAATGATAAGCCACGATTATTTCGTTTGCCTGAAGCCAGCGCCATTATTAACCGTATGGGCTTTAATAATGAGGGTGTTGATCAGTTAATTGCTGCGGTTAAAAAATCGTCCTACGATGGTGTGATTGGTATTAACATCGGTAAAAACTTTTCCACGGCGGTTGAAAATGCGGTTGATGATTATCTGATTTGTTTTGCAGCGGTGCACGCTATTGCCGATTACGTCACCATTAATATTTCATCGCCTAATACTCCTGGGCTGCGTTCACTGCAGCATGGTGAAGCCTTACAGCAGTTGTTGTCGCAGCTTAAGCTCAAACAAAAAGAGCTGCAGTCACAGAGCGGACGCTATGTACCGCTGGCAGTAAAAATTGCGCCTGATCTGACAGAAGATGAAATTAAAGAACTGGCTGAGACTTTTTTAAATACAGAGATTGATGCGGTTATTGCTACCAACACCACGTTTTCCCGTGCCGGTGTGGAAGACTTGCAGTATGCAGATGAGCAGGGTGGTTTGAGTGGTAAACCGGTGATGCAATCTTCAACCGAGGTTGTGCGGCAGTTTTGTCAGTTGTTTGACAATAAGATTCCAGTGATTGCTGTTGGCGGTATTATGTCGGCTGAGGATGCGCTGGAAAAAATGGCCGCCGGTGCACAACTGGTACAGATTTACTCCGGCTTTATTTATAAAGGTCCGGAACTGGTTTATCAGTGTGCACGGGCTTTGGCCGATAACCAGTCCCGATAAACGGGCAGATCAGCCGTAACTAGTCTTCGATGCTGGCCAGACTGAATATCTTCTGAACATCTTTTTCCCAGCGGGTAAAGTAATGTTCAGGGATTTGTTTGAAGTAGCGCTGCAATATTATCGGGTTGTTGGATACCAGAATGGTGTCATTATTTTCTGCAAAGATGGAAATTTTTAACGGCAGGAAAGCGGCGAGGTCAGGGTACTGATTTAACAGCGTTTCCACTTCTTCTGCTTTTCCAAAAAACACCACGCGGTATTTATCGGTTTTGAAACCGGATTTAGTCAGGCCGATATCAACCCGTTGCACACGGGAGATGGTATAGCCTGCTTTTTTGATGGCGATTTGCAGGCTGGTCATGGTTTCCGGAAAACTCTGTTTAACACGCATCATAATTAAATCATCTGCATAGCTGTTAAAGCTAACGCAGAGCAGTATGAATAATCCGGCCAGACGGCTGATGGCTGTAGGAAATTTCATTTATAGACTAGCCTCTTCTAATAATTCTGAGTAGATAGTGTGCATCTCTTTACAGGCTTCGCTTAGTTCATGGTTATTAAATAAGCTGGCCAGTTTAAGCGGGTTGGTGCTGATGATGCTGACTTTGCCATTTTGTTCAATCACTGTGACGCGGCACGGTAAGAACATTCCCACGCGCGGATCTATCGCCAGAGCTTTATTCAGAAAGTTGAAGTTGCAGAAATAAATGATGTATGATTTTTTATTTTCTTTACCAGCCTCAACTAAACCCTGATTCAGTTCCTGTACCCGAATGAGCTTAAAGTTTTTACCAATGATGGCATCTTTAACATTGTTAATGGTTTCTTCAATGCTGTAAGGCGAGTCGACTTTGATCACGGCAGATTCAGTATCATAGGATTTGAAAGGGTATGGACCCGCTTCAAAACCACGAATGTAACTGACAAGGTTGTTGATGTCCTGATCGGATAAACCGAACTGTTTGTATGAAATCATCGGCGTACCGGCGCGGCCATTGACTAATGTTTCTTTTATGAACTCATCCTCAGCCGAGGAGAGAAAGCCGGGGTTATTTAAAGAAGGTGCGATGATGGGGGAATTACGTGGCCGCGAAAAAGTAACGCCCGTACCGGCACCGCCGATTCCACCGACACCATGACAACTGATGCAGAGTTTGTTAAAGAGTTTGCCGCCAGCCTGCGGGTTGCCAGTAATATTATGTTTTGAGAAGGTCTTGCCTTTTTTTCCGGTCCAGGTTCGCATGTAATTCACAATCGATAAGATCTCATCATCTGACAGATTGTTGAACGATGGCATGACGCGCCCGGGCCGGCCATAACGGATGGTTTTTCTTAAATAGTTATCACTAACTGAATTAATAAATGAAGGTAAGGCAAGCGGGATTCCAACGCCACCGCCCCCTTTGGTGCCATGGCAAACCGAGCAATTATTTTCAAATAATTGTTGACCGTTTGGGCTGGCATTTACCATGATAGGGCTGAGCATGAGTAAAGCAATAGAGATTAATGTCTTCATTTCGGTCCGTAGTTTGTTCAGATCTAAATCAATATTAGCATTACCTAATGAGTTTTCACTGATTCAAATCAATTTTATAGTAGAGAGTAGGATGTACTGGAAGGTTATTACAAAAGAAATACTATTCAAAGGCTTTTTATCGATTGAGTCTTACGCATTGCAGCACGAACTGTATGCAGGCGGCATGACGGCTGTGCTCAACCGGCAGTTAATGGAACGCGGTCATGCTGTGGCAGTGTTGTTATTTGATCCGCTTAAAGACCGCCTGGTACTGATTGAGCAGTTCCGCATTGGTGCCAAAGCCGATCCAAACGGACCGTGGTTAGTTGAGCTGGTGGCGGGCATGATTGAAGACGGTGAGCAGGCTGAAGAGGTGGTGAGTCGAGAATGCAAAGAAGAAGCAGGGGTTGAGGTAAATGATGTGCGCGAACTGTTTACATATTACTCAAGCCCGGGTGGTTGCAGTGAGCAGATAACGCTCTATTATGCTGAAGTTGACAGCACAACAGCCGGCGGGATACATGGCCTGGCGACGGAGGGTGAAGATATAAAGGTCATTGTGATGGACTATCAGGAAGCGATGGCGCAGTTAGCCTGTGGCCGTATTAATTCTGCAACGCCAATACTGGCATTGCAGTGGTTACAATTACATCACGCCGAGTTAGTCAGAGCCTAAAGGCCGGTCTGACTAACTCGGCCTGACTCTATGCTCTGGTCTCAATTGTCAATATAACGTCGTGTTAAATCACCATAAGCATCTATCCGGCGGTCTCTTAAATACGGCCAGATGCGTCTGACCTGTTCGGTTTTTTCCGGCGCTATGCTGGCGCTGAGTATTTCGTTATTGTCGCTTGAAGCGCGGGCAAGAAACTCACCCTGAGGGCCGCAAATAAAGCTGTTGCCCCAGAATGTCGATGTCATGTCTGCAACCGACTCGCTACCGATTCGGTTGCAGCTGGCGACAGCAATGCCATTGGCAATGGCGTGGCTGCGCTGAATGGTAATCCATGCATCCAGTTGCCGGGCTTGTTCTTTTTTTGTGTCTTGCGGGTCCCAGCCAATCGCCGTTGGGTAAAGCAGAATCTCTGCACCGGCCAGTGCCATTAATCGGGCTGCTTCAGGAAACCACTGGTCCCAGCAAACTAACACGCCGAGTTTGCCGACACTGGTTTGGATAGGTGTAAAACCTAAATCACCCGGTGTGAAATAGTATTTCTCATAAAATCCGGGATCGTCCGGTATGTGCATTTTGCGGTACTTACCGGCAATTGAGCCGTCATTTTCAAACACCACAGCGGTGTTGTGATACAAACCGCCGGTTCTTTTTTCAAACAAAGAGGCGACGATCACCACACCGTGCTCATTGGCTAGTTTTGAAAACACCTCGGTACTGGGGCCGGGAATGGTTTCAGCCAGATCAAAGCAGGCCGGATTTTCTTCAATGCAAAAATAAGGCGTGTTATGGAGTTCCTGCAGCAGGATTAGGTTGGCGCCATTAGTGGTGGCACTAGCAATCTGTTCGCTTAGGTATTGAATGTTCTCGGCAGGCGTTGCAAATACCTGAGACTGAATCAGTGCGAGATGAATAGAGCGTGATGTCATAGTGCTGATCTCATTAATATAGAGTGTGTCGGGGTAGCTGCATGGTCAGGCAGTGAATCGAGCCGGATTGTTTTATGATGTCGCTGCAGTCAATGCCAATGACTTTGCGGTCGCTAAAAACAGCCTGTAGTTTGGCGAGGTTGATAGCATCCTCGGCATCGTTATAGGTTGGCATTAAGATGTACTGATTAGTAATTAAAAAATTTACATAACTGGTAGGCAGGCGCTCGCCATCATTATAAGACGCTTGCGGAATTTTAAGAGGTATTAAATTGTACGGCTCACCAGCGCTGGTTCTTAACTGCTCAAGCTCTAACTGCATGGCATGCAGGCTTGGGTAGTGCTCATCGTTTTCATCACAACAGGCATAGGCAATGGTATTGGGATTGCAAAAACGTGCCAGATTGTCGACGTGTGAGTCGGTGTCATCACCCTCCAGATGACCATGCTCTAACCAGAAGATGCGTTTTGTGCCGAGCCTGGCTGACAGCTCGTTTTCAATATCCTGTTTGTTGAGCGCGGGGTTTCTTTTATCAGAAAGCAGGCATTGTGTGGTTGTAAGCAATGTGCCTTCACCGTCGCTATCAATACTGCCGCCTTCCAGTACGATGTCTATCGACTCAAGCTCACATTTTAGCAATTTGTCTTTTGCCAGTTGCTGGTTACTCAGGTTGTCATTTTCAGCATCAAATTTGTCGCCCCAGCCATTAAACCGGAAGTCGAGGGCAACCGTGCGCTGATCTCTTACAACGGTGATCGGCCCGAAGTCACGGCACCAGGTATCGTTGTTGTTATGAATCAACCATTTTATATTGTCGGTATTGGCGTTTATTTGCGTTAGCCGGGCAAGGATTTGCTGCTGATGTTCGTCATTATGCGCAATAATGACCAGTGTCTGATCAAGGCAGATGTAGCAGGCTATTTCATCAAAGGCTTTTTCAACTTCAAGTAGAATGGGCTGCCAGTCCATCGAATGATGGGGCCAGCATAATAAAATGCCATCCTGAGATGACCATTCAGCAGGTAAGCTAACTTTTGTCTGTATATTCATGTAGTTATTATAATCACTTAATGGTTATTCTGTATTAGAAATCGTCGCATGTTATTGGAACTCTCTGTATACTCTGCTGACAAATAAAAATGTTGTGTCGATTTTGAGTCCGCTCATTTTATCATAAAAGTGAAACTTCACAGATCAACCTGACCTAACCCTATAATATTTAAAGGCTATAACAACGGCATGTTTAAACCCAAGGAATTGTTTATAGGATTACGCTATACACGTGCAAAACGGCGTAATCATTTTGTTTCCTTTATTTCAATGACCTCTATCCTCGGTGTGACCTTAGGGGTGGCGGCGCTGATTATCGTCTTATCGGTGATGAATGGTTTTGAACAGGAAATGCGCAACAGGATTTTGGGCATGACCTCACACGCCACTGTGTCGGATGTGACCGGCACGCTCTCTGACTGGAAATCCCTCTCTAAAAAGCTCGAAGGACATCAGCGGATTGTTGGTATGGCACCTTATATATCCAATGAAGCGATGTTGAATAATGGCCGTCGTGTCAGTGGTGCTATTGTGCGCGGTGTTCTGCCGTTAAAAGAGGGCAATGTTTCCAAAGTGGCATCATCCATGGTGTCGGGCAGTATTGATGATTTAAGGTCAGGCAGTTATGGCATTATTCTTGGCAGTGCGCTGGCTAATGTACTCGGTACTTATGAAGGCGATAAAGTTACATTAATTACACCGCAGGCAAATTTTACCCCGATCGGCGCTGTACCGCGCTTAAGACGTTTTACAGTGGTCGGTGTGTTTGAAGTCGGTATGCAGGAGTTCGATCGTAATACCGCACTTGTTCATATGGACGACGCACAAAAAGTATTCGGCTTTAAAGATAATATCTCAGGGCTGCGCTTGAAACTGGATGACTTATTTGAAGCGCCGGTGATCGCCGCTGATATCACCAGGCAGCTGGGAGATGAATACTGGGTGAGCGACTGGACCAAGCGACATGTTAATTTTTTCCGTGCATTGAAGATGGAAAAAACGGTGATGTTCATTATCTTGTTTATGATAGTGGCTGTTGCTGCATTCAATATTGTGTCTTCTCTGGTTATGACGGTAACCGATAAACAGTCTGATATTGCGATTCTCAGAACCATTGGTATGACGCCGGGAAGTATCATGGCGATCTTTATGATTCAGGGAACCATCATCGGCTTTATGGGGGTGCTACTCGGCCTGGCGATTGGGGTGCCGGTTGCGGTTAATCTGGAAACATTAATACCGGCTATCGAGGCTTACTTCCAGACCGATTTTCTGCCTTGTGATGTTTATTATATTTGTGATTTGCCATCGGATTTGCATACAGACGACACGATCGGTATTTCGCTGATTGCCATGGCGCTGTCCTTTCTGGCTACTATTTACCCGGCATGGCGTGCCTCCAGAATTAACCCGATTGATGCATTGAGGTTTGAATAATCATGAGTTTAAATCACTTCACCAGTCAGATTATCCTGCCCCCTGCAAAAGCCGGTGAGCATATTGTGCTTGAAGCCGATAATGTCAGTAAGAGTTATCATGAAGGCAGTGGCGCGAAGCTGGACATTCTCAAGGGAATCAATCTGACGATTCGCAGTTCAGAAAAAATTGCTATTGTCGGCTCCTCAGGTTGCGGCAAAAGTACCTTGCTGCATATATTAGGCGGCCTGGATCAGCCCAGCAGTGGTCATGTGCTGATTGATAATCAGGACTTTGCGGAGATGTCAGAAGCGGTACGCTGTGGTATGCGCAATAAAAATCTAGGTTTTATTTATCAGTTTCATCATTTATTACCGGAGTTTACCGCACTGGAAAACGTCGCTATGCCGATGTTTATCCGTGGCTCCAGCATTAAAAAAGCCACCCAACGTGCCAGACTGTTACTTGAAAAAGTGGGTTTGATTGGTCGCTTGCATCACAAACCATCTGAGTTGTCGGGTGGTGAACGTCAGCGCATCGCAATTGCGCGGGCGCTCTGTGCGGAGCCAAAATGCATTCTGGCTGATGAACCGACCGGCAATCTCGACCCTTCGACTGCAGAGCAGGTGGTTGATGTGATCTTTAAGCTCAACAGAGATTTCCACACCAGTTTGGTGATTGTGACGCATGATATGGAGCTGGCAAATCGCATGGACTCTATATATACCATCGAAGATGGGCACTTATCCAAAATCAAATAAGATATCAGGATAGCCAGCTTTATGAATCTCAACCCGCGTGCGCAACTTCTGTTAAAAGCTCTGGTTGATATCTATATCACAGACGGTCAGCCGGTAGGCTCAAAAACGCTGGCACAAACTTCCGGGCTTGATGTTAGCTCAGCCACCATTCGTAATGTGATGTCACAACTCGATAAACAAGGACTGGTGCAGGCACCGCACACCTCAGCTGGTCGCATTCCAACAGAGCAGGGTTACCGCATTTTTATCGACAGCCTGATGGAAATGCAGCCGCTGACGACTGACCTGCTGGGTATGATGAATGCTGAACTTAATGCCAATCAGTCCACTGATAACCTGATCAACACCGCCTCGACCTTATTATCCGATTTTACAAAAATGGCGGGGATAGTCACGATACCCAAACGCAGTCAGCTAAAATTAAGACAAATAGAATTTTTGCCATTGCCCGGCAAACGGATTCTGGCGATTCTGGTGATCAATGAAAAGGAAGTGGAAAACCGCGTTATTCAGGCCGACCGGGAATACACGCAAAGCGAACTACAGACGGTTTCTAATATCGTCAACAGTCAGTACGCCGGTAAAGATATCTTCAGTATACGTACCTCGCTGGTAGAAACACTGCATCAAGCCAGTACCCGGCTGGACCAGCAAATGCGGGTCGCCGCCAGTATTGCGGATAAAGCATTACAGCAGGATGATAAAAACTCGAATTATGTGATGCAGGGAGCATCCAATTTGCTGAATTTCTCGGAGCTGGAAGAAACCGGCAAGTTACAGCAAATGTTTCAGGTATTTAATAATACCCGGGATATGCTCAATATTCTTGATCGCTGCATTAATGCCGAAGGCGTCAAAGTCTATGTCGGCCGTGAGTCCGGGGTTGAAGGCCTGGGTAGTTGCAGCCTTATCACCGCGCCCTATATGGCAGATGGTGAAGTACTGGGTGTGCTGGGTGTGGTCGGCCCGACCCGGATGAATTATAAAAATGTAATCCCCGTTGTTGAAATAACCGCAAAATTATTAGGGCAGGCCTTGAAATCAGAATCTTGACCCCCATCAATGATGGGGTAAAGCATATTCTGATCAGCTTTAGGGTTAATTAACGCCGTCTTCTTATCCATTAAAGAATCTGTTTATCCAGATCTGTTCAGAGTGTTTTTTTAAATTTAATAGTGTAGCGGAGTTGATTGCATGTCTAACGACGAGAAAGTAGAGCAAAGCAGTGTTGATATCACAGATGAGGCAGGCGAGGTAGTGCATCCTGTTGAGGGTCTGAGTGAAGATCATGTGGCTGACTTGCAGCAGAAGCTGGAAGAGGCACTGGCAAAATCTGATGAACATTATGATCAGTTACTACGCAACAAGGCAGAGCTGGATAACCTGCGTAAGCGTTCTCAGCGTGAACTAGAAAATGCACATAAGTATGCCGTTGAAAAATTTGTTAACGCCCTGATTCCTGTTATCGACAGTTTAGAGCTGGGACAGCAAGCCGCGCAAACAGCGACCGATATAGAAAAGCTGAAAGAGGGTATGGATTTAACAACCACCATGTTCTATCAGTTGCTGGAAAAATTTGAAATTGAAAGTATCAACCCGCAAGGTGATAACTTTGACCCTGAATTCCATCAGGCGATGTCAATTCAGGAGTCTGCCGATGTGCCGCCTAACTCGGTTATGGCCGTTATGCAGAAAGGTTATACATTGGGTGGCCGGCTGATAAGACCGGCGATGGTGATGGTGTCTAAAGCACCGGCTGAACCGGCAGCAGAAGACACAGAAAAAGATACAGAATAATTAAGGTTAATTATTTTAGGGGGGGCTTGAAATAGTGATTTAAGACCCTATCTTATTTAGCAGATAACGAATTTAGCTTTTTTGGAGAGCACTTAAGATGTCAAAAATTATCGGAATTGATCTAGGTACCACTAACTCATGCGTTGCAGTAATGGACGGTGGTGTCGCCAAGGTTATTGAAAACAGTGAAGGCGATCGTACGACCCCTTCAGTTGTTGCCTTTGGTGAAGGCGACGAAGTATTAGTGGGTCAGTCTGCTAAACGTCAGGCAGTGACTAATCCTGCGAACACAATATTTGCGGTTAAGCGTTTAATTGGCCGTCGTTTTGATGAAGAAGTGGTACAGCGTGATATCAAACTGGTGCCTTATAAAATCATCAAAGCTGATAACGGTGATGCCTGGGTAGAAGCTCGTGGCAACAAGATGGCTGCACCTGAAGTATCTGCACGTATCCTGCAGAAAATGAAGAAAACAGCCGAAGACTATTTAGGTGAGGCCGTAACAGAAGCGGTTATTACGGTACCTGCTTACTTTAATGACTCACAGCGTCAGGCGACTAAAGACGCCGGTAAGATTGCCGGTCTGAATGTAAAACGTATTATCAATGAGCCGACTGCAGCAGCGCTGGCTTATGGTATGGACAAAGCCAAAGGTGACAGCACGATTGCTGTATACGACTTAGGTGGCGGTACTTTTGATATATCTATCATCGAAATTGCAGACATCGATGGCGAGCATCAGTTTGAAGTACTATCGACCAATGGTGATACCTTCCTTGGTGGTGAAGATTTTGACATGCGTCTGATCGACTATCTGGCTGATGAGTTCAAGAAAGAAAATAACTTTGACCTGCACAATGATCCGATGGCTCTGCAGCGTCTTAAAGAAGCGGCTGAGAAAGCCAAGATCGAACTGTCATCTGCACAACAGACTGATATCAATCTGCCATACATTACAGCTGATGCAACCGGTCCTAAGCATTTAACAATGAAACTGAGCCGCGCTAAGCTGGAATCACTGGTTGATGACTTAATCGCCGGCACTATCGCTCCATGTAAACAGGCCCTGAAAGATGCTGGTTTAAGTGTTGGTGATATTAACGATGTTATTCTGGTTGGTGGTCAGACTCGTATGCCTAAAGTACAGGCGGCGGTTCAGGAATTCTTTGGTAAAGAGCCACGTAAAGATGTAAACCCGGATGAAGCAGTAGCTGTAGGTGCTTCAATCCAGGGTGGTGTATTAGGCGGTGACGTTAAAGATGTACTGTTACTTGACGTAACACCATTATCTCTGGGTATCGAGACGATGGGTGGCATCATGACTAAACTGATCGACAAGAACACAACTATCCCGACTAAAGCAAGTCAGGTTTTCTCGACTGCCGAAGATAATCAGGGTGCGGTAACGGTTCATGCGGTACAGGGTGAGCGTGAGTTAGCAGCGCATAATAAATCACTGGGTCGTTTTGATCTGTCTGATATTCCGCCTGCACCACGTGGTACACCACAGATTGAAGTTAGCTTCGATATCGATGCTAACGGTATCTTAAATGTATCAGCTAAAGATAAAGCAACTGGCAAAGAGCAGTCGATCGTGATTAAAGCCTCTTCTGGTTTATCGGATGAAGAAGTCGATCGCATGATCAAAGACGCTGAAGCGCATGCTGATGAAGACCGTAAAGTGAAGGAACTGGTTGAGGCACGTAACGCAGCAGAAAACATGATTAATGCTTCTGAGAAATCAATCAAGGATCTGGGTGATCAGGTTGATGCCGATGAGAAGACTAAAGTTGAAGCCGCTATTGCAGAACTCCAGGAAGTTGTCAAAGGCGATGATAAAGATGCAATCGAAGCTAAAACAACGGCTTTGACTGAAGCAGCTGGTGCCATTGCTCAGAAAGCTTACGCACAAAAAGCAGAGCAGGAAAGCGCTGCAGATGGTCAGCAGGATGCTGAACAGGCTTCAAAGGATGATGAAGTGGTTGATGCAGAGTTTGAAGAAGTTAAAGACGATAAGAAGTAATACCGTCGGTATGTATGGTTCAGTAACATCTTGTTACTGAACCAGGGCAAAGGATAAATCCAGGTATGTTTACATGCGCTGGATTTGTTCGTATCAGCGATTAATAAAAATCTGTTGCGTGTTTTTTATCGGGTCTTTATTAATCTCAGATTTAACTATTAAAATATTTACGAGTAGCGCAAATATATGTCAAAACGTGATTTTTACGAAGTACTGGGTGTCGCAAAAGACGTCAATGAACGTGATTTGAAAAAGGCCTTCAAGCGCCTGGCAATGAAGTTTCACCCGGACCGTAATCAGGATAACCCTGAAGCTGAAACAAAATTTAAAGAAGCGAAAGAAGCTTACGATATTCTTTCTGATTCACAAAAGCGTGCGGCCTATGATCAGTTTGGCCATGCCGGCATTGATCAGAGTATGGGTGGTGGCAGAGGCTATGGCGGTGGTGCCGGTGGCGCTAATTTTAATGATGTATTTGGCGATGTGTTTGGCGATATTTTCGGCGGAGGAGGTGGTGGTGGCCGTCAGCGTCAGCGCGCTTACCGTGGCTCAGACCTGCGTTATAACCTTGATCTTACACTTGAAGATGCGGTGGCCGGAACCTCTGTAAAAATTAAAGTCCCGACACTGGTCAGCTGTAAAACCTGTGATGGCAGCGGCTCTAAAAAAGGCTCAGATGCATCCACCTGTACCACTTGTGGTGGTGTTGGTCAGGTAAGAATGCAGCAGGGGTTCTTCTCTGTTCAGCAGACCTGTCCGCATTGTCATGGTCAGGGTAAAGTGATTACCGATCCTTGTGGCTCCTGTCATGGTCAGGGCCGGGTTGAGGAAACCAAAACACTTTCTGTTAAAGTACCTGCCGGTGTCGATACCGGTGACCGTATCCGTTTAGGCGGTGAAGGTGAGGCCGGTGAAAATGGCGGGCCATCAGGCGACTTGTTTGTACAGGTAAAAGTAAAACCGCATAAGATTTTTGAGCGCGAAGAGAATAACCTGCATTGTTCTGTGCCTATCAGTATGACACTGGCGGCACTGGGTGGCGAGATTGAAGTGCCAACACTGACCGGTAAAGTCAAACTGAAAATTCCGCCTGAAACGCAGTCCGGTAAACTGTTCAGACTGCGTAATCAGGGTGTTGTTCCTGTTCGTGGTGGTCCAAAAGGTGATCTGCTTTGTCGTGTTAATGTTGAAATTCCGGTTAATCTGACAAAAGCTCAAAAAGAACTGTTACAAAAATTTGATGACACTTTGCAGGGTGACTCGAACAAACACAGTCCGCAATCACGAGGCTTTGTCGACAGTGTGAAAAAATTCTTTGATGAAATGACACAAAAATAATTAATAATTTAGCGAACATAAAGAGAGCAAGATGATTAAAGTAGCCGTTACCGGTGCAGGTGGCCGAATGGGGCGTACCCATATCGAAGCCATTACTGACAATGAAAAAACAGAATTAGCGGCTGCTATTGAGCGTCCCGGTAGTACCTTTGTGGGTATTGATGCCGGTGGTCTGGCCGGTGTTGGTGATAACGGTATTTTAGTGGTTGATGATGTCGCCACTGTTGTCGAAGACTTTGATGTGCTGATTGATTTCACAACGATTGAGTCAACGCTGCACAATCTTGAAGTCTGTCGTAAAGCGGGTAAACAAATCATCATCGGCACAACCGGTTTCAGTGATGAACAAAAATTAATTATCGAAGCGGCGAGTAAAGATATAGCCGTGGTGTTTGCGCCAAATATGAGTGTGGGTGTAAACCTGTGTCTTAAATTGCTGGATATGGCTGCACGCGTTCTGGCCAATGACGATGTTGATATAGAAATTGTTGAAGCTCATCATCGCCATAAAGTGGATGCGCCATCAGGTACGGCACTGCGCATGGGTGAAGTCATTGCCGATGCGTTAGGCCGTGACCTGAAAGAATGTGCCGTTTACGGACGGGAAGGTCAGACCGGTGAACGTGAGCGTAATACTATCGGTTTTGAAACCATCCGCGCCGGTGATATTGTTGGTGATCATACTGTCATGTTTGCCGGTATCGGTGAGCGTGTTGAAATTACCCACAAAGCATCAAGCCGGATGACATTTTCCAAAGGTGCTGTGCGTGCTGCGATATGGTTAAGCCAGCAAAAGACCGGGCTTTATGATATGCCGGATGTGCTGGGGTTAAATTAATACCAGCCTTATAGTTGTTAGCTGAAAGATTAATTAAATGAGTGATGTTTTACTTTTTAGTGAAAGTAAAACAGACTTCACTAAGGCATTGTTCCAAGCTTCTCGAATTTCTCGACCGACGGAATAAAGAAACGGTTATCAATCAGCGAAATATTTCCTTCAGCTTTTAATTCACCGAGGGCAGTTGTTACAGACTGTCTGCAGGCACCGATCATATCTGAAATCTCTTTATGAGTTAATACAATATTTATAATCACCCCGTCATTGTGTGTCACACCAAAACGCTTGTTCAGCCGCTTTAATAATTTAACCAGTCTTGTCTTAACATCATCGGATGTGAAATCCAGCAAGGTATCACCAACAATTTTTAATCTGACCGAAAGCTGTTCGATTATTTTCAGTGCAACGTCGGGAGAAGACTGAATGAAGTTGTTGAACTGGTTTAACGGGATAGCAATTACTTCGCAGGGTTCACAGCACTGGGCAAATATTGAATGTTGATTTGTTTCAGGTGATTCAGCCAGGCCAAATATTTCACCCGGAAAGCAAAACCATTGTGTTATTTCTCTGCCAATTTCTGATACACGGAAAAGTTTTACCCTTCCTTTTAATACAATATAAAAACATTTCTTTGGTGTGCTGGCCTGAAATACAAAGTTGCCTTTGCAGAGAGTGTTAATCGTTATATAGGGTTTAAATCTCTGCAGCATATCCTTGTCTAAGGTAATTAAAGATTTATTTTTACTGATTGATTCCGTGCTCATTCTGACTTCAACCATATTGGCTTATATTAAAGTTAATACGTTCTAATGAAGAAATTTTCTTTTCAATTGTCGTCTGGACGACAGTATTACATTGTGCATTCGATGCATACTCGAGAGCAAGAAAATTCTATCTATTAATCAGTTAAATTTTGTCTGTGCAGCTGATAAATAGATTACTAATGATTAAATTAAAAAAGATATTTGCTGGAAATACAAAGATCGAATTTATTATTAATTATATGAGTAATAAAAAAACAGAAATTTCTTAATGAATAAAGCCTGCAAATTTAAGTCAATCTAAAACAAGGAGTAGTAGAATGAAAAAATTTATGAATCTGGTACTCATATTCATGCTGGTTGCGGTATTTACCGGTGTTAACGCTGCCGAATATCCAAACCGTCCGATTACCTTTATGACCATGACTCAGCCCGGCGCACAGATCGATCGCCTGGCACGCGGACTGGGGCAGCGCATGAGTAAGCTTTTAGGTGAGCCGATTAATGTAAAAAACGTCACCGGTTCACACGGTACCGTGATGGCTACCGAGCTCAGTAAATCAAGGCCTGATGGTTACAATCTTGGTATTACCTCACTGACTGCTTATACCTATGCACCTCATCACTCTAAACTGGCTTATAAGCAGCAAGACTTTGACTACCTGTCGCTGGTAGCACTCAATTCCAGTGGTTTTATTTCTCAGAAAGATAAACCATGGAACACTTTAAAAGAAGCATTCGCCTGGCATAAGAACAACAACAAAGCCATGGTCGCCATGTTTCATGGTGCTGATGACCGCGACGCGCTTACCCGCATTGCCAAAAAAGAAGGCGTAAAACTTTCTCTTATCCCGTCCAAAGGCGGTCCTTCCGTTATCAAGGCTGTGACCGGAGGTCATGCCAGTGTTGGCTATGTTGGAGCTATTCTATACAAGCATGTAGAAGCCGGTTCAATCAAGTTAATTGCTGCAGCACTGGCTGAGCGTTTACCGCCGATTCCCGATGTCCCGACATTGCGTGAGCAGGGTTACGATGAGCAGGTCGAAATGATTGTTGCGCTGGTGGCCCCGAAAGGCCTGAATGCTAAAGCCAAGGCAAAGATTTTGAGTGCGGCGAATACGCTTGCAAACGATAAGGAAACTCAGGATTTTATTACCGGCAACTTGTTAATGCGACCGGTTAAATGGGGAGAGGCGCATGCGGATAAAACGGCAAGAGATTTGTACGAGACTTTCGGCAAATTAGCAAAAATGAAATAAAGAATGCTGCCAGCGCAGATAACATTTCCGCTCAGCAGTGAATTTAATAGCGGCTGTAACTATGAAAACAGGATAGACAGGTGACAAGAATAAAAAGAGATACGATCGCTTATCTGCTGGTTGTCGGGTTTTGTGTGGTAATGCTGAGCTGGGCAATTCCTACCTACACGCCAGCTTACCCCGGTTATGGTGCTTCGCCGGCTTTGGTGACGAATGTTGCAGTCGGTATTATGTTATCGATGGCAATCTTGTCACTGCTAACAATCGCAATATCGGTGTTCACTAACAAGCCTTTACCGCCAGAGGAAAGTGAATTTCCGGAAGACCTGAAAGACGGTGGTGGTTTTACTCAGGTCGGGCGCGTCAATATTATGCAGCTTGGGAGGATCATGATCCCCTGTGTTTTATTGTTACTGGCGATAGATTTAATTGGCTACGCTCTTGCATCGTTCGCTTATCTGATGATTCTGCAATATGCCATTGGTAATCGTAAATGGCTGCAGTCGTTTGTGGTGTCTGTCACTTTGACTCTTTTGCTTTACATTATTATGCGTTACGGCTTCGGTGTTCCGGTGCCAGGTCCACAGCTTTTCGAATAATAAAATATAAACATCTAAATCAAATGCGGAATAAAAAACCATGGATATGATAATCGCGGGACTGCTGGATTCAATATCGCTTGCAAGTCTGATATTTTTACTGGCTGGTGTTGCTGTGGGTGTACTGATAGGTGCGATTCCTGGTATCAATGGCCCGATGGCTATCGCTCTGTTTATTCCGATAACGTATTACATGACACCGCTTACTGCTATTGGTTTTTTGGTGGGTCTGAATAAGGGCGCATTTTTTGGTGGCGCTGTGTCGGCTGTTTTACTGCGCACCCCGGGAACACCTGAAGCAGCAGCCACAGCCTGGGATGGTTATCCGCTGACTCAGCAGGGAAAAGGGGAAAAAGCATTACGCATGGCGTTATACAGTTCGGTGGCCGGTGACTTTCTTTCTACAATCGTACTGATTGCGATAGCAGCACCACTGGCGGCAGTGGCTTTGTTTATGGGACCGGCGGAAATCTTTGCACTGATTTCAGTTTCGCTGACGGTGATTGCCGGTATTGGTACTACTTCTATTTCCCGCGGTTTAATAGCGGCCGGATTTGGCATTTTACTGGGACTGATCGGCACTGAACCGGTCACCGCCTTGCCCAGGCTCACCTTCGATGTTTATCAGCTTGGTAGTGGCTTGTCGCTGATTCCGGTGGCGATAGGTCTGCTTGCGTTTTCAGAAATTCTGCTGCAACTGGAAAGATTAGCCGTTAATGGCAGCGGTGAACACTGCGTCACCGTCTTCTCAAAAAAATCTGAAGATCGACTGGTGTCTTTAAAGGAGTTCTTCGCAACCACTAAGGCATTACTGCGTGGCACCCTGATCGGTGTTGGTGTTGGTGCTATGCCAGGGCTGGGTGCGCCGGTTGCGTCGTTCATGTCTTATGACCAGGCAATGAAGCGATCAAAGAAAAAACACGAGTTCGGTAAAGGCAGTCTTGAAGGAATAGCGGCGTCTGAGTCGGCAAACAGTTCTGTGGTGGCAGCGAGTCTGATACCACTGTTTGTACTGGGTATTCCCGGTAACCTCGCTGCGGCGATGTTGATGGGTGCTTTTATGATCCACGGTATGCAACCCGGGCCGCTTTTGTTTAAGGAAAATGCCCAGCTCATGTATGGCATTTATGGCAGCCTGGTGCTGGCTAGTCTGTTGCTGCTTCTGATAGGCCGGTTTGGATTACGGTTTTTCTGTAAGGCTGTGAACATTCCAGCCATGATTCTTTATCCGATTGTTATGTTCACCTGCATTATGGGCGCATATCTGGGTAAGTCATCGATGTTTGATGTCGGCATTATGCTCGCATTTGGTTTTATTGGTTATTACATGCGCAAGTTTGACTACTCATACGTGGCCTTCCTGATCGGCTTTATTCTGGCGCCAGAGTGGGAGCGTGCATTGCAGCAGGTGGTCATCATTTCAGAATATGATAGCTATATGTTTTTTCAGCGACCTGTCGCGATGATGTTGATGGCGCTGACGCTTTTTGTGGTTGTAAGGACATTCTGGACAAGCATTCACGCCAAACGTAAAAATAAGAAAATACAAGCAGCGGCGGTTGCGGCCGCGCAACATAAAGTGACTGAGTAACTATTGTTAACCGTCTGCCTGACTGGCAGGAAAATAGTTAACACTTAAATGCCCCGATACAGCGTGGCGGACAAAAAACAGTCCGTCCTTTATAGGGTAATCAGTTAGCTAATAATCATTCAGAGTAGGATAAGTTAAAAGGGGAAATATCGATGAAAAAAATGACGGATGCCGAACTAAAATCAAAACTGGGTGATACTTACACGGCCCCGATTGGATTGTATCAAAAGACCAAAGATATGCCGTTTCTTGGTTCGGTAAGTTGCAATATCGAAGAGATGATTGCAGGTTCATGGCAAGAAGTCATCATCGTTTATACGCTCGGTCAGTCGGGTATGGCAGACGGCTCGTGGTTTAAAGCAACCTTCCGTTTTTATTCGGACTGGGAGCTATTTCAGACAACAGATCCTATAGGGGCTAATTATGTTTCTGCTGAATACCATGCTTCAGCCACACTGGAAGGACAAAGCCCTGCGTCAGTGCAAAAACTTTCTGTTCGTTTTGATCAGAAAGGGCATGAGCGTCCGTTCCAGAAAGCGGTCATCGTTGATACATATGATGGCTATTTAAAAGCGGGTGATCAGATTGTGATTCGTTTGGGTGATCGCCGCTTTGGTGGTCCGGGTACACGTGTACAAACCTTTACCGAAGAGTTCTTTAAGTTTCGCTGTTATGCCGATCCTCTGGGTACCTCCCGATTTGCTGCCGTTGAGCCCGATCTCACAATCAATATACGGCCGGGGCACCCTGCATTATTACAATGGGCAGGTTCGCGTCTGGTTAAACAGGGCGAAAAAATACCGCTGCGTATTCGCGCCGAAGATGAATGGGGTAATACCTGCTGGAGTCGCGCTGAAAAAGTTCATATCGCTGCCAGCATTAATGGCCATACTTGCTATGAAAAAGACATTGTCCTGCCGGGGCAAGGCTGGTCGGTGCAGTTACTGGATGACATGCCAACCGATAAACCAGGAGAGCTGGTGGTGACGGCAACAATGCCTGATCACCCGGCGGTGAAACCTCATACCTTTTATGTGACGGTGGATAAGGAACTGAATTTCCCGCGTATTTTCTATACCGACTTGCATGTGCATTCAGAAGATACCGTAGGTACCAACTCAACCAGTTATAATCTGACCTATGGCCGTGATGTCACAGGTCTAGATGTACTGGCGTTTGCACATAATGATTTTAATATCACAACGGAGCGCTGGAAAAAAACCGTTGAACTAATTCGTGAAATTACCAAAGACGGCGAGTTTGTGGCTTACCCGGGAACAGAATGGTGTGGCAGTTCCTGTGCCGGTGGCGATCATAATGTTATTTTTCTGCACGATGGTGAGCCCGAGTTTCCCTATTTAAAAGACGGCACACATGTCCGCTCGGTAGACTGGAATGAAGACTCCGGCACGACGGTTGCCAATCCCGGAGCCTGGCCTCTGGAGGAGTTATGGGCTGCTTATATTCATGATCCGGAAGGACATTTGCTAACGCCCCATGTTGGTGGTCGTCGCTGTATTATGGACTGGCATCATCCTGAGTTAGAAAAATTAATTGAAATTGGTTCCGCCTGGGGGCACTTTGGCTGGTTATATCAGGATGCGATGCAGCGTGGTTATAAAATCGGTGCCAGTATGGCAGGTGATGAACACCGTGGCCGGTGCGGTGGCGGTGTGCCGGGTACTGCCGTCTTCGGTACTAAAGGCGGTATCTCCGGTGTTATTTCTCCTGAATTATCGCGCAAGGCCATTGGTGTTGCCTTACGTCAGCGTCATACTTTTGCCTCAACCGGTGAGCGTACTTTTGGTTTAACCAGCTGTGGTCAGTACATCATGGGCGATGAGTTTGAGCACAAGGGCGCAGCACAGGTCAATTATCGTTTTCTTGGTGATGCGGGCTGGGATGAAATCGTGGCTTACGATCAAGACGGCGAAATATGGCGACGTGATCTGCAACAAGAGCTGGGTTATTCAGATCGTAAAGTACGTTTTCGCTGGGGTGGTGCTCGTATCAAAGACCGTTATCGCTGGGCAGTATGGAAAGGCAAAATCACCATTATCAATGCGGTCATCAATGAGTTTGAAGGTTTAGGTTTTGAACACAAGGAAGAAACCTGCTGGCGTGAAACGGCAACTACAATCGGCTTTAAGAGTGATACCTATGGCGATGTTGATGCTATCGAGATGGATGTTTCGCACTTAGCAACCGCAAAGATCAAAATAGAAGGCACGATCGACGGTTATGTGAAAGTCGGTGACCCGTTAAAAGGTAATCCATTTGTACACTGTCCAGCTTTTGAATGGGAGTTTACCGGTGCCGAGTTACTGCAGGCGGCCCGCTTAAAGAAAGACTTGCCGGGGGTTGAGATGTTTCTGGCGATGGAGCGGATGAGTGATTCGGCTGCCCCGCGTGAAGTAAGCGGTAACTTTGAAGTCGCACCGAAAAATGGTCCGCACGGTCATCGTCCTGTCTATGTGGTTGCCCGTCAGGTAGATGATGCGAAAATCTGGACCTCGGCTTTGTTTATGACATTTAAAAAATAATAATTAATCTGCTGTGCTGAAGAAGCCTTTAATATCAAGGGTTTCTCAGTACCTGCTGATTTGTTCTAATTATTTTGTGTTCTGAGCAGCTTGCAAACCGTGTTTTTGATAAAGACTTATTGCATCAGCACTTAGCATGAAATCCAAAAACTTTTGTCCCCATTCGCCAGCCTTATTTATCAAACCAATATGATAATCTGTGCATACATGTGCTTTTGAATTAAGTTCCACCAGCTCAAAGTGCTCAGGAAAAATGCGTGTATAACGTAAGGCCAGGTGATGATAAACAACAGCTACATCAGCCTGACCTGAGAAGATGGTCTGCGGAATCTCACGGTGGTGTATGGACTCACCAAAAACAACCGCAGTAGATTGCTTGTCAATCAGCTGGCTAAATCTTTCTTTATCCAGCCCTTGTTGTTCTGCCATGGTTAATAATGTTTGTTGATAAACCTCATAGCTGGCGGCTTCAGTCACTGGATTTGACAGTGTTAATTGCACATCGCTGCGCAGTAAGTCTGCAATTCCCAGAATGTTTTTTGGATTACCTTTTTTCACCAGCAGAACATTGCCACGGCTTTTTGCAAAGGCCTGATGTGAATTCATCAATTCGTTACTGACAAGCTGATTAAGTATTTGAGGCGGGCTGATAAAAACATCAGGCTGGATGTTCAGATTCAGGTTGCCTAACATTAAATCGCCCTGTAAAACCGACTGTAAAATGACCCGCGGCGGGGTGGTGGCGTAAAAGATATCGATAATTTGCGGATGGCGTTTTAAAAATAGCTGGCAACAGTCTTGCAGTGCCATGTGATGATTGCCATCAGAAAATACGACCAGTTTTGCTGTTAGCGGATTGCCGTGAAAATCCAGACAAAGGTTTGACTCGGCCTGATTCCAGTGCAGGGTTTTCTCATGCTTAGACTGGCTAGATTCAACTGGCCATTGTAGTTGAGTGCGCATCGCTCCAATATATGAAAGATACCGATGATATGCAACTTTCCGACAGACTGACTGGATAGTGTCTGGATAATTAAGAACTTTTTAAGATAGTCTTTCCGTACAATATCGAAGGCATTCAATAGTATTGTGTTGAATAATAATCGGTTAGGGGTGGTCAGCTCATCCTATTGCAGCTGCAGACTCTGCTATAGGTCAAAAATGTTTCAATTTGTAGCAAAATGTTGATAAAAGTCATGAACGTCAATATTCATCATCTAAACGGTCTGTGTATCTGTGTTAAATCATAGGCTTTTTAGGCCCCATTCGATATAATGCCGCCTCTTATAATAAAGCAATGATATTCAGGGTGGCTTTTTAATGAAGTTTGCGTTTGTATTCCCCGGACAGGGATCTCAATCAGTCGGTATGATGGCGGATTTTTATTCCGCATTTCCAGAAGTTAAAGCAACTTTCGATGAGGCTAATGAGGCGCTCGGCTATGATCTTTGGGATCTGGTGCAAAATGGCCCTGAAGAAAAGCTAAATCAAACAGAATTCACCCAGCCGGCTGTGTTAACCGCGGGTGTTGCGATGTACCGTGCGTTTACTGCTTCGTGTGATTTACAGCCTGCGATGATGGCGGGCCACAGCTTAGGTGAGTATGCCGCTCTGGTTTGTGCCGGTAGCATGTCGCTGGCAGATGGCGTGCAGTTAGTTGCAGAGCGTGGACGTCTGATGCAGCAAGCTGTACCGGAAGGTGAGGGTGCCATGGCGGCTATCCTCGGTCTTGATGATGAAACACTGATCAATATTTGTGCGCAGGTTGATGGCGTGGTGCAGGCGGTAAATTTTAATTCACCTGGTCAGGTTGTTATTGCCGGTGAGACAGCGGCAGTTAATGCGGCAATTGAACTGTGCAAAGAAGCGAAAGCAAAACGGGCGTTGCCTCTACCGGTGTCTGTGCCATCGCACAGTTCATTAATGAAAGGCGCGGCTGATAAGTTAGCTGATCGATTATTAGTCACCGAACTGAGCATGCCCAGTGTACCTGTTTTTCATAACGTAACGGCGTTAGCCACCGGTTCGGTGGATGCCATGAAGGCGGCTTTGAAAGAGCAGTTGTATAACCCGGTATTATGGGTTGATACGGTTAATAACCTGATTGATGCGGGCGTAGAAGCGACGGTTGAATGCGGTCCGGGCAAGGTGCTTTCGGGCTTAAATAAACGCATCAATAAAGCAATTCCTTCACTGGCACTGGTTAGCCCTGAAGGCATGCAAAAAGTAATTGAAGACTTAAAAGCTTAAGGCTGGGGATTTAGTATGACAAAACTACAGGATAAAGTGGTTCTGGTAACCGGCGCAAGTCGTGGTATTGGCCGGGCTATTGCTGAAAAATTAGGTCAGGATGGCGCCATTGTCATCGGTACAGCAACCTCTGATGGCGGTGCTGACAGCATCTCTGACTACCTTGCGGATGCCGGTATTAAAGGCAAAGGCATGTGCCTTAATGTGGCCGATGCCGATTCGATCAAAAACGTGTTGAAAGCGATTTCAGATGAGTTTGGTGCCATTGGTATTCTGGTGAATAACGCGGGTATTACAAAAGACAATCTTCTGATGATGATGAAAGATGAGCAGTGGGATGACATCATCAACACCAATCTGACCTCTATCTTCAGAATGTCTAAGGCGGTAATTCGCCCTATGATGAAAGCGCGTACAGGCCGCATTATAAATATAGGCTCAGTCGTTGGTTTAACCGGTAATCCGGGTCAAACTAACTACTCGGCAGCTAAAGCCGGTATATTAGGCTTTACCAAATCGCTGGCCAGAGAAATTGGTTCACGCAATATAACGGTTAACACGGTAGCTCCGGGCTTTATTGATACGGATATGACACGTGAGTTACCTGAAGAACAGCGTGAAGCTTTAATTAGCCAGATCCCGCTGAACAAGCTCGGTGATGCAAAAGATATCGCAAACGCAGTGAGTTTTCTGGCCTCTGATGAGGCTTCATATATCACTGGTGAAACGATTAATGTTAATGGTGGCATGTATATGCCGTAATCCTTATATTATAAAGCAGATTAGCTTTATTGTATAAGTCATTGTTTTTAAATTAAATATTGGGCGTTATTAAAACCATAACTTTTTATGCTTTTAGGGTAGAAAGCTAGCCAGTTATTCACTACAATACCGCCCACCAATATAAGAATTTTTGAGGAATTTCAAATGAGCAGTATCGAAGATCGAGTTCGTAAAATTGTTGTAGAGCAATTAGGCGTTAAAGAAGAAGAAGCCGTTAACACAGCTTCATTTGTTGATGACCTGGGCGCAGACTCATTAGATACAGTCGAATTAGTAATGGCGTTAGAAGAAGAATTCGAATGTGAAATTCCTGATGAAGAAGCTGAAAAGATTACGACTGTTCAGCAGGCAATTGATTTTGTGAATGCAAACTTAGATTAATTTCTACGTTATACATTTTTAAGCAAAGGGGCTATTATTTAAGCCCCTTTGTTGTTTATTCTATTAAGATTTTTTGACACATTTCAGTGTCATACAAAGTTTAAAGGTGAGCCCCTTGTCAAAGCGTCGTGTTGTTATTACAGGTGTCGGTCTGGTTACTCCGGTCGGCAATGATGTTAAAACCTCCTGGGATAATATCCTTAAAGGTAAAAGTGGTGCGGCTAAAATTGAAACATTTGATGTTAGCGATTTTAGTACCCAGTTTTCTGCCTCTGTGCGAGATTTTGACCCTGAACTGTACATCAATAGAAAAGACCTGAAGAAAATGGATTTATTCATTCAGTACGGTCTTGGCGCCAGTATTCAGGCACTGGATGACAGTGGTATCGAGGTAACAGATGAAAATGCTGAGCGTATCGGTGTGGCCGTCGGTTCAGGTATTGGTGGCTTACCATTGATTGAAAGCAATCATGCTAACTGGATGGAAAATGGTCCACGCAAGATTTCACCTTTCTTTGTACCCAGCACCATCATTAATATGATCTCAGGTAACCTGTCGATTATGCGTGGTCTTAAAGGCCCGAATATCGCACTGGTTACCGCTTGTACTACCGGCACACACAGTATTGGTCATGCCGCCCGTATCATCGCTTATAACGATGCGGACGTCATGGTTGCCGGTGGTGCTGAGAATGCAACCAGCCCGTTAGGACTGGGTGGCTTTGCTGCTGCCCGTGCTTTGTCCAAGCGTAACGATGATCCGGAAGCGGCAAGTCGTCCGTGGGATGTGAATCGTGACGGTTTCGTACTGGGTGATGGCGCCGGCTGCGTTGTCTTAGAAGAATACGAGCACGCTAAAGCACGTGGTGCGACCATTTACGCCGAAGTGGCCGGTTTTGGTATGAGTGGCGACGCTTATCACATGACCATGCCATCTCAGGGCGGTGAAGGTGCGGCGCGGTGTATGATCTCTGCGATGAAAGACGCGGGTCTGAATATGGAAAGCTGTGATTATATCAATGCACACGGTACCTCTACACCCGCTGGTGATGTCGCGGAAACCATGGCAGTTAAGACGGCTCTCGGTGATCATGCCGCTAAAGTAGCGGTGAGTTCGACTAAGTCGATGACAGGTCACCTGCTGGGCGCTGCCGGTGGTATCGAAGCGGTGTTCTCTGCACTGGCTATTCGTGATCAGGTGGCACCACCAACCATCAATCTGGACGATCAGGATCCTGAATGTGATCTGGATTATGTACCGCATACAGCCCGTGAAATGAAAATCGATGTGGCTATGTCGAATTCATTTGGCTTCGGTGGTACTAACGGTACTTTGGTATTTAAAAAGGTTTAAGCTCAGGCTTTCTCTTTTTGATCACTGATGGTGCTTAAGGTTGATGGGGTAGTTGTTTTATGAATGATGCCTCATTAGCCTTTCAGTCAAATCATACTGTAGTTACGCAACTCAAATTTATTCCTGATCTGCTGGCCTTGCATGCCGCACAGCCGGATATTTACCCTCATTTACTCTCCAGTGCCGCGACCGGCGCTAAATCTCGCTACGATATTTTGTTTGCCTTTCCGGCTGAAACGCTTTGTCTCGACCCGCAGGGCTTACATCAATCCTTTGCTCAGCAGACTGATAACCAAAGCTTTTTTACGGCCATGGCCAGCTGGTGGCAGCAAACCTCTATTGATGAGCCCAATCTTACCGGTCTGCCTTTTATTGGCGGTTGGTATATTTATCTGTCTTACGAGATGGCGGCCGAGGTTGAGCCGGGCTTAGATTTACCTGCCGATATCAGTGGTTTACCGGTAGCGCTGGCAACTCGTTTTCAGACCGCTGTTGTGATTGATCATCTGGCCAATACGGCGTATGTGGTGTCTGAAGAGGGTGTTGCACACCAGAGTCGTTGTCAGCAGATTATTCAGGATTGCAGCACAGCCCCAGCGGTGCAGTTAAAACAGGTTGGTGCCCGCTTTAACGAAGAGCCAGCTGAGCTGCACCTGAAAAATCTGCAAACTATTCATCAATATATCGTTGATGGTGATATTTTTCAGGCAAATTTGTCGCGTTTATGGCAGGTGTCGCTGGCCGAATCAATCACAGACAGCGAGCTTTATTTATTATTAAAACTCAATAACCCGTCACCGTTTTCCTGTGTATCGACGCTGCCCGGTGGCAGCATTGTTTCATCATCCCCTGAACGCCTGGTGAGTAAAAAACAGCAGCGCCTTGATACCCGGCCCATTGCCGGAACGAGGCCACGCGCCAGCGATGAAGATACCGATCAGCTGTTAAGTGATGAACTCATCGCTCATCCAAAAGAGCGCGCCGAACATATTATGCTGCTGGATCTGGAGCGCAATGATCTGGGCCGGGTTTGCGTACCCGGCACGATCAAAGTTGATGAGCTGATGAAAATAGAAAGTTATCAGCATGTACATCACATCGTTTCAAATGTCAGCGGCCAGTGTCGCGAGGGTGTGAACCCGATTGATGTGATCAAGGCTGTCTTTCCCGGTGGCACGATTACCGGCTGCCCAAAAGTCAGGTGCATGGAAATCCTGGCCGAGCTGGAAAAGACAGGTCGTGGAGCATATACCGGCTCGATAGGTTACATCAATCGTAACGGCGATATGGACCTGAACATATTGATTCGCACACTGGTACAAACGGGTCAGACTATCCGTTTTCGGGCCGGCGGGGGTATTGTGGTTGATTCACAGCCAGAGCATGAACTGGCCGAAACCAGAGCCAAAGCGAAGGGCATGATCAATGCCCTGAGCAATCATAGCGCTACGAGCGATATTGACGGTGCTGGCAAATGATCACGACAATTGTTAATGGTATCGCGACGGATCAAATATCGGTGAAAGATCGTGCCCTGAATTATGGTGACGGGGTGTTTGAAACGATCGCCGTGCAGACTAATAAGCTGTATTACTGGGCTGAGCATTACCGCCGCTTAAAAGCCGGTTGTGAGCGTTTAGGTATTGCTGCGCCGGCAGAGGCAACACTGTTAACAGACATTACCAAATTAAGTTTTACGGAAGCCTCTTCTGTTGTAAAAATTATCGTTAGCCGGGGACAGGGTGGTCGCGGTTATGCCAGTGACCCGCAAAATCAGCCGACGGTTATTATCAGCAATAATCTGTGGCCTGATTATGTTGAGAGTTATCAGCAGCAGGGCATAACTGTCAGGCTCTGTCAGCACCGGCTGCTGATCAATCCTGCCTTAGCCGGAATTAAACACCTGAACCGGCTGGATCAGGTGCTCGCCAGAAGTGAGTGGCAAAATAATATGATTCAGGAAGGCTTAATGCTGGATCAGAATGATAATATTGTCGAAGGCATCAGTAGTAATGTCTTTATGAAAATAAACAAGCAGTGGCTGACCGCACCTGACAGTCACTGTGCAGTGGCTGGTGTTATGCGAGAGGCGGTTCTTAGGCGGGCCGCTAAAGCAGGTTTACAGATAACACAACGACACGTGCATCAATCTGAACTACCATTAATAGAACAGATGTTTGTCTGTAACAGTATATGGGGAATAGTCCCGGTACGTGCGTGTGAGTCTTACGAGTTTAAGTCAGCTGATGATATTAAACGATTGCAAACAGAACTTGAACAGGATACAAAATCGGCTCCTTATGTTATTTAAAAGTAAAATAAAACTACTGATTAGTTTAACCATCATTGTCATGCTGTATTTTGTCTGGGACAGTTACCGCTTTATGCAAACGGCCATGAACCTGCCGGAGTCCGGTTTAAATTATACATTTCAACGCGGCTCGTCTGCATCACACCTGCTACGTGAACTGTCATCAAAAAAAATCATTTCCCATCCTTTTTATTTTAAATTATGGGGCAAGCTTTCCGGTAAAAGTAAAAAACTACAGGCCGGAGAGTATGTGTTTGAAAAAGGCCTGACACCTTTCCAGCTGCTGAATAAAATGGATAAAGGCGAGGTAAAACTTTATGCTTTTAGCATTATTGAGGGCTGGAACTTCAAGCAACTGCTTCAGGCCGTTCAGAGTGACAAAAACCTTGTTCATAAATTAGCTAAGAACATCAGTAATGAATCGGTCATGCATTCACTGGGTTATGCTGGCATACATCCGGAAGGACGCTTTTTTCCGGATACCTATCATTACCCTGTGGGCACGACCGATATTCAGTTTTTAAAACGTGCCTACCAGCAGATGGAGCAGCACCTGCAAAAAGAGTGGGATAACCGCGAAAGCGGCTTGCCATTAAAAAATGCCTATGAGGCATTAACACTGGCTTCGATTGTTGAAAAAGAAAGCGCAGAACCTTCAGAACGACCTGTTATTGCCGGCGTGTTCGTCAATCGCTTATTTAAAAATATGCGCTTACAGACAGACCCTACGGTGATCTACGGGCTGGGTGATGCCTATAAAGGGGATATTCGTTTTCGCCACTTAAGAGAAGATACACCGTATAATACCTATACCCGAAAAGGCCTGCCACCAACGCCGATAGCCATGCCGGGTCTGGAATCCATAAGAGCGGCATTAAATCCACAAGCCACAGAGTATTTGTATTTTGTGGCGACGGGTGAAGGTGGCCGGCATTATTTCTCATCCACGAATGATGAGCATCAGCGTGCGGTGACGAAATATCAGCGCTATAAACGTAAAAAAAATAATAAATAGCGACAGCCAGGTTTAAAATAGCGCATAAAAAAGCCAACTAAAGAAGCCATAAAATGACGCAAGCGAGATTTATTACATTAGAAGGTTCAGAAGGCGTTGGTAAAACAACCAATCTGGAGTACATAAAAACACTGTTAAGCGCTCAGGGTATCGATTTTATCGTCACCAGAGAGCCAGGCGGAACCGCGCTGGGTGAACAGCTACGTGAATTGTTATTAGGCCATAAACACGACGGTATGGCCGATGAAACCGAACTGTTAATGATGTTTGCGGCGCGCGCTGAACATCTGGATAAAGTGATTAAACCGGCACTGGCAAATGGTCAATGGGTGTTATGCGATCGTTTTACTGATGCAACCTATGCTTACCAGGGTGGTGGACGCGGCATAGACTTTGAACGCATCCGGATTTTAGAAGACTATGTGCAGGGCGATTGTCGCCCGGACTTAACACTACTGCTGGACGCGCCGATAGAAATAGGGCGTGAACGTGCTAATCAACGCAGTGCTCCGGACCGCTTTGAAAAAGAACAAACCGACTTTTTTAATAAAGTGCGTGAGGCTTATTTAAGCCGGGCAAAGAGTGACCCGCAGCGCATGAAAATTATTAATGCAGCACTGGATCTGGATGCGGTCAAATCACAGATCAGCGACCAGATTAAACTTTTCTTCAGCCACAGCGACAGCTAATAATATGTTTAACTGGCAAATTGCACAGCGCGACTACCTGAATGAAATGTTGCGGGCTGATAAATTCCCGCACGCATTATTATTTAGCGGCCCTGATGGCACAGGTAAAACGGCGTTTGCAACTGAATACGCAGAAAAAATACTCTGCCAATCCGATCAGGATGAAGCCTGCGGCCACTGTCATTCCTGCGAAGTCCTTGCAGCAGATACTCACCCCGATTACCTCAATGTCGCCCCCGCCGAAGAAGGTAAACAGATTGGTGTGGACTTGATTCGTGAACTGATTGTTAAGCTCAACAAAACCAGTCAGTTCAGTGGTAAAACGGTAGCGATCATAGAAAACGCAGAGCAACTTAACCGTAACGCTGCCAATGCTTTATTAAAAACGCTGGAAGAACCGACCCCCAATACGATACTGATACTGGTCTGTTCTTACCCGCACAGGTTGCTGCCAACCATTCGCAGCCGCTGTTTACAACTGAACTTTGCAACGCCCGATAAACAGCTGGCACTGTCGTATCTGCACCAGCAAGCCGTTAAAGAGCCGGAGCTGTATTTGCAGCTGGCGCATGGCTCGCCGTTAAAAGCGGCCATGATGGCCGAAGATGAATTATCTGAACAAAGAAAAGTCGTGTTGAAGAACCTGATAAAAACATCCAGAGGGCAGCCAATATCAATGTCGATGAAAGACATTGACAAGATACCGCTGAAGGCTGTGCTGGATTGGTGCATCGACTTCTGTGATGATCTAATACGGGTGAAATTACAGGGTGCTCAGGCGCAATTAACGCATATTGATGTCAGAGAGGCACTGTCTAATATGGCACAAATATGTGATATTAAAGGCCTCTATCAGTTTCGAGATGTATTGATAGAAAGAAAGAAGCAGTCTAATATTGCACTTAATACGCAACTTCTGCTCGAAGATTTGTTAATATTGTGGAAGCAGGCCTTTTAAAGGCTCAGAAACGAGAAAAATTATATGGCAACGCCACCAGCTAAAAATCCCAGACAAGGTATCTTGTCACTGACAATTAAAGACAAAGCAGCACTGTACGCAGCTTATATGCCGTTCATTGTTAATGGCGGGCTGTTTATCCCGACGAACAAGCAGTACAACCTTGGTGAAGAGGTTTTCATGTTGTTAACACTGATGGATGATACCTCGCGTATGCCGGTAGCCGGTAAAATTGTCTGGGTAACACCGCAGGGCTCACAGGGTAATAAAACCACCGGTATCGGTGTGCAGTTTGGTGCTCAGGATAACGGCCAGACACGCAGTAAAATTGAAACCTTCCTGGCGGGTGCTTTGAATGCAGACAGACTGACTCACACGATGTAATGGCGAGATTCAGAAAGTTTTAGATATAAAAAAAGGCTCTATTGAGCCTTTTTTTATATCAGTTAATTATCAGTATTCGCAGTAGCTGGTCTGAGTTACCAGATCAGATCATCCGGAACCTGGTAATCTGCATATGGATCGTTTTCATCCACTTTTTGCTCTTCATCGCTAATCAGCACAACGCGCTTCTCATTGCGCTGTTGAATTTTCTCCGCAATGGATTTAGGTACGAGTTCATAGCGACCTTCTATGCGGGCGATCCCCAGTTTGCCGTTGATGATTTGCTGCTTTTGTTCGGCATTGACATAGATGCGTTTTACTTTTTTTGCATGCTCAAAGTTATAAACAATGTCGCAGTCTTCACTTCGTTTAATACAGTTATCAGTAATCAGCTGATTAATCTGTGCAGAGATGGCTTTTTGTCGGGCTTGCTCTTCTTTTTTCTTGTTTAATTCGCGATCACGACGGGCTTTTTCTTCAGCTGCTTGCTGGACTTTCAGCTTTGTTTCATCAACCACAGCGTGTTTTTTGGACACCTGTTTTTGCTGTTTCTTCTGCCTGTTCTTATCCTGATTAGCTTTTTGAACCTGTTGCTTGGAGACTACTCCGGCTTTAAGTAGTTGTTCTTGAAATGGATTACTCATAGGAATCTCGAGATGCAGACGTATCTAGTGTGTAAAGAGAGTACTTATACTGCTTAAGTTAATGAGGTTATTAGTACCCAATAAAACTTAAGCGCAGGCCATTATATTAAAAAAGCGCTGATATGTGAAGGAACGCGATTGCTTAGTCCTTCTGTCACCTCTAAGAGCTTGCAGCAGAGTTTAGTCGTGCTGCAGTCTTTCCATTATGTAGCAAAGGCAGTC
>JAOULC010000105.1 GCA_029882215.1 Gammaproteobacteria bacterium | reverse complement strand
ATATTATTGCGGGTGATAGGTGTATTGCTCAGTGTCCTGCAAAGCCGTCAGTTTAGCCTGGTGGCCAAAGATATCGCTTTTAGAATCCGGCGTGACATTATTGCTAATCTGCAGAAAGTGTCGATGAAGGAATACGAAACCCTGGGCTCTGGGGTGGTGGCATCGCACCTGGTCACGGATGTGCAGGCGATTGATGATTTTATAGCGATTAGCCTGAGCCGGTTTGTGGTTGCCGTGCTGACTATTATTGGAATTGCCGGTATTTTGCTTTATATGCAGTGGCAACTGGCATTGTTTATTTTGTTTATGAACCCGCTGGTTATCTATTTTACGATGGTGCTGGGGAAAAAAGTAAAGCAGCTTAAATCCGAGGAAAATAAAGCGTTTGAGGTTTTCCAGCAATCGCTGAATGAAACCTTAAATGCCATCAATCAGATCCGCACCAGTAATCGTGAGCGTCATTACTTGAAGCAGGTGCTGGATAAAGCCCGCGGCATAAAAAAACACAGTGCCTCCTATTCATGGCGCAGTGATGCGGCTAACCGGCTTTCATTTCTTGTGTTTTTAATTGGTTTTGAAGTCTTCAGGGCGGTTAGTATGGTGCTGGTTCTGTTCTCAGAATTAACGCTGGGGCAGATGTTCGCGGTCTATGCCTACCTCTGGTTTATGATGACACCGGTACAGGATATTTTAGGTGTGCAGTACAGTGCCTATTCTGCTCAGGCGGCTTTAAAAAGAATTAATAAATTGTTACAACTGGAACATGAGCCTGAATACCCGTCACTGCATGATCCGTTCAAAGACAAAGAAACCGTCAGTGTGCAGTTAGATAATCTGCAGTTTTATTATGATGATGAAAAGATCCTAAACGGGGTTAGTCTGCAGATTGAAGCCGGTGAAAAAGTCGCTTTTGTCGGTGCCAGTGGTGGTGGCAAATCGACGCTGGTGCAGGTCATTCTGGGACTCTATCAGCCGCAGCATGGCAACGTCTGTTTTGATAATATTGCAATAACAGAGATCGGCCTGGACAAAGTACGGGAGAATGTAGCAACGGTGCTGCAGCATCCTGTGTTGTTAAACGCCAGCATCCGGGAAAATCTAAGTATGGGATTAGACTATGCAGATGATGATATCTGGCAGGCTCTTGAGATAGCTCAGCTGAGTGATTATGTGCAAGGGCTTGAAGCGAAGCTGGATACCATTGTTGGCCGCAATGGAGTCCGGCTTTCTGGTGGACAGCGCCAGCGCCTGGCCATCGCCAGAATGATCTTATCAAGCCCTAAAGTCGTTATTCTGGATGAGGCTACTTCGGCACTGGATACCGAAACGGAAGCTCGCTTGCATGCGGCGATGCGGGCTTTTTTAAAGCAAAGGACAACGATTATTATTGCTCATCGTCTGAGTGCAGTGAAGCAGGCTGACCGGGTCTTTGTTTTTGATAATGGGCAGATTATTGATGAAGGTCATCATAATGATTTAATCAGCAGGGAAGGTTTGTATAAGAAGCTATATGCTAAATCATGAGTACAGAGAAAGATGTCAGAGCTAAAAAAAATTGAAAATGCTTATTTTGCTTATTTGTCAGGAGCAGAAGAGGTTAACCCGAAAATAATCAGTGGTTTCAGGCAATATATTGATGATGCACAGACCAATAAGACGCATTTTTTTGAAGGTCGATATGAGAATATTTATATCGAAAGAGAAAAAATACCTGAATTAAGCCAGATTATTGACCAGGCGATAAAATATGTGGCTGAGATACTGGCTATTCCGGCACAACAATTACAGTGTGGCTTCTGGTTTAACAGTATGAATAGTGGAGATGTCACCTTGCCGCATACCCATGATGACGATGATGAGTTAATGTCCGGGGTCTATTACGTCGAAGTTCCGGAAAACTCCGGGCAATTGCTGTTAGGCGCTGGTGACAAGCTGGAAAAAGTGGACCCTGAAGCCGGTAAAATGGTCTTTTTTAAGCCTGATCTCAGGCACCAGGTTAGCGAGAATAAGAGTGCTTTTCACCGGCTTTCAATAGGCATGAATTTTGGTTTAAAAGATGAGTTTAAAACAGAGTAAATTCAAAAGCTTAGCTTAAATGTTTTATGATTATTTTAGGCTGTGATAGACTTGCCTGAGGCCGGTATCCAAAGTTTCCGGTCGGGTTATTTTTTCCTTATTTAATCTATGGTTTTTTTCAATAATTAGGAAAAGTTATTTGTTATTTTTTGAGTATTTATTTAGAGAGTTGATATGTTAAGTAAAAAAACATTTATAAAAAATATTGTTATTAGTTTAATTGTGTCTTCTGCAGCAGCTTCTATCGCTATTAAAGCAAACTTGCTGACAGAATTAAGTGTACAGTCTTTAGCTTATTTATTAATTATTGCTACCGTTATTGCGACAATGATTGCGACAATCAGGATCTCACCGGTTGCTGGTGATGTCTCGCGTGACGGTCGTGAAAGCGGTACTGTAAAATGGTTTAATGGTACAAAGGGTTATGGTTTTATCACACGTGATAGTGGTGATGATGTATTTGTTCATTATCGTTCTATCCGCGGAAAAGGTCATCGTAGTCTGGTAGAAGGCCAGGCTGTGTTTTTTCATGTGAGTGATGGTGATAAAGGCTTACAGGCTGATGATGTTTCGGTTGTTTACTAGTTCATTATCTTGCCATTGAGAAAAAATACTAAATAGCGTTACAATAGTACGGGTCAGTCAATTAAATCATTTTGGCTGGCCCGTATTCATTTTCGGGTTTATTATTAGTTTATTACTAAGATTTATTATCAGGAACCGTCCGCTCCCAACGGACAAGTAAGGAAAGTAAAGGAGTAAGTTATGACTGATCGTATCAGTGGAACTGTTAAATGGTTTAACAATAGTAAAGGATTTGGTTTTATTGCTCGTGAAAGTGGTGATGATGTTTTTGTTCATTTCAGAGCAATCCGCGG
>JAOULC010000002.1 GCA_029882215.1 Gammaproteobacteria bacterium | reverse complement strand
CACCCCAAACATAATCTATCGAACCACCAATCGTTAAGTTTTTATCAATATTATAAGCAATCGGCGCAACCAAACGTCCAACACCGACTTCCGAGCGAACCGCTTCGCCAGTACCTGCCGCCATGAATGTGTTTGCTTCATACTCTGTACCCATACCACCTTGGGCAAACATACCAACACCGTATGTTAACTGACCATCACGCTTCGTATAACCAACTGCTGGCATGAAATAAGAGTCACCACCTGATTCTGCAGTACCAAATGGACCACCGTCGTTTGAAATATCAGGGGCTAACTGACCTAAAGCAACATCCAGACGACTTGTACCCTCATCCATCAAACCTAAAGTCGCCGGGTTATTCATAATACCCGCAGTACCATTATCATAAGCCATAGACGCACCGCCCATACCGGTTGCGATGGGACCATAACCTTCTAAATTCATACCATTGGTGGCCAGCACTGTCATTGGCGCCGTAATAGCGACCGCCACAGAAGCAGCAAGTAGTGAACGTTTAATTATTATTGCCATGTCTAAATACCCTCATATTTGTATAGACTGATTGTTGTGTCTCTTAGCTTAATTATTTTTATTTAAAGCTTTTTGGAATTTATCCACTTTTAAGCATCGACATACAATCTCAAAGCAGAAAGCGTTTGTCAATCAATGGTTTATCTACACATAAATAATCATATTTCAGCACATCATACTATCCGCTTATATTATAAACTATTAATATAGTGATCTTCTTATGCACTAAAGTCTTGATATTACTCGTGTAATCTCGATATGACCAATTATTGATCAATGTTTATTCCGTAAAAAAAAGGAAAGTTTTTTATAAAATTTATTTTTTTACACCTTAAAAACCATATTTCTTATTTTATAAGCAGAAAAAAATAAAACATATACTTATTTAAAATCAAACTTAATATCAAATTTTTTACAAAAAAAAGCCCGGACTCGCCGGGCTTTTTTAAACATTGTTTGTGGCTTAAACTGTAGTTTAAATAAACAAACAGATATCTGAGTCACCAGCAAAGTCGAAGAACAGTGCCGCGCCACCCAGTTCAACACCATCAATAAAGTCTGAGGTATTAAATTCAAACAGATCAACTGTCATCTGGCATGCGATAAAGCGAACTTCTGCTTCCTGACATAAATCTCTTAATTCTTCTAAGGGTGCAACGCCTTTAGATTTCATTTTCTTTTTCATCATAACCGTCATCATGCTTTGCATACCCGGTAATGCCTGCATTAATACTGGTACAGGCATTGGCATTGGCATACCGGGGTTACCCAGTGATGACACTTTAAGGCTCAGGTTTTTCTCCACCAACTTTAAACCATAAAAGGTAAAGAATATTTCTGTATCGTAACCCAGCGCTGACGCAGTAGAAGCTAAAATAAATGGAGGATATGCCCAGTCTAGTGTGCCCTTTGTTGCAATTATTGCTAATTTTTTACTCATTTCTCAAACACCTCAATATGTAAATGGATTCTGGTAGTCACCAGTAACTTATTCTTGTTAACTAAAAACACTAACAACTGGGACCGGTAAGGCTTTTTTTATTATAAAACGTCAGCCACTTATCCCGACCCTTCTTATTGATTAGTAATCAACCAAATTAAGTAACCACTAAATTTAATTTATGCTAATACAGAAAACAAGGCTTAATTATGTTTTTAGTTAATTTAAAGACGAAGTAGCGATGTGGTGATTTTTTGGGGACCCGACGTACCGTCAGAAATCAGTACGTGTTTTCGAGGAGGTTTGAAAATTAATAAATATTTAACTTAGTGCTGCAATATCAAAACCCAGCTGCGCCCATGCAAGAATACCACCTCTGAGGTTATAGGCTTCTTGATAACCCTGACTAACCATAAAGCTGGTAGCCTGTGCTGATCTTGCACCACTGTGGCAGTATAAAATATAGGTTTCGTTGTTATCTAATTCGGCCAGCTTGGCCTGCAGAATATTAAGCGGTACCGGCTCACAACCTTGTATACAACCCCTTTGAATCTCCGCAATACTTCTAACATCCAACAATCTGAAGCATTTACCTTCTTCTTGCATAGATTTTAACTGCTCAGCATCGATTTCTTGGGTGGAATACATGTATAAACGCCTATTTCAAATATTAGAGCATTCTAACATACGGTATTCTGTTTTGGGAAGACTGAAACTTTATTTTGCAATTGTGATCGGACTACCATACAAATAACCGTATGATAACTATCAATCACCTTAAATTTGAGTACATATGCGACTTTTAAGCACTTTTTTTCTGCTAATGTTTTTTCTACCTTGTCAGGCCACAGGAAGCCTGCCCGAGCTGGGAAACCCTTCAGAAAGAGCCCTTAATCCCGAGGAGGAACGGCTGATGGGCAGAGCATTCATTAATGCCCTAAAAGCACAAGGAGCCCTGCTTGATGATGAATTAGTCAATGATTACCTGCAAAACCTGGGACAGCGCTTAGCCATCAACAGCCCGGAGCAAAATCGCGAGTTTAGCTTTTTTATCATCAACGCCAATGATATCAATGCATTTGCCGGACCCAATGCCACCATCGGCATCAACAAGGGACTAATATTAGCGGCTAAAAACGAAAGCCAGTTAGCCAGCGTTATTGCGCATGAAATTGCACATGTCACGCAAAAACATCTGACACGCGCCTTTCAGGCAAATAATGACACCAACCTTGTTACACTGGCCACTGTCCTGGCTGCCATTTTAGTAAGTTCTAGCGACCCAACCGCCAGTGCAGCGCTGATGATGGGAGGCGTAGCCGGTGGTATGCAACAACAAATTAACTTCACCCGCAGTAACGAGAATGAAGCTGACCGTGTAGGCTTACAAATACTCTCAAAAAGCAACCTCAACCCTGCCGGCATGGTTGAGTTTTTTGAAATATTACAAAGCAGTACATTCTTTGGCTCTGAAAGCGACATCGAGTACCTGAGAACCCACCCGTTGAATTCTACACGCATCGCTGAAGCAGCCAGCCGCACACCTAAAGTATCCTGGAGCACGCCTAATGATAGCCTGTTGTTTCAACTTGCCCGGGCAAGACTCGCCATTGCAAACAGCGACAACCCCACTGAGTTACAAAAAAACTTCCTTCCAGAGAAAAATGAGAAACCAGCAAAAACTTATGCACGCGCTTTGCTCTATATGCGACTCAACAAAACCGGGCTGGCAATAACCACGCTTGAAGCACTGGTAAAAAAACACGATCACCTCTGGTATGAACTCAGCCTTGCCTATGCTTATTTACAAAATAAGAACCAAATCGGTGCATTGTCAATATATAAAGGCTTGTCTGACATTTACCCGGGCTACCTGCCCGTTATTCACGAATACGCGCGAGCACTGATTCAGTTTGGAAAATACGGGGCATGCACACAACTTCTGGAAAAACAGCTAACTGAAACTTACAACTCTAATACTTACAAGCTATTGGCTCAGTCCTATTCAGGACAAAAACAACTCCTTAATGCCTATATTACAAACGCAAAACTATACGCTCATGAGGGGCTTTATGAGCTGGCCATACAGCAAATCAACAGCGCCTTACAACTACCAGACATTAAACCAGAAGCTACAGCACGGCTCGAAGCAACAATAGAAATCTATAAAAAAAACTACAAAATAGAATAAAAGTTAACAATCAGCATATTAATTGTAAATTCGAATATTAGGCAACCCTAATATTAGCAAGCCCTAACGTTATGAAAAATAACAATTTTCTCTTGTTCATCCAGAATCCTCTCTGTATGCTATGGAAGTTCAAAAGAAGACTGGATGAATACCAGTTATATTTACAACAACCAACGCAAGAGTATGAGGAGAAGCTTATGCGCATATCAGCGCGAATAGTAAATACTGCAGCATCAATAGCTGTACTCATTGGTTGCCTAAGTTTGACTGCCCCTGCGGTATCTGTTGCAGGCGCAGTTGAAGACGGCAAAGATATTGCTTTTAGTAGGAAAAAAGGCAACTGTCTGGCTTGTCACGCAATTGAAGGTGGAAGTTTACCGGGAAACATCGGGCCGCCATTAATGGCAATGAAAGCTAGATTTCCAAATAAAGACGATCTGAAGAAACAAATTACAGACGCACGTGTTAAGAATGTAAACACAATAATGCCTCCGTTCGGTCCTCATCAGATTCTTAAAGCCGATGAAATCGAAAAAGTCGTAGAATTTATCTACACACTATAAAATTTACCGAGGTAATGAAGATTATGAACTCAAATCGTAGAACACTGCTGAAAGGTACATTAGCAGCCAGTGCAGTTAGTGTAGCAGCAAGCGCAGGCCTACTGGCACCACGCGCTGTATTAGCCGCTGGATGGCCAGCCCCAGCATTTTCAGCAAAAGGCGTTGACGCCTCTTTAACTGAACTTTATGGCTCAGGTAATGCTGTTGACGCTAAAGATATTAAAATCAAAGCTCCAGATATCGCAGAAAATGGTGCCGTTGTACCCGTTACAGTCTCAAGCACTATTGCGAATGCTGAATCAATCAGTATTTTTGTAGCTAAAAACCCCTCGCCATTAACTTCAACCTACGCATTAGGTTCAGGTACCGAAGCATATATTGGAACACGTATAAAGATGGGTAAAACATCTGACGTAGTTGCAGTAGTTAAAGCTGGCGGTAAGCTATACAGTGCCAAAAAAGAAGTTAAAGTCACCATCGGTGGTTGCGGCGGTTAATCAACAAATTTAGCGAGTAAGTAAAATGGAAACACCCATTAAAGTTAAAGCAAGAAACAAAAACGGCGTAACAACCATCAGAGCTCTTATGAGCCACCCAATGTCAGTTGAAAAGAAAGATAAAAAGTCAGGTAAAGTTACACCTGCTCATTTTATCCAGACCGTGACATGTGAACACAATGGCAAAGTAGTTCTGACTGCTGAATGGGGCGCTGCAGTGTCAGCTAACCCATACCTGTCTTTCAAATTTAAAGGCGCGAATGCTGGCGATAGCATCAAACTCAGCTGGGTCGACAACAAAGACAAGAAAGCTACTGTTAACGCTAAAATCAAGTAAAGTAATAACGACACTAACTAAAATAAAATATAGAGAAGGTGTTCTAATGAAAAAAATAGCTGCAATTTTTACTGCGGTCGTTATGTTGACATCACCACTGATCGTCAATGCATCACCGCAGCAAGATTTAAAGGATTTCAGAGCATTCTTTAAAAACAAATTTCCCGATACGCCAATGAATGATTTCATTAACGGCGTTTACTCTGTTCACAAAGAATCACGTGATCAGTGGGAAGCTTTTGAAGAATTTCCATCTTACGATATCTATGTCGACAAAGGTGAAGCACTGTTCAACGATACTAAATTTGCAAACGGCAAAGGTTTTAAAGACTGCTTCCCAAATGCAAAAAAAGGTATAAAAGGCAACTACCCTTACTTCGACACTAAAAAAGGTGTTGTTGTTACACTGGAAGGCGCAATCAACAAATGCGTTACCAGCAATGGCGACAAGAAGTGGGGCTGGAAAAAAGGCAAAATGGCACACCTAAGTGCTTACCTTGCATACAAAACTCGTGGTCAGACTATCAGCGTTAAAACACCGGAAGGTGAAGCTGCACTAGCTGCTTATAATACTGGTAAGACGCACTTTTATGCTAAACGTGGCCAGTTAAATTTATCATGTGCCGATTGCCACTATTACTATTCTGGCTATAAAATTCGTGCTGATATTTTGAGCCCGGCTTTAGGTCACACATCTCACTTCCCTGTTTATCGTAACAAATGGGCTAAGAAAGATGGTGACGGTATGGGTACCCTGCATCGTCGTTATGGCGGTTGTAACAAGCAGGTACGTGCCCGTCCATTCAAGGCTCAAAGCGCAGAATACAGCGCTCTCGAGTACTTCCATACTTATATGAGTAATGGTTTGAAATGGAATGGCCCTGGTCAGCGTAAGTAATCTTACCGACCAAATAAAAAAACCCGGTCTAACCGGGTTTTTTTTCGCCAGTATTTTTTATTCGTACATTTATAGCGCGCAACGATGCATTAGAAATACACGATTTAATTACAGTGGATATTATATTGATCCTCAGAGCGAGGAAGATAAAGCAGAATTCGTCTTGGAGATTTAAAATGGTGGGTCATGATGGATTCGAACCATCGACCAATGGATTAAAAGTCCACTGCGGTCTATTCAACTTCCGCACTACACAGGCTTTTCAAGCTGTTTTTTAAGCATGTGAAACTTTTTGTGAAACTTTTTGTGAGCTAAAAACCAGCCCAAATTCAATAAAACCCTGTATTTGAGATATTTTTACAAAATTAAGATTCAAAAAATCCCCCCCCTACTAGTTATACGATTATTAAGATATATTTGTACTGTCCTATCTAATGCTAGAACAAGGAATATTCTATGCCGATTTTTAGATGTGAATTTAAAGTAACGAGTGATCTTGTTCTCGATAATAAAACCGAAAAACTCAAGCTCAGTGATTTAGATTCAAATACAAGCATATTTTCTAACGGCCCATTAGATGATAATGGTCATGTCCCATACTTAATAATAACTATCACAGGTTCAGCCGACTCTATTGACAAAGCTGAAAAAAAACTACGTGATAGCTTAGCAGAACAATTAGACCTCCTAACGTTTACTACACATTCAAGATTCAAAATCATTGAACCTATTAGACTGATCGAGTGGGACGAAGGAAAGCAAGAACGTAATTTCAAAGTGTTTCATACCAGTGATGCACGTTATCCTCCTGAAACGGATCTCGATCAAAAGTACCTAGAATCATGTGAGATATTTGATAACGCCAAACCCAAGGCTTTCATACGAACAGCATTAAAATACTTCCGTTATGGAATTTTGGATATTCAACCAGAAGATCAATTTATGAGATTTTGGTTAGCACTTGAAATTATCGCGGAAAATTCAAAAGAAGCAGAACGAATTCCAATTGCATGCCCAGAGTGCAAACAAGCCATGAGTTGTAGCGCATGCGATATTACCCCTACTCGAGTACCGATGGCAAAACAGGCTATCGAAAATATTATAAAAATAATTACTGGAGACGAGTGGAAAAAAATCTCAAAACGACAATTTATTGCACGAAATGGACTTATGCATGGCAGCTCAGTCTCGTCTATTGAAAAAAAATGTAAGATGCCAATATCTAAGGTCGTAAATGAACTTGCTGCACTTGTATGGCATGCTATTTGGAATAGTATTGAACTCAATGAGGAGGAAGAGTCAAAGCTTGTGTTAGGGCATAGGGATGGTGAATTTGTTTACAGGTCAATTGTGGCATCAATTAACGGTGTTTTTGAGCACTCCGGTAAAGAACCCCACCCTACTGAAGAGAACATACCAACAGTAAAAATCACGATGGAATCCAATCCTGAGATGTGATCAAAAAGTTATCTTATAATCTTATTTGTAAAACTGTCTAAAACTTTTTAGAAGCTATATGAGAAATTTGCTTTTCGAACAGTGGACTATAGTCCACTGTTCTTTCATGTAAAAAATGTGAAACTTTTTGTGAAACTTTTTGTGCCATATATGCACTATGATGCATTTTTCAAATTACATATGCTATCTTAGAAAAAATGCTTGAAAGCCTTATAAACACAAGGAATTTGCACAGAATTATAGAGAAAACTTAGCTATAGACCAGTGGACTAAAACTTATTGTGCTTTACTGGGAAAAAATGCCTGAAAGGCCGGTACGACGGGGAAAGATGGTGGGTCATGATGGATTCGAACCATCGACCAATGGATTAAAAGTCCACTGCTCTACCAGCTGAGCTAATGACCCCCAAACGAGGGGTGAATAATACAGTACTTTTAGATAAAAACAAGCGTTTCTTAAATAAATTTCAATTATTTTGCAGGCTTTTTTGTAATTGACTAAATCATATGCAACTTTGATTAATGTTTATACAATTCAATAACTTGCTAGTCTAAATCGGGAATAACGAAAGATAGAATTCGCGCTGTTAGCAACCTAATGCTCTTCTACAGCACTTACGCGTATAAAGTTGGGTCAGCTATCCCCGCATCTTCAAAACCTTGTTTACGCAAGCGACAAGAGTCACAGCATCCACATGCAGCACCATGTTCATTCGCAGCGTAGCACGACACTGTCAAAGAATAGTCCACTCCATTCTTTACGCCTAAATTTATTATTTCACCCTTAGTGAGGCTTATAAGCGGTGTATGAATACTAATGATATGGCCTTCGATGGCGGACTTTGTCGCCAGGTTAGCCATTTTGGAAAAAGCATCTATATATTCTGGACGGCAATCCGGGTAGCCGGAGTAATCAACCGCATTAACACCAATAAAAATATCTTGTGATTTCAATACTTCTGCCCACGCCAATGCATAAGACAAAAATATTGTATTGCGCGCCGGTACATAAGTTACGGGAATGCCTTTTTCCTGCACAGCAGGAACGGCGATATCCATATCGGTCAGGGCTGAACCGCCAAGCTGACCTAAATCGATATTTAATATTCGGTGCTCACTTACCTGATAAATATCGGCGATATTTTTAGCCGCTTCCAGCTCAACATTATGACGCTGACCGTAGCTAAAGCTGAGTGCATAGCAGTCATACTTTTTTCTAGCCACTGCAAGTGCAGTAACCGAATCAAGACCACCCGATAGTAAAATTACCGCTTTAGGCTTTAACTTACTCATATCTAGCGCCCGGGCTCATCATTCCAAAGATATTTATGCAACTGAAGCTGAAACCTTACAGCCAGATTATCCTGCAGTATCCAGTCTGCTAGCTGACGAGCCATTTTTTCACCATGCACAGGTGAAAAGAGTATCTCTGCTTTCTCAGTCAGATTGTGATCTGCGATCTGCTGCTTACTCCATTCATAATCATTGCGGTCACAAATTACGAATTTTATCTGGTCTGTTTTCTTAATTAAATTCAGATTTTCATAACGATTTTTAGATTCTTCCTGAGAAGCTGGCGTCTTCAGATCCATGACGATAACTACTCTGGGATCAACACCTGTCAGGTCGACGGAACCACTGGTTTCAAGCGAAACGTCATAACCTTTATCACATAAAGATTTAAGCAATAATAAACAGTTTTTCTGCGCCAGTGGTTCACCACCCGTTACCGTAACGTAATGAGCGTTGTACTGATCTGTTGCATTCAGTATTTCTTCGATTTGTAATCGTTCACCACCGCTAAACGCATATTCGGTATCACAGTAGTCACAACGCAACGGGCAGCCTGTTAAGCGGATAAAAACCGTTGGCCATCCAACGGTTCGGGTTTCACCCTGAAGTGAATAAAAGATTTCCGTGATTCGGATGAGTGAATCTTTTTCTGTCACTTGCACTTCATTATCTGCCTTCACGCGCCATTCTTTCTAGTCGTTGTTGTGCTGTACGCGCATTGGTTGTACCAGGGTATTGACTAAGTACAGAGTTAAGTGCTTTTTTGGCAGCGTCCCAGTTTTTTAACTCATAATAGGTGAAACCAATTTTGAGCTCAGCATCTTTTCGTTTGGGACTGTCCGGGTAATCAGCCAGAATTTTATTAAACTCCGCAAGCGCCGTCTTGTAATCACGTGTTGCATAATTCGCCTCACCTAACCAGTACTGTGCATTATCTGCATACTTACCTGTGCTGTATGTCGCTAAAAAAGACCTGAATGCCGTGATCGACTGGCTATAATCACCTTCTTTTAATAGATTGAAAGCTTTTGTATAAGCGGCTTGCTCTGTTGCAGCATCCGTTACCCCTGCCGGTACGCCTACGGCAGAACCAGCAGCATTCACATTGTTAGCGCTGGTCACAGTTAATCCAGATGATGTTACCGGTCGCCTGTTAACTCGCTGACCTCCGCGTGCACTGGAGCCGGCTTCAAGCTCTAACATACGCCGATCAACATCCTGATAAAGGCTTCTTTGTCTTTTTGTCAGCAACGCCATTTCATGGCTTTGCTGTTCAGATATGCCTCTTAACTCACTCACTTCGCGTTTTAACTGGGCTATTTGCTCCAACAAATCGTAGATCACATTACCGTCGAGTTTTTTATCCAACAGGTTAGAGCTCTGTTCAGAGTCACCGCCCAAAGAAGGTGCGGGTGCATATTGTTGCACCACCTCCTGAAGCGGCTCTGGTGGTTCAGCAATTGCCTGACCTATGACTAACAACGAACTCAATAATAAACTTAATTTTAAAACAACTTGCATCTTACTTTGCCTCATATACCAGCTGTACCCGACGGTTTTTACTCCAGGCAGCCTCAGTATGTTCTAAGCCAACTGGCTTTTCTTCGCCATAACTAATCACTTCAACCTGACTTTTAGATGCACCCTGAAACAGCAGCACTCTGCTAACAGCCTGTGCACGTCTATCACCCAGCGCGATATTATATTCTCGTGAACCTCTTTCGTCCGTATGGCCTTCAAGCCGGACTTTCATATCCGGGTTAGAAGCCAGATAACGTCCATGCCAGGTGATCAGGTCCCGGTACTCTGATTTAATTTCACTGGCGTTAAAATCAAAATAAATCACCTGATGAGATAACGGACTACTTACATCATTTATCGCATCTTTTCTATACGGCTCATCACCACCAGTAAGCATCGAAGACTGAGTCTTATCACTGCCGTCTAGCTTGCCGGTTTTAACCGAGTCGGCGTTTTCTCCATCCCTCATAGAAGCATTCATTTCTGAGCCAGTATCATCTTTAGGTGGCTGCGCCGGACACCCAGTCAGAAAAGCTATCGCTATTAATACTAAAATATAATTTCGCATTTAATTCTCTCCGGGTAAATTATTTAAAAAAAGGTGACCAGGTTGGCTCTCTAACCTCGCCTTCTCTTGCGACCAGTCTTTGTTTAAAACGACCATCGGCAGAAACAGCGGCTAACGCTGCACTTTGTCCCTCAGCATATAAAATCATACTGCCATTAGGAGCATAACTTGGAGACTCATCCAACGGGCCGTCTGTCAGGATGTCCATAATTCCTGTTTCAATGTCCAGACTGGCAATTTTAAAGCCCGACTGATCTTTATGCACGAATGCAATCTTTAAACCGTCTTTGGAGATTTCAGGGCTGGTATTGTACTCTCCTTCAAACGTCAGCCGCTGCGGCCTCTGCCCTGCTGCATTAATTTTATACAACTGAGGCTTACCCGAGCGATTAGAAGTAAATACCAATGATTCACTGTTTGGCATCCAGGCAGCCTCCGTATCAATACCCCAGTGCTTTGTCATTCTCAGCAGTGACTTGTTCAATAAATTTAGAACATAAATATCCGGATTGCCGTCTTTAGACAGTGTTATTGCCAGTTTTTTTCCATCAGGCGACCACACAGGGGCTCCATTCAGACCATTAAATTCTGATATCAGCGTCCTTTCCTCAGTCGATAGCACTTGAGTAAAAATCTGCGCCCTCTTATTTTCAAAAGAAACATAAGTCAGCCGCGTGCCGTCAGGTGACCATCCAGGTGACATGATAGGCTGTGTTGATGTCAGTATTGTCACAGGATTAAAGCCATCTGAATCTGAGACTTCAAGCTTATAACTAGTCACCGCCAACTCTCTCACCACCGACACATAAGCAACCTTAGTATTAAAAGCACCTTTCTGTCCGGTTAACTGCTGATAGATTAAATCACTTATATGGTGTGCAGTACGACGAATTGAGCCCAGGTTTGTGGTCAAGCTATAGCCCAGTAGCTGTTCACCTTTAAACACATCAAACAGCTGAAACTGCACCGTGTATTGATCAACACCAGTCGGGGTAACTGAACCGATTACTAAATGATCGATCCCGCCGACTCGCCAGGTTTTAAAATCAAGCTTATCGGCACTTTGTGGCCGGCTTAATAAATTTTGTTCTGCCACCGGTGCAAATCGCCCGCTGCGTAATAAATCAGATGAGATAATCTCAGACCATTTCAGTGCTGGTTTTTGTTGAGTACTGTTCCAGCTAAAAGGAACGATGGCGATGGGCAGTGCATCTGCTGTTCCCTGAGTAATTTCAACATCTAGCACAGCCTGAGATGGTGCAGACCAGCTGACCAATAATATGCTGAGTACAGCGACTATTTGTTTCATAATGTATCTTCTATTTAATCATTGTATATTGTTAAAACTGAGGTTCAAAAACACCCAGACTATGGCCTGAAAATAAACCGTATTGTTTTATCAAACACATCTGCTGATGGCGGGTCAGGCAAAGGAGACGCCCTTCTTACTGCGCGCTCTACCGATTCCTGAAAAGCCTGATCAGCTTTACATTGGTCCGTGGTTACACTTAATACGGTACCGGCCCTGTTTTGCGTTATGATAACTTCACAAAACATACCCTTACTGCTACTGGCCGGTTTAATCCATTTTTTCTCTACATGACGTTCAATGAGTTTAACATATTGAGAGCGCATTTCTTTCATTTTGGCACTGTTTAGATAACGCTCACGCTCTTCTTCTTCCAGTTTATTTTTCAGTGCCTGCGCTTCTGCTATTTTTCGCTGCTTTTCCTCTTCAGCTTTACGCTCATTTTCTCTTTTCAACTCTTCCTGTTCGCGCTGTTTTTGTATCACCGCTAAGCGCTGCTGCTCTGCCTGCCTTTGCTCTTCCAGCTGCTGTTTTTTCTTTTGAAGTTCGGCCAGGTTTTTTGCCTCCAGCTCGCTTTGTTTTTCATTAGCCAGTCGCTTCTTCTTCAGATCAGCCAGCTGTTTTTCTTCCTGTTTACGGTTTTTTTCAGCCTGTTTACGCTTGTTTTCTTCTTTACGTGCCTTATCCGCTATTTTTTGCAGGCGCTGTTTTTCATTGTATTTTTTTCTTTCTTCGGATTTTTTAATCTTATCCATTTCAGCCTGAACAATCTGACTGTCTACAACCACTGCCTGTACAGTTTCAATCTGCTCGCTTTTAACAGCCGGTCGCTCTGAAAAATTCACACTCAGGATCAGCACAAAAAGAATCAGTGCGTGTATTGCCAGTGCAATATAAAATGCTTTCGAGTCATAACGAATAATGCCAAAGATGCTGCCTTCTTTCATCGCTTAACAGGACTCATTAGTTCAGGCCTTCAGTCATCAGACCCACTTTTGCAACACCCGCCTGCTGCAAAAAAACCATGGCTCTGACTACTTTTCCATAATTAACATTTTTATCACCCCGGACCAGTACCGGTGTTTCGGGACGAAGTTTTAATACTGCCGCAACCCGGTTAACCATCAGTTGCGCATTAACCGGTTTATCCGGCTGGTCGCCGATATTCAAAAAATAATCACCGTCTTTATTAACCGCAACAACCAGCGGTTCCTGCTGATCAGGTGATATGGGACTGGCATCCGCTGTTGGCAGTTCGATTTCTACACCTTGTGATAATAGCGGCGCGGTAATCATGAAAATAATAAGCAGCACCAGCATCACGTCGATATAAGGTACGACATTAATTTCTGCAACCGCTCTGCGTTTACGTCCTGCCATTGATTAACCTATATACTTTTTTCATTTCCGACCTGAACTTTGTTAATCGTTTGCCTGTGCAGCAGACTGGAAAATTCTTCCTGAAAATTCTCATAACGATTAGACAGCCGGTCTACTTTTTCAGCATAGCGATTATATGCAACCACTGCCGGTATTGCAGCGAATAAGCCCATGGCTGTTGCAATAAGCGCTTCTGCAATGCCGGGAGCAACCATAGCCAGGGTTGCATGTTTTACGGCGCCCAGCGCCATAAATGAATTCATAATACCCCACACCGTACCGAACAAACCAATATACGGACTTATCGATCCGATTGTTGCCAGTAAAGACAGGTGCTGATCAAGTCGGTCTTCTTCTCTTGACAGTGCAACTTTCATACTGCGCTGTACAGCAGATAAAATCATTTCTGCAGAGCCTGCTTTTTTATGCAGTTTGGCGTATTCTGCAAAGCCGGACTCAAATATTTTTTCCATGCCATGACAGCCAAGTCGGCGTTTGCTTATATTGCTGTAGAGTTCACTTAAATCAATTCCTGACCAGAATTTTTCCTCAAAACTATCCGCCGAGGCTGCTGCTTTATTCAGCAATTTATACTTATGTATTATCACTGTCCAGGAAATAACGGATGCAGCAACCAGCACTAACATCACCAGTTGCACGGTTAAGCTGGCACGGATTATCAGATCAAAAAATGTTAGATCAACTGACACAGACTGCCCCCTTTAATTTGTAAATTTTTTTCATTACGCTGCTCACATTCTGTTTTATGCACGGTTATCATTTGCTGTTTTTAATGCACTGACAATATTGCCCGGAATCGCCACCGGCTTCATCTGACTGGCTTGTATACTGGCCACTTTACAGCTTACCTGACACAGCAATCTGTTATCTTTTACCCGGTAAATTCCTTGCTGAAACATCAGACTGGCTTTTTTTATCTCTGTAACTTCTGTTACAACAGATAATGCATCGTTAAAAACAGCTGGCTTAAGGTAATCCACATTAATACTGCGTACTGCAAATATCATATCCGATTCACTGATTAACTGATCCTGCTCAAAACCAAGCTGTCGCAAAAATTCTGTGCGCGCCCGTTCAAAAAAATTCAGATAGGTTGCGTGATATACCACACCGCCAGCATCGGTATCCTCATAATAGACTCTTATTGGCCAGCAAAATTTCATTTAAATCTCATGTAAAAGCATTTTTATAGTTCTTTCCATCGGCGTGTGATTGTTCACTATTATAAAGATGATGCGCAGGGCAAAGCACTATCATTCATCGAATAAAGACTCGTCTTCATCATTATTTTTCTCATTTGCCGGTCGCTTTAAACCAAAATGTGCATACGCGTTTCCTGTAGCCATACGCCCTCTCGGTGTACGCATTAAAAAACCCTGCTGAATCAGATAGGGTTCCAGCACATCTTCAATCGTGTCTTTTTCTTCACCAATCGCCGCAGCCAGATTTTCAACCCCAACCGGACCGCCATCAAATTTTTCAATTATAGTTAGCATCAGCTTTTGATCCATATGATCAAAACCGTGTTTATCCACGTTGATCATATCCAGTGCATTACTGGCGACCTCAGCGGTGACGATGCCATCGGCTTTGACTTCCGCATAGTCTCTTACCCGGCGCAGAAGACGGTTAGCGATTCTTGGTGTGCCTCTGGCTCGTCTTGCTACTTCAACTGCGCCGTTGTCATCCATTTCCACATTCAGGATCTTAGCTGAACGCTTCACAATTGAAGTCAGGTCGGTTGTATTATAAAACTCTAAGCGTAAAACAATGCCAAACCGGTCACGTAACGGGGAAGTCAGTGCACCCGCACGAGTTGTTGCGCCGACCAGTGTGAAAGGCGGCAAATCCAGTTTAATGGAACGCGCAGCCGGGCCCTCACCGATAATAATATCCAGCTGAAAATCTTCTAATGCTGGGTAAAGTATTTCTTCGACCACCGGACTCAGGCGATGTATTTCATCAATAAATAAAACATCGTGAGGTTCCAGGTTGGTTAATAAAGCAGCGAGATCACCCGGCTTTTCCAGCACAGGACCCGATGTCTGGCGCAGGTTCACACCCATTTCATTGGCAATAATATGCGACAGTGTCGTTTTTCCCAGACCAGGCGGACCAAAAATCAGACAATGATCCAGTGCTTCCTCACGTTTTTTAGCAGCCGGAATGTAGATCTCCAGCTGCTCATTAACACCGGGCTGACCAACATAATCGGTTAATAATTTGGGCCGGATGGCGCGATCTATCGTTATTTCATCTGACGACACAGCTTCTGCAGAAATGACTCTTACCTCGTCCATTTATTTAGACAACCCCTGTAGCGACAATCGAATGATTTCTTCGGCGTTAAGGCCTTCTGTTTCAATACTGCGCACCATTTTGGATGCATCATTGGGTTTATAACCCAGCGAGATTAAGGCACTGACTGCATCAGCAACCGGGCTTTGCAGCGGCAGGTTTGCCATCATGCCGGCAGTACCTGCTGCACTGATCGATTCATCTTCAGCAGCCACTTTATCATTTAGTTCTACAATCAGCCTTTCCGCCGTTTTTTTACCGATACCGGGCAAGCGTACTAAAGCAGCCGAGTCACCATCATGTATGCAGCGAATAAAGTCATCAGCGGCGATTCCCGATAGTATGGTGATCGCCAGTTTGGGTCCAACACCGTTTATTTTTATCAGGATACGAAATAATCTGCGCTCGGACTCAGTCGCAAAGCCGTATAACAGCTGCGCATCTTCACGCACCACCAAATGAGTATGCAGCGAAATGATTTCTCCCAGTTCTGGCAAGACATAAAACGTCGACATGGGTGCAGAGACTTCATAACCCACGCCGTTCACATCAATCAGTAATTCGGGTGGTTGTTTTTGTATTAATTGCCCGCTCAGTCGACCGATCACCAGCCTGCTCCTGTTTTTTTAATTTGTTTATGAATTTGCCCCAGCCGTGTGTTGCTGTGCGCATGACAGAGTGCTACGGCCAGTGCATCGGCTTCATCGGATTGTAATTTCTCACTCAGCTTCAAAATAATCCGCATCATTTCCTGCATCTGAGCCTTATCAGCAGCACCACGACCAACAACGGCTTTTTTTATCGTGCGGGGCGAATACTCACCCACCGGCAATCCTGCATTGACTCCGGCACAGATAGCCGCGCCTCTTGCCTGCCCCAGTTTCATGGCCGAATCAACATTTTTGCCCACAAACACCTGCTCAATCGCCATAATCTCAGGCTGCCATTGCTGGATAATCGAGCTGACCTCAGTAAAAATATAACCCAGCTTTTCCGGCTGCTCTTGACCCTGCACTTTAATAAAGCCACTGTGAATATACCGGCTTTTCATGCCATCGCTTTCAATAATACCAAAGCCGGTAAAGCGTGAGCCGGGATCAATCCCGATAATACGAATCAAAGCTTAAACCCCGTTTAATTGCGCCATGACTTCATCGCTGAAGCCGGCATTGGTATAGACATCTGAGGCACCATCAAGATATCCAAGTATGCCGATGAATTTGAGAGTTTTTCAGCGTCATCGAATTCAAAGACAACATATTATCAGCTTTGACGGGGTAATCGCCACATCACGTCACCACCGGTATCTGTCGCTATAGTGATTTTCGAATCAGTTGGTAAATATTTGGGCACGTTTTTTATCCGCAGATGTCAGTCACTGCTTAAAATTTGCCCATTTACTGTGAGTCACCATACTCAATCTCAATAGTGATACTGGCAGATTTTAACATCTCAGGGTAGTGAATTGAGAGATTCTCTCATTTATTTGAAACGGCTTAAGAGCTTCTCTCAGGTGGGTTCGGATTCAAGTAAGAAGTTACCCGCTTCATCACCAAATTTACCGGATCTGAGAAAAGTGATGGTCTGTTGAGAAGCGCTTGATGAATACAACAAGCCGGTGTGTGTGACCGGCAGAGTAATGAAATCCGTCGCCCCCTGCAGAACCGTTTCACTAACGCTGACAGTGCCGTCATGTGGTGATTCTAAGCGGCCAGACAGCAGCCCGATACCAACCGGCATGGTGCCGGCAATAACGCCAATATCACGCCAGCTGTTCCACACTGGTCCGCCGGCTAACAGGCCATCGGTACCGCTACGACCGATTAGCCAGCGTGAATACCAGTGTTTTGATAAACGTTGCGCAACCTGGCTGCCATTTACTGGTGAGCCCAGCAAAACAACACGCCCCCTGATTAAACTCGGGTGTAAATCAAAATAACGCAGTAAGACGATACCGCCCAGACTATGACAGACAAAGTGAATAACCCGGGCATCGATGGATGAGACCAGCCGATGTAAACGCCGGGCATTTTCTTCGGGGCTGTGTCTCAGGCTCTGATAGCTGAATTTGTGACATTCGTAACCCGCCTTTTCCAGCCGCTGCCGCAGCCGCCACATATCACTACCGGTTTTCCATAAGCCATGTACTAGAACGACAACTTCACGCATAGTGTATTTAGTATGTTTTTAAATCGAGGAGCTAATGTAACAAACTTTTAGAAAATCACCTATCTGAAAGCCGTAAGACAGCTTAAAAGCTGCCATTAATGCCAACGCGCATCACACTTCTTGTATAGCTGTATTGAGCAATATTTGAGACATTATCCGTATACGCTAAATCTGATACCAACCACCAGTTTTTTTGTAAGCGGTATTTTAAGCGGGCCTGGCTGCCAGCCAGTGTTTCATCCCGCACTATTCCGGCACTGTTCATATCATTATAACGAGTACTATTGTGTTCATAACTCAGACTGCTTTTCCAGCTAGCATTAAACTGGTATGACCAGTCAAATTTCATCTTGCTACGCGACGCAGAATAACTCTGATTCACCACCCCTAATGTTTTATCATCAGCCCTGTCATTGTCTTCAAATTCAAGCGTTAATTTAAGTCTGTGTGGTTTAATCACTCGTGTATAAATAAACCCCAGCTGCTGACGGTTTCCCTCATAAGCATCATACAACACATTATCAGAAGTAATATCGTAATACCTGTAATGTACGGAGGCTTTATGCGCTGACAGCACGTATTGTGTTTTTAATTCCAGACGTGTGGCAGACTGATAATCTGTAGCGCCATAAGTGCTTTTATCCAGTCTGACCCGCAGACTGTGACGCCAGTTTTTTCTGACCAGCTGTTTACCGAAGTCAGTGCCAATAACGTTGTAATCATAACCATTTAAGTCGCTATAATCTTTTGAATAAACATCAAACTTCCAGCTTATACCTTCCAGTGCCGCATTATCAAACGTAAAAGTATGCAATGCGTAAATATTCAAAAAATCATCCCCGGTAATAACATTACCGATAGGGTCAATCAAGTGATCATCATAACCATAATAGGCGAACAGATAATTATTTAATGCCCGTACAGTCTTCTTTTTATTTATGACAATATCACTTTGACTTAATTTATCTAACTGTACCTTTGCCAGCTTTATAATACTGTCAGATGATTTGAATGGATGTGTGTGCGCAGAAATTTCTCTGAACCACTGGATGGCTTTTTTAGTATCACCCGATTTATAGGCAACCAGACCAAGATTATATTTAGCAACTAAATGATAAGCATCTACTGAGAGTAGTTTTTGGAAGCGGACTTTAGCTTGCGGGTATTGTTTTAATTTGTAAAAAATAACACCCAGATTATAGGTGACCAGCGGATCAGAATGATTTTCCTGCTCTTTTTGCAAATAGTAAGCCAGCTGTTGAGTATATTGCCCGGCTTCTGGTTTTTTTATTTTATTTTGTGTCGTTTCCGCAGCCAGTGAAACCGGTGTTGCAACGAAGCCAATGAGTCCCAATAAAATGATGACCAATAAATTTTTTATGTCTAACACAAACCTGAGCAACCTTCATTATTCGCGCACATTAAGGTTAACACAGCCTCAACAGTGACAAAAGATTTATCTCAAAAGACAAATTATTACCTGCTTCATAGCTGCCATCTGGATTTAATGTGGATCTTCCGGCGACTCTGGTTCCTGTGGTTCCTGTGGTTCTTCTGGCGATTCGGGTTCCTGTGGTTCCTCTGGCTCCTGCGGTTCTTCTGGTGATTCCGGCTCCTGTGGTTCTTCTGGTGATTCCGGCTCCTTCGGCTCTTCTGGTTTTTCTATCTCAGAATGATCTTCAGTCTCTTTTGATTCGACAGACTCTTCTTCATGGCTGTCTTTGGAGCTTTCATCACTGTCCTGCTCTTTAGCTGACTCTTCTTTTTCATTTTCTGTTGTATTTGTTTCATGCTCTGCGGCATCAATAATCAGCTGCAAATCGGCAGGCAGGCTCAGCTGATTGATACCGGACTGTTCATCATGCCTTTCAAGAACCTGCATGGTAATTTCATCAAGTTCGATCTCGGCTGCTATCAAATCAGCCTGATAACAAACACTCAGTACCAGTAAAGCCTTTAGACCAGCTTTTTGCAAAACGATTTTCATCTGTCAGACCACTCCCGGCTTAATGATTTCCAGTGACCCTTGCTCTGCAGGGAGAATATTCAGTTTCATACGAAATCTTTTTATCTGATTACCATATCTTATTTCAGCAACAAGCTCACCCGATTCTGCGATCTTAGCCACAATCGGCAAGCTAAGCTGATTTTTACCTTTTTTCAGTGCTGTTTTCCATTCAATCTGATGCAAGTCTGTTTTACCGGCGATCTCGACATGTGCAGGTACTTTCATAGAAAAGGTAGCATCTGCCACCATTTCAGGCACATCAAACACCATATTAACCTTTTTGCTCTGATGCAGTGATAGCGTGATATCTGGTATCGCTTGCTCTGTAGCGGGACTAAAGAACAGGCTTGCTGCAGTCATTATCATCAGCCCGGCAGCAATAGCACCGGCAAAGCCTGCCGCAAAGGTGTTTCGCCTAGCCTTTGCAGGCTGCTGACGGGGTATTTTAGCAAAGGCGCGTTCTTCCAGGCCAAAAGCGGGAGCTGGCACAACCTGATCTTGTAATGCTTGACGAAATTGCAGTTCCTGTTGCCAGGCCTGATAACAACTTTTACAGCCAGCAATATGCGACTGCAGCTGATCATGCTGCACTGGATTAAGCCCACCATCAAGAAAATCGTCTAATTCTGTCAGTACAATTTTACAATTTTTCATTATCTGCCTCTTAACCCTTAACACGCATTAGCGTTTCAGAAGGTTCCATCGCTAATGACTCTCTGACACTGGCACGTGCCCTATGCAGCCGGGATTTTAATGTCCCCACAGGCGTAGCCATGATGTCAGCCAGCTCCGTTAGTGTATAACCTTCCATGTCATGCAACATTATTACCTGACGCTGATCTTCATTCAGTTTACCCAGCGATACGTTTATTCGTCTTTGCATCAATGTTTGCTCTGTCTCACGCTCAGGTTCAACCGCATGATCAATCACAACGGATAACACCGAGTCGTCCTGCGCATCCGTCACAGGGTTGCGTTTATTCTTTCTCAGATTATCAATAAAAAGGTTATACAGTGATCTGGCCAGCCAGGGCTTCAGGTTTTCAATTTTCTTCAGCTCGTGATATTTCGGATAAAAATGCAACATGACATCTTGCAGCAGGTCTTCCGCTGCATCGGCCTGATTGGTCAAACGATAGGCGACACGATACAAGTAGCCAACATGAGGTTTAAGCAAGGCTTCAAACTCATCCGGACTCTGCTTGTTTGAGAAAAATTTTAAAATATTCGTCATTTATATCAATAACACGAATGAATAAGCTTTAGGGTTCCATGGCAACAAAACACCATCAACCGCTTATCGAATTCCAGCAGCTTTTTTAGCAAAAAAATCTATATTTAATATAACAGTAAAGAGCACAGCCGTTTAATTAGCCTTCTTAAATAAATAAGGAAGACCATGCAGCAGATAGCCACTTCAAAATCAGTACTTTACGGCATCATTATGACCGTTATCCTCATGGTTTCAAGCTGTGAGTTTAACATCACCACAAGCGATGTGACTGCCACATCTTCACCCACCATTGCCAGCAACGATAACTAACCGGCATTACTGCTACTCGCTAGCGTTTTTTTAGCAGGGTTTTCTCTATCACTCTCGAGACAGCAGCAAAACCAAAAACAGCTGTCACACAACTAGAAGCTCCGAACCCCATACTACAATCCAGAGTTGTTCCTTTCACTCCCGGTTTTTCCTGACTAACTGAGCCATCGGGCTTAGGGTACACCTGTTCCTGCGGAGAAAACACACACTCTACCCCAAATGAGCGTTTTACATTTTTAGTGAAGTTATATTCACGCCGCAATGTGGAACGCACCTTGGCAGCCAGCGGGTCTTTCACCGTTTTACTCAGATCTTTAACCGTTATCTGCGTCGGATCGGTTAAACCACCTGCACCGCCTGTGGTAATAACCGGTATCTTATTACGCCGGCAATAATAAATCATTGCCGCTTTAAAGCGGATGCTATCAATCGCATCGATGACATAGTCGAATGATAAGTCCATGTATTTTTGCAGCGTCGTCTGGGTAATAAAGTCATCAATCACATGAACAATGCAGTCAGGGTTAATTTGCCTGATACGCTCAGCCATTACTTCAACTTTTGATTGTCCAAGACTTGCAGTCAAAGAATGCAGTTGACGATTGATATTGGTTTCACAAATATCATCATGATCGATCAGTGTGATCTCACCAATACCTGAACGTGCTAAGGCTTCTGCGGCCCAGGAGCCCACACCACCAATCCCAATCACACAAACATGCAACGAACGGATTATTGATGCTTCTTTCACGCCATACAGGCGAGCTATACCGCCAAATCGCGTATCATACTGTTCAGACATATCAGACTTCTAGGCATAAAAAAGGCAGTATAAATCATACTGCCTTTATCGATCAAAGCCTTCTCAGTTTTTAGACTTTGAACTGAGTGACCAGACTGTGCAGATGGTTAGATAAGGTTGACAGCTTGCCGCTGACACTTTGTGACTGTGTTACCCCTTCTGCCGAATGATCGGCCTGTACACTAATTGAACTGATATTTTGATTGATTTCATTAGCCACAGCGCTTTGTTCCTGCGCTGAACTGGCTATTTGTGTATTCATTGAAGATATCGATTCAATAGCACGGGTAATATTAACCAGCGAAGAACCGGCTTCTGCAGCTTTCTTCAAAGTCACCTCTGCTTCGTCACGACCTGATTGCATAGCTCCAACCGCTGAATTGGCACCCGATTGTAATGATTCAATAATGCCCTGTATTTCACGGGTAGATTCCTGCGTACGACTTGCCAGTGTTCGCACCTCATCAGCCACCACCGCAAACCCCCGGCCTTGCTCACCGGCCCGTGCGGCTTCTATCGCTGCATTCAGCGCCAATAAATTAGTCTGCTCTGCAATGCCCTTAATGACATCCAGCACCGTATCAATATTTTGTGTTTGATTTTGCAGCTCATTAATAACCGAGCCGATTTGTTCGACCTCAGAAGCCAACTTAGAAACTGATTTAATCGTATCGTCGACGATAATATTAATTTGCTTCACCTGATCATCAGCCTCCATCGCTGAATGAGCCGCATCAGATGTATTGGTCGCTACTTCCTGAACGGATGCCGACATTTGATTGATAGCGGCCGCAACCTGCTCAATGCCTGATTTTTGCTGATCCACACTCATTCTTGTGGACTGGGCAATGGATGACATTTCATCAGCCGACAAACTGAGTGTTTCGGTCGACTCAGCCACATCCATAATGACTTTCTGAATTTTAGTCACGAACTTATTAAAGGCTTTGCCAAGTCTGGCAATTTCATTCGCACCGTCTTCGTTTAAACGCTGCGTCAGATCACCATCGCCAGCCGCAATATCATTTAATGCCACTACCACATCACAGATTGGTTTGCTAATCATCCGGGTTAACAGTAAGGAAAAGATAATACCAATCATCAAGGCAATGACAGCAATTAGCAGCGTTTGGTTACGCTGAGTATTAATAGCCCCTGCGTAATATGAGCGGTCCATGACCACTTCGAGCACACCGATTACTTTGCCACTAAAGTCGCGCACTGGTCCGGCTATGTGGCCGGCCTCAAGGCCATTGAATTCATGATGTTTCACCGTAGTTATATCGCTTAAGGCTTCCTTTAAGTGATCTTGTGGAAGACGCGATCCCTTATCAATCGTACCGGCAAAATGCTTCAACTGATTGTCAGTAAGCAAATACAGCGCTAAATCGATGTTTGTCTTTTGTTTAAAGGTATCAAAAAAAGGCTGCCCAAAAGACATACCAAATTCTAATGAACCAATGTGCTGGTCATTATTAAATACCGGAACCATGCCTCTGACACCTAAACCGGCCACGCCTTTCTCAAGCCCCCGTACCGGTTTTTTTGTGTTATTAGTCATGACAACGGTTTGCCGAAATGAAGATAAGTCATCGCCATACTTCTGCGGTTTATGCACCCGCAAAAAAGAAGTGGCCGGTGGCAAATGAAATTGAAACTGCCTGGCGGCATAATCCGGATTTTCTTTTAAAACTTTAAAGGATGGCACCAGTAATTCAGCTAAACGATCACGTTCACCGGCAGCAAAAGCGCGTTGCACATCAGGAACATTGGCAACTAAAGCGCTCATCATCTCGGCCACACGTCCTTCTGATTCCAGCTGAGCCAATACCTGTTGATAATAACTTTCTAACTCAAGTGCTTCCGCTTTCAATAATATATTTTTCATATTATTCATACTCATCAGCGAAAGCATCAATGTTGTCAGCAACACACTGAGCAGCACACCAAGGCCGATTTTTACATTGATATTTACATTTTTTAACATCACTTATCCCGCAAACTATTAAAAGCACGCCTTAAACAAAGACAGTAACCTTCCGCTCATAGGAATATAGACGAATATTTGAGTTTATGGGCTAAACGGAGAGATAATAGAGAAGATGTATGGGCTTTTATAATACCTGCCAGCCTTCTAAAACATGGCTGGCAGATAAACAGTTAAGGTGATACCTGAAGCATTTTATCCAGTGCTTTTTTTGCCATTGCGGCTTCTTCAGCGGGCACCGTAATCTGGTTGACCACATTACCAGCAAGCAGATTTTCCAGCACCCATGCCAGATGTTGAGGATCGATGCGAAACATGGTGGAACACATGCAAATATTCGGCGACATGAAGTGTACGTTTTTGCCTTCATGCTTGAACTGTTCGTGCAAGCGGTTAACCAGGTTTAATTCTGTGGCAACAAGATAACGCGTACCCGGCTCACCATCACGAATCACATTAATAATATGCTCTGTTGAACCTACATGATCGGATTTCTGACACACTTCAAACGGGCTCTCAGGGTGTGCCACTATGACGGTTTCAGGATACTCTTTTTTGAAGTTATCAATCTGCTCCGGCTGGAACATTTGATGCACTGAACAGAAGCCTTTCCACAGAATCATTCTGGCTTTCTGAATCTGTTCTGCCGTCAGCCCACCCATTGGCAAATCAAAATCCCAGACAACCATTTCATCCAGTGGTATACCCATCGCATAACCGGTGTTACGGCCTAAATGCTGATCGGGGAAGAATAATATTTTTTCACGCTGTGAAAACGACCACTCTAAAACATTACGTGCATTGGTTGAGGTACAAACAATACCGCCATGACGGCCACAGAAGGCTTTTAAATCGGCTGCCGAGTTAATGTAAGTGACCGGTGTTATTTTTTCATCCGGATCTAATACCGAAGACAGTTCCTGCCAGGCTTTTTCAACTTTGGCAAGGTTGGCCATATCAGCCATTGAACAGCCGGCTGACAAATCCGGCAGCATCGAAATCTGGTCTGGTCTTGACAAAATATCTGCCACTTCAGCCATGAAATGCACGCCACAAAAAATAATATATTCAGCATTTGATTTTGCCGCTTCACGGGAGAGTTTTAATGAATCACCGGAAAAATCCGTGTGTTTAAAGACTTCATCACGCTGATAATGGTGACCAAGGATTATGACACGATCACCCAGCGTCTTACGTGCTGCTTCGATGCGCGCATTGCAGTCATCATCATCTAACAGGGTATAGGATTGTATGGCTAATGAATTCATTTTGTTCCCGAAGCTTTAAATGTCTGAATAATAATAGAGTTGTTATACCGGTATTTCAATCGGCAACTATCGCTGACCCTCAGTGGCAAGGGCAATTAAAACAGATTGCGGGATTTAATACGTTACTGCTATTCCTGCCTTATAAGATTTCAGCTTTACAGGACAAGAATAGCAAACTAACAGGCTAGTTATTCAGTAGTCTCTGTCTGGACTTTACGTAAACGAATATTCAGCTCTTTTAACTGTTCTGCTGAAACGGTAGACGGTGCGTCCGTTAGCAGGCAGGCAGCCGTCTGAGTTTTCGGGAAGGTCATCACATCACGAATAGACTTGGCACCGGTCATTAACATCACTAAACGATCCAGACCAAAAGCCAGACCACCGTGCGGAGGACAACCGTATTTCAGTGCGTTTAACAGGAAGCCAAATTTTTCTTCCTGCTCTGCTTCATCAATACCCAGTATTTCAAAGGCTGCCTGCTGAATTTCACTGTTGTGGATACGAATCGAACCGCCGCCTAACTCCGTACCGTTCAGCACCATGTCATAAGCACGGGACAGGGCTTTGCCCGGGTTCGCTTTTAAAGCTTCCACATCATCGATAGCCGGTGCAGTGAACGGATGGTGTAAGGCACTCCAGCGCTTGTTACGCTCATCCCATTCAAACATCGGGAAATCAACAACCCATAAAGGTTTCCAGTCATTTGAAGCCAGACCACGATCGTGACCTAACTTAACACGCAAGGCACCAATCGATTCATTAACAATTGTTGTTGCACCGGCACCAAAGAACAGCATATCGCCGGTTTCGACGTTACAACGTTTAATGATTTCTGCTAAAGCCTCATCCGGCAGGAATTTAACGATCGGTGACTGCAAGCCTTCACGACCCGCCGCTACGTCATTCACTTTAATATAAGCCAGACCTTTGGCACCGTAACGACCGACATAGGCGGTGTAATCATCAATTTCTTTACGGCTTAAATCAGCGCCTTTTGGTAGTTTCAATACCACAACACGGCCATCTTCATCTTTAGCCGGGCCAGAGAATACTTTGAAATCGACATCCTGCATGATGTCGTTCACATCAACCAGCTCCATGTCGATCCGCAAATCCGGCTTGTCAGAGCCATAACGGCTCATTGCTTCTTCGTAGGTCATGCGCGGAAACGGGTTTGGTAGTGGCGCTTCAAGAACATGTGCAAATAAATCGCGAATCATGTTTTCAGTGATGCTCATGATTTCTTCTTCGTCAACGAAGCTCAGTTCCATATCCAGCTGAGTAAACTCAGGCTGACGATCAGCACGTAAATCTTCATCGCGGAAACAACGCACCATCTGATAATAACGATCCATACCAGCCACCATCAGCAGCTGTTTAAAAATCTGTGGCGATTGCGGCAGTGCAAAGAAACTACCCTGATGAGTACGGCTGGGTACTAAATAATCACGTGCACCTTCCGGCGTCGCTTTGGTCAGCATCGGTGTTTCCAAATCCCAGAAATTCTGATTATCCAGGTATTCACGCAAGCTACGGGTAACCTGACTGCGTAGTTTAATACGTTTGAGCATTTCAGGACGGCGCATATCAAGGTAACGGTATTTCAGGCGATTATCTTCATTAACCTCGTCATCATCAATCATGAACGGCGGTGTTTCGGAAGCGTTTAATACCACCAGTTTGGTGACATAAATTTCAATCTGACCGGTACGTAGATCATTATTCACCGTGCCTTCAGGACGTGCGCGTACTTTTCCTGTGACCTGTAATACATATTCGTTTCGAATACGCTCAGCCTGGGTGAACATCTCCGGGTTTTCCGGATCAAAGACGATCTGCACCAGACCTTCACGATCACGTAAATCCACAAAAATAACACCGCCGTGGTCACGACGTCGATTGGCCCAACCGCAAAGCGTTACTTCCTGGTCGAGTAAAGATTCATCAACAACACCACAATAATGGCTGCGCATAGGTAAAGTCCTGAAATATGTTAGTTTAGAGAGCTTTCACGTAAGAGTTTTTTCTCAGACAAGGTAAATACGCACAGCAGCAGCGTTTACACGCAGTAGGTGAGCATTTGAGCCCATTTTAGCGCAGTATGAGGAAAAAATCGCCCGTGTGAAGTTCTCGGTTAATGCAAGGCGCAGATGATACTTGTTCAACCGTTACATCTCAACTGCAAAGGCTGCTGGAATGCGATAAATATATGATTCAATAAGATAAATCGCCCTATTTATCAAAAACATGTGATTATTCGGCTGTTTTGCTATAAATTCTGCCGTCATGAATAGTGTAAACAGCAAAACAATATTAATCACCGGCTGCTCGTCCGGAATTGGCCTGTGTGTCGCCAACGGCCTTAAAGAAAAAGGCTACCGGGTTTTTGCCACAGCCCGCGCCGCAGCGGATGTGGAGCAACTCTTACAACAGGGTTTTGAAGCGTTTCAGCTTGATCTGGCCGACAGTCATAGCATTAACACCGCTGTCGACAAGATTTTGCAGCTGAGCGATAACCGCTTAGATGCGCTGTTCAACAACGGCGCTTATGGCTTACCCGGTGCCGTTGAAGACCTAAGCCGCGATGCCCTTCGTGCACAGTTTGAGACCAATGTTTTTGGCTGGATCGAACTCACTAACCGCATTATTCCGGTTATGCGCCAGCAGAATGATGGCCGCATTATCATGAACAGCTCAGTCTTAGGCTTTGCCGCCATGGCTTATCGCGGGGCATATAACGCCAGTAAGTTTGCCATCGAAGGCTTTAGTGACACCTTAAGAATCGAATTAAAAGACACACCGATTCAGATCAGCCTGATCGAACCCGGCCCCATCAGCAGCAAATTTCGACAAAATGCAAAAAAGGCTTTTGATCAGTATATTGACGCAGAAAACAGCGCACACAAAGAGCAATATGAAGCCATGCAGCAGCGTTTAAACAAACCTGGTCCGGCAGCACCGTTCACCCTGCCACCAGAAGCCGTATTAAAACGCGTGATCCACGCACTGGAATCGAAAAAAGCCAAGGCACGGTATTATGTGACCGTCCCCACTTATTTGTTTGCTTATTTAAAACGATTTTTAAGCACCGCAATGATGGATATCATTCTCAATAAAGCAGGCGGTGACGGTAAACGATAAGCGCCTGTGCAATAAACTACTCTAATTCAGACTTATTCTCAGACATTTGAAAAAGGTATCTTTGTGATTTTATTTGATTTTAATTTTTCAATGACGCTTCAGGATTTAGATATTTAAACTATCATTCCCAGCTCAAATTAAAAAACGTCGGGAATGGTTTATCATCATAATCAATTTTCCCTTCTGCTTTTATATTGCGACGTAAGATAACCTGTCTGACCATTTCAGGTATCATCACCATCCCAACGTATTTCCCCAGGCATTCATGCGAACCATAACCGAAGATAAAGTTATGATAAAAAGTTCTGTCCGGACTGAACTCATCCGGATTTTCATAAGCATAAGTATCAAACATCGCTGACTGCGTGGCGATGATGACATGAGCACCGGCCTCAATCGTTGTTTCATGTGGCCGGCCCTTGGCGACGGTATATTGCTTTGCAGCCTGACGAAATACAAAAGGGCTGATGGGAACATAACGCAATGTTTCCCAGACGATATTATCAAAGTCGCTGGTATCTTTTTTCTGCGCCGCTTCTTCCGCTTTATCGAGCAATAACCGGTCACTGAGGATCATTTCAATTGACTGGGCAACAGCCTGTGAAGTGGTTTCAATTGCACCGATTAAAAGACCACCCGCATTGACACCCTGCCTCTCTATGCCAAAGTCCAGCTGCTGCGGGTATGATGCGCTTAGCATTCTGGTTACTATATTATCCGTCAGTTTGTCGACCTTGCGAGCCGTTATCCAGTAATAGGCTTTAACGATGCAGTTCCAGACAAAAAAGAATTTATTTTTTGCTTCGCCAAGTTTCACTGACAAGGTCTTTCTGATCATCAGCCCGATAATATATTTCCCCAGTTCATCGGATGCTTTCGCATGCTGTTTTTCTATATGCTCATATTTTTCTTTTGAATTCAGACTGAAAGGCTGATTATGAAAGGTATTGTATTGTGTCCAGAATGACCAGCGCTTTAAGTCTTTAGGATCGACCCCGTCAAGTCCAAAGTAATCCTGCACGATAGAGGCCGGCACACCGCGACAGTAGTTTTCTACAATTTCGATCTGGCCTTTTGCATCATCAAGAATTCTGCTTGCATTTTTTGCCACCAGCTCTCTGACCAGAGGAAGATCATCTCGATTTAACATGGCATGCATAATTGCTTTTTCACGATCATGCAACGCATCGTCGTCGTGTGCCATCAGATAATCCGCCATCTTTGGTTTATATAACGCCACCGTAAAAATTTTTGGCAGCATTAACATATCCCGCACATCTTCAAACAAGGTAATGATGGTCGCATCCGGTGTCACCAGTATCGGTCGCCGTTCCCTTAACTGCTTAAAAAAATCTAAGGCCTGTGTTTGCATCCAGCCATAGACCAGAGGAAATTTTTCTTGCTCCGGCGTCGCATCAAAAATCTGTAAATAATCCTTTAATTCAGACATATCGCCCCCTATAGCGATTTAAGGTACTCAAGCAGATAAAGTCGCTCGTCTCTTGTCATGCCGTCGCTATAATTATGACCGGCATTACTGTTACCCTCTAAATTTGTCAGATAGCGGCTGCCATTATATCCCTGACTTTTTAACCCAACATTTACCGGATCAAACTCCCGGCTACCGGTATAGAAAACATCAGGACGATATTCTCCATCAGCATCGCCTTTTTTCTTTTTCGGCAATAGCAGTTCATACAAGCTGGGCACCGAGCCGTTATGTAAATAAGGTGCTGTGGCCCAAATGCCATTAAGCGGTCTTGCCTTATAAGCCATTAAAGAGGCAAAAGGGTTAACCGTGGTATCCGGTTCGTAGTCACCGCGTTTTAGTGAAGCTTTGACAGGGTTATCAAGCAGCGACGAAACCAGTGTATAGGCCCAGTCAGCCCCGCGCCTAATCCACCACTTGTCAGGATCCGGTGTTGCCACAACATTGGTTGTCGCAATCGTTAACAGTGCTGCAACAGGCATCTGCTCTTCCATATACAGATTTCCAAGCCCAACGTTCAGGTATTGATCCTGAACGATACCGCTTCGGCCTGTATAAGTTAATGCATTTACTGCCATCTTCGGATCGGTGCCGGCTTTTTTAACCGATGTGAAGTTCGCAATCACCTTGCGCTCAGGGTCATCGCGATCAATAACTGCATGACAAGAAACACAGCGCTGCTCATAAATCACCTGACCGTAATTTATTTTATCCCGATCCAGTTTACCCAGAATATCTTCCGGCCATTGTGGTGATATTAAGTCACGCAGGTGATTTTCAATACGCTCTAAGTTGTTAACATTAACGGACGACTCATATTTCACATGCGTGCCGAAAGGAAACTCGCCACCGATCAATGCCGACAAACTAAAGCCCTCCTGTTCATGCCAGTCCAGCATGCCAAAAACGCCTATCACTTCGCCGGTGTTCCGGCCAATTGGCCCTAAGCCTGCATTAGCTGCAATACCATTCCACTGAACATAGTCATGCTGGGCTATATCCCATAAAAACGGGTAACTAACCGGTGCATTCGGCTTATTAAACAGCTCATTTTTTAACTCGACCATTTTACGTTCTGAAAATATTTCTTTAATACTTCCTATCACATGATCGAAATCGTTACCCTTTAATACGCCTTTAGGTATCGTTTTTAAGACTGCCTTAATCTGTTTAATTTTGTCGGCTTGCGTATCTTTATCAAGCACAGATAATAAAGCCGCTTCTAGGTGTTTTTTATTCAGAACATGCTGCAGAGTACGGTTATAAATACGGCCAAAAGCATCCAGTCTGGCGTAGCCATAGTCCAAGTTTGAGTGATTCATGGTAATGTAATCTTTCAGCCGTGAAGCAAATTTTGCCATGTCTTCTTTGACATCTTTTTCACTGCTGTAATCACGACCACCAGAAACCATACGCACAACGCCATTACGATCAATCACTGCATTAATAAACCGTTTGGCCTTTTCTTCATCGTCAATCGTGGCCTGCATCGCATCACTAAGAGCGGTGACAAAGTTTTGCATGTCTGCCATCGCCGGTCCTCCATCAATACGCATGGCCACGCCTTTGTGATTTATCTGCGCGGTATGGCAGGCAGCGCAGGTTAAACCAACATACTCTTTACCCTGATAGACATCCTTGACAAAACCCAGCGCCAGGCCATCAGGGTTACTAAACGTCGGCTTAAGGGGAATATAGCGATAGAAGTCCATGTTTTTATCCGAACGAAACAACTCTTTAGATTCTTTTTGTTCAAGCACCATAAAAAAATCATACGGCAACAGATCAGAACCCTGAGTTGTGGTGTAATACCACATGCTGTCGTCTGGCTTCCATCCTTGCCAGGGGACTTCTTTATCGTTGTCATCTTTTGTAATGCCTGGGTAAATTTTGTCGAAATGATCACCGAATACACTTTCATTCAGTACAACAGCACCGCGATCTGGATCATCGTCCCAGTTCTGCACTGTTTTAACCAGCGAAGTAAAGACAGCGGTTGCGATAACCACAAGAACAAATACCCTGAGTGTTATTTTACAAAAGCGACCACACTTCATTATTTTAAACATAACGATCCCCGTACATCCTGATATATTGAAAAATCTATTTTAAAAACGACAGTCGATTAATGTTTTGTTGGCGGTACTTAAGGGGAGGAGTGACAGATAACAGCGTTAAATCCCTTAACTCACCAAATCCATTAACTGCATCACATACTAACACTGTAGGACTCTGTTGAGAAACAAAACAAGCCTCATGAAAGCATTAGAAAACTATTATATTTACATCATGATATAACATGTGAACAGTCGGTTAATCAACAGCCAGATCAAAAACAGGTTTTCCACCGTCAACTCGTTGTTGCATTTGAGCTTGTTGTTTAAATTCCAGCTGCTTAGTTTTTATATATTGCGCCTCTTTAACCTCATGTAACTGTCTTGCGTATTTTTCTGTTGACAGATACCAGGCTTTTATCATTTTATCCGTATCAGTGTTTTCCATATAAACTGAAAGTGCGAGAAAGTAGCGCATAACATTTCTTTCAACAATCGCTTCAATTCCGCTAATAAAATTTATCTCTCCGCTTTCATCCCTGCGCAAACTAAAGCCAACTTTATCAGCCCCCAGTGTCGACAGATAGACGCTGCTGCCCAGCCTACTGGAAAAGCTTGTCTGATAAGCAAGTGACATGTGCAACAACACATCATGATCCACTTTCAATATTTCCAGATTGATTTGATAATCTTTGGTTGCAAACGGCCCGCTATCTGCCGTCAGACTTAATTTAAAATAGTGTTCATCCAGATACTCCCGCTTGAACTGGTATTGCAATTCAAACGCATCCTGCGCAGGTTGATAAAACTTCCTGCCGGCAAAAAAGCTCAGGCTATTGCCCGGCGACGTCCGATATACACAGGCTTTGATATTTAAATGCAGGGTAATAAACTGACACCATTGAGCCGGTTTTGAAAGTTCAGAGCTCAGCCGGAGGAAATCATAAGATTTAATAGCATACACTTCAGCGCTCAACCGGTTTTTCGTAAAATCCGACTTCAGAGTTAAAGGCAGACCTTGTATTAATTCCAGCTTTTCATTTTTGACAGACTGATATACAGATAGTAATGCCGCTTTTCGTGACTCGTTCGCCAGCGCGTTTGCTGAAATTAAGAATAATACAATAATACTCAGGCAGGATTTAATACTCACAATGATCCCTAACCTCTGATAGTAATATAAAATAATCGCGCAGTATTGCGCGATTATTCACCTTGAAGTCACATCCCTGTGTCAGCGCCTGATTTTATTCGGCACTTACCGGATCATTTTTCAAGGTACTGGCACTGCTGTTAAATGTCAGACTTTCTCCGTCCACATCTACCGCTATAACATCACCCGGCATAAACCGGCCTTCCAGCAACTGTTGAGCCAGTATATTTTCGAGCAGTTGCTGCACTGCCCGCTTGAGTGGTCTTGCACCGTATACCGGATCAAAGCCAGCTTCACCCAGTTTATCCAGCGCCGCTTCGGTCAGCTGCAAATCAATATCGCGCTCCACTAATCGCTGACGTAATATTTCTACCTGCAGTGCTGTAATACGACGGATCTGCGTCATGCCCAGTGGATGGAATACAACACTTTCATCTACCCGGTTAATAAACTCCGGCCTGAAGTGCTGACCGACAATTTCCATAACGGCATCTTTCATCTTTTCGTAGTTGTTTTCGCCGGCCATTTCCTGAATTAGCTGCGAACCTAAATTCGAAGTCATGATAATAACGGTGTTTTTGAAATCCACCGTACGCCCCTGACCATCTGTCAGACGACCGTCATCTAATACCTGTAACAAAATATTAAATACATCAGGGTGCGCTTTTTCAACCTCATCCAGTAATATCACAGAATAAGGTTTACGCCGAACGGCTTCGGTTAAATAGCCGCCCTCTTCATAACCAACATAACCCGGTGGAGCTCCAACCAGTCTGGCCACCGAATGCTTTTCCATAAACTCTGACATATCGATTCTTACAATCGCGTCATCGGTATCAAACATAAAGTTAGCTAAGGCTTTCGTTAACTCTGTTTTACCTACACCGGTTGGCCCAAGGAACAAGAATGAGCCATTCGGCCGGTTCGGGTCAGACAGCCCGGCACGTGAACGACGAATCGCATTGGACACGGCCAATACAGCCTCAGTCTGACCAATGACTCTCTCAGACAGTTCCTGTTCCATGCGTAACAGTTTTTCACGGTCACCTTCCATCATTTTACTGACAGGAATGCCGGTCCATTTGGATACGATATCGGCAATCTCTTCATCCGTGACTTTATTACGCAGCAAACTCATTTCCTGCATTTCAGCCTGCGATGCCATATCCAGTTGTTTTTCCAGTTCAGGAATTCGGCCATATTGTAATTCTGACATACGCGCCAGATCGTTGGCTCGCTTTGCCGTATCCATTTCCATGCGTGCACGTTCCAGCTCTTCTTTAATATGAGCGGTACCCTGTAATGCGGCTTTTTCAGATTTCCAGACTTCTTCGTATTCTGAAAATTCAGCCTCCAGTTTTTTCAGTTCTTCTTCAAGATTTGCCAGCCGTTTTTTGGTGGCTTCATCGGTATCTTTTTTCAGTGCTTCACGTTCAATTTTTAACTGAATCATCCGTCGTTCTAAACGGTCCATCACCTCAGGTTTGGAATCAATTTCCATACGGATGCGACTGGCCGCTTCATCGACCAGATCAATGGCTTTATCCGGTAACTGACGATCAGTGATGTAACGATGAGATAAAGTTGCTGCTGCCACGATGGCAGGATCGGTAATATCCACACCGTGATGAATTTCATAGCGTTCTTTTAAGCCGCGTAAAATGGCAATCGTATCTTCAACATTTGGCTCGTTGACCAATACTTTTTGAAATCGACGCTCCAGCGCAGGATCTTTTTCAATATTCTGACGGTATTCATCCAGTGTGGTTGCACCCACGCAATGTAATTCACCTCGTGCAAGAGCAGGCTTTAACATATTACCTGCATCCATCGCGCCTTCGGCTTTACCAGCACCGACCATGGTATGTATTTCATCGATGAATAAAATGATCTGGCCTTCCTGTTTTGCAAGATCACTCAATACCGCTTTTAAACGCTCTTCAAACTCGCCGCGAAATTTTGCTCCGGCAATCAGTGCCCCCATATCAAGAGACAAGACGCGTTTGTTTTTTAAACCTTCCGGTACTTCGCCGTTAATAATACGCTGTGCAAGACCTTCAACAATAGCCGTTTTACCGACACCGGGTTCACCGATGATGACCGGATTGTTTTTGGTCCGGCGTTGCAGTACCTGAACAATGCGGCGGATTTCTTCATCCCGGCCAATAACCGGGTCCAGTTTACCCTGCTCTGCGCGTTCAGTTAAATCGACGGTATATTTTTCCAGTGCCTGTCGTTGCTCCTCCGCATTCGGGTCATCAATTTTTTGCCCGCCACGAATTTTTTCAATCGCATCTTCAACCGCTTTTGGATTCGCACCCGCCTGAGTCAGGATCTCACCCACTGAATTTTTTAATTCCAGAACGGCTAATACAAACAGTTCACTGGAGATGTAATCATCTTTACGTTTTTGTGCAATTTTATCGCAAACATTAAGCACTTTAGCCAGATCATTCGACAGATGCACATCACCCTGGCCGCCTTCAACTTTTGACAGCCGGTCCAGTTCTTCATCCAGACGTGAGCGTACTGCACTGGCATTAACATTAGCCAGTGTTAATAAATGACGGACAGTGCCGCCATCCTGATCCAGCAGTGCCAGCATTAAGTGACTGGGTTCTATAAACTGATGATCACGACCGATTGCCAGTGATTGTGCATCACTGATTGCGGTTTGAAACTTACTGGTTAAACGATCCATTCTCATAGAATGTCTCCGTAGTATTAATTTAAGATTAGCTTAAAAATACGGTCATTTATGTGATTTTCAAGGTTGCCAGATCAGAAATAATCTAAGCAGTTGATTTCGATCAATAACTAAATTATTGCTGAATAATGTCAGGAAAAGTATTACTGATAATAACAGCTATACAGACTGTTGCACTGACAATATTTAAGTGAGGATATTAATAGGATTTATCAACCGATTCAGTCTGCGTGTTCCTAAAGTCTGCTTTTATCGATTTATTTTTTGTACGTTTTGCGCGTAAACAAATCACTGCGACGGCTAACCAGCCGGTCGAGAAACAACATGCCATCGAGATGATCTAATTCATGCTGAATGGCTCGTGCTTCATAACCGCCGCTATCAAATTCAATCCACTCACCTTCAATATTTTGAAAACGAATCCGGATACTTTCTGCACGTATCACATTGCCGGTATAATCAGGCACCGATAAACACCCTTCCCGGCCTTTTTCCATACCTTGCCATTTGGTTATTTCCGGGTTAATCAGCAGCAGATAACCGTGATTATCTACCGGCTTTTTGAGTTGAGAGACATCGACAATCACCAGTCGTCTTGCACAACCGACCTGAGGGGCTGCAATACCCACAGCGCCAGGTCCTGCCAGCCGGGTTTCTTCCAGATCGGTGACAAAGTCTTTTAATGTCTGGTCAAATATTTCGACTGTTTTTGAGCTCTGTTTCAGGCGCTCATCAGGATATTGCAGAATATCTAAAACCGTCATGCTTATGCCCGTAATGTCTGTATCGGCACAATATTGAGTTCAATACCTTTAGAGATTTTTTTCGCCGCTTCAGTCAATGCATCCACGCCCTGTAATGCCTGACCCTCTATCGTCATAATATAAATGGGTTTGTCGGCTGTACCGGCCACTGCCGTCTCCAGGTCGATAATATTGAGCCCGGCATCTGCCAGTATCGCTGTCACCTCGGCAACAATGCCGCTACGGTCCGCACCATAAACGGTAATATTCACATCCGGGTCGGTCTCTTCACAATTACTCGCCACGTCCTCATCCACATGCAGATGCAGGTTCAGCGACTCACAAATCCCTTTTAATAAAGCCCCAAGATCCATATCATCATGACGAACCCTCAGCATCATCGAGAAACTACCTCCCATACGCACCATCGATGTTTCTCCCAGCTCGCAATCATCAGCCGCCAGTATTTGTGTAACCTGCGCCACAATCCCGGCCTGATCAGCGCCGACCAGTGTTATTAAACTCCACTTTTTCATTATTCCCCCCTTTCTTTTTATTCTTCTGACGAGACCCATATCATGCTCGCCATTCTGCCGCAGACTTTATTTTTTCTAAATGAAAAAAAACGTTCCTCATCAGTATACGTGCACAAGCCACCGCCATAAACTCGTTCAATACCCAGTCGTTTTAAACGCATTCGGGCCAGCTGATAGATATCAGCTAAGTAATGAGTGGCATCTGTTTTTATAAAGGCTGTGCTGGCATCAGCCTGCACAGAGACGAAGGCGTCAACCACATCACCACCCACTTCAAAACAGGACGGCCCGATAGCAGGCCCCAGCCAGACCATTATATTTTCAGACTTTTCCTGCAGTGCACTGACTGTGTTTTCTATCACGCCGTTCGCCAGACCGCGCCAGCCGGCATGAGCCGCTGCCACTTTGGTCGCCTGTTGATTACAAAACAGCAATGGCAAACAATCGGCAGTTAAAATAGCGCAAACACTATCGACACGATTTGAAAACACCGCATCCGCCTCTGCGTGATGCCTGGCTGTTGCTGCGTCAGCAACGCCGGTACCATGCACCTGTTTTAACCAGACCGGTTCTGTTATCTTTAACGACTCACTAACAATCTGACGATTTTTTTTCACGTCAGCAGGATTGTCTTCTACATGGTCGGCCAGATTTAAACTGCTGTAACAGCCCTGACTGACCCCGCCTTTACGCGTTGTTGTCAACGCTCTGACATTCGCAGGTGCCGGCCAGTCGGCCCATAAAAAGTCGCTCATTAAAAACCCGTCATTAATCTATTGTTGCTTCAGTTGTCATCTGCATGAGCGATTACATCTGCTTTTAGTGCATTCAGCACCGCTAACAGATCATCCGGTAACGGCACTTCCCACTCCATTTCTTCACCAGTAGCAGGATGAATAAGCCCCAGTTTTGCCGCATGTAATGCCTGTCGTTTAAAGCCATGTATTGTAGCTATCAGTTCCTCTGAAGCGCCTTTTGGCACAATCGCCCGGCTGCCGTATAACGTATCACCCACTAACGGGTAGCGAATAGAACTCATATGTACCCGGATCTGATGGGTACGTCCGGTTTCTAAGTACACCCGGATATGTGTATGGCGACGAAATTTTTCAATGATCCGGTAATGCGTGATCGCCTCTTTGCCTTCTTCACGCACGGCCATACGTTTACGTTCTCTGGCATCTCTGGCAATCGGTTCATCAATCGTGCCGCCTGCTGTCATAACCCCGTTCACTATCGCGTGGTATTCTCTGTGCACCGTCCTTGCCTGTAACTGCTCGATCAGGGAGCGGTGCGCTTTGAGATTTTTAGCCACTACCAGTAAGCCAGATGTATCTTTATCCAGCCGATGCACAATACCCGCACGCGGCACCGTGGCCAGTATACCGGCATAATATAGCAGCGCATTTTGTAAAGTACCGCTCCAGTTGCCTGCTGCCGGATGCACCACCATGCCTTCAGGTTTATTAATAACCAGCAGGTCATCATCTTCATAAACCACATCGAGCGGAATATTCTCAGCAATAACTTCCGACTCGCACTCAAGCGCCTGCACTTTTACCGACACCCGCTGCCCGGCATAGACTTTATCCCGGGCCCGTGGAATTTTTTCATCCAACTCAATTAAGCCCTGTTTCACCCACTGACTCAAACGGCTGCGTGAATATTCGGGGAACAAGCTGGCCAGTGCCGCATCTAAGCGCTGCCCTGTCAGTTCATCAGGGATAATAGTTGTTAATAATTCTTCAGTCATTGGATAAATTTTTTCCATCTCGGTTATAATGGGTAACGTTTTGATTGTAACGAATAAAGTAAGACATTATATGAGTTCATTTATAAAACACTGCCATTCTTTTCTGCGGTTAGCTTTCATTTTAACAGTATTTGGCCTTTTATATGGCTGTAGTTCCGATGAAGTTAAAGAAGACCCTTATGCAAACTGGTCGGCTAAAGATTTTTATACGGAAGCAAGTAATGATTTAAGGCTGGCTGAGTTTGAAACCGCCATCAAAAAACTTGAGACACTGGAAGCGCGCTACCCTTTCAGTAGCTACGCCAAACAAGCGCAGCTGGATGTCGCCTATGCCTATTATAAGTTTGACGAGCCCGATTCTGCCATCAGCGCAGTTAACCGTTTTATACGGCTGCACCCGCGAAATCCGCACATCGATTATGCTATTTACCTGAAAGGCTTAGCCAACTTTTATCGTGGTGGCAACATATTAGACATGATATTTCCACGTGACCTGTCTGAACACGACCCTAAAAACTTAAAACAGGCGATGAACGATTTTAACGACCTGATCAGGCGTTACCCTGAAAGCATTTATGCGCCTGATGCCTATTTACGCAGTCTCTATTTACATAACAAACTGGCAGAAGCTGAAATCAGGGCGGCTGATTACTATATGCGCCGTGAAGCCTGGGTGGGTGCTGTTAACCGCGCGCAAAATGTCATCAAATACTATCAACGCTCACCCGCACGTAACCGCGCCTTAGATATCATGATCACCGCCTATGGCAAACTGGGCATGGATAAGCTGGCTGAAGATAGCCGATTAATCAGGAAGATGAATCCATCTGTGAAAACTGAAAGTCTGACTGAACAGCAAACTAAAGAACTAAAGCAAAATAAAACCCTTGTGACTCCTGCTGTTAAATAACTCATTAATCAGCAGGTATCCCCAGGGTCATCTTTAAAACTGGCGATGTGAGATTTTAAATCGCCTCATCGCCTTCTTCACCGGTACGAATTCTTACTACACGTTCAACCGCACTGACAAAGATCTTACCATCACCGATCTTCCCGGTTCGCGCAGCTTCGGTGATTGCCACCAGACAATCTTCCACCTGACTATCAGACACTATCAGTTCGATTTTAACTTTTGGCATAAAATCAACCACATACTCAGCACCTCGGTATAGTTCGGTATGACCTTTTTGACGCCCAAAACCCTTTACTTCCGTCGCCGTCATACCACTGACACCAATTTCAGTGAGTGCCTCACGTACATCATCCAGTTTAAAAGGTTTGATAATTGCTTCTATTTTTTTCATTCGTCATCTCTCTAAACTTTAAACCATTACCATTAAAACAAAACCATTGTCACTGGTATCCGGCTTCCGCAATCCTGGCTCATAGACACCAAAATTCCAAAATTATTTAATCTTATTTCGTCTGTAGCCTGATGTTATAGGATAACGCCTATCCCGACCAAATGCACGACGAGTAATTCTGACACCGGGCGCTGCCTGCCTGCGCTTGTATTCGTTACGCTGCACCATGCTAATAATACGTTCAACTGTGTCTAAATCATATCCTGCTTCAACGATAGCCGCTACTGGCATATCTTTTTCAACCGACATTTCCAGAATGGCATCAATCACATCGTAAGGCGGCAGGTTATCCTGATCCACCTGCCCCGGTGCCAGCTCTGCTGACGGCGGCCGGGTCAGTACTCTTTCTGGTATCACGTGATCTAAAGAGTTTCTGTATCGGCACAGGTCATACACCAAGGTCTTACTAATATCTTTTAATGGTGCAAAACCACCAGACATATCACCATAAAGCGTGGCATAACCAACAGCCATTTCGCTCTTATTACCGGTGGTTAACACCATAAAGCCGGTTTTATTAGAAATTGCCATTAACATAAGCCCGCGACAACGGGCCTGAATGTTTTCTTCGGTAGTGTCTGCATCTGTACCTTTTAACAAGGGCTCGTGCAGTGTCTCAAGAAAGGCTTCAAAGGGCTGCTCAATGGATATAACCTGATATTGAACACCTAATAATTTAGCTTCGCTTTCGGCATCTTCAAAACTCATATCCGCGGTATAACGTGATGGCATCATGACCGCACGAACACGATCAGAACCCACAGCGTCAGCGGCGATAGCAAGTGTTAAAGCAGAATCCACACCGCCAGACAAACCAATCAATACTCCTTTAAAGGCATTTTTATCAACATAGTCTTTCACCCCCAGCACCAGAGCCTGATAAACATCAGCCAGATGACTTTGTTCTGCTGGCGCATTATGATCCGAACTCAAGCTGCCATCGGCTTGCAGCACTGAGTTGATGATATCGGCCTGAAATGCGGCTGCTCTGCTAATCAGCGTCTGATTTGACGCCACTATTAATGAGTTACCGTCAAAAACCAGTTCATCCTGGCCGCCAAACATATTCAGATAAAAAATATTACAGCCTGTTTCTGCGGCTCGTTGTTTGAGCTCGGCCAGACGCTGCTGATTTTTATGCTGGTGAAACGGCGAGGCATTTAATACCAGTAAATGTTGCGCACCCGCGTTCATGGCCTGCATCGCAGGCTCTGACTGCCAGATGTCTTCACACACCAGCAATGCCATTTTATGACCCTTAATCTCAACAATGCTGGCACCCTGACCGGCAGAAAAATACCTTTTTTCATCAAAAACAGCATAATTGGGCAGGTCTTTTTTATCGTATACCGCGAGCACCTGACCATCTCTTAGCCAGAATGCGCTGTTAAATAACTTACCTGCTTCGTCACCCGTACCGGATCTTGGCGCACCAAAAACAATATCAATACCGCTAACCTGATGACTTATTTTTTTAATGCACTCTTCAATTTGTCGCAAAAAAGCCGGCCGTAACAGCAAATCTTCCGGCGGATAGCCGGTAATAGCCAGCTCGGGAAACACCACCAGATCCATTCCTTGCTGCGCCTGCTGTTTAGCCAGTGAGATAATTTTTTCCGTATTACCGAATGTATCTCCCACCAGAAAATTTTCCTGAATCAGGGCCATTTTTAAGTCTGATGCCATAAAGTTTACCGATTATTGAGTGATGCCGAATTCTATCAGGAAATATGTTTGGAAAGTTATTATAATGGATCGGAACCCGTGTCTCATTAATTCTGGATATCAATTATTATGTTTCGAAATTTAATTTTATTAATCGCTATTGCGGCGGCTGTCTGGCTAATCAGCCGTATGATCAAAAACAAAGCATTGCAGTCCAGTTCAAAGCCGGTGCAAAAAAATGAGATAAAAAATATCGTGCAATGTCATGTCTGTAAAGTATTCATTCCGGAAGACAAGTCGGTCAAACAGGATCAATACTCGTTTTGTAGCCATGAACACTTACAGCAATGGCAAGAAGAGCAATAACAGCTTAACAAGCCTCACTCTATAGCGCAGCGCAGTCGATATCACTCTTACATGGTCTAAGTAACGAATATGATTTTTTATTATGCCAAGTATTAACAGCATCACTTCTGATCAGGCACAGTTGCAGGATATGCTGACCTGGCGCCCACTCAGACTACTTAATTATTACCGTTTATTTCTCTCTTCCATTTTTGCGCTCTTTTTTGTCACTGATTTTACCGGCAAGATACTGGGTACACAGCAGCCTTCATTTTTTTTCTGGACCTGCCTGCTGTACATCGCTATCAGCCTGTCCTTTATTTATGCCTCCTATACCCGTTCACCTGACTTTAAAAAACAGGTCAGCCTGCAGGCTATTGTCGATATCATTACCATCACTATCTTGATGCACACTAGCGGCGGCATTGAAAGTGGCCTTGGAATGCTGCTGATTGTTAATGTCACCGCCGCCAGCGTGCTTTTATCAAAGCAAAATGCTTATTTTATTTCAGCACTCGCCTCCTTAGCAGTGTTAATAGAGCAGTTTTATTCCAGCTATTTTGTTTTGACTGAAGTCATTAATTACCCCAAAGCCGGTATTCTTGGCGCCTTACTGTTCAGTTCTGCGAGCATAGCGTCCACCCTTTCTACACGCTCACGTGAGTCACAGGCTTTGGCCAGTCAGACGACCGCCGAACTGGCCGACCTGGAAAAACTCAATGAGCACATCATTAAAAACATGCACACCGGCATTATTGTGGTATTGCCGAGCGGCCAGATCCACATGGCGAACGAAGCGGCTGAAGTGTTACTGGGAAACCAGAAACTGGACAATCAGCCACACCTGTCAGCTGTGTCTGCACCACTTTATCAACGACTGACGGAATGGATAAAACAACCCAATCTGGATCAGCTACCGATCAAACAGGAGCGAGGCTTAACCGAGTTACAACCCGGTATGAGCCGGCTGGATATCAACCGTCAGGACAGTGAGATCATTATCTTTCTGGAAGACGCCGCCCAGCTTAATCTGCGCTTTCAGGAAGTAAAACTGGCCTCACTGGGGCGTTTGACCGCCAGTATTGCGCATGAAATTCGTAATCCTCTGGGTGCTATTAAACATGCCGCACAATTACTAACTGAGACGCTGGAGGACCCATCGGACATCAAACTCGGCAACATTATTAATACTCAGGTGCAGCGACTAAACCACACCATTGAGAATATTCTGCAGCTTTCAAGGCAGAATACCAGCCACAGAGACACTATCAATCTCCATTCATGGCTCAGCGACTTTAAAACTGAATTTTGCAGTTCCCAGGCACTGCCCGCAGAGCAGTTAAGCATTAAGATTAATCCAGCAGACACTGATATTCTTTTCGATAGCACTCAGCTACATCAGGTCGTATGGAACCTGTGTAGCAATGCGGTACTGCATTCCTCAGGGCAAAAACAGCACGTCCGAATTCAAATTCTGGGCGGTGTTTCCCTTGATTCACGTCACCCTTATATCGACATCATCGATAATGGGAGCGGCATACCCGCTGATCTGGTACAACAAATCTTCGACCCATTTTTCACCACCAGTCCGGCAGGCACTGGGCTGGGTCTATACATCACAAAAGAAATGATCGAAAGCAATCGTGCTAAAATACACTATATCTCTTTGCCCACCGGGGGTAGCTGTTTCCGAATTGCCTTCGTTGCCAGCCAGAAAACACATCATGTGGATATCACAACCAGCCAAGACACCGATCATTAAATACTGGAATCCGTCCTCTTATGAATAGAAAAAAAGTATTAGTTGTTGATGATGAGCCAGATATTTGCGAGTTACTCGAAATCACTTTGGGTCGTATGGGGCTGGATTCAAACTCAGCATTAAATTTTTCCGATGCCATATCATTAATTGATAAAGAACACTTTGATTTATGCCTCACCGACATGAACTTACCGGATGGTGACGGCATTCAGCTGGTCGAATATTGCCAGAAAACCAAAGCCGATTTGCCGATTGCGGTGATCACCGCTCATGGCAATATGGAGTCAGCTGTCCGCGCGCTCAAAGCAGGCGCCTTTGATTTCGTATCCAAACCACTGGATATCAATATATTACGCAACCTGGTTAATTCTGCCATTAAATTACCGGTGCATTCCGCAGCCACAGCACAGCACGAGCCTGTTAATACAACACAACCAGCCTCGCAATTGCTGGGTGAATCTCCCCCTATTGAAGCGTTAAAACAAAAAATACACAAACTGTCCCGCAGTCAGGCACCGGTGTTTATTTATGGTGAATCAGGCAGTGGTAAAGAACTGGCCGCGCGAATGATACACAATGAGGGCCCGCGTAAAAGCGCCCGCTTCGTACCGATTAACTGCGGTGCCATCCCTGCCGAATTAATGGAAAGTGAGTTTTTTGGTCATAAAAAAGGCAGCTTCACCGGCGCCACTCATGACAAAGAAGGCTTGTTTCAACTAGCCCATGGCGGCACATTATTTTTAGATGAGGTGGCTGAGTTACCCCTACATATGCAAGTTAAACTCCTGCGGGCTATTCAGGAGAAAGCCGTAAGAGCGGTGGGGGATACTCAGGAAGTTTCAGTGGATGTACGCATTCTCAGCGCCAGTCATAAAAACCTGGCTGAATTGGTGGAAAAAGCGCAATTCCGGCAAGATTTATTTTATCGAATCAATGTCATTGAACTAAAAACCCCCAGCCTGCGTGAAAGAAGCAGCGACATCCCGCTATTAGCAAAGATGCTATTAGCTAAACTCAGCACTAAATTAGCAATCGAAGCCCCCCAGCTAACCCAAGATGCACTCGATGCCCTGTGCACTTATTCCTACCCCGGGAATGTGCGGGAGCTGGAAAACATCCTCGAGCGCGCTATAGCCTTGGCCGAAAACAACACCATTCATAGCGCAGATCTCAATCTCAGTAACAACAACGCTCACACAGCAGCCCCTGCTCCTAAAGTCATCAGCGCCAGCAAACAATCACTGACTGAGATGGATAAACAATCCATCATTAACGCACTGGACGCGGCTCGCTGGAATAAAACAGCGACCGCTAAAGCACTGGGGTTAACAAGACGCCAGTTACTCTATCGGCTAGAAAAGTTCAATATCGATTAAGAATTAGAATATTAGCATTATCTAAACTGTACAAAATTGTACAGTTTTGTACAGTTTGGACATTGAAATATACCTCATGCCCGCACAATTACTCCAGCTGATTCTTATGTATCCAATTGATTTATAAAGATAAAGTAAAACACATCAACATTGGCACAACCCCTGCTTAATAACAAGCAACCTAGAAGGTTTTAATCGAGCAAACTGCTCAAACATTATTTGGAGTTTCATTATGAACATCGCTAAAAAAGCACAACAAGGTTTTACCTTAATCGAATTAATGATCGTAGTTGCGATCATCGGTATTCTTGCATCTATCGCTATTCCACAGTATGAAGCGTTCATCCAGCGTTCTGAGTTTAAAGTAATGGAAACAGGCGTTGCATCATATAAGCTAGGCGTTGAAATGTGTGCACAGGAACGCTCTTCAGATCCAACTCCTTTATCTGTTTGTCAGAATGGTGCTGGCGGTATCGCTAGACCAGGTCGACTAGGTGATATTCCTGCAGCTACCGTTACTGGTTCTCGTGCTGATGCTGTTGATACTATTGCAGTAGCAGCTAACGGCGTAATCACTGCAACAAGTTACGCAGGCGCATTCGGTCAAACAGCAGCAACTACATATATCCTTACACCAGCTATTACAAGTGGTAATGTAATCTGGACGATGTCTGGTACTTGTGTAGCTGCTCGTCTATGTCGTTAATTCTGAGTTAATCAGAATGAGTTGATTCAACTCAGCGATATAAAGAAGCCCTGTTTTTACAGGGCTTTTTTATTGCCTGATACCTCGATATAAGTTAATAAAGTTCACTAATGACCGCTAAAGCAGAAATTAATTTTTATAAAAAAGCAAGATTCTCGTAATATTCAAAATTTCGCCTACTAAAACAACAATATAGTTAAATTTCTACCTTATAAAACTATTTTTTTATCCTGAAAATCAACTATACTGGTTATGAATTCGGGCTATTAAAATAAACAAAATGTCAGAAGCACCAAAACTTACAGGTCTCGCTAGAAAACTGATTTTAGATGGCTTATTAACACAAGAAAATGCCATTAAAACTCAGCAACAAGCTGCAAAAGACAAAAATTCATTTATCAAACAACTGGTTGTAGGTAACGTTTTACCGGCACAGAAAATTGCTGTTGCCGCCTCTCAGGAGTTTGGTATTCCGCTCATTGATTTATCGGCGATCGACCATGAGAGTCTGCCAGTTGATCTGGTTGATGATAAATTAATCCAAAAGCATCATGCCATACCACTTTTTAAGCGCGGTAACCGCCTTTATGTCGGTATAGCAGACCCTGCTAACCAGATAGCACTGGAAGAAATCAAATTCCAGACCGGTACTAACACTGAAGCCATTCTATGTGAAGTCGACAAACTCGACACCCTGATTGAAAAAATCCTGAGCAAACAGGATACCGGCATGGATGGCCTGATGGATGATGATCTGGATGATCTTGAATTTTCTGATGCCGACGAAGATGACAAAAAGGAAGAAGCGGATACCAGTGATGTTGATGACACACCTGTTGTTCGCTTTGTTAACAAGGTATTCCTCGACGCAATCAATAAAAAAGCATCTGATCTGCATTTTGAGCCTTATGAAAAACGTTATCGCGTTCGATTTCGTATTGATGGCATTTTAAGAGAAGTGGCCTCACCGCCACTGCAAATGGCCCCCCGTATTACCGCCCGTATTAAGGTCATGTCCAAAATGGATACCGCCGAAAGGCGAGTACCGCAGGATGGCCGAATTAAGATGCATATCAGCAAAACTCGGTCCATCGACTTCCGTGTCAATACCTGCCCGACACTTTTCGGTGAAAAAATAGTTTTACGTATTCTCGATTCATCCAGTGCGCAGTTAGGGATCGATATTTTGGGCTATGAAGACGATCAGAAGCAGCTCTATCTTGATGCTTTAGCCAACCCTTATGGCATGATTCTGGTTACTGGTCCGACCGGTAGTGGTAAAACGGTCTCTCTTTATACCGGTTTAAATATCCTCAATACAGAAGATACCAATATATCAACCGCGGAAGATCCGGTTGAAATTAACCTGGAAGGCATCAACCAGGTTAATGTGAATGCGAAAGTGGGTTTAGACTTTGGAACAGCACTTCGGGCTTTCTTAAGGCAAGACCCGGATATTGTCATGGTCGGAGAAATCCGTGACCTGGAAACAGCAGAAATAGCCATCAAAGCGGCACAAACCGGTCATATGGTAATGTCCACACTTCACACCAATGATGCCCCCCAAACCTTAGCGCGTCTTGTTAATATGGGTGTACCACCATTTAATATTGCATCAGCAGTTAACCTAATCATTGCTCAGCGTCTCGGCAGACGATTATGTAACGAGTGCAAAGAGGTTGACAACATACCCAAAGAAGCCCTGCTTGAAGAAGGCTTTACCGAAGAAGATATTGCCGAAGGCATGACCATTTACAAGGCTGTCGGCTGTGATCAGTGTGATAGCGGTAACAAGGGACGTGTCGGCATCTATCAGGTTATGCCCGTTTCTGAGGCCATCGGCAGAATTATCATGCAAAATGGTAATGCGATGGATATCGCCGACCAGGCTAAAAAAGACGGTATAGATGATTTACGCCGCTCAGGCTTGAAAAAAGTTAAAGCAGGTATCATGAGCTTAAAAGAATTAAACCGCGTTACTAAGGATTAATAATAATGGCTAAAAAAGCGGCGAAAAAAATACAATTTGCATGGGAAGGGGTTAATAAACAGGGCCACAAATTAAAAGGTGAGGAAACAGCCGTATCTGCCGATTTAGTAAAAGCCAATTTACGCAAGCAAGGCATTACACCCAAAAAAGTTAAGAAAAAGGCGCAGCCTTTATTCGGCGGCGCTAAAAAAATCACACCCGGTGATATTGCTGTCTTTAGCCGCCAGTTAGCCACCATGCTAAAAGCCGGCGTTCCTCTGGTACAATCTTTTGGTATTGTTGGCGAAGGCCATGAAAATCCGGCTATGCGAGAGTTAATTCTTGGTATTAAAACCGATGTAGAAGCCGGCGGTACATTCCATCAGGCACTGAAAAAAAACCCGGATTATTTCGATGATCTATTCTGCAATCTGGTTGATGCGGGCGAACAGGCAGGTGCTCTTGAAACCTTGCTGGAGAAAATTGCTACCTACAAAGAAAAAACAGAGTCATTAAAAGCAAAAATTAAAAAAGCACTGGTGTACCCTGTCTCTGTTTTAGTCGTGGCAATGATTGTTACCGTTATTCTTTTAATGTTCGTAGTACCGGTCTTTGCTGACATGTTTAAAGGCTTTGGTGCAGATTTACCTGTCTTCACTCAGTTTGTTGTTGGCCTGTCTGATGGTTTCATTGCTAACTGGTACATCATCTTCGGTGTACTTGGCGGCATCATCTTCGGCTTTAAAACACTCAAGAAAAAATCTGAAGCCTTTAATGTCTGGCTTGATAATTTTGTTTTAAAAGCGCCGGTTATCAGTGAGCTGACCAATAAAGCCGCAATTGCCCGTTTTTCAAGAACGCTGGCAACCATGTTTACCGCCGGTGTGCCATTGGTTGAAGCAATGGACTCGGTAGCCGGAGCTGCAGGCAACCGGACCTATACCAAAGCTATTTTACGCATCCGTGATGACATTTCTGCCGGACAACAGTTACAAATCAGCTTACAGCAATCCGGCCTGTTCCCTAACATGGTTATCCAGATGGTTGCTATTGGTGAAGAGTCGGGTGCACTGGACGACATGCTAAGCAAGGTAGCGGACTACTATGAAGAACAGGTAGATAACGCCGTGGACTCGCTGACAGCCATGATGGAACCAATGATCATGGTTTTCCTTGCGATTGTAATCGGCGGTCTTGTTATTGCCATGTACCTGCCTATCTTTATGATGGGCGACGCAATTTAAACAAAGGATCCCTCTGTGAGTATTGTTGATTTTTTCCTGCACAACGCGGGAATATTCTATAGCTTTATCTTTCTCATTGGCCTGAGTATCGGTAGCTTTCTAAATGTTGTAATTTATCGGCTGCCGTTAATGCTGGACAAGGACTGGAAAGCTCAATGCAGAGAATTGCTGGAGTTAAAGCAGCAAACCGAACAAGTCATTACACTTTCAAAGCCAGCTTCAACTTGCCCTAAATGCCAGCATAAGATCCGGATATGGGAGAATATTCCTCTCATCAGCTATCTGTTTCTGAAAGGTAAATGCAGTCAGTGCCACACCCCTATTTCAATCCAGTACCCTCTGGTAGAACTATTAACAGCAGTCCTGTCACTAACAGTTGCCATTAAGTTTGGCGTTTCATGGCAAACACTGTTTGGCCTAATCTTAACCTGGTCATTAGTCGCCATGTCGGTTATTGATCTGCAAAAGCTGATTTTGCCTGATGATATTACGCTGCCAGTACTTTGGTTAGGCTTATTACTCAGTCTGTTTAGTATCTTTGTCGATCCTGCAAACAGTATTACAGGTGCCATAGCAGGTTATATGATCTTATGGTCTGTCTATCAGCTCTTTAAACTGGTGACCGGTAAAGAGGGCATGGGTTACGGTGACTTTAAGCTGTTAGCATTATTTGGCGCCTGGCTGGGCTGGGAAGTTCTGCCACTGATCATCATCTTGTCATCCGCCAGCGGTGCAATTATAGGCATCGTTATGATTGTATTTAAAAAACACAAACGAGATATCCCCATTCCTTTTGGCCCATATCTTGCTATCGCAGGCTGGATTACCCTGATCTGGGGACAGCAAATCATGCTCTGGTATCTCGGTTAACGCATCAATGTTCAGGGTCGGACTCACCGGCGGGATAGGCTGTGGTAAATCTACAGTAGCCAGTCTGTTTTCCAAACTCGGTATTAATGTGATTGATACCGATGTCATCGCTCATCAGATTATGCAACCCGATGGTCCGGCTTATGAAGCCATCGTCGATACCTTTGGTGATGAAATTTTAACAACCGAGAATACAATCAACAGAAAAAAGCTGGCTAAAATAATCTTTCATAGCGCAGAAAAGAAAACACTGCTTGAAGACCTGCTCCATCCTTTAATCTGGCTTGTCACCGAACAGCAGGCCGCGGCCAGTTGTTCACCATACTGCATCATCGCTGTACCGCTCTTATTTGAAGGCCAGCATCAGTCAAGATTTAACACAACATTACTGATTGATTGCCCGGAACAAGAGCAGATTAAGCGGGTTAAAAAAAGAGACAATAGAAGTACCGGTGATATTAAAGCCATTATAAAAAATCAGATGCCGGCAACTGAAAAAATAAAACTGGCTGATCATGTAATCATAAATTCGGGTGATGTTAATACCCTTGAGAACGAGGTTAAACATTTACATAATAAATTCCTTAATCTGGCAGCTAAGAGACCTCTGTAACATTATCGACTTATATTATATGCAAATATGTAATATGATATATCACCTTCAACTTAACGCTTACTATCTGTGAAAGATTACCAAATATATGAGCAGCCAATAAACAAGCGCATTCGCTCTATGATGCGACTTGAGCTTTTATTTGATCAGCTGACTTATTTTTCTAAAGCAAAAAACACCTGGGATAACACCAACGCTGTAAATATTATTAATGATATTCTGGCTTTTACCAACCGGACAGATATTAAGTCAGAAGTTATTAAAGAGCTTGAGCGCCAGCAAAGCATCGTGCAAAGCTTTCTCTCACAGCCTGATGTCAGTGACAAAAAACCATTAAAATTACTTGAAGAGATAAAGCAGTTAAGCGCTGAACTGTATGCAATCAATGGATCACTGGGTCAGAACCTTCAGCAAAACATCATATTAAATGCTGCGAAACAAAAAAACATACTACCCGGCAGTTCTGGTAACTTTGACTCACCACTTTATATTCAGTGGATAAACCAGTCATCAAGCCAGCGCTCTGAACAACTGATAGAATGGTCATCGACATTTGAACCTTTAAGCAATGCCATAAAGCTGGCTTTAAAAACAATACGAAACAGTGGTGACAATATTGACCACACTGCGGAGAACGGTTTTTATCAGGACAATCTGGAACTGTCAAAACCGTATCAGTTAATCCGCGTTGCGATACCTAATTCGGCTGAATATTTCCCGGAGATCAGTGCCGGCAAACACCGCTTTTCGATACGCTTTTTACAGTCGAGAAGTTACTATTCAAACCCGGAACAGGTTAAAAGCGACATACCATTTATACTCTGTAATTGTTATTTATAGGTAATAATTAAACCTTGTTAGATTTTTATATCGAAGGATAGTTTTTTCTTAACATCACCCTGATATAGCTCAAGCTCAATTGACCAGTCCCTCCGGCCGACAGTACATAGCGGAATAACAACCTCAGCTATCCAGTTTTGCGCATCTATATTTACAAAGGCATATTCATTTTTTCCCATATCCATTCCTTTCATCCTGAACACGGCTACTGCACGATCTATGGCGTGATTTTTATCACTAATACGCAGTATAAAAGGCTGCAAAGCTTTCACTTCACCTTCAATAGATAACTCAATTTTTTTACCGCTGACAGACATATCACAGCTTGATATAGTTAATTGACACCCTGAATGTTCGACAGGACTTTGAAAGTTTCTCTCTCGAAGAAAATAATTACCTGCGATTATTACGATCAGCAATAAAAAGATAATATACAGATGTCGTTTTTTTTCAGTCATAGCCAGTAAGCCGAGATTGTCGCAACACCTTTACCCTGAAGCCCCCTGATTCGATCAAGATCTCCATAATTCATACCTCCCAGGGCATACAATGGAATGTCACAGCCTTGCGCCAGTACAGAAAATTCATCAAGTCCTAATTCAGCTCCGGCATCGTGACTTAAGGCTTTTTTTACCGGGGACAGGAAAGCGTAATCAGCCACAAGCATCTGTGCCTGCTCTAATTCACTTTTATTATGACAGGAGACAGAAAAAAGTTTATCTATAGCAACAGGTCGTTGTAAATGATTCTTCATTGCATGCCTGCTCAGATGCAGCCCATCAGCATCAATAGCATTAAACATGTCAAGCGTGCGGTTTAGTATCAGCTTTGTATTACGCTGGCGGCAGAGTCTTAGCAGGTGAGTGGCATACTCCAAATACCTTTCGTCATCCAGCTCATGCGCCCGAAAGTGCAAAAACTTAATACCTTGATCAAAACATCTCTGACATTTATTAACTAAATCATGCAGTGAGGAAAATTGACCTGTTATCTGGATAACTTCAGGTAACTGTAGTGTTTTTATGATTGAATAATTCGCCTTCGGGAAGATATAACTATGAAGCGTATCGATATTAACCCATTGCGTCGATTGCCCTTCTCTACCACTCGGCTGACCTGAAAAATCACTGACAATATATGTATGCAGGCAAACTTGCTTATCGCCATAGTCATGATCTATGGACATCAGAAACTGATTTTTAAGTACGATTATTCCCGTTTCTTCTTTCAGCTCTCTGCAAAGCGCAGCTTCTATTGTTTCGTCTGGTTCAACCTTACCGCCAGGGAACTCCCAGCAGTTTGCCTGGTGTACATCTGATACGCGTTTGGATATGAAGACTTCATGGTTCGCATTAACAATGACTCCAACGGCAACCTGAACAGTTGTTGCCATCATTAACTTCTATATTCAGCATTTATTTTGACATAATCATAGGACAAATCCGATGTCCAGACAGTCGCTTGCTGGTCTCCTTGTGCCATATCAATCGTGATTGCTATTTCATCCTGAGACATAACAGTCTGACCTGCTTCTTCTGTATAAGCAGGATCTCTGCCGCCATTTTTGACGATACAGACGTCCCCAAGAAAAATAGACAGACTTGCCACATTGATATTATCAACTTCTGCACGGCCAACTGCTGCCAGTATTCTTCCCCAGTTCGGGTCACTGGCAAACAAGGCTGTTTTCACTAACGGTGAGTGAGCAACCGTATAAGCCACCGTTTTCGCATCATTATACGACTCAGCACTGCTAACAGTAATTTCAACAAATTTAGTGACACCCTCGGCATCACGAATAATTGCCTGCGCCAGAAACTGCATTACTTCATTTAAGGCCTTAATGAAGACTTCATAGCGTTCATCTCTTTTATTTATTTCACTAACAGCTGAGCGGCCTGTTGCAATCAATACACAACTGTCATTAGTAGATGTATCGCCATCCACTGTAATTGAATTAAATGAAGACTCAACTGAAGATTTAAGGCAGTCAGACAACAATGCATGATCAATTGCAGCGTCCGTTGCAATATAACCAAGCATTGTTGCCATATTGGGTTTGATCATACCCGAGCCCTTGGCTATACCGGTGATAGTGATGACTTCACCGTCAATTTCTATTTGCCGAGACACTGCTTTTGCAACGGTATCAGTGGTCATTATTCCTTTAGCTGCAGAAAGCCAGTAATCACTTGCCAATGACTGAACAATAGACGGCAATGCATTTAAAAAACACTCGACCGGTAAATGTTCGCCGATAACACCTGTAGAAAAAGGTAACACTTCTTCAACTGAACAGCCCAATTGCGCAGCAGCCAGCTCACATGTTTTCACTGCATTACGGTAGCCAGACTCGCCAGTTCCGGCATTTGCATTACCGGAATTTATCATCAGCAACCTTGGGCTTGCCTGCTTAATATGTTTCTCTGATATTAAAACAGGCGCAGCACGAAAACGATTTTGCGTAAAGACAGCACTGCACCTCGCACCCTCACATATTTCAATAAGTACGATATCAGTGGCACCGCTTTTTTTAATACCAGCAGCACCCGCTGCCAGCCGAATACCATCAATCGGTAATAGTTTTTCCGGCTCAGAGATATTGACAGTCATTTGTTAATTTAACTTTCCATGGCATTGTTTGAATTTCTTACCAGAACCACACCAGCACGGATCATTCCGGCCCAGTTTTTGAGTGTCTCTTACAAATGGCTGGCTTTTTTCTTCTACCTCTTGTTCAGACTCATTAACAACACCAGCCATCTGATCATGCGCGAACACCATATTTGCATCATGCTGCTGACTCTTTTCCAGTTCAGAAACTTCAGACTCTGTCTGAATCTGTACTTTTGATAACACAGATATGACCTCCTGTTTTATCTGGTCTAGCATTTGTGAAAACATTTCATACGATTCGCGACGGTACTCCTGTTTCGGATTTTTCTGTGCGTAGCCACGCAAACCGATACTTTGGCGCAAATAATCCATTGCAGCAAGATGATCTTTCCAGTGACTGTCCAGTACCTGCAACATAATGTACTTTTCAAAGCGGCGCAGAACCTCCGCCCCTATTGAGTTCTCCTTCTCTGCATAAGACTGTACTAAGGCATCATGTATCTTTTGTTTAAGACCGCCTTCATCCAGATCATGATCATCATCCAGCCATTGCTGAACGGGAAGGCTCAAACCAAATTCGGATTTAATCGCCTCTTCCAGACCAGAGATATCCCACAGCTCATCAACACTACCGGGTGCTACGTAAGCCCCGTATATATTAGAGACAATATCTACCCGGATATTTTTGACGATATCGCTAACGTCATCCTGATCCATAAGTTCATTTCGCTGTTCATAAACAACTTTTCGCTGGTCATTAGCCACATCGTCATATTCAAGCAGTTGCTTACGCATATCGAAATTATGTCCCTCAACTTTTCGCTGAGCATTTTCTATCGCACGACTGACCCACGGATGCTCTATCGCCTCACCCTGCTCCATGCCAAGCTTTTTCATCATACCGGCAACTCGATCAGAGGCAAAAATACGCATCAGATCATCATTTAAAGACAGGTAGAAGCGTGACGAGCCTGCATCACCCTGACGACCTGAACGGCCACGTAACTGATTATCAATCCGGCGAGATTCATGACGCTCTGAACCTATCACATGCAAACCACCAGCCGCGAGAACAGCATCATGTCTCTGCTGCCAGGCACTGGTCAGTTTTGCAACATCAGCTTTTTCACCTGCAGCAGCAATCTCAAATTCAAGATTTCCCCCAAGCACAATGTCAGTTCCGCGGCCCGCCATGTTAGTTGCAATCGTAACAGCGCCCGGTTGACCAGCTTGTGCAATAATATGTGCCTCACGCTCATGTTGTTTTGCATTTAGTACTTCATGCTTTATTTTTAACTGAGTTAATAGTTTTGACAGCAATTCTGATGCTTCAATAGATGCCGTACCTGCTAAAACAGGTTGTTTTCTGGCCACACAGTCTTTAATGTCTTCTGCTATAGCCATAAATTTTTCTTCATGGGTAAGATACACAAGATCGGTATTATCAATTCTTGCCACTTCAGCATTAGTTGGCACAATGATAACTTCAAGATTGTAAATTGACTGAAACTCAAAAGCCTCTGTATCGGCTGTGCCCGTCATACCTGACAGTTTGTTATATAATCGAAAATAATTCTGAAAGGTAATCGAGGCCAGCGTCTGATTTTCATTTTGAATTTCAACATTTTCTTTAGCTTCTACTGCCTGATGAAGCCCTTCTGACCATCGTCGCCCGGGCATTGTGCGACCTGTGAACTCATCGACAATGATCACTTCATTATTCTGGATAATGTAATGCACATTGAGCTGGTACATTGCATGGGCGCGTATAGCTGCATTGATATAATGGACCAGATTAATATTCGCTGCGCTGTAAAGACTTTCATTCGCGGGCAGGATGCCTTCCTTTTCAAGAAGCTGCTCAATTTTTTCATGGCCTTGTTCGGTCAGGTGAATCTGTTTCGACTTTTCATCAACAGTAAAGTCGCCTGTCGGTTCGCCGCCTTCTTCTTTAGATTCTTCACCTTTCTCAAGCAACTGAACAAGCCTGTTCATAACCTGATAGAGATCTGAATTATCATTAGTCGGTCCGGATATAATCAGCGGCGTTCTGGCCTCATCGATTAAGATCGAGTCAACTTCATCAATAATGGCATAGTTCAAGTTTCGTTGAACTCTTTCATCAGCAGTAAAAGCCATGTTATCGCGAAGATAATCAAAGCCGAATTCGTTATTAGTACCATAAGTAATATCTGCAGCATAAGCCTGCTTGCGCGCCAGTGTGTCCATTCCACTGACAATAACACCGGTACTTAATCCCAATGCACTATATAACTTGCCCATCCAGGCAGAATCACGACTCGCAAGATAATCATTAACAGTAACAACGTGCACACCTTTGGCTTCCAAAGCATTTAGGTATACGGTTAATGTTGCTACTAAAGTTTTACCTTCACCGGTGCGCATCTCTGAAATTTTTCCATCATTCAGGACCATAGCACCAATCAGCTGTACATCGTAATGACGCATACCCATTACACGTTTACTGGTCTCACGAACAGTGGCAAATGCTTCAGGTAATAATGAGTCGATTGTTTCACCTGCAGTCAGCCTCTCCCGGAACTCGATCGTTTTACCGGCAAGTTCCTGATCAGATAGTTTTTGAAAACCACTTTCAAGAGCATTTATTTTTCCAACAATTTTCCAGTATTGCTTTACCTGTCTGTCATTGCGACTTCCGATAATTTTACGTACAAGCTTACCTATCATTGAAATACCCTTAAATTTTAAATTTTTGTGTTAACGCTATTCAATATTGAGCGCTGTATTGGCGAAAACAACCCCAAATAATAACTGATCTGTAAAACGTGAACGAATTCCAGTCAAAAACTTTCATGAGCCTTGCAGTATAGAGGGCTCAGCAACATAAGTTTTTGATCTTAAAAGTGCACATAGTATTAGGGAGCCGCACAGTAATTTCCGTTATCTTTGAGCCTTTCTTTGAGCCTTAATAAGGTAATTTACAGCCAGCTAAACAGCACTTTTCAAACCATGCTTATTATGCCTGAAATAGAGCGTAAGGATAAGATAAAAAGAAACCAGTTGCTTGCTAAAAGCAGGAATTATGACAAAAAGCAGGTATATAAGTACAAAGAGGCAATAAAGGTATCAGACGATACCTTTGATTTGATTTAAAGTTAGTTACGAGCCTGAACAAACTTCAAAGGATCGACACGTACACCTTTTTTAAGAACTTCAAAATGAACGTGAGGCCCCGTTGATCTTCCTGTCGAACCCATCAGTGAAATAACCTGACCTTTTTTAACCGCTTCACCAACAGTAGCAAGATTACTCGCATTATGTCCGTATCTTGTGACATAGCCATTACCATGACTTATTTCTACCAGATTGCCATAACCATACCGTGGTCCAGACCAGGTCACGACACCGCCAGCCACAGCATAAACCTTACTGCCCATTTTACCGGCAAAATCCATTCCTTTATGCATTTCAGACTTACCCGAAAAAGGGTTGGTACGCATACCAAAAAAGGAAGATATCCAGCCGCGTTTAATCGGTCTACCTTCTGGCGAAGTTTCTTCAGCCATATGAGTCGTCATTAGCACACTCTCTAAAACGGTTAATTGCTGCTCACGGTCATTTAAAACAGTAAACATATCATCAATAACACCATCAAAACGAATGCGAGTATCGGTTTCACCTTCTATAGGGCCGCCTAATGCCGGTGGGTTTGAGAAATCAAACTCATCAGGATCCATTTTTGCCAGCTTCATTACTTTCTGACCCAGTGCATTCAAACGAATGACGTGTGCCTGTAACTGACCGGAACGACGAACCAATGCATCTAGCTCAGCCTGAGTATTTAACTTGGCTTCACCAATTTCTTCTCTTTGTTGCATCAGTTGATCATAAATTGCTGTTACTTGATTATCATTTTTAGCAGTAATTCCGGTTTTATAGCCGATAAATCCAGCCACACCCATTACCATGAGTAAAAACACACTGAGTAAAGACAATTGAAAAGGGTGATCAATTTGAACCCTGCAAGGACGTCCACGATATTTTGTCAATAATATAATATTCATATATGATTTCTTAATAACACTGCATTTATAGATCTTTTCTTATAAAATTAAGCTTTCTAGTCTAATAATTCTCAAATATGCGATCAATTGACCAGTTTCTAGACTCTAGAGTAACAGACAAAAAGCTGCTACTTGAAAAACTAAACACTACCATACTTCCCTTACTACCCGAAGCATCACGTTCACATATTAAGGCGACCAACTATAACCAAAACGATCAAGAGCTCACTTTGATCGTCGATTCGCCAGTTTGGGCTGCTCGCTTACGAACACAGCACAAAACAATCTGCAACAGCCTAAACAGTGAGTTGGACTTTCCTGTCAACGCCTTCAAAATAAAATTTCAGCAGCCCGTTAAACCCCGAGCAAAACCTAAAAGACACCAGCCTTGCCTGTCAAATCAATCGGCCGCTTTAATCCGTCAAACTGCCGGCACCATTGAAGACGAAGAACTTAAAAAATCGCTGCTTCGTCTGTCTAAGAACGCCGATCAATAAGCCTGAACCGGTTGCGCATACGAAATAGGTGAAACCGCCTCACTATCTTCAAAAGTCACCTCTTCCCAGGCAGTCTTATCGGCGATCAGTGTTTTTATTAAATTGTTATTTAATGCATGACCTGAACGGTAACCAGAGAATGCACCTATCAGGCTATGCCCCAGTAAATACAGGTCGCCAATCGCATCTAATATTTTATGTTTTACAAATTCGTCTTCGTAGCGTAAGCCGTCTTCATTAAGCACCCGATACTCATCAACCACGATGGCATTATCCATACTGCCACCTAATGCAAGATTTTGCGCACGCAGTTTTTCAAGGTCACTCATGAACCCAAATGTTCGGGCACGACTCACTTCTTTTACAAAGGATGTTGTAGAAAAATCAATTTCCGCAGAACTGGGTGAGCCTTTAAACACGGGGTGATCAAAGTCAATACTAAATTTAACTTTAAAACCGTCAAATGGATCAAATCGAGCCCACTTATTCTCATATTCAACAATAACAGGCTTGATAATACGGATAAATCGTTTTGGTGCTTCCTGTTCAACAATCCCAGCAGATTGTAATAGAAACACGAATGGACCAGAACTTCCATCCATGATTGGGACTTCTGCCGCACTGACATCAACATATGCGTTATCAATGCCAAGACCGGCCATAGCTGAAAGCAGGTGCTCTACTGTCGATACTTTAACATCACCATTAGACAGTGTTGTTGATAGTGTGGTGTCACCTACGTTTTCTGCTGTTGCACAAATTTCGACCGGTTGATCAAGGTCAATACGTCTAAAAACAACACCTGTTTCGGGTGCTGCTGGGCGCAGCGTTAAATAAACTTTTTCGCCCGTATGTAAACCAATGCCTGTCGCACGAATTACATTCTTTAAAGTCCGCTGTTTTATCACTAGTAACTTACTCCAACCAATCAAATTAAAATGTTATGTAGCAATTATGACACAACCACATAAAAAATCTGCATTCTATCAAGCACTTAATCAGTGCTATGATTCGCTTCGTCGCATAAGACAGGTCGCTTTGCGACCCAATAAACCCTGCTTACCCCAAGGCTTATTCTGAACATTGCATCATACCTGACTTATTTCACAATATATAGTCTGTAATTGGCCACAGCTAATTTACTTAAAATGACAATATCTAACCCTCAGTCACGCAAACAATCATATAAGAATCAAACAGTTAGGACTAATCCGCTTGTTTTCTTAAAAATGCAGGTATATCTAATATCTCTCCATCATAATGATCTGGCAATTCGACACCCCTTCCAACCGCCTGTCTACGCGAAATAGCTGGTGCATTTAGCGCATCATAGTTTACATTTCCATCCGAATTCCTCGGTACGATTTTAACTTTATTAATTGCCGGCTTTGCGCCTGCCAGTCCTGTAGCAACGACAGTCACTCTCAGCTCATCGCCCATTTCTTCATCAACAGCTGTACCCATGACCACTGTTGCATCCTCAGAAGAGAACGATGAAATGATGTCACCAATATCCTGAAACTCACCCAATGTTAAATCGCGCCCAGTTACATTGACTAATATCCCTTTTGCGCCAGCCAGATTAATATCTTCCAGTAGCGGACTCGCGATAGCGGCTTCGGCAGCATGCTTGGCGCGGTTTTCTCCCGTTGCCCGACCACTTCCCATCATACCCTGACCCATTTGCGACATCACTGTTTTAACATCGGCGAAATCCACGTTAATAACACCCGGTCTGGTAATCAGCTCAGTTATACCCTGTACTGCCCCGTGCAAAACATCATTTGCACCTTTAAATGCATTCATTAAGTCAAAATCACGACCAAAGACACTTAGTAATTTATCATTTGGAATGGTTATTAGTGAATCAACATGTTTACTCAATTCTTCAGCACCGCTCGCGGCAATTTTCATACGACCTGAGCCTTCAAATCCAAATGGTTTTGTTACAACACCAACAACCAGTATCCCCATTTCACGCGCAATCTGAGCAACAATAGGCGCTGCGCCAGTACCTGTACCACCGCCCATCCCAGCCGTGATAAACACCATATCTGAACCATTAATCGCTTCCTGAATCCTTTCTCTGTCTTCAAGTGCGGCATGACGTCCAACTTCTGGATTTGCACCAGCTCCCAGCCCCTTTGTTATATTGCTACCTATCTGTAATGTCATAACACCACTGGCACTGTGCAGAGCCTGAGAATCTGTATTGGCGCAGATAAACTCCACGCCATCAATTCCACTTTCCACCATGTGCATAACAGCATTACTACCACCGCCACCAACTCCGATAACCTTGATGGTTGCCCCTGGATTGACTGAATCGATTAATTCAAACATTTTACTACTCCTCGTCGCCACGAATCTTTTATGTTTATTTCAAATTTGTTAAAAGTTGCCCTGGAACCATGTTTTCATTCTGCTCCAGACTGATTTAATTCCCGAATCTTCACTAAATCTTCTCTCACCGCTATCACGATTATGTCTGCCGAATAACAACAAGCCGACACCCGTTGCATAAATCGGATTCCTCACTACATCAGATAACCCGGTAACATATTGCGGGTAGCCCAGTCTCACTGGCATATGAAATATTTCTTCTGCCAGTTCTACAACCCCATCCATTTTTGAGCTACCTCCAGTCATGACCAGACCTGCTGCAATCAATTCTTCAAAGCCACTTTTCCTCAGCTCGGCATGCACTAACTGCAGCAACTCTTCATATCTGGGTTCAACAACTTCTGCCAACGTCTGACGTGATAATTGCCGCGCCGCACGCTCGCCAACACTCGGGACCTCGATAGTTTCGTCCGGGTTTGCCAGCTGGCGTAGTGCACAAGCGTATTTGATTTTAATTTCCTCGGCATTTTGTGTCGGAGTTCTAAGCGCTACTGCTATATCATTTGTAACCTGATCACCAGCTATAGGTATCACGGCTGTATGCCTGATAGCACCGTCTGTAAATACAGCAATATCGGTTGTACCACCGCCAATATCAACAATACAAACACCCAGTTCTTTTTCATCATCAGTCAATATTGAGTAACTGGATGCCAGCTGCTCAAGAATAATGTCATCAACTTCTAAACCGCAGCGCCTTACACACTTAATAATATTTTGTGCAGCACCAACCGCCCCGGTTACCAGGTGAACTTTAGCCTCAAGCCTGACTCCAGACATACCAATAGGTTCTCGAATCCCTTCCTGTTTATCGATAATAAATTCCTGCGGCAGAATATGAAGTACTCTCTGATCAGCCGGAATAGCAACTGCTCTTGCTGCATCAATAACTCGATCTAGGTCACCGGTTGTTACTTCGCGATCTTTAATCGCCACAATACCGTGTGAATTCAGACTTTTAATATGGCTGCCCGCTATCCCGGCATAGACAGAATTTATCTGACACCCGGCCATCAGCTCCGCCTCTTCAATTGCCCGCTGAATGGATTGAACTGTCGACTCAATATTAACAACCACACCTTTCTTCAGTCCGCGTGATGGATGAGAACCGATTCCTATTATCTCGACGCTACCGTCAACAGACGGATCATATTCCCCAACGATAGCAACAATTTTGGATGTTCCAATATCCAGTCCTACAATCATATTTTTTTCTGATCTCTTAGACATTATTCGTCGCCCCTACCAAAAAAACACTTCCAGTTTTAAATTGATTCATCTCAGTCACGCGTAAATATTCAAATTTTTTACTTGTTACATCTTTATTTTTCCAGTTAACTGCAAAGCCATTGGTATAACGGAAGTCAATTTGCCTTATCGCATCAGCTTCTGGTTTAATTAATTTTGTATAAACAGCCGCCAGATTTTCTATCTTTTTGTAAATATTTTTTCGACCCAAATGTATCGTCATATCACCTATAGTCATCTGCCACGAACGTCTTTCATTTTGAGAAAGACGACTGACTTTGATCTCAGCCAGATGCAGCAGAGACTGCATTTTATTAAATTCAGATAATACATAACCGTGCCGTCCCTGTGGCCCGTTTAACTGAACCAGCTCTAGTTTTTTCGCCGAGCCATCCGGATAAAAAAGATCTCCGTTCGCCGTTAGCACACCACTAGCATTCCATTTGGCGACAGGTTTTTTTTCAACAACCCGGATAACAACCGAATCAGGCCACTCTCTTCTAATATAGGCGTCACCGACCCATTGCATCTGCACAAGTTCATTCCGTAAGGCAACAATATCCAGATCAAAAAACCCACCTACGGAGTGACCGGATATTCTTTCTTTAATCTGGCTTTTACTGATGTAATTGAACTCCCCCTCAATACGAACCTGTTTCACAGTAAAAAGATGAGCTGTACTGTACCATTGCGTTACTGCATATCCTGCTGCAACAACCAGTAGCAACAAGAAAGCCTTTGCTATAATAATTCCTCGCAATGACTTTTCAGACTGTGTATTTTTCTTAACAGCTGAAACATGTTTCTTGTTTTTATTTTTTCTAAACATTCTCATCCAGTGATGTCTTCAGAATTTCAACAACCAAATTTTCAAAGCTATATCCGGCCTGCTTTGCCGCCATGGGCACCAGACTATGATCCGTCATTCCGGGCACGGTATTCGCTTCTATTAACCACGGCCGCTGTTGCTCATCGAGCATAAAATCAATTCGTCCCCAGCCAGACGCAGATATTGCATCAAATGCAGTCAACGCGATACCGGTCATTTCCTGTTCTTTTTCCTCTGATAATCCACACGGGCATAAATACTCTGTGCTATCTGATTTGTATTTTGCCTCATAATCATAAAACTTATTCGCCGTTCTCAGGCGTATCAAAGGCAGAACCTGTCTGTTAAGAATTGATGCTGTATATTCTTCTCCGTCAATCCACTTTTCTACTAGCACTTCACTGTCACATTTGCTGGCCAGCTCAAACGCTGCTCTCATATCACTTGCTTTTTCTACTTTACTAATGCCAATACTCGAACCCTCAAGCGCAGGCTTAACGATCACAGGCAAACCCAGCTCACTGATAGCAAGTTCACAGTCAGCCATGTCTTTTACTGTCTTATATTCCGGTGTTTGCAGGCAGCAACTGGTCCAGATATTTTTTGTTCTTATTTTATCCATTGCCAGGGCTGAACCTAATATCCCGGTACCTGTATAAGGTATCCCCATATACTCTAGCAAACCTTGCACAACACCGTCTTCACCACCACGGCCGTGTAAAATATTAAACACACGGTCAAATTCACTTAACTGCTCAGTATCTGCTTTTTTAAAATCAATTCCATGCGCATCAACGCCGGCTTTTAGTAATGCGCTTAATACAGCAGCACCGCTGTTTAAAGATACTTCACGTTCAGCTGACCAGCCGCCCATTAATACAGCAACTTTCCCAAATCGTTTATTTTCAGCCGGCATTTACTTATCACCTACTATTTGTACTTCCGGCATAAGTTCTATACCGGTGTTTTTCAGAACCTGTTCCTTAACATAATAGATCAGCCCCTCTATATCAGCAGCTGTGGCCGTTCCATCATTAATAATAAAGTTTGCATGTTTGTCAGATACATAAGCACCGCCCAGTCTGAAATTTTTCAGTCCTGTTTGCTCTATAAGTTGCGCTGCAAACCCTGACTCCGGGTTTCTAAACACTGAACCACAATTCGCAGTTCCGGTTGGTTGTGATGCAGCACGTTTTGCCAGCAGCGCTTTAATCTCAGCTGCCGCTTTCTCACCGTCACCAGATGAAAATCTGAACCTTGCCTTGGTAAACCACTCCCCTTCCGGTCCTGCAACTTTTCTGTAACTTGTTATATATTCGTTTTCAGATCGCCACTGTGTGATACCACTTCTATTAATCGTTTCTACTTCAACGACAAGTGGCCAGGTCTCACCGCCAAATGCACCCGCATTCATTTGTAAAGCACCGCCAACCACGCCCGGTATACCTGCAAAGAATTCTCCGCCGATCAGATTATTCCTTGCACAAAATCTAGCTAATATTGCACATGGCACTCCCGCGCCGACTTCGACAATATTTCCATCAAGACAATCAATACCGCTTAAAGCATTTGCCGTTGCAATCACACTGCCTCTGATACCTTTATCTCTTACCAGTAAATTACTTCCCAGCCCCAGCCAGAATAACGACTCGTCTGGCGCTAATGTTTGCAGGTAGCACCGCAAGTCACCAATATCTTGTGGAATAAAATAGTGATCGGCAATACCACCCACTCGCCAGGTAGTATGTCTGGACATAGGTTCATTAAGCTTCAACTCACCTGCGTACAAATCATCTTGTTCCGCTGTCATCATCTATCCGGTCACTTTCAATGCTAGTTTTTCAGGCAAACTGGCCGCTATTGCACCGACACTGCCCGCTCCTAACGTCAGCACAACATCATTATCCTGAATAATATTAATCAGCACCTCTGCGACATCATTAATATCATCAACAAATACCGGGTTTACCTGGCCTCTTGCTCTGATAGCCGCGGCTAAGGAGCGGCCATCTGCACCAGCGATAGATTGCTCACCGGCAGAATATACTTCGCTAAGTACAAGAATATCCGGCACAGCCAGTACCTGACTGAAGTCTTCAAACAGATCATGTGTACGGCTAAATCTGTGCGGCTGAAAAACAACTACCAGTCTGCGATTGGGCCAGGCTGTACGTATTGCCTTAATACTTGCACTGACTTCTGTTGGATGGTGCCCATAATCATCCACCAGTGTTATTGTTCCATTTTTTGTACTGACATCACCATATTGCTGCATGCGCCGGCCAATTCCCTGAAACTCAGTCAGTGCTTTTTGAATCACTGTATCTTCAACACCTAATTGATTCGCGATACTGATTGCTGCCAGCGCATTCAAAACGTTATGCTCACCTGGCAGACTCAGTGTTACTTTTATCTTATTATCCCGCCCCGGCAGACACACATCAAAGTGACTTTCCATACCATCATAGGAAACATTTGATGCCTGCACATCGGCGTCATTGACAATTCCATAAGTAATGACAGGGCGCGTTACCTGTTCTAAAACACTTCTTATTTCATCATCATCAACACACATGATGGCGCGGCCATAAAATGGCAGATGATGTAAAAATTCGACAAAAGTCTTTTTCAATACTTCAAAATCACCGCCATAAGTTGGCAGGTGATCGGCATCAATATTGGTTACCACTGACATCATCGGCTGCAGGTATAAAAATGATGCGTCACTTTCATCAGCTTCTGCTACCAGATAACGACCAGCCCCGAGTTTTGCATTACTTGCAGAACTATTCAGCTTGCCGCCAATGACATAAGTCGGATCAAGACCGGCTTCTCCAAGGATACTGGCAACTAAACTGGTCGTAGTTGTTTTACCATGTGTACCAGCTACTGCTATGCCATACCTGAAACGCATTAACTCTGCCAGCATTTCAGCACGCGGGATAATGGGTATGCGTTTTTCCCGCGCAGCAATCACCTCAGGGTTAGACTCATTCACAGCAGTCGATGTCACAACCACATCACAGTCCTGAATATTTTCTGCTGCATGACCGATAGCCACTACAGCACCGAGATCTCTAAGACGTTTAGTCGCGACATTTTCATTCAGGTCTGAGCCTGACACTTTATATTCAAGATTGGTAAGGACTTCTGCTATGCCAGACATGCCGGCCCCGCCAATCCCAACAAAGTGTACTTTAGTTATTCTTCTCATTGGATGATCTGTAATCATGCCAAGCCCCCTGTCTTCATGCATAACAGCGCTACTTTTTCTGCAGCTTGCGCTATAGCACACTGCCTTGCAGCTTCTGACATTTGCAAAATTTTATCCCGGTTTAATGACACCACGACTTCTTTTAAGTGCAGAGCTGTCAGTTCATTTTGCGATATCAAGATAGCCGCATCACTTGCTACCAGATACATCGCATTTGCAGTCTGGTGATCATCGACCGCATATGGATAAGGCACCAATATAGATGCAACACCGGCCATAGCCAGTTCAGAAACAGTCATTGCACCGGCGCGACAAATAACCACATCCGCCCAGTCATAAGCCTCTGCCATATTTTCAATAAACGCATCGACCCTCGCTTCAACATTAAAGTTTTTATACATCTTTAAAGTATCATCAAAATTCTTATTACCTGTCTGGTGCCATATATTTATATCAATACTCTCGTGCATCAGCGACTTCATTTCAGGCACGGTGTTATTTAAAACTGCGGCACCGAGGCTACCGCCGACGACTAAAATATTAATTTCATTTTTTCTGTTTGCCAGTCGCTCACGTGGATTGCGTATTTCTGTAATTCCTTTACGCACAGGGTTACCGATTAGCCGCACCCTCGAATTGTTTTTGAAACTTGCAGGGAATGATTCCATTACAACGTCTGCTATTTTAGCCAGTAGCGAATTTGTCATTCCCGGAATAGCATTTTGCTCATGCACCAGTAATGGTTTTCTGCATACATAGGCCATTAGTCCACCGGGTCCTGATACAAAGCCCCCCATACCTAAAACAGCAACCGGCTTCAGCTCAATGATTACCCTGAATGCCTGCCAGCATGCCCGTAACAATTTAAATGGCGCAATCAGTAATGAAAGCCTGCCTTTCCCGCGCAGCCCACTCACGCTTAACCAGCGAATATCATAGCCGGCATCAACCACAACTCTCGCTTCAATTCCCTTTTTTGTTCCCAGCCACACCACAGGCACACCGTGTTTTTTTAGTGTATCTGCAACTGCCAGTGCCGGAAAAACATGTCCGCCGGTACCACCTGCCATAATCAATACAGGTCTTGTCATACAGTGCTCCCGGCTTTAGAACGGTTCAAAGCCTGCTTGCCATACTGTGCATTCTCAATACTAATCCGCAGTAACAAACCAATAGCAACACAATTAACAATCAAACTACTTCCACCGTAACTCATCAAGGGCAAGGTCAGGCCTTTTGTTGGCAGCACACCCATATTGACGCCAATATTTATAAATGCCTGTAAGCCCAGCCAGATACCAATTCCATAAGCTGTAAATGCAGCAAAACGATTACCCAGCTTCTCAGCTTCACGACCATTCATAAACGCCCGGTATACCAGCATTGTGAATAAAAATATCAGCAGGCATACACCAATCAGTCCGGTCTCCTCTGCATATACCGCAAAGATAAAATCTGTGTGTGCTTCCGGCAGATAAAAAAGTTTTTGCACACTTCCGCCCAGTCCGGTCCCAGACCAAGATCCTCGTCCAATCGCAATTAATGACTGTGTTAGCTGAAAGCCGCTATCAAACGGATCTGCCCATGGGTTTACGAACGCTGTTAAACGCTGCATTCTATAAGGCGAGATAATAACAATTAAACTGGCAGCTGCGGCAAACGAGACTATCAAAGCGGAGAACTGCGTAAAACGCACTCCCCCTAAATACATCATCCCCATAACAGTCAGCATAACCACCACGGTTGCACCAAAGTCCGGTTCAAGCAGTAACAGTAAACACGCAAGACTAACCAGCAACATAGGCTTTAAAAAACCCCATAAAGTCTGCTGCACTTCACTGCCATGACGCACCAGATATCCTGCTGTGTAGATTAATAAAAACAGCTTAGCAACTTCAGATACCTGCAGGTTGAACAAACCGACGGGTATCCAGCGCATACTTCCGTTTACTGTTTTACCCACACCAGGTATCAGTACAACAAGCAGTAAGATCATTGCCATACCCAGTAATAGCAGCCCTGACTTTTCCCAGTACAACAGACGTATTTTGGTAATAAAATAAGCCGCACCCAGACCAATACAGGCTGATATCAACTGCCGTTTAAGATAATAAAAGGGCGATTCAAGCGTACGGTCAGCCGTAGTAATTGATGCCGACTCAACCATCACCAGACCAATACATAGAATTAACAGCGCGACGCACAGCAACTTCATATCAAGCTGATTTGCAATTACATTCTGCTGTGACACTGGCTTAGCTGACTGCATAAATGACTCTACTAATGCGCTCATGCCAGCACCGCCTTGACAGAGTCAATGAATACCTGCCCACGATGCTCATAATTTTTGAACATATCAAAACTTGCACATGCAGGAGATAGCAAAACGCTGTCACCGGCTACCGCATATTGTTTGGCTTTAACGACTGCATCATACATACAACTGGCGTGCACGATTTTTACAACACCGTTACATGCCGCCTCTAACTGCTTTGCATCACGACCGATCAGTATTAATATTTTTACGTGGCTTTCAACAGGCCGCCTTAAAAGACTTAGGTCAGCATCTTTGCACTCACCTCCTGCAATCAAAATAATCTCGCCCGTTAACCCACTGATAGCAGCCTGAGCCGCTCCAACATTGGTCGCTTTTGAGTCATTAATCCAGCTAACATCATCAGACAGGGCCACATATTGCATTCGATGAGGCAGCCCGGGAAATTCCTTGATGGCTGCAAAGCACTTGTCTTCGGGCAAATTAAAGCCATCAAGAAGTGCAAGCACCGCCATAACATTTGCCACATTATGCAAACCACTAAGAAACAGGTCAGCGGTATTGATAAGCGGACGGTTATTTCTAATAATCCAGCTTTCACCATTAACAGCTTTCAAGCCGAAGTCATTTCCCGACGGCTCACCCAGTGTGAATCCGCTGCCTTCACCGTCAGTAACCATTGCTGAAACCAGATTATCATCACGATTTATAATTAGTTTGTTTGCATGCTTATAAATACTTTCTTTAGCTGCAACATAATCCTCAATAGCGTTATATCTATCCATATGATCTTCACTGATATTTAACACCACGGCTGCCGCAGGTTTCAGACTATGCAAAGTTTCCAGTTGAAAACTGGAGAGTTCTAAGACATAAACATCATATTCATGACTTAATAACTCAAGGGCCGGCACACCAATATTGCCGCCCACACCAACATTCAATCCACATTTCTTCAACACCGCACCAACCAGAGTAGTGACGGTACTTTTGCCATTCGATCCGGTTATCGCAATCACCGGTGCTGTTACTTCTCTTGCAAACAACTCAATATCGCCAATCACCTCGACACCTTGTGACTGCGCATACTCAATTTCCGGAAGTTTCAAAGACATCCCGGGGCTTATTATTATTTGTCCGGCCTTTGCTAACATATCTTTATCGAACACACCAAAAGCACACTCAATCTGAGGAAACTGCTGCTTCAGATCAGATTCACCCGGCGGGTGTTCACGACTGTCCACAACTAGCGGATTAATATTTTTTGCACTTAAATAACGAGCGACAGACAACCCGGTCACTCCCAGACCGAGAATGATAATATTTTCAGACAAACTAACAGTTGTATTATCTTTAATCATATCTGTTGCTAACGTTTCCGTTATCTATCTCAGCTTAAGTGTTGCCAGACCAGCCAGAACCAGACAGAATGTAATAATCCAGAAACGGACAATCACACGCGGCTCAGGCCAGCCTTTTAATTCAAAATGATGGTGAATAGGTGCCATTTTAAAAATTCTCTTGCCGGTTAATTTAAAGGATGCCACCTGCAATATTACCGACAGGGTTTCCATCACAAACACCCCCCCCATAATAAACAGCAATAATTCCTGACGAATCACAACAGCCACGATACCTAATGCAGCGCCCAGTGCCAGTGCACCAATATCACCCATAAATACCTGCGCAGGGTATGTGTTAAACCATAGAAAACCCAGTCCGGCGCCCACCATTGCCCCGCAAAACACAATCATTTCTCCGGCGCCAGCTATATATGGAATAGAAAGGTATTCGGCAAATTTCACATGGCCTGTTAAATATGCAATAACGCCCAGTGCAGCCGCTACCATCACAGCCGGCATAATTGCCAGACCATCAAGACCATCCGTTAAATTAACTGCATTACTGGTGCCGACAATAACCAGATAAACAAAGACGATAAAAAACCAGCCCATGTCGATCATCAGATCTTTAAAAAACGGTACACTCAGCAGAGTTTCCGCTGGTGACTGTGCCGTTGTATAGAGAATGTATGCCGCCGCAAATCCAAATACTGACTGCCAAAAGTATTTATGTTTTGCTGACAGGCCTTTTGAGTTTCTTAGTGCAACTTTTTTGTAATCGTCAATCCAGCCAATTATTCCAAATGCAACCGTCACACCCAATACAAGCCAGATTTTATAATTACTTAAATCAGCCCAAAGCAGTGTACTGATAACAATCGAAACCAGAATCAAAAGCCCACCCATGGTCGGTGTACCTGCTTTTGAAAAATGTGATTCCGGTCCATCATCTCGGACTGACTGCCCGATATTATATTTTGATAAGTGGCGGATCATCATCGGCCCGATCATCAGTGATATTATCAGCGCCGTCAGTGCACCTAATATACCTCTGAGAGTCAGGTACGAAAACACATTGAACGCACTGTACAATTGCGACAAATACTCGGTCAATATTAGCAACATGATACAGCTCCCGGATTGTTATCAATTAGCTCGGCCACTACATCTTCCATATGCACACTTCGTGACCCCTTCACCAGCACTGCTACCTTTTCATTCAGCTCTAATTTTAAATCGTTTATCAAATCCTGTTTATTGGCATATGAGAATCCATTTTCACCAAAACTTTTTGCTGCAAACATCGAGTACTCACCATATGTCATCAAACAATTTATTTCTTTCTCTCTGGCATACACACCTAACTCCGCATGAAGCTTTCCGGCATTATCACCAAGCTCGCCCATATCACCCAGCACCAGTATTGTTCTTGGCTGCTGTTGCGACAGCACATCTATGGCCGCTTTTACAGAGCCCGGGTTTGCGTTATAGGAATCATCTATAACAACAGAATCATTCTTCATTTTATTGACCTGCAGCCGGCCTTTTACGCCTTTAAACTTTTCCAGACCTGCTTTAATAACATTCAGGTCCACTCCAAAAGCAACAGCAACTGCACTTGCTGCCAGTGCATTCTTCAGATTATGCAGACCCAGCACATTGAGTGTAATTTCAATATCTCCGGCAGCGGTTTGCAATATAAACATACCGTCATACTCATCCGCATTCACGGGTGACGTTACATCTGCAGCCGCATCCAGACCAAAAAATATTTTTTTATGATCATCGCAAAGTGAAATCCAGTAATCGGCAAATTTATCATCAAGATTTATAACCGCTATACCGTTATTGCTTAAGCCTGAAAATATTTCACCCTTTGCATCAGCCACACCCTGCATTGATCCAAAACCCTCCAGGTGCGCCGGTGCCGCATTATTTAATAGCGCAACATCCGGCCGCGTTAATTTAGTCAGATACTCGATTTCACCGATATGATTGGCACCCATCTCTACCACAGCAAATTCATGTTCCGGCTTCATTTTGAGTAATGTTAATGGCAGTCCAATGTCATTATTAAAGTTACCCGCTGTTGCAGTGACAGACCCAAGCTCTGAAAAAATACACACCAGCATTTCTTTAACAGTGGTTTTACCGTTACTGCCTGTTAAACCAATTATCTTAAGCTGAAGTTTTTGGCGCCAGTATGTTGCAAGCCGTCCAAGGGCAAGTTTTGTGTCCTGCACCACGATAACCGGCAAATCAGCTTCTATTTTGCGGTCAACAATTGCGGCAACAGCGCCTTTCTCTGACGCCAGCTGTAAATATTCATGACCATCAAAATTTTCACCCTTTAATGCGATGAACAGGTCCCCCGGATTCAAGGTTCTGCTATCAATAGAAACCGAATTAAATTTTTTATCTTCGCCAGAAAATTTTGTATTGAAAATACTCGCCACTTCAGAAATCATCATAACTGATCTCCTCCTATGAGGCGCTGCACTTCAAAGCGATCATTAAACGGCATTTTCAAGTCACCTGTTATTTGAAATGACTCATGGCCTTTTCCTGCCACTAGCACCACATCATCTTTTGTTGCATGCTGCACTGCATACTCAATGGCCAGCCGTCTGTTTTCAATCACAACAACCTGCTCGCTGTTCTCGATACCTGACAATATTTGCGCGATAATGTCAGCGCTATTTTCATGCCGCGGGTTATCATCCGTCAGTACAACATAATCCGCATACTTCTCTGCAATGCCTCCCATGAGTGCCCGCTTACCCTGATCCCTGTCACCTCCACAGCCAAAAACACACCATATTTTTCCTTTGCAATGCTCAGCCATTGCCTGCAAAGCAAGCTCCAGTGCTTTCGGTGTATGCGCAAAATCAACCACAGCCAGTGGTTTTTCTTCAGCCTTAAATACTTCCATTCTGCCCGGTGCCGTTTGCAGCGCAGCTATGCGTCTTGCAGCTTCATGCAGTTCAATTTTATTCAGTAGCAACACACATAAAACCGTTAACGCATTAGAGATATTAAAGCGACCAAGAAACGGAACATGTAAGTCAATTTCACCCGATGGTGTTACCGTCTTAACATTAAAACCATCCTTTTTTACGCTGATCAAGGCCGCGTAAGTACTGTTTATTGCCGGATCACAACCCCCACAAAGACTATAGCCCCATACATTTTTTGTGGCTGATAAACTCTGTGCCAGTTCTTTACCTATCGCATCATCCAGATTGACAATAATATTTTTTACCGAGTCCTGATAAAACAAGCGCTTTTTTATTTCCCGGTAGGTTTCAACTGTACCGTGATAATCAAGGTGATCTCGTGTCACATTTGTTAAAATGGCCGTCTCAATATCCACCCCTGAAATTCTTCCCTGCTCTATTCCATGCGAAGAAACTTCCATTACAACAACGTCAGCTGATTTATTTTTCAACTCAGATAACATTTTGTGTAACGACAATACATCAGGCGTGGTATGGCTAGCCTCTGTCAAGTCACCCCATATACCATTGCCCGTTGTGCCAATCACCGCAGTCTTACTATCCTCAGACAAAGACTGTGCAATAAAGCGACTGACCGATGTTTTACCATCAGTTCCTGTCACACCGATGACTGACATTTTCTGACTTGCATTATCATAAAACCGTGAAATCACTTGACCGGCCACATCTCTAATTGATGCCACTTCGATCTGAACAACTTTCCCCCGGCATGCATTCAACTGCCTGCGGTAATTTTCTGCGTCAGCTTTTGCATATATAACGACAATAGCACCTGCTTCTACAATTGCTGATAAATATGAAAGCCCGTGCCTCGTTACACCCGGCATCGCAATAAATACATCTCCCTGTTCAACTGTGCGGCTGTCTGTCTGCAACGATTGAATCTGCCTGTCATCTTTCTCATTAATCTGCTGTATACCTTTAAATAACTCAGATAACATCATCCCAGACTGCTGTTTCATTGCCGGCATCATACACGCCCGCCATTTTTCACATCGCTTAGAACTGACACTCGCTTACGCTGCTTTTTGTCACTTAGCTGATTCCCTATGTTCAGTTTATCGGGGGCAATATCAAGCAAACGCATGGCATTCATCATGACATTTGAAAACACAGGCGCGGCCACCTGACCACCATAATATTCACCTGCCGATGGCTCATTAACCATCACAACCATTGCCAGTCGCGGATCACTGAGCGGCGCAAAACCGGCAAACACAGACTGATAACTATCATCTTCGTAACCGCCTGCCTTGGATTTATGAATCGTGCCTGTTTTACCTGCCACACGATAATTATTTACCGCTGCACGAATACCCGTACCTTTTGAGGAAACCGTTGTTTCCATCATTCTGATAACATCAGCTGCTATAACGCTGCTGGAAACGCTTTTACCTTCTGCTTTCTCGTTCAGTTTTAAAAAGCTGACAGGATTTATCACACCGTGATTTGCGATTGCAGCATAAGCTCTGGTCAGTAACAGTGGTGTCACCGACATACCATAGCCAAACGACAGTGTTGCTCTTTCAAAATCTGTCACGTTTTTATAAAAATCAAAATGCCCGGCAACTTCACCGGGGAAACCACTACCCGTAGTCTGACCCAGCCCGAACTGCCGGTATATATGCCACTGCTGTTCTTTTGAAAGTGACAACGCAATCTTGGAGATACCCACATTACTTGATTTATAAATAACAGCAGGCAATGACAAGTCACCAAAATTTCTGACGTCTTTAATCGTATTATGATTAACTTTCATATAACCAGGTGATGTACTTACTGCATCACTTGATTTCCATTTTCCGCTATCCAGCGCCGCAATCATTGTGATCGGCTTAATCGCAGAGCCCGGCTCAAACAGGTCTGTCACCGCGCGGTTACGTGTTCTCGACGGATTCAGATCAGCTCGGTCATTCGGGTTATAAGATGGCTGATTAACCATTGCCAAAACTTCACCCGTTTTTACATCCAGCACAACCGCTGATGCCGATTTTGCTTTATGAGTTTTCATTGCCGACTTAAGCGCCCGGTAAGCCAGATACTGTAAACGTCTGTCGATACTGATCGTCAGATCTTGTCCCGGCTCGGCAGAACTGATTCGTTCAACATCATCAACCGCCCTTCCCAGCCGGTCTCGAATGATTTTTTTTGCACCACTCTTACCTGCCAGAAACTCATTATAGGCAAGTTCAATCCCTTCCTGCCCCTCGTCATCAACATTGGTAAATCCAAGCACATGCGCACTGACTTCACCCGTCGGATAAAAGCGCTGATATTCACGCTGCAAATAAACACCTTCAACCGCCAGCTTTTTTACTTGCTCGGCAACACTGGGCTGAACACGGCGCTTTACATACATGAATTCGCGCGATGCGTTTGCTATCAGTCGTTTTTGCAGAGACTCTGTTTCAATCGCAAGAAGCTTTGATAGTTCTGGCAGCTGATCTAAACTGCCGGTAATTTGTTTTGGGTTTATCCACACACTGTCGACCGGCGTACTGATAGCCAGCGGCTCCCCATTACGGTCGTATATATTTCCACGATGCGCACTGATCTCAACTGTACGGATATGGCGTGCATCACCCTGCTTTTGTAAAAACACCTGGCTACTAATATGCAAATCAAACGCACGCCACAAAAGAGCACAAACTGCGAGCAAAAATAACCCGGCAATAATTAGTCTTCTGAAAGCAAATTGTTGTTTTGCGCTATTCACGGCTTTAAATACACCACTGAGTTAATTCCCGGCAATATCATATTCAGTTTTGTTCTTGCAACTTCTTCTAAACGACTGTGATCGGACCATGCGCCTTCCTCCAGCTGCAATCGACCCCACTCTATATTCAGCTCATCAATGCTTTTATTAATTTGCTGTAATTCCACAAACATTTTCCTGTTCAGGTGCTTGCTATAAACAACCGATATAGCGGAAGCCATTACCAGTAAAACCAGTAGCCCAAGAGACAGGCTTTTAAACATCAGCTAACCCTCTCAGCCACTCTCAGCACAGCGCTTCTTGCACGCGGGTTTTTTTCAAGCTCTTTCTCACCGGCCTTTATTGACTTACCAATTTTTTTCATCGGTTTGATAATATCGTCGTTTTTTATTGGCAAATCATGTAATGCTGATGGCTCGCTCGTCATCTTTTTTATAAAACGTTTTGTAATTCTGTCTTCCAATGAATGAAAACTGATAACTGACAGGCGTCCGCCAATTGCCAGCACATCATTAACCTGCTCAAGCGTTTCTTGCAGCACTTCCAGCTCGCGATTAATATAAATCCTGATCGCCTGAAAGCTTCTGGTAGCAGGGTGTTTTTTCAGGTTTTTCTTTGGCACAACAGCACTAATAATATTGGCCAGCTCCAGTGTGGTTGTAATCGGATTTTCTTCACGCTGATCAATAATCGCAAAAGCTATTTTGTTAGCAAACTTTTCCTCGCCATAAATTCTCAGTACACGGGCAATGTCTCTTGCTTCGGCTTTACTAAGCCATTCAGCCGCTGAAATACCCTGTTGCGGATTCATGCGCATATCGAGCGGACCCGACTGACTAAAACTAAAGCCACGTTCCGCATCATCAAACTGCGGCGAGGAAACACCTATGTCCAGCAACACACCATCTACTTTACCCGTCAGGGATTTCGCCTTAACAACTTCTCCCAGAACGCTGAAGTTTTCATGCACAATTTCAAAGCGCTGATCACCGGCAAAACGTTCGTGAGCAACAGCAATCGCCTCAGGATCCTGATCAAATGCAATCAGCCTTCCCACATCACCCAGCTGAGACAATATAAGCGCACTATGTCCGCCACGACCAAAAGTACCGTCGATATATATACCATCGGCTTTGATTGCCAGTGCATCAACCGCTTCTTGTAGTAGGACCGGCTGATGTGTGAATTTTTCTGTCATCGGCTTAGAGGGACAAGCTTTCTAGTGATGAATGCAAACCTTCATCATCATTTTTAATATCATCCAGCCAGGTATTCTGGTTATCCTGCCAGGTTGCCTCATTCCATATCTCAAACTTTTTCCCCTGCCCGATAATCACAACCTGTTTCTCCAGACCGGCCTGCTCTTGTAAAATCGCAGGCACTCGAATACGACCCTGAGAGTCAATTTCACATTCTGTTGCATGCCCTATCATCCGCCGTTGCAAAGTACGGGTCTGCTTGTTCATTGACGGCAGCGCCACTAATTTTTCTTCAATTTTTTCCCATTCAGGCAGCGGGTAAATTAACAGGCAAGGGTCAAACTCAATCGTAACAATCAGCTTTCCGCCACAACAATCAAGCAAGCGCTCACGATAGCGTGCCGGCATAGCCACACGTCCTTTCGTATCAAGAGCCAGATTATTGATTCCCCTAAACACAATTACCCACACTTACCCACTATTCCCCACATATCAGCACTATAGTCCCCGCAGCCCCCACCAGTCAAGGTTTTCACGATGGCTAAGTGGAAAAAAAGGCTTGTAGGTCAATACGTTAGGAGATATTACAGAAAATAAAATCAAGGTTGATTTTTAACTCAAATGAAATCATTGGCTTGTACTGACAACTTAAACCATTACATTAAGTTTGCACGACATTATACAGTCACAACAAACTGACGAACGGTATTTAAATTAAATATGAGCACAGAATGCACCCATAAAGAGGTCTATAAATTGATTAAAAATGAGTCGGCCGATAAGCCGGGTTCTGTCTTGGACAACCATTCATCTGGGCAATATGTCGCCATACGCCTCAAGCGATCTACCCGAGAACAATGCGGGCCGCACCATACGCTCTCCTATTCGATCTTGCTCCAGGTGGGGTTTACCTTGCCGCAAACTGTTACCAGTTGCGCGGTGCGCTCTTACCGCACCCTTTCACCCTTACCGACTCAGAATACACTGAGCAGGCGGTCTTCTCTCTGCTGCACTTGCCGTAGGCTCTCGCCCCCCAGGCGTTACCTGGCACCTTACCCTATGGAGCCCGGACTTTCCTCCGCCTGATCGATGAAGATCAGGCCGCGATTGTCTGGCCGACTCGCAGCGTATTATATGTTAAGACGACACCTGAGCATACAAATTAAAGTACTCATATTGATATTCAATCTGAGTACAGTGAACGTCAAAAGCGTGAGTCTAAATACTCAAATCAAAGTCAAAGACTGTAAGCTCCCGCACCCGCAGCCTTTGACTTTAAAGAGCTAAAACCCTGAATTCCCACTAACGGCATGCGAGAATCATGATCCTTTTTTAACCATCACCTTCCTGCATTTCCAGTGCTATTTGGTAAATTTTATTCTTCTTCTGCCCCGTTAATTCCGCCACCACCTGACTCGCCTGCTTTAACGAAATGATGGGCAACACCTTCTCCAACATTTCCCTGACCTCATTCTCAGAACCCGATTCATCGACTTCTGCACGACTCACCACGATCACGAATTCACCTTTTTGTTGGTTATTGTCGGCTTCTACGAATTCACACAACTCAGCCAATGAACAGCGCTTGATGGTCTCAAAGGTTTTGGTGATTTCGCGCCCCATCGCCACCTGCCTCTCCTGGCCCAGCACTGATAACGCATCCCTTAATGACGCAACAATACGGTGGCTAGACTCATAAAAAACATGGGTATGCGGGCTTTTCAGCCATTTTGCGTAATAACCCTGGCGCTGCTGTGATTTTACCGGCGGAAATCCCTCAAAGGTGAAACTATTAACCGCCAGCCCTGAGACCGACAATAGCGCAATCGCCGCATTAGCACCGGGTACCGGCACCACGGTAATACCAGCATCATGTACTGCACTGAGCAGGCGATACCCCGGATCATTGATTAACGGCGTGCCGGCATCTGAGATCAGCGCAATATTCTGCCCGGCAAGTAGTTTTTCAACCAGCACACCTGACTGATAGTCTTCATTATGATCATGATAGGCTTTCAATGGCGTATTAATAGAATACGCCTCCATCAACCTTGCACTATGCCGGGTATCTTCAGCTGCAATAAGATCAACCTGCCGCAATACATCAAGTGCCCGCTGACTAATATCTGCCAGATTGCCAATTGGCGTTGCCACCACGTACAGTTTCCCGATTACCTGTTCCAAAGCCTGTTTCTCCGGCACTTAGTTTATAAGACATAATGAAATAGCTATTGTAGAATAGATAGGTATTTCAATTTGAGTTTTCTCTCGTTAACAAACCATAAATATATGAATAAACCTTTAATTCTTAACGTTATCGCCTTCGTATTGATCTTACTGACCGGCTGCGCGCCCAAACCAGATGAGATCAGAGAGATCCCGGCTGCACCACCGGTATCAATCGAAAAGGAACTGACGTCACAAACCAAACAACTCTCCGAGCAGCAAACAGAAAAACTCAAGGATTATATTCAGCTCAGTGAAAGCGGCAGTGACCCGCAAAGACAACAGTATATTTTGCAAATGGCCGAATGGCTGTATGAACAACTTGAAATACCGGCAGCCCGTTCCGCCATAGATAAAATAAAACCGGAGTATCTGTCAGCAAGCCAGGTTGAAAAAGCCACGCTGTTAAAAAACAGGATAATGCTGGCACAGGGAGAAAACCTCAATGTGTTACAGGCACTGCCATTAAATCTGGATAACCTCAGCAACAGCCAAAAAATTGAAATACTCAGTATCAGAGCGCAGGCATTTCTGGGTGCCGGCTACCCTTTTGAAGCTATCCGCACACGACTTGAGTTAGCCACATTATTACAGGACAAGCTGCCGATAGATGACAACCAGTACACCATCTGGCGCATTTTAAATATGATGTCATTAAACAGCCTCAAGCAGATCAACACACTGGAACTTGATGCAAGCATAAAAGGCTGGCTGGAGCTGGCGATTGCAACAAAAAACAACCAGCACAACTGGCAGCATCTTGAGCAGGTTTATCAGGACTGGTTACTCAGCCACCCGTTTCATCCGGCCGGCGATACGTTTCTGTCTACTCTGGCAAAAAATCAAACCGAGCTGATAAAGCACCCAAAACACATTACATTATTACTGCCACTTAAAAGTAAATACGCGGCAGCCGCTCGCTCAATCAGAGACGGATTTTTAAGCGCTCATTTCAGCACGGCTGCAAATAACCGGCCCGAAATATCAGTCATCGATACCAGCTCAAGTGAAACACCGATCTGGCAACAGTACCAGACTGCTATCCAAAAAGGCTCTGATTTTATTGTTGGACCGTTATCAAAAACAGCTATAGAAGAGCTGTCGAAAGTAAAAGAGCTGGAGATACCTGTACTGACATTAAACTATGCCGAACATCAAACATCAGTTACAGACAACCTGTTTCAGTTTGGATTACTACCTGAAGATGAAGCCGTACAAATTGCTGAACTGGCTATTAAACAAGGTAAAAAATATGCCGCTGTTCTTGTCCCAGCCACCTCATGGGGACAACGATTGCAGGATGCATTTGAAGCACAGTTTGTTAAGCTAGGCGGAGAAGTACGGAGCACACAAACCTACCAGACTAAACGAAATGATTTTTCCAATTCGATCACACACCTGCTAAACCTGACACAAAGCCAGCAGCGATTTAATAAAATAAAACGAACACTGGGTGACAACCTTAAATTTGAAGCTTATCGCCGGCGAGATATCGATATGATTTTTATTGCCAGCCACCCCAGAGCAGCCAGATCCATCTTGCCGCAGTTAAAGTTTCATCATGCTAGCGACTTACAGGTTTACTCAACCTCGCATGCTTTCTCCGGTGTTATTGATAACAGTGCCGATCGTGATATTAATCAGTTAGTGTATTGTGACATTCCATGGGTACTGGAAGACAACAAATTAAAATCGGCGATTATAAAAAACTGGCCACAAACCAGTAAGCATTACTCTCGCCTGTACGCTCTTGGTGCCGATGCTTATCATCTGATTCCGTACCTTGGCCGCTTAAAAGCACGTTCTGAAGAACGTTTTAGCGGCTACACCGGTAACCTGCTACTCGACCCTTTGTTACGTATTCACAGGGAACTGATTTTTGCGCAGTTTATCAGTGGTACACCGCAACCTCTAAGTGCAGAAAACATGTCTCTCATCTACCACCCTGAACCAACAGACAATAATGAACCCGGGCAACAGACTATTAACTAGCAATGAAAAGACAAAGCGAACAGGGAAAGTTAGCCGAGATACTGGCGCAACAGCTGCTTGAATCACACCAGCTAAAGCTGCTGGAAAAAAATTACTTTTGCCGATACGGTGAAATCGATCTGATTATGCAGGATGCAAAAACCCTGGTTTTTATCGAGGTAAGATTCCGAAGAAGCGAACAATTTGGCGGTGCGATTGAGAGTATCGATAGTAAAAAGCAAGGCAAACTACGCATAACAGCACAACACTATATGCAGAAACATAACAGCAAACTGAATGCACGTTTTGATGTTGTCACCCTCTCAAGCCTGACGGACAAATCCAAAGTCAACTGGATTAAATACGCATTTGAGTAAACTAAACGCTATAATTCACCTATCAAGCCACAATAGAAATTGAATATATGAACTTACTTGAACGTGTACAACAAAGCTTTGAAGACAGCCTGGCCACTAAACTCGCTGCTATGGAAGAACTGCCTGTTTTAATAACAGAGGCATCACAAATCATTACTAATGCCCTTATGAACGGGCATAAAATTTTATCCTGTGGTAATGGCGGGTCGGCAGGTGATGCACAGCACTTCTCTTCAGAAATGCTTAACCGTTACGAAATGGAACGCCCGAGTTTACCGGCGATTGCCCTGACAACGGATACACCTACCATCACATCGATTGCAAATGATTACAGTTTTGACATGATTTTTTCAAAACAAATTCATGCCCTGGGAAATGAAGGCGACATTCTTTTAGCCATCAGTACCAGCGGCAATTCAAACAATGTGGTGCGTGCTATCGAAGCGGCACATGACCGCGATATGATTGTAATCGCACTGAGCGGGAAATCAGGCGGTGACATGGCTGAAGCATTATCCTCACATGACATTGAAATACGTGTTCCCGCTGAGTCCACCGCACGCATTCAGGAAACCCATTTACTCATCATTCATTGTCTTTGCGATTTAATTGACCACCAGTTATTAGGTCAGTAACTTTAATGTCTAATAAGTCTCTTGAAAAAAGCCTGGTTGAAATACTTGGCCGCACACACGTTAAAACAGAGCCGGCCGATATCTGGAGTTACGGTCTGGATAATAGCCGCCGCCATGCACTGGCTGATTTTGTTGTGCTGCCAGAAACAACTGAGCAAGTACGCCAGATTGTTGCTCTTTGTAACCGTTTCAACAGCCCCCTGATTGCTCGCGGCAAAGGCACCGGCACAACCGGCGCCACGGTCCCCATTACTGGCGGCGTCATTTTGTCCACTGAACGGATGAATAAAATATTGCGGATAGCACCGAATGATCGCTACATGGTCGTACAACCCGGTGTCACCAACGAAGAGATACAAATCGCTGCCGCAGAACACGGCTTTTTCTGGCCACCGGACCCAACCAGTGCGGCCTTTTGTACAGTCGGCGGCAATTTAGCCTATAACTCAGCCGGACCAAGAGCGGTTAAATACGGCACCCCAAGAGAAAACACTCTTGGACTGGAGGCGGTTAGCGGTGCCGGCAATATAATGCGTTGCGGCGTTTACACCACTAAAGGCGTTGTCGGTTATGATTTAACTCGTTTGCTGATTGGCTCCGAAGGCACACTTGCCATCATCACCGAGGCCACTTTAAAACTAACGCCTTTAACAGAAAGCAAAAGCACGATTAAAGCAATATACAAGACCATTGACAGTGCCGCCCAAGCCGTTTCAAAAATCATGGCTCAGAGCACAACCCCCTGCTCGCTTGAATTTATGGACAAAAATGCCCTGAATATGGTGCGTCAATATTCAAAAGCCGACTTGCCTGAAGATGCCGGCGCCATGTTAATGATTGAGGTGGATGGGAAAACCGAACACCTGCAACAGATGACAAAAGACATCGGGCAGGCCGCACAAAATGACGGCCTTGAATTATTTACCGTCGCGCATGATAAGACTGAAGTAAAAGCGCTATGGGAAACACGCAAGGCACTTTCACCCAGTTTACGCCATGTTGCTGCAAAAAAAATCAATGAAGACGTGGTCGTGCCTGTTTCTAACATCCCAAAATTAATTAACGGACTGGAAAAAATCAGCAACGCACATCAGATCCCCATTGTTAACTTCGGTCATGCCGGCAACGGTAATATTCATGTTAACTTACTGGTTCAGGAAAAAGATGAGGCGGCTTATTTATGCCTTGATGATGTCTTTAAGCTGGTTTTATCACTGAACGGATCATTATCCGGTGAACACGGTGTGGGTATCGACAAACTGGAGTTTATTGCCAGTGAACTGGATAAAGAAGCTCTTGCGGTGATGCATTTAATCAAACAGGCCTTTGATCCCAAAGGTATCCTAAACCCCGGCAAGACCATTCCTGCGGAAAAATAACAAACCGCTTCGGAGCTGAAATTTCAGCTCCGAAGCGGTTACTGTTAATTATTTTACAACCCGTAATGTAGGCTTCTTAGGCTTGCTGTTTTTGCTAATAGTGGGTGACGATGGATCCGTCGGGTGATCACCGTTTGACTCTTCGCCAAACATCATACCCTGACCATTTTCTTTAGCGTATACCGCCAGAACACTGTCAACTATTATCAGAAGATCCATAGAATCACCGCTAAAGCGCGCGTTAAAACTAATCATATCATCAGCCAGAATTAGATTCTGAACCGCCATCGGCGCGATATTGAGTACGATTTTTCCTTCCTGAACAAATTCTCTGGGTATTACCAGGTCAGGAGACTCTGCATCAACTAAAATATAAGGCGTCATGCCGTTATCTACAATCCATTGATAAAGTGCTCGAATTAAATAAGGCCGGCTAGATGTCATAATTATAAATATTTTGATAAATCATTCAGCAAAGCTCTGCCTTGCTGATGATGTGACTATTACAAACGCATATCTCGTTCTTCTTCAGTCAGACTCGCCTGAAATGACGGACGACTGAATAAGCGTTCTGCATACGCTTTTACCGCTTTTGCTTCTTCAGGCAGTTCAATGCCCAATATCGGCAAACGCCATAAAATGGGTGCAATAGTGCAGTCAACTAAACTAAACTCTTCGCTCAGAAAATACGGCATAACTTCAAACACTTCGTTGGCTGCAGTAATACTTTCACGCAACATCTTCCGTGCTTTAGCACTGGCTTTTTCACCACGCGTCATGATGTCATGCATCAGTGGATACCAGTCAGTTTCAACACGGTACAACGCAAGACGAGACTTACCTCTGGAAACCGGATCAACCGGCATCAGTGGCGGATGAGGAAAACGCTCATCCAGGTATTCTGTAATCACACCCGAGTCATATAAAACCAGATCACGGTCAACCAGTGTTGGTACGGTATGGTATGGATTCAGATCCAGCAAATCTTCCGGTAAGTTATCCAGATCAACATCAACCACTTCAAAGTAAATGTCTTTTTCAGACAATACGATACGCGTACGATGACAATATGGACATGTCGGTGACGAAAACAAACTCATTACTGATCTGCGATTGGCGAGTGTCGCCATAGATATACTCCGTTTTTTCAGAATCTATAAATAAAAACTGCCAGCAGATGTGTTGGCACCTGCTGGCAGCTAGAGTATCACAAATTGCTCTTAGTGAACGTCTTTCCAGTACTCTTTCTTAAGCATATAAGCCAGAATAAAGAATATGAACAGGAATCCTAATGTCCATAAACCAATGGTTTTACGCTCCAGCTGCATGGGCTCACCCATGTAAACCAGATAAGTCACCAGGTCATTAACAGTCTGATCAAACTCAGCGACAGATTGTGTACCTGCCTGCGTAATTTTCAGGCTTTCAACGTGTTTGGTACCTTTATCATCAACCCGGATCTCAGCTTCCTGAACACCCTGCAGCTCCCATAACACATTCGGCATACCCACATCCGGGAAAGCTTTATTGTTATGACCTGTAGGACGTTTAGTATCGACATAGAAAGTACGCAGATATGTGTATAACCAGTCAGCACCACGTGAACGGGCAATAACAGTCAGATCGGGGATCTTGGTACCAAAGGCTTCTTTGGCGTAATCCTCAGTCATCGCAACTTTCATCAGCTCACCGACTTTAGTCTGCTCGCCTTTCTTGTTACGTGTGAATATCAGATTGTCTTTCAGCTGCTGATCCGTCATACCCGCGTCAGCACCTAAACGGTTATAACGCATGTAAGCAGCTGAGTGACAACTTAGGCAATAGTTCACAAAAGTTTTTGCGCCACGCTGGATCGATTCTTTATTAGACACATCCACATTCGCTTGATCAAGCTGAATGCCACCGCCAGCAGCTAGAACCAGTGACGGAGCAACAGCTAATAATAATGCAGTAATTAGTTTTCTCATTTTGTCACCCTTTCTGGAACCGGCTTAGTCTGCTCATTTTTAGAGGTATACCAAAGCACCGCAAAGAAACCAAAATAAACGATACTTGCAATCTGTGCCACCAATGTACGACCCGGCGTAGTCGGTAACATACCCAGATAACCCAGCACCAGGAAGCTCACGACAAATGCCGCCAGATTTACTTTGTAAATCGCTGCACGGTAACGAATAGATTTCACTTTGCAACGATCAATCCATGGCAATACAAACAGTACTGCAATCGACGCAAACATCGCGATAACACCCAACAACTTATCAGGTACTGCGCGCAAGATTGCATAGAACGGCGTGAAGTACCAGACCGGAGCAATGTGCTCAGGTGTTTTCAATGCATCCGCAGGAACAAAGTTAGCGTGCTCTAAGAAATAGCCACCCATTTCAGGCGCAAAGAACATAACCGACACAAAGAACATCAGGAATACAATAACGCCCACTATATCCTTAACAGAATAGTACGGATGGAATGGGATACCGTCCTTTGGAATGCCGTTCTCATCTTTGTTTTTCTTGATTTCAACACCGTCAGGATTATTAGAACCCACTTCATGCAAAGCAATAATATGCGCCACAATCAGACCAACCAGAACGAATGGCAATGCAATAACGTGTAATGCAAAGAAACGGTTTAGGGTTGCGTCAGAGATAACATAGTCACCACGAATCCACAGTGTTAAGGCATCGCCAATCCAAGGAATTGCACCAAACAATGAAATGATGACCTGAGCACCCCAGAATGACATCTGACCCCATGGTAATAAATAACCCATGAATGCTTCAGCCATCAGCGCCAGGTAGATAAACATACCAAACAACCAGATCAGCTCACGTGGCTGCTTGTATGAACCGTACATCAAGCCACGGAACATATGCAGATAAACCACGATAAAGAATGCCGAGGCACCGGTTGAGTGCATATAGCGAATTAACCAGCCATAAGGCACGTCACGCATGATGTACTCAACAGAGGCGAACGCTGTTGCACCATCTGGCTTGTAATGCATGGTCAGGAAAATACCTGAAACAATCTGGATAACCAGAACCAGTAACGCCAGTGAACCAAAGAAATACCAGAAGTTGAAGTTCTTAGGTGCATAATATTGGCCCATGTGATCATTCCACAAAGAGCTTAGTGGAAAGCGTTCATCCACCCAGTTTAATAATTTATTCATTACGCAGCACTCCCGTCTTCACCAATCAGGATCACGTTATCACTCACATAATAATGTGGAGGAACTTCAAGGTTTAATGGTGCCGGTACGCCTTGATATACACGGCCCGCCAAATCAAATTTAGAACCGTGACATGGGCAGAAGAAACCACCTTTCCAGTCAGCACCTAAATCAGCCGCCGCCAAATCAGGGCGGAAAGTAGGAGAACAGCCCAGGTGAGTACAGATACCCACTAAAACCAGAATTTCTGGTTTTCTTGAGCGCGATGCGTTTTTAGCATACTCTGGCTGCTGATCATTTTCTGAAGCTGAATCACGCAGTGAATCATCTAATGTTTTCAGATCTTCCAGCGTCTTATTGCTACGCTTAACAACCCAGACGGGCTTACCGCGCCATTCAACCGTCAATAAACGGCCTTCATCTAACTTGCTAATATCAACCTCAACTGGTGCACCCGCTGTTTTAGCGCGTTCACTAGGAGCCCAAGACGAAACAAACGGAACCGCTACAAAACCAGCACCAACAGCAGCAACAGCTGAAGTGGCTAGTGTGAGCGTGCGGCGTTTGCCTGTATCTACAGTATCTGTAGTCATGTGCAGCTCTCCAAAACACAAAATTAAAAATAAACCAAAGTAAACCGCTCAGAAAGTCATCCCTAAAAAGCTGTTCGATTCACGCAATTTTTCATTACCTTTCGGCCACTATTCGACTAATGACCATTAATGGCGGCATAGCATATAGCATGTTGCCAATAAGACCAAGTATTAATTTATAAGCATTTGATTCTAAAGAAAATAATTTCTTATATCAGATTTTTTATTAGTGTTTTTTATATATTTTTTAAGGGCTTACAATGGCATTAAAATTGTTTATTCACCCATAAACAGTATGGCCAAATCTTAAACCGGGTTTTCAATATCGATAAATTGATAACTAATATCAAATTTCTCCGCCAAATGTGCCGCTAATGCTTGCACACCGTAACGCTCCGTTGCGTGATGCCCAGCTGCAAAGTAATGAATATCCAGCTCTTTTGCCAGATGCGTAGTTTGCTCGGAAACCTCACCACTGATATACGCATCGGCACCCATCGCGGCAGCCATCTCAATATATGACTGAGCCCCGCCGGAACACCAGACCAGTCTTTTAATCCGCTGATTGCTCGTCGATGGCAGCCATAATGCCGATCGCTCCAGTCGCAGCTGTAATAACTGCCCCAGCTCGACTGCATTCATTGATTGTTTGAGGCTAGCTTCCCACAGTAAATCATTTACCCCGTTATGCTTACGACTTACGGCATCTTCGATCCCTAGTTGCCGCGCCAGCTGGGCGTTATTACCCAGTTGCGGATGGGCATCCAGCGGTAGATGGTAGGCTAACAGATTAATATCGGCTTGTAGCAAGGTCTTGATTCGCTTTTGTTTAATGCCGACAACAGGCTCGGACTCTCCCCGCCAAAAGTAGCCATGGTGCACCAGTATTGCATCGGCATTTTGTTCCACAGCCTGATCAATAAGTGCCTGTGACGCGGTTACACCAGCGACAATATGATTAATCTCAGAACAACCCTCAACCTGCAACCCATTCGGACAGTAGTCCTTAAAATCATCAACATTTAGGAAACACTGCAGATAATCCACCAGCTCTTTACGCTGCACCATCTATACAAGACCTCTTCCGACAGTAATAATAGAGCCCATTCTAACTCAGAGCGCCATAAAAGTAAGGCGAGACAAAGTGCTGCGATATATCTTAACCTGGGGTACAGCTGGCGTAATCATAGGTCTGTTCAGTACGATTGTTATTCAGCTGCAGAAACAAGAGCTCAGCTCTCCTGTCACAAACACTGCTGCACCCTACTCCCGAGATAGCTATGCGCACGCCGTTAAAGTCGCATCGCGCTCAGTAGTCAGTATTAAAGCCGTCGCTCAGGTGGCTGAAACATCAAGCCATTCTCAGCTTGACCCGTTATTGGGGCGTTTCTTTGGCCAGACTTCACCTCACACTAACCGTTTCAACACAAAAACCAGTTTAGGCTCCGGTGTGATTCTGACTAAAGACGGCCTGGTGCTGACCAACTACCATGTCGTGGCTAACACCAAAGAAATCAGTGTGACTTTAATGGATGGCCGCTCGGTCAGTGGTAAACGAGTAGGCAGTGATCCGGAAACAGATTTAGCCTTATTGAAAATTGAACTCAATAACCTGCCCAGCATTCCTCTTAGCAATTCAGACCAGCTTGAAGTCGGTGATATTGTACTGGCCATCGGTAACCCCTATGGCGTTGGTCAGACTGTCACTCAGGGCATTATCAGTGCCACTGGCAGAAACCGGGTCGGACTCAATACCTACGAAAACTTTATTCAAACCGATGCTGCCATTAACCCCGGTAACTCAGGCGGTGCATTGATCAATACACGCGGTGAACTGGTCGCCATCAACTCCGCCATTTACAGCCAGTCCGGCGGCTATCAGGGTATCAGCTTTTCAATTCCAATAAACCTCGCACTGGATGTCATGCAAGATCTCGCCCAGCACGGTCAGGTTGTGCGTGGCTGGCTTGGTGTTGAGGGTCAGGACGTTAATCCGGAAATACTAAAAAAAGTTGGCTTAAAAGATATCAGTGGTGTGCTAATCACCGAAGTCTTTATTGACAGCCCTGCCTATAAAGCCGGGCTAAAAATCGGTGATATCATCACTCAAATTGATGACAAAAAAATCAACGATGTCAGAGATATCCTCAACACTATTGCAGACAGCCGGCCACAACAAAAAGTTGAAATTAAAACTGTCCGGCAAATGCAAAGCTTCTCAACAACAGCCGAACTCATACAACGACCGCAGCTAAGCAATTAAACATCGATTAATTTAAAAAGGGAAAATCTGCCGCAGAGTCACGGAGAAAAAAACAAACTCAATAAAACCTCAGAGCATCGGTAATTACTGATGCATTACTCTATCCCCTGCACTGACCATCACGGATGATGGGGAAGCAATAAGAGTTGCTTGGAATAACTCCTGACTTGAACATTTAGATCAGCGATAATTTATTTCTATTAAGATAAATATTACTATATTATTTCTCAAGCTGTTAAAACTTTGGGAATAAGTTTTAACAAGTCATTTGTATTGACGGGTTTTCTTAAAAAAGCTCGAATACCAATCTTCCTGGCTTCCTCTTCATTAATCTGCTCACTATATCCAGTACACAATATAATGGGCAGACTGGGCTTAACATTTAGTATCTTAATGGCCATATCTTTGCCTGTCATATTCGGCATTGTTTGGTCAGTAATCACCATATCATACTCACCTGTATTATTTGTAAATGCCTTTAAGGCATCTTGTCCATTGTGCTTTACAGTAACCCGGTATCCGTGACTGGAAAGAATTTCATTTAGTAATTCAGCAATTATTAATTCGTCATCGACAACAAGAATATGATGTACCCCATTATCATTGATTATGATATTTGAGTCATTATTGTTAACTACACTTGAATCATCAGCCACATTACCGACAGGCAAATAAATTTTAAAAGTCGTTTTACCTGGCTCTGAATTAACACAAATATGACCAAGGTGTTTATGCGCAATACCGTGCACCATAGACAACCCCATTCCGGTCCCTTTTCCCACATCTTTAGTCGTCACGAACGGTTCAAAAATACTGCTAGTTAGCTCTGAATTAATTCCTGCACCTGTATCACCGACCCTAAACTGAATGTATTCACCTGAAAATACGTTATGACATGAATCACACATCTTCTGCATTATTTGTTTAGGTTTAACAGATATCGTTAGCCTGCCACTTCCTCCCATAGCATCACGAGCATTAATACATAAATTTAGCAGCATCTGCAATGTCATAACAGAATCAATCACTATTGCAGGTAAATCTTTATCTATCTCTGTAGTTATTTCGATAGTACTCGGAATAACAGGGCGCAACATACTAAGAAGCTCATCTATAAATTGTGCCACATTAACTGAATGTGGTTTATTTACGCTATCGCGCGAAAATACCATCATCTGTTTAACAAGGTCACGTGCTCGCTCACCAGAGCGAATAATCTCTGTTAGATACGGGCGAATTTTTTCTATTGGGGGGTTACGTTCCAGAACACTAAGAGATAACTCGCCATAACCAAGAATACTGCCTAAGATATTATTGAAATCATGCGCGATACCTCCCGTCAACTGGCCAATAGATTCTATCCTCTGTGCCTGAGCTAATTGTCTTTGTAATAATTCCTGCTGACGCTCACTTTCTTTCTGCTTTGTCACGTCTCTGCCTGAACCAGCAAGACCAAGTAAATTACCTTCACTATCAAGCAAGCGGGCTCCATTGAAGTTATAGAGCAGCTCACCTGTTAGTGTTGAAAGATGAGCTTCAACTTCAGAAAAACCATTTTCGAATACCTGCTGCATAGCAAGAACAACTCTGTCGCGATCGCGTTCTGTTATTACTTCAGATGCATAAAGATTGTTTATTTTATCTGACGATAAACCAGTAACTTTTTCAAAAGTATCATTCCACCAGGTAAAACAACCCTTATCATTCAGCTTATACATTATATCTGGCACAGTAGCTGTAATCGCATCATATTCTTTTATTATTTCGGCATGTTTTTTCAGCAGATCTCGCTGTTCAGTAATGTCCCAAAAAATACCCAGTACACCACTCAATTCATCTTTTTCGTTATAAACCGGTGTTTTGATAGTATTAACCCATAGATCCTTGCCATCTATATGTATTTTTTCGATAAATTCAGTGGTTTGCTTCGACTCTAAAATCTTACGATCACCTTCGCGATATTCATCAGCAGTTGAGAAAAAATCATAATCGGTCTTGCCAATAATTTCTTCAGGCGTGATACCCAGGCTATCTGCATAACGCTGATTACAGGAAACATAAACTGAATTTGTATCTTTAAGATAAATACTTTGGGGTAATTTATCAGCAAGAGTACGATATTTATTGTCACTTTCCATAAGCGCCTGATTAGCTGTGCGCATGCTACGGATATATATAAACAAACTGATTGCGATAACGAACAATAATGCCAGGAGTACAGATACAGCAGTGATTATAAGTACTTCATTCTTTGTATATCCAACCAACAGTCTTTTACCAAACCACTTATCATAGATACGCTGGTACTCACCTCTCTCTTTGACAGATTTGATACCCCTGTTCAGCAACTTAAGTACTTCAGTATTGCCTTTTTTGACTGTCATTGACCAGCTGAGCACACGCAAGGGCTTACCAACAACCTTGATTCGTTTTTCTAATTCAAGTTGCTGCGCCAGATAAAGAACAATCTGTTCAGGATAAATAAACGCATCAACATTGCCATTGATCAGGGCAATCAGGCCTTCTGCGGGTGTGTTAACAATGTAACAGTCAATTTCTTTAAATCGTTTAAGATAGATATGTGTAATATGCTGATTAACACAGGCGACTTTTTTGCCCGAAAGTGAACTAATATTATTAATATCATAATGCTGCGCACGAACAAAAATTGATTCTGGCATCTCTATGATAGGCAAGCTGAAATCAAGGTAGGACGTTCGTTCCTGGGTATATCCAGTATCATGAATCAAATCAGCTTCACCCTCATCGAGCCACTTAAGAACATCAGTCCAGACGCTACTTTGAATATAACGCGTTTCAACATTGACAGATCTGGCTACTGCTTCAGACAGCTCTCTGGCAAAACCAGTTAGCTCACCATTCTTATCAAGCAAATTAACGGGGGGGAAATTATTGGACGAAGCAATAACTAGCTGATGCTTACTACTTAAAGTATTTTCTACGCGTCCTTCTTTGGCGAATGCATTATTAAAGGTCAGGCAACTTAAAACAAGCAACAAACCTGTAAATTTAGAAAACATAGCCACTTGATATTAAATCCCTTAATGAAACACTTAAAAAATTATTTGTTTTCAACCAAAACACCTGCACAACTATTTATTATATCAATAGTCTATTATTAGCCAAAATAACAGTAAAAACGCTACATGACACATATATTTAAAGCCTGATTGTGAGAGCGGCTAACCCGGACACCTGCCTCAACAAATATAGGTACAGCTATACAGGCTTTACTGAATATGGGTACCGAACCGGCACATTATCACCAAAGCATTATCATTCGAATCACACTTTCGGCCAGCAGTAGACGCTCGATAATCGAAAAAACCACCCACAAAACATAAAAATTAAAAACTTATACCTGCTGTGTTTTTATTGCTCACTGCTTTTTAGGTTTATTTATCATCACAGATTTGACCATCTTCCCAAAATTTTTATCTTTTTGTCTCTTTTCAAAATATGACATTTCGTTGAAGGAAGATTCATTTTTCATTTTTATGTAATTCTGGTATCTTTTTTCTGACAGAGCAGCATCATTAATAGCCGAAAGAATTGCGCAGCCTTTTTCGTTTATATGCTTACAATTACTAAATTTACAGCTCATAGACAACCCGATTATGTCTGAGAAGGTTTCATCTATACCAACTTCTACAGATATATTACCAAGCTCTCTCATTCCTGGTGTATCTATCAACATTGCGCCATTATCTAAGGATACCAATTCACGACTTGTTGTCGTGTGTCGACCTTTACTATCAATTTTACCTACTGTTCTGGTTTTAAATAGTTCGCTGCCGAGAATACTATTTAACAAAGTTGTTTTACCAACACCTGAAGATCCAAGTAAGCAATAAGTATGACCATATAGAAGTAAATTTTTTATGGCATCAATATTTACACCACTTTGATTACTAAATGGCAATATCGTAGTTTGAGAGGTGATTTCTACAACACTTTCTACTATTTTATTTATTTGTTCCTGTGATATCAGGTCGCATTTACTCAACAGAATAACCGGGGTGATGTTACTTTCATTTACCATGACCAGATATCGTTCTAAACGTCTGAGATTAAAATTATAATCTACTGATTGAACAATAAAAGCAGTATCAATATTTGCGGCGACCAACTGAAAATCAATAGACTTTCCTGATGATTTTCTTTGTATTAACGTTTTTCTTGGAAAAACATCATGAATAATTGCATGCGTATCACCGTCATAGAAATCAACATAAACCCAATCACCTGTTGTCGGTAAATCAGCGGCAGAATTTGAAGAGTAAGCTAATTTCCCAGTTAATTCAGCAAAGACATCACCATCACCTTTGCTTACCATATAGCTACCTTTGTGGACTGATACAACTCGCGCAATTTCATGACCTGCCATCTTGCTAGCATGCATATGTGCTTGCAACCAACTGCCATAACCAATGCGTTCTAAATTTTCCATGGGTGTATTTATATCTGTTATTTATAATGATTGCTTATTTAATTAGTCAGTCATTTATACTTTATTATTTAATGTCTGCTATGTATCGCTTCAAGATACTATAGCGGAATTCTCTGCATAACTTCCATAGATTAACAACAGTCCATCTCAAACTACTATCGCGCTTCGTTTTTTATTATTCCACAGCGTTTGCATTTATAAACGGTGACCAGCTTACCTTGCTTTACATCAAACTTTTTTTCAGTCATTACTTCCCATTTGTGAAAACCGCTTTGGCACATGATTCTTTTGCCATGTTTTTCTTTGGCTGTTTTCTTTTTGAAGGGAAGTACATCACCCATTAGCACTACCTGCAGTATTTGTATGTTATGTCGTCTAACAATAGCATATAGTTAAATCAAAGCCGAAAACTATTTAACCTTATAAAAAGCAACAAGAGCTCCGATCCTCTTAAGTCAAGTCACAAGACTTTTCCAGCATATCATGGCAAGGTGTAAGCGACTTGCTTCGTTTTGGCATTGTTGGTAGTCACACCGGCGGTGAGTACTTTTTTACAGCTAAGCTTCCGTATTCTGCTCACGCTCCTTACTTACGTCAAAGTGGGTAAAATATAGTAAGCAAGAGAGTTCATCTCGTTAATCAAGTTCTCATTATGAGGCGATGAGAATTACCTCGGCTTGTTTAAGTGGGAAGAGTAAATCTAAACAAAAGTCAAAAGACCAAAGGCTAAAGACTATTAGGACTTATCGGTTTTGACTTACCTTCCCGTCTCAGTGTTTGCCGTGCATTATTTTAAAGCAGGGGTAATCTGCCATGGACGGCAGATTGAGCTTTACTGAGCAGGGACGTGAATGTGAAATGACCCGGTAGTGAAGCTAATATATGAAATCTTGTAAATCACTTAGAAGAACTTGGTGACAATGCACGGATACCCGCAGGGCAAACAGTGTTAGGGCAGCTTTTTGGGTTACTTTTTTAGCTGTAAAAAAAAAGTGACTCGCCCGCCGGCACGAGTACCGACAATGCCTGAAGAATACAAATTCATATAGGCTAACCCCTCACCCCAGGGGAGGGAATAAAACACTTATAACATTAGGACAGTAGAGTGATAAAGAAGTTGTTAAAATAAATTGAAGAATTCAATTTACTTTTTAATACGATACTCAGCCGAACAAGCATGCGCAACCAGACCCTCACCACGTGCCAGAATCGATGCTGTTTTACCCAGCTCAGATGCACCATCTGCCGAACAACCAATCAAGCTTGAGCGCTTCTGGAAATCATACACACCTAAAGGTGACGAGAAACGCGCGGTACGAGAAGTTGGTAAAACATGATTAGGACCGGCACAATAATCACCCAGCGCCTCAGCCGTGTAACGACCCATAAAAATAGCACCGGCATGTTTGATTTTTTGCTCTGCAAATTGCTGCGCATCTTCAACTGACAACTCTAAATGCTCAGGGGCAATAAAGTTACTGATTTCTGCCGCCTGATTTAAGTCATCAACTGTAATAAAAGCTGCCCGTGCTTCAAGCGAGGCTTTAATGATCTCTGCACGCGGCATTTCTTTGATCAGTTTTTCAACACTGGTGACAACCTGTTCAATGTAAGCCGCGTCGGGACACACCAGAATAGACTGGGCATCTTCATCGTGCTCTGCCTGTGAGAATAAATCCATCGCAATCCAGTCAGGATCTGTTTTACCATCGCACAACACTAAAATTTCTGATGGCCCGGCAATCATATCGATGCCGACTGTACCGAATACCATGCGCTTAGCGGTTGCCACATAAATATTGCCGGGGCCGACGATTTTATCAACCTGAGGAATGGTTTCGGTACCATAAGCCAGTGCGGCAACGGCCTGTGCACCGCCAATGGTGAAAACCCGGTCAACACCAGCAATCGCCGCTGCTGCCAGTACCAGTGCATTGGTTTCACCATTAGGCGTTGGCACCACCATAATCAGTTCCGGAACTCCGGCAACCTTCGCCGGAATTGCATTCATTAATACAGATGAGGGATAAGCCGCTTTACCACCCGGCACATATAAACCAACACGATCTAATGATGTCACCTGCTGGCCCAGTACAGTGCCGTCAGCTTCAGTATAAGACCATGATTCCATTTTCTGATGCTCAGCATAAGCACGCACACGTTCCGCCGCCTTTTCCAGAGCCTGGCGCTGCTCAGGATTAATTGACTCCAGCGCAGCGCTTAACTGATCTTTTGATAACTCAAGCTCAGCGCCGTTATTAAATGTACAGCCATCAAAACGATTGGTGTATTCCAGCACAGCGACATTACCTTGAGCTTTAACCGCATCAAGAATCTCCATAACCGTGTTAAAAACTTTTTTATCCGAGACACTTTCCCAGGCTAATAAGTCATCTAGTTGCTGCTGAAAGTTAGCATCGTGTGAATTCAGGCGTTTAATATCAAGCATGGCTATTACTTACCTTCTACTGCGTCACGCATTTGTTCGATGATTTGCTGTAAGCGATCATGTTTCATTTTCATTGAGGCTTTATTGACGATTAAACGCGAACTGATATCGGCAATTTTATCCATTGGCTTCAAACCATTCGCCTTCAGTGTATTGCCCGTATCAACCACATCAACAATTAAGTCAGACAAGCCGACGATAGGCCCTAACTCCATAGAACCATAAAGTTTAATGACTTCAACTTGCTGACCGATGGATGCAAAATATTCTTTGGTTACGTTTACAAATTTTGTTGCAACCCGTAAGCGGCCTGTCGGTGGCATGTAATCTACCGGCCCGGCCGTCATTAACTTGCAACTGGCAATTTTCAAATCAACCGGCTCGTATAGACCTTCCGCACCGTGCTCAAGTAAAACATCTTTACCGGCAACGCCAATATCAGCAGCACCGTACTGCACATAAGTTGGCACATCAGTGGCACGGATAACAACCAGCTTAACGTCATCGCGGTTAGTATCAAGAATCAGTTTACGACTCTTTTCCGGATCATCTGTCGGAATAATACCTGCGGCTGCCAGCAGTGGCATGGTCTCTTTAAAGATACGGCCTTTTGATAAGGCAATTGTAATTACATCACTCATGAAATTTCTTTTAATCTATTGGTTATGAACTAAAAAATTAGCGTGGAACGCGGCGAATTTTAGCACCCAGCTGAGCCAGTTTCTCTTCGATCAATTCATAGCCACGGTCAATGTGATAAATACGCTCAACGATGGTTTCACCTTCACCATAGATTCCGGCCAGTATCAGACTCGCTGACGCACGCAGGTCAGTTGCCATAATAGGCGCGCCGGTTAAGCGCTTAACGCCTTTTACGATCGCTGTATTACCTTCCAGTTCGATGTCTGCACCCATGCGCTGTAATTCCTGTACGTGCATAAAGCGGTTTTCAAACACCGTTTCAACAATGGTCGAGGTGCCTTCTGCTATCACATTCAGTGCGGTAAATTGCGCCTGCATATCCGTTGGAAAAGCAGGATAAGGGGCGGTACGAATATTGACCGCTTTTGGCCGTTTGCCATGCATATCCAGTGAAATCCAGTCAGCACCTACCTGAATATCAGCACCCGCCTCTGTCAGCTTATCCAACACCGCATCAAGCAGGGTTGGGTCGGTATCTTTACAGGTAATCTTACCGCCGCTAATGGCCGCCGCCACTAAAAAAGTACCGGTTTCAATACGGTCTGGCAGCACCCTGTAACGCACTCCTTTCAGTGACTCTACACCTTCAATGGTGATGGTATCGGTGCCGGCACCGGAGACCTTGCCGCCCATCGCATTCAGGAAGTTAGCCAGATCAACAATTTCAGGCTCACGTGCTGCATTCTCTAGAGTAGTGATGCCGTCAGCCAGAGCGGCCGCCATCATCAGGTTTTCTGTACCGGTTACGGTAACGATATCTAAAACAATGCGCGCACCTTTCAGGCGTTTGGCCTTGGCTTTAATAATGCCGTTGACCACTTCGATCTCAGCGCCCATGTCCTGCAAACCTTTAATATGCAGATTCACCGGCCGTGAGCCGATCGCACAACCACCCGGCAACGACACTTCAGCCTCACCAAAACGCGCCAGTAAAGGCCCCAGCACCAGTATTGATGAACGCATAGTTTTCACCAGGTCATACGGCGCACAGAAATTAGTAATGGTTGATGGATCCACCTCAAGACTGAGCTTTTCACCCATCACGACTTGCACACCCATACAGCCGAGTAACTCGACCGTAGTCGTCACATCGTGCAAATGTGGCACATTATCAATAATAGCAACACCATCCGCTAACAGCGTTGCTGCCAGGATAGGTAAAACTGCGTTTTTTGCACCGGAAATACGAACATCTCCGTTTAAAGGTGTGCCACCTTGGATAATTAATTTATTCATTCAGATTATATTTAAGTCTTGCTCGATACCATAAACACTTGCCAGCTGAAGCAAATGTTCGGGGAAATTGCTAAAGGTTAGTGAAACTTGATGTTTTTGGGCAATTTTTAACCATTCGAGCATCAGTGCTAACGCTGCACTATTACTTTGGCTAACCGCCGAAAGGTCAAATTGTATCTCGGATGGGCCATTAAACAAACCAATAGTTTGTTTTTTCAGCACCTGAACAGTGCTTAAGTCCAGTACACCGCCAATTTTCACCAGTCCGTCAGTGGCTACTTCGACATTAAAATCTGCCATCATGATTCCTGCTTGTTCTTGTCTTGCAGTTTTTTGATCAGCTCAGCGATGCCTTTGGCTCTGATTTCTTTCGCAAAACTGCCCCGATAGTTAGTCACCAGACTTAAACCATCAATCTTAATATCATATACCTTCCACTCATCCCCTTTTAAAAATAGCGAATAATCCACCGGAATCGGGAAACCACTCTGCTGATCTATCTCGGTTCTCACCGTCACCTCGGTATCACCATCGGCCATTCTAAAGGGTAAATAAATAAGCTTTTGCCCGCTATATTCACTTAATGACTTACTATAGGTTCTGACCAGCAATTGTCTGAATGCCACTGTAAAGGCTTTTTGCTCTGACTTATTCGCTTTACGCCAGTTTTTACCCAGCGCCAGCTTGGCCATTTTTTCAAAATCGATATTCGGTAGAATGATTTCATCCACCAGTTTGTAAACATGGTTAGGGTCTTTTTTCAGCCGCTCTTTTTGCTCTTCCAGCGCCTTCAATACCTGCTCAGAGGTGTTTTTTATTAACTCATCCGCCGCTAATTTTGCAGCCGCGACAGCATTTGAAGCGACAGCCAGAGACAGCAGAAATACAGCAATAGAAGTCAGTTTTTTTAGTCTCATTATTTAATACTCTCCGCTGAATTTTTATTAACGCTTAAATCTTTACTACTGACAAGAGTTGCTTCACCTATCAGGTTCTTTAGTTTTACTGTATTCATATTATAGTCATTAACCAGTCGTAAATAATCCGAATGCGCCAGTACGTAGGCCTGGAACGCGGTAATGATTTTATCGGCTTCAATCAGCCCGGCTTCAAAATCAGTATAGGCAGCGATCATCCAGCGACGGGCATTTTTACTGGCACTTTTCATATGCTCTACCTGCTCAAAAGTGGCATGCACCTGGGTAAACATTTCTTCCACCTGATACGGTATGCCGCTGCGAGCAAAACTGGCCTTTGAAATCAGCGCATCCAGCTCGGCCTGTGCCTGCTTCACTTTCGCATCGCGAACCCCGCCAGAAAACGACCACTGCAAACCAATCACCGGGGTGGCTGCGACATGGTTGAAAGGGTCATACAAATGCGGACTTTCAACCGTCTCACGCCCCGGTGAGTACGATAATGAACCACCCACACCGGCATAAACATTTGGTTTTGCATCCGAGTGACTGGCGGCAAGCAGCGCCCGGCGGGCTGTCAGACCGGCTTCTACCTGTTTCATTTCAGGCCGCTGTTCAATTGCCCGTTGTTTGAGATCCGGCAACACCATTGCAGGCAATTCTACCGGAGTGATACGGCGATCGGTCACGCTCAGTTCATTTTCCAGAGCCACGCCGGTTAACACCTTCAGGCCACCTAAAGCGACCTTCTCCAGTGCAGCAGCTTCTGATTGATAACGTGACAACAAAGCCACACCGGCTGTTAAGGCATATTTATCAGATTCTTTAGCCTGACCGTTTTCTTCTTCCAGCCATTCGCTCACCAGCTCAAGCGCGCCTTTTAGTCGTTTGTTTGAGTCCTCCATCAGATAGCGAATATCCCGCGCTGTTAAATAACCATAATAAGCACGGCTGACATCATAACGTGTGCTCTGGCGCTGTAACTCAACCTCGGCTTGTTTGATGAGGATATTGTTTTCTGCCGCCTTCGTGTAATTTTCTATTTTACCAAAGGTATAGAGGGGTTTAATGATGGCAAACTGCGCATTAAACCAGAGTGACAAGTTATCAAAGTCATACAGATCACTTCGTACCACGCAGTCGCTGCCATCACAAGTGTTCGTAGCATTTTCATAAAAGCCGCCATCAACCGCCGTGGTCAGTCCAACGAAACTGTTGAGCTCGGTGCGCCAGCCATTATTGGCTTCAGCCTCATCCAGCAAACCACGAGCCGCAGTCACCAGATGGGCTTTTTCTCCGATCCTGAAATCCGCGTCATAAGCGCGCTGCAATGCCTGCTCTAACGACAGTTGTTCCGCCTGCACGCCTGCTGACAGCAAGCACGAAATGCCAATTAACGCATTATAAAAAAACGCTCGGTTCATTATTTTTCATCTGCCTTGCTGTAAAGAAACTGACCAATGATGTCTTCCAAAACGAGAGCTGACTGAGTAACTGTGATTTTGCCACCATCTTTTAAGTATTTTTCTTCTGCACCGGGCGTCAGTCCAATATACTGCTCTCCCAGCAAACCGGCGGTTAAAATACCCGCAGAGGTATCACTTGGAAAACGGTTGTATTTTGGTTCAATTTCCATTGTTACCACCGCCTCATAGTTTTCATTGTCATACTCAATACTGGCTACTTTACCGATTCTGACACCACCTACAGCTACCGGAGAGCGCACTCTCAAGCCACCAATATTATCGAATGTCGCACTGATTTTATAGCCGGTGCTGCTCTCATAAGTAATTAAATTGCTCACCTTTAGTGCCAGCATAAAAAAGGCGGCAAAACTTAACGCAACAAAAATGCCGACTGCGATTTCTAATTTTCTACTATTCATTTTAAATATCTCCAAACATTATTGCCGTCAGCAAAAAGTCTAAACCTAATACCGCTAAAGAGCCGTGCACCACGGTCCTGGTCGTCGCCTGTCCGAGGCCTTCTGATGTGGGTACACTGTCGTAACCTTCAAACACAGCGATCCAGACAATTACAAAGCCGAATACCAGGCTTTTAACCATGCCGTTCATTAAGTCTGTGTAAAAATCCACCTTCAGTTGCGCCAGTGACCAGTAAACTCCTTCGAAGATACCCACACCATGTACCGCCACCAGATAACCGCCGAGCACACCAACGGCCATAAAAACAGCGGTTAGCATTGGCATGGCCAGAAAACCTGCCAGCACTCTGGGTGCCATCACACGCTGCATCGGATCGACCGCCATCATCTCCATGCCGGAAAGTTGCTCGGTGCTTTTCATTAAACCTATCTCAGCCGTTAAGGCTGATCCGGCACGTCCGGCAAACAACAGGCCCGTCATCACCGGCCCCAGTTCACGCATTAAGGTCAGCACGACCATCTGGCTTATTGAATCTTCCGCACCGAAATCAACCAGCACATAATAAGCCTGCAATGCCAGTACCATGCCGACAAAACAACCGGCAACAACAATAATTAACAGGGTTTGGACACCGGTTGAATAGAGTTGTTTGATAATCAGCGATGGTCGGCTCAACAAACCGGGTATGGTTAAAATGATTTGATATAAAAATAACGTCGCTTGTCCCAACCGGGAAAAAACCGAAATAACCCGCTGCCCTAAAACTTGCAATCGATCGAGCATGAATTATTCCCCCAGCAAATCTTGCATCAAAGGTGATGCCGTATAGTGAAAAGGAACCGGTCCATCCGGCTGACCAGCGATAAATTGCTGCACCCATGGATCAGAGCTGTTTTTCAATTCATCCGGTGTTCCCTGAGCTACTATACTGCCACCTGAGATCAGGTAAATGTAATCTGAAATCGACATGGTTTCGGGTACATCATGTGACACTACAACACTGGATAAGTGCAAACTCTGGTTCATGCTGCGAATCAGGTTCACCAGTACGCCCATTGAAATCGGGTCCTGACCGGTAAAGGGTTCATCGTACATCACCATCACCGGATCAAGCGCAATTGCCCTTGCCATGGCCACTCGTCTAGCCATACCACCGGATAACTCTGACGGCATCAGTTCACGCGCACCGCGCAGGCCAACCGCATTCAGTTTCATCAGTACCAGCGAACGGATTAAGTTTTCATCCAGTTCCGTGTGCTCGCGTATCGGGTATGCAATATTATCAAAAACATTGATATCCGTTAGCAAAGCCCCGCTCTGAAATAACATGCCCATGCGCTTGCGCAACTGGTATAAATCTTTGCGGCTCAGCTGGTGGACATTATTACCATCTATCTGGATCGAACCCTGCGACGGTTTTAACTGGCCACCGATCAGCTTTAGCAGCGTCGTTTTGCCGGTACCACTCGGTCCCATAATGGCTGTGACTTTACCGCGCTGAATATCCAGACTGATGTTTTTAAATATTTCTCGCGAACCCCGGCTGAAGCTCATATTACGAATTTCAATCAGGTTGCTTTCATTTGATGTTTGAATAGAAATTTTAGTATCCCTTTTCGTTATATTTTTATTGCTCAGTTATTGCGATGAATCATCTATCCTGATGCTGACAGTGTCAATCATTTAGCCACTCAGCAAGCGGAACCAGTTCTCATTTTGGCATTGTTATATATTAAGTAACGTGACCAGAGTATCCAGCTCCTTCAGTCGCTGAATATCCACACTCTGACCAGATAATATTATGTGTTTAATATGAGCCGCTTCATCGGTCTTCTGAGCAGCCGTCTGCAACAACTGGTTCAAGCGCCCGCCCAGCTCTCGCAGACTTTCATTCGAGTCGCTATGCAATAACAGCAGTTGCTCCCCTGCCGCTGCTAACTGGTCATCATAAACTGCTGCGAATTCCGCATCAGTGACCGCATTATACTGCAGGCGTCTGAACGGCTCGGTTACCGCTTTAAACCATTGTTTTTGCTCTGCGCTGAGTTTTTGCCAGATATCGCCATCAACTAACACCGCTGCCAGTTGCTGCCCCAGCGACAAACACTGCTGAGCACAGTTTTCATAGGCAGCCAGATCGCTCAGCTGTAAAAATGGCCAGTCGATATAAAAAGTAAAAACCCCGCTAACATCGTCCAGCCAGTCTTCTTCAGTGCTGCCATCAGCAAGCCAGTATGCGGCCGGCACCATCACCAGATGGAATTCATTCGCATAATAAGACAAGCGCCATTCCCGCGGCAAATCATGCGGATAAAAGACATCATCATCCCACTCAGGGTGACGCCAGCCCCAGCTTCCAATAACACAACTCAAAACTATCTACTCATTAGAAAAATTAAACCAATCATACGTTGATCGACAGGCTTTATAAATAAATAGCCCTGTTTTAATTGTTGCGACTTGGATACCGCCTGAATTTGTGTATGATGGCGCCTTATTCCTGTTAGGCGATTTAATTTGATGTTATACGATATCCTGGCCATTCTCGTTGGTTTTTCCCTGCTAATCTGGAGCGCAGACCTGTTTGTTAACGGCGCCTCAGCCGTTGCCCGTAATCTGGGTATTTCGCCGTTACTCATTGGACTGGTTATTGTTGGTTTTGGTACCTCGGCACCCGAAATGCTGGTGGCTGTCTTTGCCTCTGTTGATGGCTCCCCCGGACTGGCAATTGGTAACGCACTGGGCTCGAATATCACTAATATTGCGCTGGTTTTAGGTGTCACAGCCCTGATTGTGCCTTTACATGTACACTCCGGTATTATCAAAAGAGAAATGCCGATTTTAACTGGTATTATGCTTATCGTTCTGCTCATGTTTTTAGACCAGTCTCTGAGCAGGATTGATGGCATTATTTTGCTGCTTGGGCTCTTTGTTGTCATGGGCTGGTTAAGCAAACAGGCGATGAAAGAAACCGCCGACCCCATGAGTCAGGAGTTTGCAGACGAATTGCCGGCAGCCATGAGCACCGCCAAAGCCAGCCTGCTGTTAACCAGCGGTTTACTGGTTTTACTGGGCAGTTCAAAGTTACTGGTTTGGGGAGCCAGCAATATCGCGATTGAGTTAGGCGTCAGTGACTTGATCATTGGCTTAACGATTGTTGCGATCGGTACTAGCCTGCCAGAACTGGCTGCTACTATAATGAGTGCTTATAAAAAAGAACATGACATTGCATTAGGTAACATCATAGGCTCAAACATCTTTAATATGCTGGGCGTGATGGCATTCCCGGCGCTGATTGCCCCCGGCGCATTACCGCAGGGCGTATTAGAACGTGACTTGCCATGGACTATCGGCCTGACGCTGTTACTGTTTATTTTTGCTTATGGCTTTAAATCAGCCGGTTATTTATCCCGCTTTAAGGGTGGCATTTTCCTCATCTGCTTTATTGCCTATGAAACCGTGTTATACCTGAGCGCCACTGCAGCCTAAAAAAGAATTTAAAAGAATGGATAAAGAACAACTAAAAGCCCTTGGTCTTGCCGTTATCGAAACCGAAATAGCCGGTATTGAAACCTTAAAAAAACAAATTAATGATAATTTTGCAGCGGCCTGTGAAATCATGATGGCCTGCCAAGGCCGCATCGTTGTCACTGGCATGGGTAAATCGGGGCATATAGGCAGCAAAATTGCCGCCACTTTAGCCAGTACCGGCAGCCCGGCTTTTTTTGTTCACCCCGGTGAAGCCAGCCACGGCGACCTCGGTATGATTACCAGCAAAGACGTGGTGCTCGCCTTATCCAACTCCGGTGAAACCGCTGAAATCCTTACCATCTTGCCCATCATTAAACGCCTGGGCGTGCCTTTAATCAGCATCACTGGCAATCCGCAATCAACGCTGTCGAGTACAGCCAATATCAACCTTGATGCCACGGTTGCAAAAGAAGCCTGCCCGTTAGGTTTAGCACCCACTACCAGCACCACAGTGGCACTGGTTTTAGGCGACGCTCTGGCAGTCGCATTACTCGATGCCAAAGGCTTTACCGCCGAAGACTTTGCCCTCTCACATCCGGGTGGCAGCTTGGGTCGTCGCCTGCTATTGCACGTCAGCGATATCATGCATAAAGATGAGGCCATTCCGGCCGTCAGCAACACTGCCAGCCTAAAAGATGCATTACTGGAAATGTCGAAAAAAGGCCTGGGCATGACGGCCATTGTTTCTGCAGATCTAACCGTCCTGGGCGTATACACCGACGGTGACCTGCGTCGCACACTGGACAAAAATATCGATATTCACACGGCTAAAATTAGCGATGTTATGACGGCAAACTGCAAAACCTTGCACGCTAATATCTTAGCCGCTGAAGCCCTGAACTTTATGCAGCACCATATTATTAATGACCTGCTGATCGTTGATAACAATAACAAACTGATTGGCGCGCTTAACATGCAGGACATGCTAAAAGCCGGCGTCATCTAGCCGCACATCACAACGGAGAAATTATGCAAGACATTCTGCAAAGAGCCTCACGCATTAAACTCGTCATCTTTGATGTGGATGGCGTACTTACCGACGGTAGTTTGTTTCTCAGCGACGACGGCCAGGAATATAAAGCATTTAATTCTAAAGACGGCTTTGGTATGCGCTTATTACAGGATGCGGGTATCGACGTGGGTATTATTACCGGTCGTGAGTCGACTCTGGTTAAACTACGAATGAAAGAACTGGGTGTTTCCTACGTCATGCAAGGCCGGCGCGAAAAAGGACCGGCGCTGGACGAGATGATGCAGTTAACCGGTCTGACGCTGGATCAGATCGCTTATGTCGGCGATGACGTTGTCGATTTACCAATTATGAGCCGTGTTGGTTTTTCTATCGCGGTGCAGGATGCCCGTCCGGTAGTCAAAAAGCATGCACACTGGATTACCGATAATCCGGGTGGCCGTGGTGCCGGTCGTGATGTCTGTGAGCTGATTCTGGAAGCCCATGATAAATGGGATGACATTATCAAGCGCTATCTGGCTTAGATTGCTTTCTGACACTCATCAAAGCGATTAAGATAATTCAGCCGTGAAAAACTCAACCCGCTATATACTGATCATTCTGTTGCTGCTGTTTGGCTGGTGGCTGCAGGATCTGCTGAGCAGCAAACCTGAACTTATCAGCAGAGAAAAGGTTCGCTTTGCTAACTATTTTCTCGAGGATTTTACACTCACCGCGCATAATAAGGAGGGCCTGCCCAGATACAGCCTGCAAGCTAAGCGTCTGGATCATTTTGAGCAGGAGTCTGTGGCTGAAATCCAGACCATCCGCGCTGAAATATTTAATGAAGATGCCAACTGGACGATATCAGCCAGGAGAGCTAACCTTTATAAAGACAATGAAAGAATCGAGTTTTATGATGATGTTAAAATATTCAGACCGGCACAGGATAAGCTGCCTGAACTTAGCTTTCAGGCCGAAAAAATGATTCTTTTTACCGACACAGAAACTTTAAAAACAGACAGCCATGTCATCATCAATAGCAACGGCAATAGCATTGAAAGCGACGGACTCAGTTATGATAGCCTGCAGGGTATACTGGAGCTGACAGCAAATGTTAAGGTTACTTATGTTAAATAACTCATATTGCAAACCCAGCAGTAAAAGCCGCTCAGGCTTTTGCAGGCTGCTCGATTTTGTAACCGCATCCGCCGCTACTTTTTTGCTCGCTTTGGTATTTTCTGCGCCCGCCATTGCCACTAACAACGACCATGAAAAGCCCATTCATATTGAAGCCGGCAAGCTGGTCATAAAAGAAAAACAAGGTATTAGCCATTACTCCGGGCACGTCAAAATCAGCCAGGGAAGCCGGATTATTTCCGGCGACAGCGTTAGCATTCATTCTGAAAATAGTAAAATTTCAAAAATCATCATCAAGGGAACACCGGCTTCATTCAGTCAGCTCAACGAGCTCAATGAAAAAACACAGGCCAGCGCTGAAGAAATGGTATTTTATGTCGACAATGAAATTCTGGTGATGACAAAAAATGCTATCTTGCAGCAAAAAGGCAATGTTTTTAGCAGCGAGAAAATCTCATACAACACAGCAGATGACATCATGATAGCCGGTGATAGCAATACACCTGATAATGAACGTGTCAAAATCACCATACACCCTAAAAAAGATAGCCATACAAATCAATGAGCGTATTAACTACCAGAAACCTGTTCAAGAGCTATAGCCGGCGAAAAATTGTCAATGACGTGAGTATTCACATCAATAGTGGTGAAGTGGTCGGTTTATTAGGCCCCAATGGTGCCGGTAAAACCACCAGCTTTTATATGGTTGTCGGTCTGGTTAATCCCGATCAGGGAAAAATCCTGTTGGATGATCACGACATTACCCACCACCCTATGCATAAACGGGCGCAACTAGGCATTGGCTATTTGCCACAAGAAGCCTCGATTTTTCGTAAGCTCACGGTTAATGAAAACATCATGGCCATTCTTGAAACCCGTCCGCTCAATAAAATCGAGCGCCAAGACCGGCTTGCCGAATTATTATCCGACCTGCAAATCGAACACATTCAGGACGGTCTGGGTATCAGTCTATCCGGCGGTGAACGCAGGCGGGTTGAAATCGCACGCGCACTGGCTGCCGAGCCTGGTTTTATATTGCTGGATGAACCCTTTGCAGGCGTTGACCCCATTTCGGTGCTGGATATTCAAAAGATCATTACTCAGCTTACCGAAAAAGGCATTGGAGTATTGATTACTGACCACAATGTACGTGAAACATTGGGAATTTGTGATCGCGCCTACATCCTGAGTTCAGGCCAGGTCATTGCCGAAGGAACCCCTGATCAAGTATTAAACGACAAACAAGTCAAAGATGTTTATCTAGGTCAAAATTTTAGGCTATAAACCATATTATGTTCCTTATAAATGATAAGATATCAGTCAACGCTAAACTAAAGCCAATCATTAAATGAAGCAGTCTTTACAATTACGTATCGGTCAGTCCCTTACCATGACGCCTCAGTTGCAACAGGCAATTAAGCTACTGCAACTTTCAACGCTTGAGCTACAGACGGAAATTCAGGAAGCACTTGAATCTAACCCCATGCTTGAGATTGACGAGCAGGGTCATGACGAAACAGGCGAATCTACACCCAACGGGCATGAAGCTGAGACAGCTAACGCGGAAACACAGGCTGACAGCAAAGCATCTGAAAGTATCGAACTCAATGATCACACCGACAGTATTCCCGATGACCTACCGGTTGATACGGCCTGGGAAGACATCTACGATATTCCAAGCACGGTCAGCAGCAGTACAGCATCATCTGTTGATCATCGCGATTTTTTTGAAAACCAAAGCATCGAAGATGATGGCTTAATCAGCCACTTACTCTGGCAGCTACAATGCACGCCGATGTCAGAGACCGACAATGCCATTGGCTTAATGATTATCGATGCCATCAATGAAGACGGTTACCTCACCGAAAGCAGCGAAGAACTGTTAGCTGGCTTAAGGCAGGAACCCGAACAGCACGACTTAATCGACCCTGATGCCATTGATATAGAAGAAATTGAAGCCGTATTGCATCTGATCCAGCACTTCGATCCGCCGGGTGTTGCAGCACACAATTTACAGGAATGTCTGAGCCTGCAACTCGACCTCATTGACGATGGCTCCCAACTGATTAAATCAACCCGCAACCTGATTAAAAATCACCTGGACCTGCTGGGTTTACATGACTACGCAAAACTAAAACGCCAGACTCGCCTGAGTGAAGAAGAACTGCATGCCGTTATCATGCTAATTCAGTCTTTAAACCCCAAGCCGGGTGCTTACTTATCATCCAACAAAGCCGAATACATTGTGCCTGATGTTTTCGTCAAGAAGATAAACAACCAATGGACAGTTCAACTGAACAACGAAACCGCGCCTAAGCTACGTATTAATCCGCTCTATGCCAGCTTTGTAAAAAACCGTGACAGCAGCGATGACAACACTTACCTGAAAAATAATTTGCAAGAAGCACGCTGGTTTTTAAAAAGTTTATTAAGTCGTAATGAAACACTGATGCGAGTGGCCACCGCCATTGTCGAAAAGCAGCGGGCTTTTTTAGACTATGGTGAAGAAGGTATGAAACCACTGGTTTTAAGAGAAATTGCAGAACAGCTCGAGTTACATGAGTCGACAATTTCCCGTGTCACCACGCAAAAGTTCATGCACACACCTAATGGTATTTTTGAATTTAAGTATTTCTTTTCCAGTCATGTCGGCACAGCTGACGGCGGTGAATGTTCAGCCACTGCCATCCGGGCCATGATAAAGAAACTGATCAACGAAGAAAGCCCAACTAAACCACTGAGTGACAATAAAATTGCCACGATTCTGGTTGAAAAGGGTATTAATGTGGCGCGAAGAACCGTGGCTAAATATCGTGAAGCCCTGGCCATTCCGCCATCTAATGAGCGCAAACGCCTTGTATAAGGCAAAACCGAGGAGTCACCTATGCAAATAAATCTGACCGGACATCATATCGATCTGACCGATTCAATGAAGGCATATGTTAATGAAAAATTTGCCAAGCTGGAGCGACACTTTGATCAGGTCTCAGACACCCACGTCATACTCACGGTAGATAAACAGGGTCACAAAGCCGAGGCCACTGTCCATATGAGTGGTAATAATGTTTTTGCCGATTGCACCTCCGATGATATGTACGCGGCCATTGACAGTCTGGTTGACAAGCTCGACAGGCAGGTTAAAAAGCATAAAGAGAAATTAAAGAATCATTTACACCATAAACCCGCTGAACCTCAGCCAATAGAAGAAGATTAAATCAATGGATCTCACCCGACTCATTTCGCTCGATCGTATCGAATGCAACCCTGATATTCGCAGTAAAAAACGTGTACTGGAAAGACTAAGTGAATTACTGGCAACAGCCAGTGATCAGTCATCAATGGCTATTTTTGACAAACTGATCGAAAGAGAGCGCTTAGGCTCTACCGGCTTAGGTCAGGGAATTGCTTTACCACACGGCCGACTGGGTCGCGGTGAGAATATCATCGCCGCTTTTATTAAGCTGCCTGAGGCTATCTCATTTGATAGCGCAGATGGCCAGCCAGTGGATTTGTTATTTGCCTTATTAGTACCGGAAGAAAAAAACAATGAACACCTGCAAACACTGGCTGCCATTGCCAGGTATTTTCAGGACAAAGACAACCAGCAGAAAATCCGCGCGACAAGTTCCAGTGAAGAAATTCTCCAGCAACTCACAGCCGGTTTGCTGTCACCTCAGGTTTCTTAAGTTTCCCCTTCATCATAATCCAGAGTCAGCTGTCTTTGGATTTTTAACGCATGATATATAATCTATAACTGACGACTTATATCTTCCTTCTTTCCGGCATTTTCGTTATGCTTTGCGTATGCCCGAGCTATACACTCAACAGGAAATTTTTGACCGCCTCAGCCAGCTGATTAATATCAACTGGCTCGCCGGAAAACAAAATGCCGACCGCCGCTTCAGACGCGCATTATCCTGGAGCAACCGCTCTACTCTGGTCGGCCACCTCAACCTGATACACCGCAACCGGATTCAGGTACTGAGCAAATTCGAGTGCCATTATTTACGCCGGCTGAGTGATATTGAACGCATTCAGGTACTCGATAGTATTTTTAGCTGGCGTACCGGTGCTGTTATTATCTGCGACGATATTGAAGCGGCCGATGAGTTTATCAGCCGTGCCAATGCAAGCCATGTACCTCTTTTCACCAGCCCGTTAAACAGTAACGACCTGATCGCATCGATTCGCTACTACCTGTCTAATATGCTGGCAGATAAAATCACCCTGCACGGTGTTTTTATGGAAGTGATGGGCACCGGTATACTGATCACCGGTGAAAGTGGTATCGGCAAGAGCGAATTAGCACTGGAATTAATTAGCCGGAAACACCGGCTAATCGCTGACGATGCACCCGAGTTCACACGTGTTGCACCGGCACTATTAGTCGGCAGCTGCCCTCATATGCTGAGAGACTTTTTAGAAGTCAGGGGCTTGGGCGTACTGAACATCCGCGACATGTATGGTGATAACGCGCTTAAAACCAATAAATATTTAAGGCTGATTATTCACCTTAAACGCATGGATATAAAAGACAGACAGCAAATTGACCGGCTCTATGGCACCCGTAGCAAGCGTAAAATTCTGGATGTCGATATTCCCGAGTTTATTTTACCTGTGGCAACCGGACGTAACCTTGCCGTTATGATTGAAGCTGCTGTACAAAACCAGATTTTGATAAAAAATGGCCAGGATGCCAGCGAAGAATTTATTACCCGGCAACGACTTTTTATAGAGAATAATGAACAATAAACCTGATCTGCGACTCATCATTGTCAGCGGCCTGTCCGGCTCCGGCAAATCCATCGCCCTCAGCACACTGGAAGACGAAGGTTTTTACTGTGTTGATAACTTACCCCTCAGCTTACTGCCTGATTTCAGCAGGCGCATGCTTGATCAGGGTATCAATATCTATCCCTCGATCGCGGTTGGTATTGATGCCCGTAGTGGCCCAAGAGACCTGCAAAACTTTGATGCCATCATCGCCGAAGTAAAGCAACTGCCGATAAAGATTGATATTCTTTATCTCAAAGCCGAACTCAATACCTTATTCAAACGCTTTAGTGATACCCGTCGAAGACACCCGCTGACAAAACGCGGCATTCCATTATCTGAAGCCATAGAAATTGAAAACTCATTATTAACCGGTATTGCCAATGATGCTGACCTGACGCTGGACACTACCCATACCAATATTCATCAGTTTCGCTCGATCATTAAAGAACGCTTAGTCACACAACAAACTAGCTCCGGTTTATCCCTATTGTTTCAGTCCTTTGGTTTTAAACACGGCAGTCCGACCGATTCAGATTTTGTATTTGATGTGCGCTGCCTGCCTAACCCGCATTGGGAGTCAGGCTTACGGGCATTAACCGGTCAGGACCCTGAGGTCATTCAGTTTTTGCAGTCTTACGAAGTAGTGGAACGGATGTTTCAGCAAATCGCCGACTTTATCGATAGTTGGATACCGGAATTTGAAGCTCAAAACCGCTACTACCTGACAGTTTCAATTGGCTGTACCGGAGGCCAGCATCGTTCTGTTTATCTGGCTGAAACCCTTTGCCGGCACTTTTCTGAAAAACGTGAAAATGTCTCTTTGCGTCATCGCGAGATGGATTAAGTGAGTGTGATAAAATGACCGTCGGTTTATTACTCGTCAGCCACCCTGGTATTGCACCGGCATTGCTCGATAATGCGTTCCGAATACTGGGTTCAAACCCGCTTAAGACCAGTGTACTGGAAGTGGCAATGGATACCGACCTTGATCAATTATCGGTAGAAGTGGAAAAAACCATACAATACCTTGATCAGGGCGACGGGGTTCTGGTGCTGGCTGATTTATACGGCAGCAGCCCCTGTAATCTCGTCTATCGATTTAAGGACAAACAGCACATTAAAATAGTCTCGGGTCTTAATCTGTCAATGCTTATCAGGGCCATGAATTACTTTAAGGACGACCTTGAAACACTGGCGCAACGGGCTGCCACAGGCGCAACAGAAGGTATACGCATAGACCAGTAAAGTGAGACCATTAACCGCTTTATTATCAATAAATAACGCATTCTAAGGATTTCAAAAAATGCAACAAAGAGAAGTAACCATCATTAACAAACTCGGTTTACATGCACGCGCCGCGGCCAAACTGGTTAATGTTGCCACTAAATACAAAAGCCATATCGAAATAGAAAAAGAAGGACAGCGTGTGAATGGTAAAAGCATTATGGGCGTTATGATGCTGGCAGCCAGTCAGGGCAGCCAGATTCTTTTACTGGCCGAAGGTGATGATGCCAACGAAAGCCTGGATGAAATGGTGCAACTCATCAATAACTATTTTGATGAAGAAGAGTAAGCAATAACCCTTAACTTCTTAATAATTACCCCCTAATATTCAGATATTTTGAAGCTACTTTCACCCATGAATCATGTCAGGCATAATGATAGATTCGTCACTTTAATTTATGTACGGGACTTCTATGAGCATCATGCTTAACGGTATCGGCGTTTCACGCGGCATAGGCATCGGCGATGCCTATGTATTGTACCGTGAGCAGCCGGAAGTTCAGGAATACCTGATCACCGAAGAAGATGTTGATAATGAAATTCAACGCTACACCCGCGCAAAATATGCCGCACTGACCGAACTCAGTTCCATCAAAAAGCGCATTGACAGCGACACCCCGGATGAAATTCTGGCGTTTATTGACACTCACCTGCTAATGATCGACGACCCTGTTCTCAATACCGGGGTACTGAACCACATTAAAAAGCTCAGAAATGCCGAATGGGCACTGCAGATTCAGTGCGAACGCCTGATCTCTGTATTCGATAATATGCAAGATGACTACCTAAAAACACGTCAGGATGATATTTATCACGTGGTCAGAAGCATCCAGCTATGCCTCGGTGATGAAAACCCGCAACACCAGCACCATGGCAGCGGGTTAAGGGGCAAGGTTATCGTTGCGGATGACTTAACACCGGCCGATACCATCTTACTAAAACATCAGAAAATAGCTGGCTTTATCACCGAATACGGTGGCCCTCTGTCGCATACCGCCATACTGGCCAGAAGCCTTGGTATTCCGGCACTGGTGGGTGTTCACAAAGCACGCCAGCTGATCAACGCTAACGACAAGGTCATTTTAGATGGTCAGCGTGGCATGCTCATCATTGCGCCAGATCATAAATCACTCAAACACTTTAAGACCTTAAAGCGCCAGCACGAGCAGCGAAAAATTGACCTCAAACGGCTGGCTAATCAGCCGGCTATCACCAGGGATAACCAGCACATCACACTGCATGGCAATATTGACCGGCCAGAGGATGTCAAAGCGCTGAGAAAAGTTGAGCAGACCGGTGTTGGTTTATATCGCACAGAAATGATGTTCATTAATGCGCAAACAGCGCCGAATGAAGAAGAGCAATATCTGGAATACCGTAAGGCGGTAAAAGCCCTCAAGGGCAATCCACTCACCATCAGAACACTGGATCTTGGTGGCGACAAGGAAATGAAAGACACTCAGCAACACGGCCCGCTGGTACACAACCCGGCGATGGGCTTACGCGCTATTCGGCGCTGCCTGAAACACCCTGAATCATTTTTGCTACAACTAAAAGCCATACTGCGGGCATCGGCCTTTGGCCCAATCAGAATAATGATCCCAATGATCACCAATCACTCTGAAATTGATCAGGTAGTGCTTATGATCAAGCAAGCCAAAGCAGAACTGGATATAAAAAAGCAGGCTTATGATGACAATATACCGCTCGGTGCGATGATAGAAGTACCGGCCGCCGCACTCTCAGCAGAAACCTTTGCCGAACGACTCGACTTCCTCTCCATCGGCACCAATGACTTAATCCAATACACACTAGCACTGGATCGCATCGACGACGAAGTCAGCTATCTCTATGACCCGTTACACCCTTCGGTTTTACGGCTGATCGATATGACGCTGCAGGCAGGGCGTAATGCCGGCATACCGGTATCGTTATGCGGAGAAATGGCCAGCGATGCGACCTACACTCGCCTGCTACTGGGTCTGGGGCTGAAATATTTCAGTGTACCCGCCACCGCCTTGCTCGAAATTAAGTCGATTATAATGGGTGCCAATATTTTAAGCCTGGAAGAAGAAGTCAGGCAGATACTAAAACTGCACCATCATGTCGATATTAGCAGAGCTGTGGACAGCATTAACCGTAACAAGCACACCGCACCTTTAAAGCTGCACGGCTGATCAAGTTTTAAGCACTCAACACCGTTCAAAAAATATATTTCCTCACAGCGCCCCTTAACGAGTCAAAATCAGCTAAACTATTTACTGTAAGTTTTTTCTCTAAGCTATTAATAACATTGGAATTATGTCCAAAACCGCCACACAACAAACCTATAGCGACTTACTGCAATCTATAGAAAGCGGCGGGCTGCGTTACGCCCAGACACTTCTCAACAGCCTTAAAGCAGGTGAAATTGCTCACCTGATCGAATCCCTGCCACCTAAAGAAGGCAAAGTTATCTGGGATATGCTCGACCATGAGCTTGAAGGTGAAGTGCTCGTAGAAGTAGGTGAGGAAGTACAACACCGCCTCATCAGCGATATGAAACCGGAAGATCTGGCCGCTGTTACCGATAACCTCGACACCGATGACCTTGCGGATTTTTTACAGTCATTACCAAGTCAGCTAACCGATCAGGTTTTAAATTCACTCGATGCCCAGCAGCGCAAACGACTGGAAAAAGTATTAGCCTTCCCGGAAGACAGTGCCGGCGGCTTAATGAACACCGACACCATCACCATCCGCTCACAAGTCACTCTCGATGTTGTTTTGCGCTATCTAAGGCGACGCGGATCACTGCCGGCACAGACAGATAACCTGATTGTGGTCGACGGCTTTGACAATTATCTGGGCATCGTACCACTGACAACACTGTTAACCAGCTTACCGGAAGTCAGCGTCTATGAAGTAATGGATACACAAGCCAAAGCCATTCCGGCCACCACCTCCGCTATTAACGTTGCAAAAATATTTGAAACACAGGATCTGATCAGTGCACCCGTTGTCGATGAAAACAATAAACTCATCGGCCGGATAACCATTGATGACGTGGTCGACGTTATCCGTGATGAAGCAGAACACTCAATGATGGGTCTGGCCGGTTTAACAGAAGAAACTGACCTGTTTGCAAAAGCACTGCCCAGCGCAAAAAGACGCGCCATCTGGCTTGGCATCAACCTACTCACGGCATTTATGGCCTCATGGGTTGTCGATTTGTTTGAAGCAACCATTGCACAGGTCGTCACGGTTGCCGTACTGATGAATGTCGTAGCCAGTATGGGCGGCATTGCCGGTACGCAAACATTAACTCTTATGATTCGTGGTATGGCGCTGGGGCAAGTATCACAACAAAACATTCGCTATCTGATCACCAAGGAAATTTTTGTTGGCTTGATCAATGGACTGCTGTGGGCATTTATTGTCGCGCTGATTGCCGTTCTCTGGTTCAAAAACATTCAGATTGGTTACATCATCGCCGCTGCCATTACAATTAATTTATTCTTCGCCGCATTTTCTGGTGTAGCGATTCCACTTATCTTACGCCGAATGAATATTGATCCGGCGATTGCAGGTTCAGTTGTTTTAACAACCGTTACCGATATTGTTGGCTTGTTATCTTTTCTTGGATTGGCTTCTTTGTTTTTGTTGTAGGTTTAAAAATCTAAATCTAAGATTAAAGTCAAATTCAAAATCTAAGTCAAAGGCGTCGGTGCTTGACCGACGCCTTTGACTTTAATCTTAAACTTTGACTTTGACTTACAGCTTACAGCCTGCCACTCTGATAATAAACCATCAAAGTAGCAAATGACATCTATGTGACATTATTAGATTGAACCTTCAACCTAATAAAAATAATTAACACCAACACTAAAGAAACTAAGCCCATCATCTAGTTTTGTGTATTCTACTTCCATCAAGCCACCAGCTGCCCAGAAACCGATACCAATACCCGTCGACAACTCTAAACCTGAATTACCGCCCTCTATATTAGAAACACCGATTTTACCTTTAAGTTTTACTTTCGTATTAGAACGCAATGCCGCAAATACTGACAGCACATCAGTACTCCAGTCATTACCACTGCTATTATTTCCATTAATAAACGTTGTGCTGTATTCCATCTCGGTAGACAAGTAGCGGTTATGGCGATAACCGATATCAAACGCAGCATTAACCGCATTATCGGTTGCACTGTTTCCGGCATCCAGCATACCGGCTTTTATAGCCATATAAAAAGGGCTTTCTTTGGCATTAGCCTGAGCGGCTAACAGACTAAGCAGACAGGCTATTAGAAGTCGTTTCATTATCTTACCTCGTAAAAAATAAGCTGCGATTATACAGCTGATATTCAGCCAACAGACTGCACTTCATCACTGATAACGGCTCATTCCTCGGTTTTGATTAACGCCTGATTTTTTGTTCAAAAAACAGCCAGCTTAAAAATAAATAGTATTATCACCGACTAATTTTTTTATTATTACGCCATTCTCAATAGCCTTCCAGTTGGTCCCATGGTTCTGAGTAAGGGTGTAGCAATTATACTGTCCACGTTCGAACTCATATAAAAAGAGCCGTCTTATTTATCATCAGCAGCAGGGCAACAGTCACGTATATTTTAGACTCTGCACTGCTGTCTACATCGGATAATTAATCAACCTGCGGAACGGAGAGTATCTTGTAACTAAAGGATTAGTAAGTGCAACAGCGGCAGCCTTATGGGTTGTTTAAAGCATAAAAACACAGCGGCTTTCAACTGGTTTATCTGAAAAAAGCGGCCAACCGAAAATTAAAAACTGACTGCGATAATAGCTAATACTCAGGTATTAGTTTTATTCTTACGGACTATCAAAAGACCTGACACAGTCTCTGCCGGACGCTTTTGCTTTATACAATGCTTTATCGGCGCTCGATAACAGATTGTCTATTTTGTCTGTTGTTTTTCCGACAATAGCCACACCAATAGATACTGTGTATTTTATGACTTCACCATCAACGTTCAGCTTACTTTCCCGGGTACGCCTGCAAATTCTTTCTGCCAGTTTAATCGCCTCATCCTGATCGGTTTCGGGAGAGAAAACGGCAAACTCTTCTCCTCCGGTACGACCAATAAAATCAGTGTGTCGCATGCTGTCTTTACAGATTCCTACAAACTGCTTTAACACCTGATCACCGGCATGGTGACCGTACTGATCATTCACTCTTTTAAAATAATCGAGGTCCATCATTAGAACAGCGACCTGACGCAGATAACGTCGTGCTATTTCAAGTTGCTTTTCGGCTTCTGAGTAAAAAACGCGACGGTTATAGACCTGGGTTAAATCATCATAGCGAGACAGTTTTAATAACCGGTCTTCCATCTCCTTTCTTTCACTGATATCCCTGGATATACCTTCAACACCTGCCGGATTATTATCATCATCCATCCGCATATACGCATTCGTCAATATCCAGCGCTTTGATCCATCTTTATGCTTTAGGCAAGCCTCCACTTGAGAGGCTTTTCCTCCACCTTTTTTTAAAGCGGCCAGTACTTTTTCCCGCTCTGAGGATGTGCAATAAAAATCAGACAGTGGTCTGCCCATCATCTCTTCCGGCTCATATCCCAGTATATTACTGACCGAGGGAGACATCAGGGTCACAACACCCTTGCTATCCGTCCGGTAAAATACATCCGGCATATTCTTAAGAATTGATTTAATGTCTTCACGTGAGCGGGCCAGATCATTCATGGTTTTTTTAGATTCTCGTAAATCCTTAAGCGTACCGATTGACGTTTGCGAGCCATTCTTATCATGATAAATACCGACATTAATCAGTACATCGATTGCTTCACCCTGGCGGCTTAATACTCGAAATTCATATTCCTGCGGAGCATCTTCTCCCCGAATACGTGCAGTATAATAACTAAGGACTTTATCTCTGTCTGCTTCATGTACAAAAGGTGAGAATTTGTGACCAATGATTTCATCGACAGGGTAATTTAAGAGCCTAGAGAGAACTGAATTAACATAGACGAACACGCCATCTTCAATGAGGAATACACCATCATTAAAGTGGTTTAAGAGTACTTTGAACTTTTCCAGCGTGAGTTCTTTATTAGCCACATTACTAACCTTGTATTTCAAGCTCCATAAACAATTTCAGAATCATTTCATAAAACTGGCTTGTTTTTATAAAGTATAAAAAAGCGCGGTATTTACCACGCTTTTCTACTGGCAGTGATTAAGTTTTATTTTCTTTTATTAGCCGCTATTCTCAGACGTAAGGCATTCAGTTTAATAAAACCTGCCGCATCCTTCTGATCATATGCACCGGCATCATCCTCAAAAGTCGCAATTTTTTCATCAAACAGTGAATCCGTTTCTGAACGACGACCCACTGCGCTGACACTGCCTTTATACAGTTTAACGCGAACATCACCGTTAACATTTTCCTGTGACGCATCAATCATTTTCTGCATCATTTCACGCTCAGGGCTCCACCAGTAGCCGTTATAAACCAGCTCGGCATATTTTGGCATTAAGGAATCTTTCAGATGCGCCACTTCACGATCCAGTGTCAGAGATTCTATCGCACGATGCGCTTTCAGCATCACGGTACCGGCCGGTGTTTCATAACAGCCGCGTGACTTCATGCCAACATAACGATTTTCAACAATATCCAGACGCCCAACACCGTTATCACCGGCGACTTTATTTAATGTTTCAAGTACGCTGGCAGGTGACATTTCGACACCATCGATGGCAGTGATATCGCCTTTTACATAGGTCAGCTCAACATAGGTTGGTTTATCCGGTGCATTTTCCGGTGAAACACTCCAGCGCCACATATCTTCTTCAGCTTCTGTCCATGGATCTTCTAACGGACCACCTTCATATGAGATGTGCAGCAGGTTTGCATCCATTGAGTACGGTGATTTTTTACCGCGCTTTTGCTCAACCGGAATATTATTATCTTCACAATAAGCCATCAGCTTTTCGCGTGAGTTCAGATCCCATTCGCGCCACGGTGCAATCACTTCGATACCGGGCGATAAGGCATAAGCTCCCAGTTCAAAACGCACCTGGTCATTACCTTTACCGGTCGCGCCGTGTGATATGGCATAGGCGCCTACTTCTTTTGCAATTTCAACCAGACGCTTAGCAATTAACGGCCGGGCAATAGAAGTACCTAGTAAGTACTCGCCTTCATAAATGGTATTAGCACGGAACATCGGGTAAACATAATCACGGGCAAATTCTTCGCGTAAATCTTCGATATAGATTTCTTTCACACCCATCGCTTGCGCCTTAGCACGGGCAGGTTCTACTTCTTCACCCTGACCAATATCAGCAGTAAACGTTACCACTTCGCAATCATAGGTTTCTTCCAGCCACTTTAAAATAACCGAGGTATCCAGACCGCCCGAATAGGCAAGCACGACTTTCTTTTTAGACATAGGTGATTTTCCCGAAAAATATCGAATATTTGAATAGTTTTAATTATACCGAACTCAGGCAGCGTGATATAGCGCTATCACGTATATATTGGATCAATATCAATGAGCTCATAGAAATTGTGACACTATGGCGTTATTTAGATCTATCGAATCAGCTGAACCTGCACCCGGCGGTTAAATTTTCTGCCTGTTTTGCTCACATTACTGACATGCGGTCTAGCCTCGCCCTTGCCAATAAGACTGAGCTTTGTCTTCGGTACGCCCTTGGATATCAGGTACTTACTAACCGCTCTGGCACGTCTTTGTGAGAGCAGCTGGTTTAAATAGCGAAATCCGATGCTATCTGTGTGCCCTGTTATTCTGAGTTTTTTCACTGTTTTATCATTTTTCACATATAGTGCAACACGATCTAGCAGCTCCTTAGCATCCTTATTTAAACGCGCACTGCCGGAATCGAACATCATTGAAGTGTTTTTTACATCATCAAACCCGAACGGCAGCAAACGCGTCTGGCAATTCACAAAATCCGGCCAGTGGTCGCGAAAATGAACGGTTGATACGGCAACTGAAACATCTTCTGTGCTGTCTGCGAAGTCACGAAAATGCAAACTGGGCTGCATCCCCTGATCCAGCTCATAAAGCATTCTGAGGGCAACATCACGGGTAAAGTAAACAGGGGTACTGCTTTTTATTAAAGATGACCTGGAAATCTCACGCGCCACGATATCGGGCTTCCAGTATGGCGGACTGGAATACAACAATGCTATTGAGTCTTTAACCGGTGGCTGACTCACTTTTACAAAAAATGATAATTCACCACCCGCAGAATGCATAAAAACAGCGTTACCAAAGCCCGGTATTTGCTGTTTTAGCTCACATTTAACCGGAGAAGATGAAACCGACCATTTGGCGGCTTCTATATTAACCTCATAATGCTGCAACGCCTGTGCCGGCGAGGCGACAACGAGCAACATCAAGCACCACGTCTTGAGATTAAATGTAGTTTTCAGACAAAGTTCCATACAGCTGATAGCGGCATGGGTTTGTAAAACTTTATTAATTATTTATACTACAACAAGCCTGATACGACGGGAAAACAAGCGCTAAAGGCATCCATGCCGTCATGCTGGGCGCGTTTTTCAGCTATTTACGAACGTCTTATCAGGATAACAAGTTACTCAGTAAAACCTGCGCTAATCATTTTCCAATGATTATCGACCCGCACTAAATGCAAAGTGACCCGCTGCTCACTCACCGTACTATTATCAGCATCATAAAGTCTCAGCGTCACACCAATGTATGAGCTCCTGCCGGTTTTCGCATACACATTTAATCCATTTAGCCTGAGATATTGAGCATTGTGTTTCTGCATTTGTACTTTAGAATTTTTTAAATAAGCAACAACATCAGCCACCTGGCTTAGAACGGTAATACTTTCCTGATTGATATAAGTCACCGGGAAAGAATACAAACCAGAAACTGAGTTTGCGTCAAAGCTGTTCATTACCCGTTCATATTTTACAACCCACTCTTTTAAATCATTGTTTTCGTCAAAAACAGCCTCTCTTTGTGCCTGTTCTTTAACCGTCATAAAATTCATAAGTTCTTTATTAAACGCCAGCATGTTTCGTCGTTCTGCATCACAGTTGCGGGTACAAAAATTATCGATAATAATTTTAAAGCTGCCGTCTGCCTGCTTAACTTTCCTGACCTCAAGATTCATATTATCGGAACCGACTTCTCTATCTTCTGACACAATCAGGTTGTCTGTATAGATATCAATGCCTTGCGGGCTGTATTTGTGAACCCAGTCGCCTGCCGCCTGCCACATTTTTTTACAGACGTCTTCTGATTGACAAACCGGTATGGACTGCTGAAAGACCACATCTTGCTTAAGATCCACAGCTTTAGTCATACAGCCCTGCATGAAAGCCGATAGCGCCATTAATACAAATATTTTTTTCATTTTTTGCTCTTTCTATTAAAGTTATTTATCCGCTGCTCAGACTAGTATCCAAACTCGCCCAGCCAGTTCCCCTTGCTGAAATCTATCGACAACCATTTGGGTATAAAACATTCTCTGCGCTGTATTTCAAAATCGCTTTTCGCAGGCTCTGCATCAGCAGCACTAACCATACAGCTACTGGTTACCACCGGATGAAAGCTCACGCTTAGTTTATCATTTACCGCTACGCTATCAGACTGGCGTTGAACCTCATGAAACAACACCTGCTTTCTGATCAGGCAACTAAAATAAAGCTCCATTTCTACAAACAAACCTGATTCTCGCTGCTGCAGAGCTCTTTCTGCCGATTGACTCAGGCGAATTTGCAGTGGTTTATTCTCTATTTGTATTTCTGTCATTCCGGCCTCCGCTTGAGACATGATAACCCAGAGCTTAGTCATTTCAACAAAATATTTTCAATACCCACCGCAGAGTCACGGCGGTGCGAAAGCTTAAATAAACACCAGTATCAGACTTCACAATATTTTAAACACGCTAACTTATTTGTCACTGAAGTCAATAAAAACGCCACGCCGCTGGGCAGAATGCAAAATTAAAAAAAAGGCCGCTAAAGCGGCCTTTTAATATCAAGTAATAAAATACTATTTTTTCTTTGGCATATAGATGTCGGTACAGGTTCCTTCTGCGACTTCTGCTGCAAAGTTGAGCGTTTCCGACAGTGTCGGATGCGGGTGAATCGTTAACGCAAGATCCTCCACATCTGCACCCATTTCAAGTGCCAGTGTTGCTTCTGCAATAAGCTCACCTGCATTTGGCCCGACAATACCGGCACCAATAATTCTATGATCCTCATCCAGCAATACTTTTGTCATACCGTCATCACGACCGATCGACAGTGAACGGCCACTGGCTGCCCACGGAAAAGCACCTTTAGTGTAATTAATACCTTCTTCTTTACACTGCTCTTCTGTTTTACCCATCCAGGAAACTTCCGGGTCGGTATAACATACCGATGGAATGGTACGTGCATCAAAGAAAGATTTCAGGCCTGAGATAACTTCGGCCGCCACTTTTGCTTCATGCGTCGCTTTATGCGCCAGCATAGGCTGACCGACCACGTCACCGATTGCAAAGATGTGATCAACATTGGTTCTTTGCTGTTTATCTACACTGATAAATCCGCGTTCATCAACCGCTACACCGGCCTTGTCAGCATCAATTAATAATCCGTTTGGACTACGGCCAATCGCAACCAATACTTTATCAAAGGTATCAGTTGCCGGTGCTTTCTTACCCTCAAAAGTACAAAGCATACCCTCGTCCGTTGACTCAATCGCTGTCACCATTGTGTTCAGGAAAATATTCTTATAACGCTTTGTAACGCGACGCTCCAGAGGACGCACGATATCGCGATCAGCGCCTGGAATTAAACCAGAGCCTAATTCAACCACCGTTATTTCTGAGCCAAGCGCATCATAAACCATCGCCATTTCAAGTCCGATGATACCACCACCGACAACCAATAAACGCTTGGGAACATCTGCCAGATTCAGGGCACCGGTTGAATCCATTACCCGCGGGTCGTCCCACGGAATAAACGGTAATTTGGTGACGCGTGAACCGGCAGCGATGATGGCATTTTTAAAACCAATAACAGTTTTCTGCCCGTCTTTTTCTACTTCAATCGTATTGGCTGAGGTAAATTTACCGTAGCCATGTACAATTTCGACTTTACGTTGTTTTGCCAGTTGTTTTAAACCGCCAGTTAATTTACCGATAACATTGTTTTTATTTTCACGAATTTTATCTATATCAATTTCAGGCTGGCCAAAAGTAACGCCATGCTTAGCAAACTCTGCCGCTTCATTAATAATGTGTGCCGTGTGTAATAAAGCTTTCGACGGAATACAACCCACGTTCAGACACACACCACCGATGCTGTCATACTTTTCAATCAGAATAACATTCAGACCAAGGTCTGCGGCACGAAATGCAGCCGTGTAACCACCCGGGCCTGATCCAAGCACCACGACCTGTGCCGACTTATCAACCTCGCCGGAAAAGCTTGCAGCCGGCGGCGGAGCCACAACTGCCGGCTCATTCGACTCAGCCGCTTTCGTTTCAGCACCCTCTGTTTCATCCGAGGCAGCTGTTGCAGTTTCGTTGGCAGCTGCGCCCGTTTGCATTTTAATCATCAGCGCACCTTCACTGATTTTATCACCCACGGCGACACAAATTTCTTTCACCACACCCGCTTGTGGCGCCGGGATTTCCATTGATGCCTTATCCGACTCAACAGTGATGATTGAGTCTTCTTCTTGAAGCGTGTCACCCACATTTACCAGTACTTCAATAACTTCTACTGAATCAAAGTCACCTATATCAGGAACATGTACATCTATAATATTGCTCATATTAATTCCCCGGCTACAGTAACAGACGACGTGTATCAGATAATACGCGGCTCAAAAATGAAGTGAAGCGCGCGCCGTCTGCACCGTCAATCACACGATGATCATAAGAAAATGACAGCGGTAAAATTAAGCGCGGTTCAAATTCTTTACCATTCCAGACCGGTTGTATTTTTGAGCGCGAAGCACCCAGAATGGCAACTTCTGGCGCGTTAACAATCGGTGTAAACTTGGTGCCGCCAATACCGCCTAAACTTGAGATGGTAAAACAGCCACCCTGCATATCAGAGGGTTTGAGTTTTTTGTCACGCGCTTTGACACTGATTTCACCCAGCTCCTGCGCCAGCTCCACCAGTGATTTACGGTCCACATCACGCACCACCGGAACCACCAGACCATCTGCTGTTGCTACTGCAATGCCGATATGAAAATAATTTTTCATGATCAGGTTTTCACCCGTTGCATCGAGTGAACTGTTAAAGCGCGGATAAGCTTTTAACGCTGAAACCACTGCTTTCATCAAGAACACCAGCATGGTGATTTTGACACCGGACTCTTTGTATTCAGCCACCATTGATTGGCGGAAATCTTCCAGATTAGTGATATCTGCTTCATCAAACTGTGTGACATGCGGAACCGTTACCCAGTTACGATGTAGAAACTGCCCGGTGAGTTTATTGATTTTACTCAGCGGTAAGGTATCAATTTCACCCCACTGACTGAAATCAATTTCCGGCATTGGTGCGACGCCTAAACCACCTTTAGTAGCACCGCCCTGTGACATCACTTTTTTCACAAAGCCTTTAACATCTTCTTTAGTGATGCGCGCTTTACGACCAGAACCTTCGACCGAACCCAAATCAACACCTAACTCGCGTGCAAATTTACGAATCGCCGGGCTGGCATAGGCTTTTGAAAAACTCACTTCATCTATTTTTGCCGTTGGTGACGGCAGTGTGGCCGCTTCTGCAACAACCGGTGCCGGCTTCGGTGCTGCCGGTTCGGCAACAACGGGCTTTATCTCTTCTGCCGCTGGCTGCTCTTTTACTTCAGCCGGTGCCTCAGGCACTGCTATTGTATCGGCAGGTTCAATGATCATCATTAAACTGCCTTCAGCCACATGGTCACCAATATTGACTTTAAGTTCTTTAATAACGCCAGCCGCAGGCGATGGAATTTCCATGGAGGCTTTATCTGATTCAACCGTAATAATTGAGTCTTCTACAGCAACGGTGTCACCAACAGAAACCAACAGCTCAATGACTTCAACTGAATCAAAGTCACCGATATCTGGTACTAGTATTTCTTTGCTCATATTCTTATCTCCTAACCCGGCTATTAGGCAAACAGCGGGTTGGTTTTTTCAGTATCGATAGCGTACTTTTCAATTGCTTCGGCCACTTTACCGGCTGGGAATTCACCCTCATCTGCCAGTGCTTTCAGTGCCGCAACCACCACATAATAACGATTCACTTCAAAGTGCTTTCTTAATTGCGCTCGGGTATCACTGCGACCAAAACCATCAGTACCGAGTACGGAATAGCTCGCCGGCACCCACTTGCGAATCTGATCGGCATAAGTGCGTACATAATCCGTTGCACAGATAACCGGGCCACGACGTCCTTTCAGACACTGTTCGACATAGCTTGTTCTGGCATCTTCCAGCGGGTGCAAACGATTCCAGCGCTCTGCATCCTGCGCCTGACGTGCCAGTTCATTCATACTGGTTGCGCTCCAGATGTCGGCATCAACGCCCCAGTCTTGCTCCAGCAATTCAGCTGCGAAAATCACTTCACGCAGGATGGTGCCTGAGCCCATCAGCTGAACTTTTTTCTTTTTCTTACCACCGGCTTTAAATAAATACAGGCCTTTGATAATGCCTTCTTCCGCACCTTTTGGCATGGCAGGGTGGGTGTAGTTTTCATTCATCGTGGTGACGTAATAGAAAACATTTTCCTGAACGGCGTACATACGACGCAGACCATCCTGAATGATGACAGCCAGTTCATAATTAAAGGTCGGATCATAACTGACGCAATTTGGTATGGTGCCGGCGGTTACCAGGCCATGACCATCCTGATGCTGCAAACCTTCACCCGCCAGCGTTGTACGACCCGCTGTTGCACCGATTAAGAAACCGCGTGCCTGCATGTCGCCGGCGGCCCATGCCAGATCACCGATACGCTGGAAACCAAACATTGAATAATAAATATAGAATGGCACCATATTCACACCGTGGTTGCTGTAGGCAGTCGCTGCCGCAATCCACGATGACATCGCTCCGGCTTCGTTAATGCCTTCTTCCAGAATTTGTCCTGTTTTATCTTCCTTGTAGAACATGATTTCTGCTTTATCCTGCGGTGTATACAACTGACCCACAGAAGAATAAATACCCAGCTGACGGAACATGCCTTCCATACCAAAGGTACGCGCCTCGTCCGGCACAATCGGTACAACGTTCTTGCCCATTTTCTTGTCGCGACATAATAATGTCAGCAGGCGAACGTAACCCATTGTGGTCGACATTTCTTTATCACCACTGCCTTTCAGCAAGGGTTCAAACACTGATAATTCGGGTACTTCTAATGGCGCAGCAACATTCGTACGTGCCGGCAAATAACCGCCGAGCTCTTTACGACGGGCATGCATATACTTCATTTCATCGCTGTCTTCAGCCGGTTTGAAATAAGTGCCTGCGGCCGCCTCTTCATCCGTCAAAGGAATATTAAAACGATCACGCACATAAATCATTTCATCTTCAGCCAGTTTCTTCTGCGAATGAGTACGCATCTGGCCTTCACCTGCCGGCCCCATGCCGTAACCTTTTACGGTATGCGCGAGAATAACGGTAGGCCGGTCGGTAGTCTCGGCCGCCATTTTGTATGCCGCATAGACTTTATGCGGATCATGTCCGCCACGATTCAGACGCCAGATATCATCGTCGGACATCTTTGATACCATTTCTTTTAATTCAGGGTATTTTCCAAAGAAATGTTCACGCACAAATGCACCGTCTTTGGATTTGTAATTCTGGTAATCGCCATCAACGGCTTCCATCATACGTTTTTGCAATAAGCCGTCTGTATCTTTGGCTAATAAAGGGTCCCAGTATCTGCCCCACATGACTTTGATAACTTTCCAGCCATTACCGCGGAAGTTCGCTTCCAGCTCCTGAACAATCTTACCGTTACCGCGAACCGGGCCATCCAGACGCTGTAGATTACAGTTTACAACCCAGGTCAAATTGCCTAATTTTTCACGTGAGGCTAAAGAGATAGCGCCCAGTGATTCCGGCTCATCCGTTTCACCATCACCAAGGAAAGCCCAGACATTACGGTTTTTGGTATCAGCCAGACCGCGATCCTGCAGATATTTCATAAAACGCGCCTGATAAATCGACATGATCGGACCCAGGCCCATTGAAACCGTCGGGAACTGCCAGAAGTCAGGCATTAACCATGGGTGCGGATACGATGACAAACCACCACCATCCACTTCCTGGCGGAATTTATCCAGCTGATCAGTGCTTAAACGACCTTCAAGAAAGGCCCGAGCATAAGTACCGGGGGATGCGTGTCCCTGTTGATAAACAAGATCACCACCATGATCATGAGATGCGGCATGCCAGAAATGATTAAAACCCACATCGTATAGGGTCGCAGCCGAAGCAAACGAGGCGATATGTCCACCGAGTTCAGTGCTCTTGCGATTGGCTTTAACCACCATTGCCACAGCATTCCAGCGAATATAGGCACGAATACGCGCTTCTATTGCCCGGTCACCCGGCATATCCGGTTCCTGATGCGGAGGTATCGTATTAACGTAGGCAGTATTGGCAGAATATGGCAGGTTAGCACCGGAACGACGTGCCTTATCAATCATCTGCTCTAATAGATAATGAGCACGCTCAACACCTTCATTTTCAATCACCGATTCAAGCGCATCAATCCACTCTTGTGTCTCTATATTATCAATATCGACCAGATTGCTGGGTATAGACATAACTGCTACCTCTTTATATACGACCCATCCACTCAATAGTATGGGTTTTAAGTGTTCGCTATCTTGTCGCTTTTGCCGACCAAGGTCAATACTTTCAGGCTAATAACAGAACACCAGTAATAAGTTATAAATATATCAATAACTTATGAAGACAAAATAAAATCAGGTTGATTTTTAAGCTGCAAAACTTTTCCTTAATTAAAGCCTGATTTCAGCATTAAGCGGCTATTTTATGAAAAATCGGCCATCTTTCTGGAGTTTGTTTCTTAAAAGTCAAACTCCATGCCACATAGTTCGTCATAAAACAAATATATATTTTAAATTTACTTTAATATCAATCAGTTATGCAAACAGTCAGTTTTTAAGGACTTTTAAATAACTTGATAAACCACCTCAAACCTATTCATTAGAAAACTATAATATGTTTATTACAAACCTTGTTCTGATAGCTTTTATCTATTGTCTTGATAGGGAATAACAATTTTGCAATCAACCTGATTTAAACTATTGTTTTACAGCTCTAATACAATTTAACAACATTAAGGGGAGAAACCCAATGGAACTAAAAGGAAGTAAAACAGAACAACACCTGAAAGATGCTTTTGCAGGTGAATCACAAGCCAACCGTCGTTACCTGTACTTCGCAGCAAAAGCGGACGTTGAGGGTTATAACGATGTTTCAACTGTTTTCCGTTCTACTGCTGAAGGTGAGACAGGTCATGCTCACGGTCACCTTGAGTATTTAGAAGCGTCTGGCGATCCGGCAACAGGTCTGCCAATTGGTTCAACTTCAGACAACCTGAAAGCATCAATTGCTGGCGAAACTCACGAGTACACTGATATGTACCCTGGTATGGCTAAAGATGCTCGCGAAGAAGGCTTTGACGAAATTGCTGACTGGTTCGAAACACTGGCTAAAGCTGAGCGTTCACACGCTAACCGTTTCCAGAAAGCACTGGACAATCTTGACGCCTAATTCATTCGATTAGCGACAGGAATATGCGGGGTCAATGCTGACTCCGCATTTCTCATTTGAATAATACTGCAAGGAACAGACACATGGCCCGCGAAGGTAGTTTAGAAGCCCCTACACGCCACCCGATTGACTGGAAAAACCCTGATTTTTATAACGAAGAGTTATTAAATCATGAGCTTGAACGGGTGTTTGATATTTGTCACGGATGCCGCCGCTGCGTCAGTTTATGCCACGCATTTCCTACCCTGTTTGATCTGGTCGATGAATCACCCACCATGGAAGTTGATGGTGTTGATAAAAATGATTATATGAAAGTGGTTGATCACTGCTATCTCTGTGATCTGTGTTTCTTAACCAAGTGCCCTTATATTCCACCTCACGAATGGCAGCTTGATTTTCCGCATTTAATGTTGCGTGCCAAAGCCATAGATCACAAGAAAAACGGCACCTCATTCCGTAATAAATTACTCAGCAGTACCGATGCTATTGGTAAAACCATGAGCACACCGGTGGTTAGCCAGATGGTTAACTTTGTGAACAAAATACCGGCAACACGTGCCGTGCTTGACAGTACACTGGGTATCCATAAATCAGCGCACTTACCAGAGTACCACTCAAAGACTTTAAGCAAGCGCCTGAAAAATCATCACTCGCTCAGCGAAGTAAAAGCCACCGATAGCACCACCGGTAAAGTGGCTTTATTTGGTACTTGTTATGGTGAATATAATGAGCCGCATTTAGGTGAAGATTTAGTTGCCGTTTTCGAGCACAATAAAATACCTGTCACTTTTGTCAGCGATGCAAAATGTTGCGGCATGCCAAAGATGGAATCCGGTGATCTGGAAGCCGTTGAAGTCGCAAAAAAACATAACATCCCGATGCTGGCAAAAATGGTGGATGAGGGTTACGACCTGATTGCACCGGTACCCTCTTGTGCACTGATGTTCAAACAGGAACTGCCTTTATTGTTTCCTGACGATGCCGATGTGCAAAAGGTAGGCAAAGCCTTCTTTGATCCGTTTGAATATTTAATGCTGCGGCATAAAGCCGGTGAATTAAACACCGAATTCAAAAACTCACTGGGCAAGGTGGCTTATCATGTCGCCTGCCATCAACGCGTACAGAATGTTGGTATGAAAACCCGCGACATTCTGCAGCTAATTCAAGACACTGAAATCACAGCCATCGAGCGATGTTCAGGCCATGATGGCACTTATGCTGTGAAAAAAGAATTTCACGATATTTCAATGAAAATTGCCAAACCGGTGATTAACCGCGTTAAACAGGCTGAAGCCGATCACTACGGTAGCGACTGCCCGATGGCAGGTCATCAGATTGCTAATGGCATTGATGATAAAGAACCGGAACATCCATTAACATTATTACGACTGGCATACGGCATTTAAGCCGCATGTTAACAGGATATAAACATGAGTAAATTAAGCAGAGACAACCTTTATTCACTTGAACAGTATGCTGAAATGCGGCCGGAGTACCGGCAGAAAGTCATGCAGCATAAAAAGAAGCGCCGTATTTTTCTTGGTGATAATGCCACACTATATTTTGAAAGCGAACTGACCATGCGTTATCAGGTTCAGGAAATGCTGAGGATCGAAAAAATATTTGATAAAGAAGGCATCGAAGAAGAACTCGCAGCCTATAACCCGATGATACCTGACGGTAAAAACTGGAAGGCCACGTTTATGATCGAGTTTTCAGATGAAAACGATCGTAAGGCGGCTTTAGCAAAGATGATCAACATCGAAGAAAAGGTTTATGTACTGGTCGAAGGCTTTGATCCGGTCTGGGCGATTGCTGATGAAGACCTGGAACGTAACACAGAGGAAAAAACATCATCGGTTCATTTTATGCGCTTTGAATTAACGGATGAAATGATTGCCGCACTAAGAAATGGCAAAGGATTAAGCATGGGCATTGATCACCCGGCTTATACAGTGAAAGTTGATATCACTGATGAAAAAATCAGAACAACCTTAATGGAAGACTTACACTAACTGAAAAATATTTTTACCACGGAGGTCACAGAGAAAAACGATATATTTTAAACTCTGTGCCTTTCGTACTCCCTGTGGTGTGGCTTTTTACTTTGAAAAATCAGCTAATGATTTTAAAAACATTGTCAGCTATTTCTTTAGCCTGTCCCACGGATTCAGCCAGCACATTATAGTGCCCCATCTTTCTGCCGGGGCGTGCTTCTTCTTTACCATAAAGATGTAACTTCAGTCCTTTTTCCGCAAGCAGTTTAGTCCAGTCAAGCGGCCATAAATCACCCAGTAAGTTCACCATAACAACCGCTGAAGTTAACCTTGCATCGCCAACCGGTAATCCACACAGACTGCGCACCTGTTGTTCATACTGTGAAGTGACGGTCGCGTCTAACGTATAGTGACCGCTGTTATGCGGCCGCGGTGCCATCTCATTAAACACCAGTCGGTTATCACCGGTAATGAAAAACTCCACCGCCAGTATACCGACATAGTTCAGGGAGTCAGCCAGTGCTTTCGCCAGTGCGCGCGCCTGTTCAGTGATCTCAGCCGAAACATTAGCTGGCACTGTTGAGGTATGCAGAATACCATTAACGTGAACATTTTCAGCAACAGGAAAAACGGCAACATCACCATCAGAATTACGCCCGAGGATGACAGAAACTTCCTGTTTTAAATCCAGCATTTTTTCCAGTACACATTCAACTGAAGCAAACTCTTTGAATTTTTCTGTAATCTCGTCAACCGAGTTAACAATCGCCTGACCTTTACCGTCGTAACCCAGCGATGATAATTTTAAAATAGCAGGAAAACCGGTAATTTCAGCTGCCGCCGCAATATCATCCGCAGATAAAATTGTTTTAAAAGGTGCAGTCTCTAAGCCGGCCTGGCGAGCATAGTTTTTTTCACGGCCACGGTTTTGTGCAATTTCAACCGCTTCGGCCGATGGTGAGACAAAACAGGATTTTGCCAGTGCTCTTAAACTGTCAGCAGGGACATTTTCAAACTCTGTGGTAACAGCATCGCAAAGTACAGCCATTTGCGCCAAACCCGCTGCATCTTCATAGTCACTACAGATGTGCTGGTCGGCAATCAAACCGGCAGGACTGTCTTTATCAGGATCCAGTACAACTGTTTTATAACCCATCGTACGGGCAGCGACCACGAACATACGTCCTAACTGACCGCCACCTAAAACACCAATTGTTGCACCGGGTAAGATCATGTTATTACTCATGCCAGCGGTTCCAGCTCCATCGCAAATACCATTTGTTCCTGTTCCTTGCGGAAGGCATCAAGCTTATCGGCAAGAGCAGCATCTGTGACAGATAAAATTGAAACCGCATACAAACCCGCATTCGCCGCACCGGCTTCACCGATAGCAAAGGTAGCCACAGGAATGCCTTTTGGCATTTGCACAATGGATAATAAAGAATCCATGCCTTTTAAATGGCGTGATGAAACCGGCACACCCAGCACAGGCAGTGTCGTTTTCGCCGCCAGCATGCCCGGCAGGTGCGCAGCACCACCGGCACCGGCGATAATACAGGCAAGGCCGCGTTCGCGTGCTGTCGCCGCGTATTCAAATAGCAAATCAGGGGTGCGATGAGCCGAAACGACTTTTGCCTCATAGGCAATGCCAAAGGCATCCAGTTGTTCTGCTGCTTTTTGCATGGTTGGCCAGTCACTGTTACTACCCATGACCAGACCCACTTTGATATTTTCTTTGTCAGACATTCAGTCTCTCCGCGCTTGGCGCTGGAAAAACAACCTATTTTAACCATTTTTAGTTCTGGAATGAAGCAAAACAACACATTTTGCTGTTTTATTAACCCTTTACCGAATGAAGTATCTAGGGTTGCGGGACTTTATCGATCTATGTCGCTTTACAGGCGGTAATGAACATCCACATAAATCCCCAGTATTTAACTGTTAATCGCGGCTGAATCACTCTTTATAAAACAATTTCTGCAACTGGAACTGGAGCGGCCACCGCAAACCCTTGCACAAAATCGACACCCATATCTCTTAGCAATTCAAGTGTTTCAGGCGACTCAACATATTCCGCAATTGTTTTGATTCCCATAATATGTCCAACCTGATTAATGGCTTCCACCATTGCCCTGTCAATCGGATCATCAATAATGTCTCTGATAAATGTACCGTCAATTTTCAAAAAATCCACCTGTAAATTTTTGAGATAGCTAAATGAACTAAGACCACTGCCAAAATCATCCAGTGAAAAATAACACCCCATTTCTTTTAGTGTCGTCATAAAATGCTGAGCGCGCGTCAGGTTTACAATCGCGCTGGTTTCTGTAATTTCAAAACAGATTAATGACGGATCAAGCCCGGTTTCCCTTAACTGATCCTGGACATATGGCAGAAAATCATCATCACACAATGACTGGGCAGAAACGTTAATAGAAAACAGCAAGGAACTTTTCTGACCTGTATTTATCAGATGCCTGATGCTGATAAAAGAATGACGAATCATCCAGCGATCCACCCAGATCATTAAATTATAACGCTCTGCCGCTGGGATAAATGCCAGCGGAGAAATAACGCCACCGTCTTCATCAAGCATGCGTATCAGCATTTCAAAATGAGTTGCCAGTGCTGAATCAAAGGCTAACATTTTTTGGCCATAGACTTCGAAGCGACCACTTTCCAGTGCACTGGTTATCTTATGAACCCATTGCATCTGCCCCTTTCGCTCTGCAATAATTCCGTCATCGTCATCGAAAATATGTATTCTGTTTCTGCCTTCATCCTTAGCTACATAGCATGCAGAATCAGCCACACTCAGTAATCCATGTAAATTACTGTGCTTATCAACCGGGACCAGGCCCATACTAACACCGACAGAAAAGGATTTGTTCTCCCAGTGAAACTGGAAATTATTGACTACTGTTCGTAATTTTTCTGCTAGTTGCTTTGCTTTTTCTACTGAGCAACTCATATACAGTACACCGAACTCATCTCCACCTAACCGGGCCAGCGTATCACCAGAACGAACAACTGTTTTTAATAAAGTCGATAGCTGCCGTAAAAGTTCATCGCCGGCAACATGACCGCAAGTATCATTAACAACTTTGAACTGATCAAGATCGATATAACACATTGCATGCTGAATATTTTCACCTCGCGCAGACATCAATGCCATTTCAACCCGGCTTTCGAATTCCCGCCTGTTGATCAGTCCCGTCAGTTCATCATGGCTAGCCTGATATCCAAGTTGCAAAGCCATTGCTCTCATATCAGTAACATCTCTGAACACCAGCACCACGCCAACCAGCACATTTTCCTTATCAAATATTGGTGAGGCCGTATATTCTATGGCGTATTTCACACTGGATGGAAGCATCATTATTGCATGACCATCTGAACCATGAGCAGTATGATTATGTAAAACGTCCAGCACAGGATTGCTCAGCAATGTTTCACTGGCATCAGAAACAATTGCAAAAATTTTAGATATTTTCTTATTAACCACCTTTGCCAGGTGACTTTCTGTTAATTCCTCAGCCAGTGCATTCATGTATTTTATATGGCCTTTTTCATCCGTTGTGATAACCGCGTCGCCAATTGAATGCAAGGTTACCTGAGCACGTTCTTTTTCACGTGACAGTTTTATTTCCGCCGCACGAATCCGCCGAAAAACAGCTATCGCAATAGCAGCACAACCAAGGATTATAATTAAAATAGCAGATATTAAGTTCTGTTCGGTATTTTCAATCTGCTCAGAAATATCCTGTAGTGTCTGATTTGACTCATATTCCAACAGGTTTAATAATTTATACAGATGAACAAATACCTGATCCTGATCCGGAATAGCAAGATTCCTGAGCATCTCTTCTGCTTCCAAAAACTGACCAGCTACAGCCATTCTGGCAATTTTTATCTGCACAGGAACCACTCTACTGGTCAGCATTCCCTGCTGAGTCAAAATAGCTTCTTCTTCGGGAGTTGTTCCAAGGTCTATAAACTGCATTCTCGCCGTCATGAATTTTGCACCATGGCTATTAAAGCGCATCCATTCATCATCCCGCTCAAACGGATCGTCCATTCTGGTCATTTTCTGCAGACTTATTGTCCGTTCTCGGGCCGATACCAGCATGACACTCACTAGACCCGTTTTTATATTATTATCTTTAACAATATGCTCAATACTTTTAAAAGTCATGTGCATTTGATCAGATGCAATAACGCCAATTAAAACCATTAAGATAAAGATTGAGCCAAAGCCAAAAAAGAGAACCTGCTTAGTATTAATTAAACGCATATAAGGCAACACCACGGCATTTATGCCGAATTTATTATTATATTTATGTATATCTCAATAAAATTTCTATTGGATTTTAAATATCTTCTGTTAATCCTATCCTATATAATTAATTGAAATAAATATATAAACAAAAAATTATCGATAATGGACTTCAGATATCATGAAAAAAGTACTGGTAACAGGCGGCGCAGGATTCATAGGTTCACATACTGTGGATTTATTATTACAACAAAACACCCCGGTTCGTGTTCTCGATAACTTATCTTCCGGTTTCCGCCACAATTTGCCAGTCGAACATGACCTGCTTGAATTTATAGAAGGCGATATCTGTGATGCCAGTATAGTCGACCAGTGCATGAAAGACGTGAGTCATTGTTTAAATCTGGCCGCCCAGGTATCCGTTGTTAACTCGCTTGCAGACCCTGCATTTTCTGCTCAACAAAATATTCTTGGCTTCGTCAATGTTATTAGCAGCGCACATAAACACAATATCGACAGGCTGGTATATGCTTCATCTGCCGCCATATACGGAGAACCATCTGAGCTACCATTAACCGAAAGCGCACCGATGAAACAGCTTTCACCCTATGGGCTTGAGAAAGCCGTTAACGAACAGTACGCTGAACTCTTTCACTACCTTTACGGCTTATCTTCACAGGGCCAGCGTTTTTTTAATGTCTATGGACCACGCCAGGATCCCAAGTCACCATATGCGGGTGTGATAGCGCTATTCGCCGACAGAATCAGTAACCAACAGCCAGTATCAGTATTTGGTGACGGTGAACACACTCGCGATTTTATCTATATCAGTGATGTTGCAAAAGCTAATATAGCTGCATTACGCGCCACTCATCAGGGTGCCTGCAACATTGCTACTGGCAGTAAAACATCTTTATTAGATCTTATCCAAGCACTCTCTGAGCTGGCTAACTTCACACCCCAAATAGACTTTTTACCACCACGTGAAGGGGATATTATTCATTCACTTGCGTCCCCCGCGACCATGAATGAAAAACTTCGAGTGATTGCCGATACCACATTAAAAGACGGTCTGAGCATGTTATTACACTACCATAAACAAAACTCCTGATAGTATACCCCGCATAATTTTACGAGAAACCATCACTTAACTGAATCAGTGTTCTCTTTCGTCGATTTTTTTTACGACTTCAATCCAATAATTGAACATTTAACTCCGTTCGGTTATTTCTAACAGATGATCGTTTTCTGCTTGTATTGCTCTGGCTATAGATTGAGCGCTTCCTCGTCTGCTATTAAGCCACTGATCTGTATCACCTAACCTTTAATCAATACACATTTGATAAGCATTCCAATATGGCTAAATATCCTATAACATTCATGCTGGATATGCTTCAGGCGAACTGTGCCAGCAACTTTCTTAATTCGCCATGGATACAGGCAATATTTTTATTTCGCTTTCCACACCATGAACCGCACAACAAAAACAGCTACGACTATATTTATTCAAAGGAAGACAAAGGAAGACGCTATGAATACCCTGAAATATCTCTCCCTGTTACTGGCTTTTTATTTATCAGGCTGTTCACCCTATGACCCATCCAGTGATCTGCCACCTAACGACCTGTTTCAGAACTCTGTTTCTGGTAAAGCCGCGCCATTAACAAAAACAGAATTCAATGCACTAACGCCGGAGCAACAATACCGGGTTGCAAACAAATTATTAGGCACCATGTTCAGGGGTGTTTCAGTTCATGATTTTTTTGACTTATCTCTGGGCATGAATAACCTAAGTGTGAAAGACCACGACTTTCTTAATACGACCGCCGTCAGGCTCATCACTTCTATTCCAACTGTTGATGATATTATTCCACTAGATGAACTTAATATCGATGAATATAAAGATAAGATTGGTCGACTCGGTACCTTCGGTTCATTATTTCAAATCAGCCCGCTAGCCGAAGGAGCACCACAGGAAGTCGCACTGGCACACACTACACAACTGCCACTAAGTGCGGACTCTTTCAATAACTGGATTGCTTACATTCTGGCGAATTCAATTTTATTCTCTCCTGCGGAAGAAATTGACAGCACCAGTGCACTGGATACTCAGGTTGTCTATAACCGACTGGTTGATCAGCTATCGACCGGTAGCAGTATCAGCTCGATGATTTTCACGCATGAACAATCTGCTCAAAACTGGCGTCGCTTTCGTTCACCGGAGGACAACACCCGCGAGATGATTGAAATTTATCTTGGTAAGTTTGTACCCGAACCTGATGGCGATGAACAAAATGATGTTGTCAATGCATCGATTGCCTGCCAGGATCTTTACTTGTCGGATGGTGAGGATGGTTTACCGATCTATCAGCTGGTTTCAAACGGCAATTACAACACAGAGGCTGTTACTGTTCTTGGTGCCAAAGTCACCACCTGTAATGATTTTTATACATTAGTTTCTCAGCGCGCTGACGCCATTCCTCGCATGATATCAACCATCGTAGAAATTCTGATGTTAGATCGTTCAGCTGATGTCCGCGCCGCCATGATTGAAGCCATCAACGATGCAGGGCCACAAACTTTTCAGGATATTTTTTCTGCCATTATTTTTTCAAAAGAATATTTACTCTATACCGAAAGAGCCAAGTCATTTGAAGAAAATTTTTACAATATGACCGCACGTTTGAAATATGAATTACCCGCCAATCACTTTATCAATACCGCATCTTGCAGTAATAACAATAATGACTGCTCAAATGTTCAGACCTTTTTAGGCAATATGAACTGGCCGTCTATGACCAATAAACTGGGGCGCCTGGCCGGTGTACCGCTCGACACTCTCAGCTTTGCTCACTACCATCGTGGCTTTAGAGAAAACATGGTTATTTTTACCGCTAACTATAACGAAGGTTTAATCGACAACCCAAATACGATTCAACCTGATCTTAAAGACACGAACTCTGGCGTTACAGCCAGCACTATTGTCTCGACGATGTCTGATCCGGAATTTTTAGATTATCTGTTCATGTCCATGTTAGAACGAAAAGCAGATACTGACGAAATCGCTGCCTTAACACCATTAATGACAACCAAGGTAGCTTCAGCCAGAATCGTGCTTGATTATATCAGCCGCTTACCAGAGCAATATTATTTTAACTGCACCAAAGGAATGGCCACTGACAGCAACGGCGATATTATTTTAAGGGAGTGTGTACAATGAAAAGACGTGACTTCATGAAAGCCATGGGAGCGCTGGGTATGACAACAGTCGCACCCTCACTGTTCACTGATAAGGCCTTTCTAAGCAGTGTGCAAGCCTCACCTGCTATTCAAAGCGCCAATGTCTCTATCACTCACCGCACACCTCAGGTTATTAATATTTTCCTCTATGGCGGCGCATCGGAACTTGCCGGCAATTTATCTAATATCGCTGACCTTAATGTACACTCACAGTCTAAGTATGCCGGTCAAACAGCCCTTAACCCTGTATTTACTGCAAGTTATGATGAAGCCGCAGCGCTTAATAACCCAAATGCCGACGTCGGCCAACGAACCCCTAATAATTTCTGGGCAAATGCTGGCGGCATTATCATGGAGGACATGCTGCACGAAGGCGACATGACCATCTACCGAACCTGTAATCGTAAGAAACATAATACTCGCGCCCATCGCCCAAGTATTTTCTCCGGTCAGAAAGGCACTTTAGATATTGATTCGGCTCCGGGACTTGGCACCACTCTTGCCAGTATCATCGCGAATAATCCAGAGCCTTACACAGCTGAATTTGGTGTTCCTGCTCTGGAAGAACTCGTTATGCCAATGGTTTCTTTTGAAGGTGAATCGACTACCTTTGCCATTGATCCCAATGCTACATCGCCTGTTCCTCTTGCCTTAAAACCGGTCGGATTGTCTGCTAACTTTGATAATCCTTATCAAAGGGGAAATCAACCTGTGTCAGCCGCTACTCTTGATGCTCTGGTTGATTCTAAAATGAAAGCCAATCCCGGCTCCGTTCAAGGTGACTCTGATTATGATGACCTCACAGTTAACTATGGCCAGCGCTATAAAAAAGTCTCTGAAAGCTTCTTAAACCATAGAAAGCTGGCAACCATTGTCAACCGCTTTAATAATCTGGTTAATGACCAAGATAGCCTGGGCAATCCCTCGCCATCACTGCCATTCTTGCCCGAGCAAGACCCCGACGGTTCGAATGCGGCTTTTGATCTGGACTTACATACTGCTTTTGTGAATGCTGTTGCCGGCACTGGCCGTTTCTATGACCATCAGGATCCACCGGTAGCTTATGGTTCCGAGCAGAATGGACTGGATGTATCACGCATAGTACGTCAGGTTGTTGACCCTGCAACCGGCAATCTGATTGACGCATTAGATGCACTCGGCAACCCAATCATTGACACTTATTTCATAGATTTAGCAACAGGCGCCCGCATTACCAACCCGGATGGTTCACCACTGGTCACGCTTGGCGACACTAATAATGATCCTCGCCTGGAAGGCGGGCCAGGCAGCAACCGGCTGGAATACCCGGCCAATAATCGTTTTGCCGAACTATTACGTGCTGCAGTGACCTTGTGTATTCACAACCCGGATACAAAACTGGCCATGGTTGGCTCACCGGGCCTTGGTGGCTGGGATGACCATAACTCAGCCATGATGTCTTATGAAGCGCGCATGCAAACTCTGATGAGTGCGGTGCGTGCTGCCATCAAACACATCAAGTACGCGATAGATGACCCGGCTGTCATCGCTGACCGGGGTGCCGGGCCGGCTAATGACACCTCTAATATCATTATCAATATTTTTACCGACTTTGGTCGCAACGCCAACCTGAACAATTCACAGGGCTGGGATCATGGTAATAATCAGAACTTCTATACTTTCGGTGGTCGCCCGTTAATAAGACTCGATCCGGCACTGGGTGAATACACGCTGAGTCCGGCTGAATTGTCTTTACCAGCGGCTGACTTAATTTTACCAGTCAGAAATTATGACCACAGTTCGGTCAATCAGGCTTCCCGCACAGAACCCAGTGCTGTCCGCCCTGCCGGTGCTTTAGGTAAAATCGTAGGAGAAACCAGTATTTTTGGTAGCCCAGGCCAGAATCGCTTGTTCACTAAACCACTGGAAGCTGGAGATAATGTTGATACAGGCTCAATCAATGAGCTGACCTATGGCTATGCGAACCCTGCGTCGAGTTATGAATTTGAACCACAGGCCATCGCCTCAACCATATACAGCTGGTTTGGTGTCACCAACCCTGATGTATTAACCCAAAATGATCATAATGACTTCGCCACCGGCTCAATAACTCGTATGGGTACCGATGGTAATGGTACTCTCATAGAGGAGACAGTCGCCCGCTCTGCAGGTGAACCACCTATTGACGAGCGCGTCGCCGGCATTACTTTATCTGCAAGCAAATTAACGGTAAAAAATATAGCCGTCTGATTTTTATCCTGCAACGCCAACAAAAAAAGCCTCTCATTAGTGGTAATGAGAGGCTTTTTAGTATCCGCCAAAGACAATTACAGACTCGGAGCAGGCAGACTAAATCATGCTGCCTGAATGGGAATGGCATCACCTGTTCGTTTGATAATATTTTTCTCATCAAGATAAACCAGTGTAGGTTTAAATGATGCGGCTTCCTGTTCTGATAATTGCGTATAGCAAGCAATTATAATTCGATCCGTTGGTGATGCTTTATGTGCAGCCGCACCGTTGACTGAAATCACACCACTACCCGCTTCTGCACGAATCGCATAGGTTACAAAACGCTCACCATTGGCCAGATTATAAATATGAATTTGTTCATTCTCACGGATACCCGCCGCATCCAGCAAATTACTGTCTATCGCACAGGAACCTTCGTATTCCAGCTCCGAATGAGTCACGCGAGCCTGGTGTAGCTTGGCTTTTAATAAAGTCAGCTGCATTGATAACCTCTTGTCCCTTTCAGGGTATTACAATGTAATAGCCGATTATCCGGCATTAAAAGGTGCTATTCAAGCCGCTCAGCCGGCAGCTTATCTAAAATAAGATTATCAATTAAACGGGCTTTGCCCAGATGAGCAGCCGCAAGAATAACCAGCTTGCGGTCTTCAGGGCCAGCAAGCTGCAGATCTGACTGCCGGCAAACCGCTAAGTAATCGGTTTTAAAGCCCTTTTGGTTGAGTGAGTTAGCAGCCTGTTGGGTAATTTTCTGGAAATCAGGATTCCTTTCTGAAATAAGGATTTCCCGCACGTTAACCAGTGTTTCATATAACTTAGCGGCAATTTCTCGCTCATCTTTAGTTAAGTAACCATTTCGAGAACTCATTGCTAAACCATCGGCTTCGCGGCTGGTGGCAACGCTGACAATTTCAACGGGAATACTCAGATCACGTACCATGATGCGAATAATAGTCAGCTGTTGAAAGTCTTTTTCGCCGAAAACGGCGATATCGGGCTGCACCAGATTGAATAATTTATTCACGATGGTGGTCACCCCTTCAAAGTGACCTGCACGAGAAGCACCGCACCATAAAGCAGAAATACCCGGCACAATAACCTGCGTGATTGCGCTTAAATTATCACCATAAACTTCCTGTATATCAGGCGCGAATAACATATCCACACCTGCCTGTTGCAGCTTTTCAATATCCGCTTCGAGTGTTTTGGGGTAGTTATCCAGATCGCCCCCTGCTTCAAACTGCAATGGGTTCACAAAAATACTAACGATGACAAGATCTGCTAAGGATTGCGCACGCTCAACCAGATCAAGATGCCCCTGATGCAAATTACCCATCGTTGGCACGAAGGCAATTTTATTGCATTCACGTTTTTGTAGCTCAATGTACTCTCTTAAGCTCTGGAGTGTTGTAATAACGTTCAATACTGCTTATCCGAATAGGAAAATCTAAAAAATATGTTCTTGTTGCGGGAATTGTTTTGCTTTAACGGCATCAACATAAAGCCCTATTGCAGCTTGAATACTGTCAGCTCCTGCCATGAAATTATGACTAAACTTTGGTGCCCTGCCCGGTGTTATACCCAGCACATCCTGCAATACCAGCACCTGCCCGTCCACATCGACACCGGCACCGATACCAATAACCGGAATGGATACTGTCTGACTGATTTTCGTTGCCAGCTCTGCCGGCACACATTCCAGCAATAAGGCATCAGCACCGGACTGTTGCAGGATGCTTGCCTCCTCTAGCATGTGCTCAGCCGCTTCCTCCTCACGACCCTGTACACGATAACCACCCAGTTTATGCACGCGCTGAGGCTGCAAGCCCAAGTGTGCGCAAACAGGAATGCCATTGGATGTAAGTGCGCTGACCACTTCGCGCTGCTCAGAGCCACCTTCCAGCTTAACAATGTGAGCACCCGACTCTTTCATCAGGCGGCCGGCATTTTGCAGTGCAATCTCAGGCGTTATATGACTCATAAAAGGCATATCCACCATCAATAAAGCCCGCTTTAAACCGTTTGCTACGCAACGACTGTGATAAACCATATCATTCATGCTCACCGGCAATGTATTTTCCAGCCCCTGTATCACCATACCCAGTGAATCACCGACTAATACCACGTCAACGCCGGCATCATCCAGTAATTTGGCGAAACTCACATCATAAGCCGTCAGACAGACAATTTTTTCTGCTTCGCTTTTCATTTGCAGCAGTTTTCTCACCGTTATTCTTTGTGAGGGTTGCGGATGACTACTCATACTTTATTTTACTCCCTTAATCCTGTTACGACATATCCAGCGGCGTTGGATTAAAATAACTTCGTCCTCTGGGACGGGAATTAATCTGATTTAATAACAGATTGTAGTCGTTACTATTATTAACAAAATCACAGTCTTCACTGTTAACAATTAACAGAGGAGCATTTGTATAATGATGGAAAAAGCTGACGTAAGATTCTGTCAGTCTTTCCAGATAAGCTGATTCTATTTGCTGCTCATAGCCGATGCCGCGCTGGCTGATCCGGTCACGTAAAATATGCACCGGTGCCTGTAAATAAATAACCAGATCCGGCTCCGGCACATCGAGAGTTAATTGCTGATAAACCTGTTCATATAAGCCAAGCTCATCATCCGTTAATGTTAGCTCAGCAAATAAGCGGTCTTTTTCCATTAAAAAATCTGAAATACGAACCGGATTAAACAAGTCTGACTGCCGTAATTCCTGCAGTTGTCTGGCTCGCTGCAGTAAAAAAAATAACTGCGTTGGAAAAGCAGCACTTTTAGGATTGTCGTAAAACTTACTTAAGAAAGGATTTTCTTCAGCACCTTCTAATAGCAAGTCACAACCATAAGTTTCAGCGAGGCGACGGGCCAGTGTTGTTTTGCCAACACCTATCGGGCCTTCAATTACAATAAAATCGGGACGATCAGTCATTTATTGGTCCTAAATACTCTATTCCAGAAGCAGGACAAGCCTCGACCAGGTCGATGATTTTGCCTTTTCCCGGTACATTTAACGCAGGGTTAAGTCGTTGTAATGGGTGTAAAACAAATTCTCTCAGCGCCAGACCAGCATGAGGTATGGTTAATCTTTCACTATGAATTACCTCGTCGCCGTACAGAAGTATATCCAGATCCAGGGTTCTCTCCCCCCAGCGACGACTTCTGACGCGGCCTTGAGTATTTTCTATGTTTTGTAACTGGTCAAGTAATAACTCTGCAGTCAGCTCTGTTTCTATCAGCGCCGCTGCATTTAAATAGTCGGGCTGATCCTGTGGCCCCATGGGCGGGCTGCGAAACAAACCAGAGTTGTTAATTAAACGACTGGCTTTTATCTCACGGAGACTTTGCAAGGCTGATACGATCTGCTGCTCTGGATTATGCAAATTACTACCCAGACCAATATACACCTTAACAGTCATTCTCAGACTTTTTTAGCTTTTTTAAAACGACTCATAAAACTCTTTTTACCCTGCAGAGCTTTTTCCTGTTTTTGCGGCGACAGCTTTTGCAGGTCAGTCCAGAACACACAATGCTTAGCCACATCTTCACCGGCTGCAGAGCGCAGGCATAAGAAATCATATGCCGCCCGAAAACGCTGGTGCGTAAAAGCCGCAATCGCACGTTTACCTGAATGATTAGCAAGACGATCCTGTAAAAACCAGATATCTTTCATGATAAGGGATAGCCGCTTTGGCATGGATGTCATGCGTAATTGAGCCGGCAGCACTTTATCAATGGCTTTTTGCATAGCAAGATTGACCGGTAAGCCGTCACTTAAAAAACGCTGCGTCTGATTGAGCAGCGGCTGCCAGAGCAGGGCCGCAAAAACAAATGCGGGGTTTACATTATTGCCATCCATGATGCGGGCATCGGTACTCTGCAAGACCTTAACAATAAACACTTCACTTTCAGGGTCCTGCTTCAGTGCCGCCTCAGTTTGCGGGAACAGAACCTGAAACAAGCCGTAATGCCTCAGTAATTCAAAACATTTAACAGCAGTACCTGAATGAAATAACTTAATGGATTCGTCAAATAATCGCGCGGCTGGAATCTCTGATAATACCGTGCTGAGTTCATAAATCGGTGTTTCAGAGTCTTTATGAATACTAAAATCGAGTTTAGCGGCAAAGCGAACAGCGCGCAGCATCCGCACAGGGTCTTCCCGGTAGCGCGTTTCTGCATCACCGATCATTCGCATGGTACGGTCGTTTATATCCGTCATCGCACCGGTAAAATCAACCACCGAGAAGTCTGCAATATTGTAATACAGGGCGTTGACTTTAAAGTCACGCCGCCAGACATCTTCTTCTAATGTACCATATACATTGTCGCGTAAGATCCGCCCGCTATTATCCAGCACACCGTTTTTATTTCTGGGAGAATGCTCCCCCCGAAAAGTGGCGACCTCTATTATTTCACGGCCGAAATGTATATGCGCCAGACGAAAACGACGGCCGATTAAGCGGCAGTTTCTGAATAAATTACGTACATCTTCCGGCGTGGCATCGGTAGCTATGTCGAAATCTTTAGGCTCTAAGCCCAGTAACAAGTCACGTACACCACCACCCACCAGATAAGCCTGAAACCCGGCATTGTGCAGGCGATATAAAACCTTTAGCGCGTTGCTATCAATTTGATCACGGGAAATTCCGTGTTCACCACGGGAAATAATTGTAGGTTGTGTCATTTTTGTACGATCAGCCGATCAGGAAAATAAAAGCAGCACCATTCTAACATGATAGGTCACTAATTAATCGTATTTGAAGCTGATTGAACGTGATATTACCTGAAAAAACAGAATGTTAGATTAATACATATTACAAAACAAAGACAAGGTATTGTTACGGCCCAGACTTAGCACCGCAACACAAATTAAGTCTCAGCCCTTAATCGGGTGTTGAGCCAATTTTATGGATACTCAGGTCAGCACCATCATATTCTTCTTCGTCACTCAGTCGAATGCCGACGAGTTTTTTCAACAGACCATAGACAGCAAAGCCAGCGATAGTGGCAATCGCGATGCCCGTCAGTGTGCCTATCAATTGCGAAGTAAAGCTCACGCCACCGACACCACCCAGTGCCTTTAAACCAAAGATCCCGGCTGCCAGCCCGCCCCATGCACCGCACAGTCCATGCAGCGGCCAGACACCCAGTACATCGTCGATCTTCCAGCGGTTTTGCGCCAGTGTAAAGGTATATACAAATAAGCCACCGGCAATGATGCCCGTTACCAGAGCACCCAGCGGATGCATAACATCCGAACCTGCGCAGACAGCGACCAGCCCGGCCAGCGGACCATTATGAATAAAACCCGGGTCATATTTACCAAAGAATAGCGCAGCCAGAATACCGCCAACCATTGCCATTAATGAGTTCACAGCAACCAGACCACTCACGCTTTCAACCGTTTGTGCTGACATCACATTAAAACCAAACCAGCCAACAGTTAAAATCCACGCGCCCAGTGCAAGAAATGGAATATTAGATGGCGGGTGTGCAAAAATCTCACCATTTTTACCATAACGGCCCTTTCGCTGCCCCAGCATGATAACCGCACCCAGCGCAATCCAGCCTCCCATCGCATGAACAACTACAGAGCCTGCAAAGTCATGAAATTCAGCACCAAAAGAAGCATTTAGCCAGTCCTGAAAACCATAGTTACCATTCCATATCATGCCTTCAAAAAACGGGTAGATAAAACCGACAATAATAAAGCTTGCCGCTAACTGTGGATTAAATTTTGAGCGCTCGGCAATACCACCGGAAATAATGGCCGGGATAGCCGCTGCAAATGTCAGCAGGAAGAAAAATTTAACCAGCTCGTAGCCATTTTTCTCTGTGAGAACAGTCGCTGAGCCATAAAAATCCACGCCATAGGCGATGGCATAGCCTATGAAAAAATAAGCGATTGTCGATACTGCAAAATCAACGATGATTTTAACCAGTGCGTTAACCTGATTTTTCTGCCTTACCGTACCGACTTCTAAAAATGCAAAACCGGCATGCATGGCCAAAACCATAATCGCACCCAGTAAAATAAAAAGTACGTCCGAACCTGCCTGGAATGTCGCCATAACCTCCCCCTGTGAATAAGGTTATTAAAACTTCATAATCAAAAATTCAGTTTGTATACCGCATGAATTCTTATAAGGAATTGATTAATAAAGATTAAAAATTTAAGTCGGCGTATCTTATCACTTGAAATTAGAAACCGCATTATCTGAGTGCGCAGTTTTGTTGCTGATCAACAAAATGATTCATTCATGCACTTTATCGGTGCAATTCCTTCACTTTACCTGAATTTTTATAAGCCAGATAATCATCCAGAATTTGCCGGTGATCAAAAGCAAGTGATAGATCAAGCGAGTCTATATCAAATAATGCCGCGGTTTTTGCGTCGTCGCCGGCAACCGGTATTCCATCGGCGCTTGAGATATACACAAGACTTGCCGTATGGAATCGCGGATCACGCTGCGGATGAGAATAACAACCCAATAAACACTGCAGCGTCACATCAAGACCTGTCTCCTCTTTCGCTTCTCTGATCGCTGCCGATTCAACTGACTCACCCCTGTCCACAAAGCCACCGGGGATTGCCCAGCCAAACGGCGGATTGAGTCTTTCTATCAGAACTATTTGCGTTTTATCATTATGGCTCAGCTCAATTATGATATCGGCGGTCAGTAATGGCGTAACAGGAACTGGCAAACTACTCTCCCTGATGAATATTTTTAAACTTGATAATATGCCGGCGCTCTCTTTTTGAAGGCCGGTGACTGACTATCCGGCTTGATGACAACGCTTTTCTCTCTGCCATGACTTCTTCACGTAGTTGGAGACTTTCCGGCAATTCTTCATACATGGTTTGTGCTATTGATGCCTGACGTCTTTTTTCAAATAAAGAAAGCACAGTTATAGTCCAGACTTCCTCCCCACGCCTTATACGTAGAACATCACCGATGGTAACGTTTTTGGCGGCTTTAACACGATCGCCATTCAAATGGACCTTGCCGCCATTTACGGCGTCGGAAGCCAACGAGCGGGTTTTAAAAAAGCGTGCAGCCCACAACCATTTATCAATTCTAAGTTTGTGTAATTCAGTCATACAGGTAGTATTGCTTACAAAAGTGGATGGCACAATATGCCCTGTTCTTTATCCAAGCTCAATAGCGATTATCTGATGAAGCTGTCTTTAGAGCTGTATATGAGAAATATTTCCGGCAGAAAACTGAACAACGCTGGTCTTTTTTAAATTGCTTTCAAGCAGCTTAAAAGGTTATACCTAAAATAACTGCAGCTGCGACCATCCACCAGACCGGCACACCATCATCTTCCTGTGTAGTTGAGTCATCTTTAGTTAAGACCAAAGGCTTTTGTTTAACCGCCTCATCTGCTAGTTTGGCTCCGAAAATCATACCCGCGTATGTTTGCGTGACAACAGGGGCGACATCTTTTTGCGCAACCAGCGCCGCATCACCCGAGGACAGTGACAGTTTACCGCCAGTATTTTCAGCAATCACTTTACCGCTGAGTGCAGTCACATAAAGCCCGTCAGTTTCCACATCGGCCTGCTCGGCACATGCTCGCGCCTGATGCACACGAACACCGTACTCGGCCTGTTTTGCTCTTATACTTGCTAATGGCGTTTTTAAAATTAATGTATCACCGTCTCTTTTGCCAATTCTGCCTGTCTCAATATGTAAACTGCCTTTTGAGATAGACAGTTCACTCACGCTTCCTCTTGTTCTCATTTTGTACTGATCAATAGTCAGCACACTATTACAACGCAGCTTAATAACAGCCCCGTCTATAAAGCTCAAAGTCACCGTACCCGTACCGGATGCTGACAGCTGATCACCCACATGAATCTGACTACCCTGACGGATCACCTGCACTGCTTTCATATTATTAAACAATGACACCGAACCGCTAATATCTTTTACACTGGCTGCACGGATGCGTTTCTCTTGTATAACTTTTGATACGGATTGCTCAGGCAGAACAAGAACAGCTCCGCCTTTTAAGCTTCGAGGGTCTCCATTTTCAAATGCCGCCGGGTTTTTCTGCACAAGCTCTCGCATCAGAGCAGGCCAGCGAGAGCGCTGATCCGGATAAACCTGTCGCATGATTTTCATAATTGACTGACCCGGTTTAACCGTCACCGTGTTATCAGCCAGAACTGGCAGTGAGCAGATATTTAGTACGATTAACACTACTAGAAACACCATAATATGGCGCATAGAAAAATTAAACAGTGTGAACAAATGACTTCCCCGAATATTAAAAACGTCCGTGTATTGTATACGCCCAGTCTAACCAATCAGCTGTTAATTACAATACGCCATTCTCAAATTAAACATTCATCATATTTCCGTGAACAATAAAAGGACAGCCCGCTGTAGCATAAGGTTTGTGCTCTGTCATAAATATGAAATATGCATACCGTAGAATATATGACATTAATATGACAGATATAAATACATTATGAAACGACTATATACAATACTAACACTGCTTATCACTATCACACTGGCCTATAGTAACACTCAAGCTCAGATCCTTTTCTCAATACAGGGGTCCAATACCATCGGCAGCAAACTTGCACCTCAGCTTGCAAAGTCTTATCTATCCAAAAACTATCAGGTAAACAACATCCAGTTTATAAAGGGCCGATCAGCTGAAGAAATGGTAGTCAGAGGCTACCACAAAAAAACCAAGCTACCACTGGACATTGAAATAAAAGCTCACGGATCAAGCACCGGTTTTGTTGCACTTGAAAATGGAAGCAGTCAGATTTGTATGTCATCGAGACCTATTAAAGACAAAGAAATTGCATTGCTGTCACATTTGGGAAACTTAAAAAGCTATCAATCTGAAATCATCATCGGACTGGATGGTATTGCCGTTATCATACATAAAAGCAACCCGTTAGCCAGCGTCTCGCGTAAAACACTGACTGATATTTTCTCCGGAAAAATCACAACATGGGGAGAAGTCGACCCTGTTTATCAAACAACTGATTTAAAAGATAAAACTATCCGTGTCTATTCAAGAGATGATAACTCCGGCACTTATGACACATTTAAAAAACTGATTCTTGTTAAGGGAAGAAACCTAACAGCCACTGCAAAACGTTATGAATCTAATGCCGATTTATCTGATCAGATCGCTTCTGATCCGGCCGCCATTGGTTTTGTCAGTTTACCAAATATCAGGAAATCAAAAGCACTGGCCGTTTCTGAAGGTGAAGGTTCTGCTCGATTGCCTAACAACCTGACTGTTGCGACCGAGGATTATATTTTAGCAAGACGCCTTTATTTGTATGTCTCCGAGCATGAAACCAATGCAGATATCATCGCTTTCTTAGATTACGTCAGCAGTGAGGACGGACAAAACAACGTTAACCAAGAAGGATTTATTTCTCAGAATATTTATACAGAGGCTCTGGATATACCTGAATTTTATCCTGAAGAATACAGGGGACTCACCAGCGACGCGAAACGCCTGTCAGTTAACATCCATTTCATCAAAGGCTCACTAACACCGGACAATAAGGCCAAAAGAAGCCTGATACGTATTGCGGAGTTTATAAAAAGCCTGAACCCACAGCCTAAAAGCATTATGCTTTTCGGTTTTTCTGAAGACACTGATTTCAAAATGCATAATATCAGCCTCTCCGAATCAAGGGCAGACTATGTTGAACTGCTGTTAAAAAAACAAGGTATCACTATCAACAGGATCAGAGGATTTGGCAGTGTTAATCAGGTTGCTGATAATACACGCCTAGACAAGAACAGAAGAGTTGAAATCTGGATTAAGTAATTGAGTCATGACACTGACTAATCCGGCCCAGACATCTTTATACTATACCATAAGTAAAAGGCAGCCTTACGACTGCCTTTTACTGCACTTAAAACCGCTGTATTAGCCTCAAGCCCTCAAAACTATTGAGGTAACAAGCTAAGCAATATTAGTTTACCAGCAATTTATTTACGCGCTTAACGAACTCCGCCGTATCTCTGATTGCAGCACCACCGGTTAATGCAGCCTGATCAAACAGAACATTCGTCCACTCTGAAAAATCGTCTGATTCCAACTTGTTCTTTAACTGAGTTATAAGTGCATGCTCAGGATTAAGTTCAAGTATTGGTTTACTAACGGGAACATTCTGACCGGCCGCTTTCAGAATCTGCTGCATTTGCGCTGTCATATCCTGGTCATCCACAATCAAACAGGATGGTGAATCTGTCAGGCGTGAACTCATGCGTACATCTTTAACATCATCAGCCAGTATTCCTTTCATTTTCTCGATGACGTCTTTAAAGTCGCCCTGAGCTTTTTCCAGCGCTTCTTTCTTTTCTTTGCTATCCGTTTCACCCAGATCAAGATCGCCGCGTGTCACTGAAACCAGCTGCTTGCCATCAAATTCTGTCAGGTGAGCAACCAGCCATTCATCAACCCGGTCTGACAACAACAGAACTTCCATTCCCTTGCTTTTAAGGAGTTCAAGATGCGGGCTATTTTTTGCTGCAGCATGACTTTCGGCAACAATATAATAAATCTTTTCCTGACCTTCCTTCATGCGACCGATATAATCCGCCAGTGAAACAGTCTGCTCTGGCGAGCCTGTTTCTGTTGAGCTAAAACGCAGTAAGGCTGCAACTTTATCTTTATTCATAAAGTCTTCAATAACACCTTCCTTTAGCACCTGTCCAAATGTTGCCCAGAAGCCGGCATATTCTTCCGCTTCATTTTTCGACATTTTTTCCAGCATACCCAGTACTTTCTTAACCGATGCGCCGCGAATCGTATCAATAACTTTATTTTGCTGAAGAATTTCACGGGAGACGTTTAACGGCAGGTCATCAGAGTCAATCACACCACGGACAAAGCGCAGATAGTTTGGCATCAGATGTTCAGAGTCGTCCATAATAAACACACGTTTCACATATAGCTTAATGCCTTTACGCTGTTCGCGATCCCATAAATCAAACGGTGCCTTCTTTGGGATATAAAGAAGCGATGTATAGTCTTGTGTACCTTCGACCCGGTTATGAATCCATTTCAAAGGCTCTTCAAAGTCATGCGAAATGTGCTTGTAAAATTCTTTATACTCATCTTCTGTAATTTCAGACTTAGCCCGTGTCCACAAAGCAGATGCACTGTTGACTGTTTCATCTTCCGGCTCACTGATTACTTTTTCGTCTGCATCATCTGCAACCGGCTCAGCATCTTTTTGCATGACAATTGGCAGTGAAATATGATCAGAGTACTTGCGGATAACTGCACGCAGACGATAGCCATCGGCAAATTCTTTATCTTCTTCACGCAGGTGTAAAATAATATCTGTACCACGACCTTCTTTTTCGATGGTCTCTATAGAGTAAGAACCTTCGCCATCAGATTCCCAGCGATAACCTTCATTTTTAGCAGCACCTGCACGACGAGTTTCGACAGTAATTTTGTCAGCAACAATAAAGCTTGAATAAAAACCAACGCCAAACTGACCAATCATTTCTGCGTCTTTAACTTGTTCAGTACTTAACGCCTCCATAAACTTCTTGGTACCTGAATTGGCAATCGTACCGATATTAGCAATTAATTCATCACGATCCATACCGATACCGTTATCTGATATCGTCACTGTATTGGCATCTTTATCAAAGGCAACACGGATCTTAAGATCACCATCTCCTTCGTACAGATCATCTTTTGCCAGCGCTTCAAAGCGAAGTTTATCGCAGGCGTCTGAGGCATTTGATACCAGCTCACGGACAAATATCTCTTTATTTGAATACATTGAATGGATCATTAATTTCAACAGCTGCTGAACTTCAGCCTGAAATTCCATTGTTTCTTTTTTAGCTTCTACGCTCATGTAATAAATCTCCAAAATAGTATTAGTCTAGAAAAATGCTGTACGGAATGGGCGTACTAACTGTGAGCCATTTTAGACTCTTTTAAACGACTGATTTTTCTATGTGAGGCTTAATATGAGGGTAAGCGCTCAGAAATCAAGCCCCTCGTGCTGTAAAAGTTTTCGTTTTATATCCGTGTAATAGCCGGATGTTGCGCCTGAAAAGCCACCCAGACCATTTGCTGAAACAATGCGATGGCAGGGTATCAGCAGAGGAATCGGGTTCGCGCGGCAGGCATTACCCACGGCTCGCGGAGACGAATGCAATATACCGGCAATCTCACCATATGTTTTCACCTGCCCGGCAGGTATTTGTCGCATTTCATTCCAGACGCGATGTTGAAAGTCAGTGCCTTTTAGCTGCATGGCGACATCAAACTGGTAACTTGCATCATTAAAGTAGCAGGAAATTTGCTGGCTAACATTTATCACTTCAGGCCGAGCTGAAATAATCAGAGGAGAATCAGGCATTAAATATTCAACACCTGATAACAGGTCAGCTTCAAAAGTGAGACCCAACCGGCTATATGGTGTTGCGATAACCAGATCAAATTTTAAATCAGGATTGCTCACTATTTGACTGTTTTCCTTCCAGAAGCCATAACTGTTGCAACTTCTGCTCTATATTCGCCCGCCGACTTTTACTGTCTGTTACTTTCAGTAATTCCTGATACAGACTCCGTGCATCGTTAATAATCCCCGCCTGCATCATTGCCTCGGCCGCCCGGTATAAGGCTGTCTGCGCCCATGGGTCAGAAGATTTATCTGCAATCATTTTTGCTGAACTAAGATATAAATGCGCTGAACGTTCATATTTTTTTAGTGCCTGATAGGACTCTGCCATCCAGAACTTTAACTCACGGTGCAGCACTTTCTCTGTTGTTTTCATTTCAATCAGTTCAAATAATTCAATGGCAATTAAATGCTGATCGACTTTCTGCAAATCGAAGACTACCTGCATCAAACGGTTAAGCCACGGCCCGTCCAGAGACTGACTGTTTAAGATTTTATCCAGAACATCTTTTGCCTGCTGATACTGACCACCAAACACAAGTACCCGTGCTCTTCGCATATCCCAGGCCAGTCTTTTTTTGCCTTCTGGCGGTTCAGGCAAATCTTTGAACAGCGCTGCGGCCTGTTTAATATCACCCATTGACAATGCGTTATCCAGCATCTGATAGCGGACTAACACCGGCACACGATCAATCGATTTGAAATATACCGGGTCAGTAAATAGTCGTTCAATTAGTAACGACTGCTTTTTTGTTTTTTTCATTAACAGGACTAGCTGTTCCAGTGAAACATTACGCTGAGTTTCAGTCGCACTGTTCAATCCCAGCATGGCAAAAATTGCACGCGCTGCCACAGGATCATGTTCAAAGCGGTTCGAGGCAGTATTAAACCAGGCTTTGTCATCACCAATTAACAACTGCAATTGATTGCCTAAATCAGCTGCATACTCTAAATACTTTTGCCATAAAAGCTCTGCAGATATATTAATTAAATCATACTCCGCATCAGCCACACCGGTCACTAAAGCTTGCTCCAGCGCCTCTATTGCCGCTTTTTTGTCATTTTTTATTGCCGAGGCAATATACGCCAGAATCCAGTATTGCCGGCGATTTCCAGCATCAATAGTTGTGCTGCGCAGCCGTGTTTTTTTTCTGGCAAGTTCATAGACACGGCTGGCCGTTACCTCTCCCGCCCGCAGACGTGTCAGTATTTTAAAGGCCTGTAAATTATCAGCCTTTTCAGTCGCAAGTAAACGCATTGCCTCGGGGTAGCGTTTTGTTGCCAGTAAAACCCGTGCCTGTAACAAACGCCACTGCACTCCCGAAACGCCATAATCTTGCTGGTATCTCAGCATTGCACGCTGTGCATCATAGGCCTTACCTTCAGCCAGATAACTGCGAATCAGCAGTCTTCTGGTCGTTGCAATCTGCTCCGGTGTTAACTCAACCGCGGACCACAGCAACTCTCGTAGGTCATGTCGTACTTTGAATGGTTGCGAGACTTTTAATAACGCGCGGGCTTTAAACAGTGAAAGCCAGGCTTTGTGTTTAACTAATACAGCCTCATCATAGCCTGCTATCTGCTCGAGTGCGCTTTGCCATTGTCCCAGCTCTGCCAGTAACTGCAGACGCTTTTGCTCCCACAAAAACCAGGCATCACCTAACGCCTCTGGCTTTGGCTGATATTCATCAATGAGTCTGATAGATAGCTCAGGTGTTGCGTACTTAAGTTTTTGAAACGGATCGGCTTTCGCCAGCGGTGATTCCGCTATATTTGCCGGTGCTGATGCATGGACCACGGGAGCAGTGAACAGAGGAATCACTGAAAATGATAATAGAATTTGAAACAAAAAAAACGGATGGCGGTTTGATAACCGGCACCCGTTTTTTAAAGTTTTTGTCATCACTGACAAGATACTCATCGCAAATACCGATAAGATATCCGGAAAAACCTTCTTAACCCAGTTTTTCTTTAATACGTGCAGCCTTACCAGTCAGTCCACGCAGGTAGTACAGTTTAGCCTGACGAACTTTACCGCGACGCTTAACTTCGATGTCAGCAATGATAGGGCTGTAAGTTTGAAATACACGTTCAACGCCTTCGCCATGTGAAATTTTGCGAACTGTAAATGCAGAATTCAAACCACGGTTACGAATTGAAATACAAACACCTTCAAATGCCTGAATACGTTCACGCTCGCCTTCTTTGATACGAACACTAACGACAACTGTGTCACCCGGTGCAAAAGCAGGGATCTCTTTAGTCATTTGTTCAGCATCGAGTTGATCGATAATATTGGCCATTGCCTTAACTCCGAATAACGCGGCCTCATCAGCCTGTTAAATTTAAATTTAAAAATAAATTTTTCGGGTCAGTCTTTCAACTTACCCATTATGCTCCGCAATAAACTGATCAAGTAACTTCTGATCTGCATCACTTAGCTCTAATTCTTTCAACATGTCCGGTCTGCGCAACCACGTCCGACCTAAACACTGTTGTCGTCGCCACTGTTCGATTTTTTGATGATCACCACCCGTCAGGACGGCCGGAACCTTCAAATCATCGATCAATTCAGGTCTTGTGTAGTGCGGGTGATCCAACAGCTGATTCATGAATGAATCTTGTTCGGCTGATTCATTATCACCCAGAACACCAGGAATCATACGGGCTATGGCATCCATCATCACCATAGCGGGTAGTTCTCCACCACTTAATACATAGTCACCTAACGACCATTCTTCATCGACTTCTGTTTCGATGAAACGCTCATCGATACCTTCGTACCGACCTGCAATAAAAATCAACTGCGAACACGTCGCCAGTTCTTTAACAGCATTTTGATCCAGTCGTTTACCCTGAGGGCTTAAGTAAATAACCCGAGCAGTTTTTGTGTTAAACGCTGTTTGCTGTTTGATATCCCGAACCGTATCTCTTAATGGCTCGACTTTCATCACCATTCCTGGGCCACCGCCATAGGAACGATCATCGACCGTTTGATGACGGTCCCGGGTGTAATCTCTCGGGTTCCAGCAAGTCAGATTAATTAAATCCTGACCGGCGGCTCTACCGACCACCCCTGAAGCCGTTAAACTATTAACCAGCTCCGGAAACAAGGTCACGACATCAAACCGAATGCCTGTTTGCTTGCTATCTGTCACCAGAATCTAAAATTCCGGATCCCAGTCAACCCTGATCACTTTGTCATCAAGATTCACTTCCAGCACCGTGTGCCCCTGTGTAAATGGCAGCAGTCTTTCACGCTCACCTGTTACGATCAGTACATCATTAGCACCGGTTTCCATCATGCCACTCACTGTGCCCAGATCAATATTATCCTGGTTAATCACAGAAAGGCCAATCAGGTCTTTCCAGTAATATTCATCATCAGCCAGCTCAGCCAACTGATCATCACTCACGGCTATTTCTGACCCAATCAGCAACATTGCCTGATCACGGTCATCACAGCCTGCAATGTGTGCGATAACACCCTTGCCCTGTAGTCGCCCCTGAGTTACATCCAGTGGCTGCCACTGACCTTTAAGTTTTATAAAGCAGTGTTTATAGTCAAGAATACCTTCGCGAGGTTCGGTGTCAGAGAACAGTTTTACCCAGCCTTTTACACCATAAACCCCTGATACTTTCCCCAGCACCAGCATATTACCGGTTGCCTGTTCACTATTTTGCATAGTTGCAAACTATTGGGCCAAGTCTCAAAAATAACGCCAAGGAATTTAAATTACGCAGCGTTTTTCTTAGCTTCTTTAACCAGACTCATTACGCGATCTGATTTTGCAGCACCCTGAGACACCCAGTGCTCAATTCGCTCCAGATCAAGACGTAAACGCTCTTCACCACCACGAGCACGTGGATTGAAGAAACCTAAACGCTCAATATAGCTACCTGCATCACGTGCTTTACGAGAGTCAGTTACAACAACTTGATAAAAAGGACGCTTTTTAGCGCCGCCTCTTGATAAACGGATCGTTACCATTAGTAAATTCTCTACTTATTCATTGATTGGACCCGGCCGCATTAACTCAGGCACAAAGTCCGGGATCGAGTAAACGCGGCATTTTACGCGTTTTTGAGAAAAAGTGAAACGTTAATTCACTCTTTGTGGCTAATTTTTACAATTTAATGCTATCTATGAACACCAAATATTAGCCAATTCTAACTTAGAGCATGATATTTGCGTCACATGCCACCCATCGGACCGCCACCCATTGGCATTTTTCCACCCATGGCACGCATCATTTTTGCCATGCCGCCTTTGGCCATTTTCTTCATCATTTTGCTCATTTGTAGCTGCTGCTTCAGCACTTTATTCACTTCCTGCACCGGCACACCAGCACCGTCAGCGATTCGTTTTCTACGCGAGCCTTTAATCAGAGCAGGAAAACTGCGCTCTTTTGGCGTCATCGAATTAATAATAGCCACCGTACGAGAGAACTGTTTCTCATCTACTTTCGCTTTCATTTGTTCCATATTAGGCATGCCTGGCAATTTACCCATCAAACCACCGATGCCGCCCATATTCTCCATTTGCTCTAGCTGGTCTTTAAGGTCATTAAAGTCAAAACCTTCACCCTTTTTGAATTTCTTCGCCATTTTTTCGGCTTTTTTGACATCGACGTTACGCTGAGCATCTTCAACCAGGCTCAGAATATCGCCCATGCCCAGAATACGGGATGCTACCCGATCCGGGTGAAATGGCTCCAGCGCATCGATTTTTTCACCTGCACCCAGAAACTTGATCGGCTTACCGGTAATTTGACGAATGGATAAGGCCGCACCACCGCGCGCATCACCATCCGTTTTGGTTAAGATCACACCGGTAAGCGGCAATGCCTGATCAAAGGCTCTGGCCGTATTCGCCGCATCCTGCCCCGTCATACTGTCGACAACAAATAAGGTTTCTACCGGATTAATGGCCGCGTTTAGCTGTTTGATTTCTGCCATCATTTCATCGTCAATATGCAGCCGGCCTGCTGTATCGACAATCAATACATCCACAAACTGTTTTTTAGCGGCCGATAGCGCATTATTGGCGATATCCACTGGCTTTTGCTCTCCTGTGCTGGGGAAGAACACAGCATCAACTTGCGCCGCCAGTGTCTGTAGCTGATCAATAGCCGCTGGACGGTAGACATCGCATGAAACCACCATGACTTTTTTGTTTTCACGTTCTTTTAATAATTTGGCCAGTTTGGCAATGGTAGTGGTTTTACCAGCCCCCTGTAATCCAGCCATCATAATAACCGCCGGTGGCTGAGCCGCTAAATTCAGGCTTTCATTAGCCGCCCCCATCAGCTGAACTAACTCATCATGCACCACTTTTACAAATGCATCGCCAGGCGACAGGCTGGTTAAAACATTCTGCCCAATCGCAGTAAGCTTTACCTTTTCTATAAATTCTTTTACGACCGGCAGCGCAACATCTGCTTCCAGTAACGCCATGCGCACATCACGCAATGTTTCTTTAATATTGTCTTCAGTCAAGCGGCCCTGACCACGCAGGTTTTTTACCGTGGAGAGTAGACGATCACTTAAATTATCGAACATGAATAAGCCTTAAATGGAGTTGCCGGTGGTATCGGCGCATTTTAACGGATTTGAACGCTTAGTGACACAGAAAGCGCAGCAGCAAAACAAAAACCTTAAGCATTACAAGCTTTAAATCTCATAAACCTGACCGCTAGCGAGCAAACTCAATTCTCTGTCGGGAACTGCCGTGCGGCACTGCTGCAAAATAAGCTCTTCATCACTCGGCATGGCATGACTAATACAGATTTTCGGCTGATGCTTAAGTTTTTTAAGGTCTTCAGCCAGCAGCACAGGACAATAATGCTTGGCGATTTTGCATAGCTCAATCTGATCATTTGGGAAGGCTGACTCTACAAACAATAAATCAAGACTCTCCAGCTCATTTAATCCATCCCAGATTGTGTCATTGCTGGTGGTATCACCGCTATAGGCAAAGCTTTTGCCATGGCTAGTGGCAGTTAAAGCCACCGCCGATACAGTGTGATTGGCGGCTATCATCTTAATTGAACGACCAGTCAGTGTTTTTTCCTCACCGGCTTCCATCGCATGAAATGTCACAACCGGGTTTTCCTGATCCGGCAAAACACTAAAGTCAGGCCAGACCGACCAGTTGAAGACATGATTTTTAATCGTATTAATAGTATCCTGCTGCGCAAAGACCTGAAGCGGGTGATGCCGGTGATTAAAAAGCGTATCCAGTAAAAATGACAGGTGAGAGATATGATCCAAATGAGAGTGAGTTAAAAAAACCCAGCGGATTTTCTGCATTTCAGCCAGCGTCAGCTCACCCACACCGGTACCGGCATCAAACAGCACATCGTCATCCAGTAAGAAAGACGTTGTTTCGTGTCCCTTGCCGATGCCACCACTACTGCCTAATACGCGGATTCGCATTGTTGCTCCATTCACTCATGTTTATTATATTTATCGTAACATTTTATTCGCATACGTTATGATATAGCCATAATTAATCAGCAATACGGCATTTTGCATAGAATATATGTGAATTCTGTCTAAAAAAAAGGAAAATGTACTCTCTTTATAAGAGCAGTTCACCACTATGACATCTTTTTATATTGTTTTTCTCAGTATTGTGCTTTATTTGATAGCGACAGGACTCATCGCCAGACGCTTAAAAGACGCGGCTCATCAACACCCCAAAAATAGCATTGTGATGATCGGTGCGATTGCCATACTATTACACGGCATTGCCCTCAGCTATTTAATCATCACGCCTGCAGGCTTTAACCTCGGTTTGTTTAATGCGCTATCCACCAGCATGTTAATTATCAGCCTGCTCGGCCTGACGGCATTTTCATTCCGCCCGCTGGAACTACTGCTGATGTTGATTCTTCCGATCAGCGCGTCCAGCTTTTTACTGGCCTGGATGTTTCCTGCTACACATTTATTGCCTCTGAATAGCCCGGCCGGTCTGCGCATTCACGTGCTCATATCCATTATCGCCTACAGCCTGATGGGCCTGGCTACATTACATGCTGTTTTCTTATCGATCCAGAACCGCCACCTGCACAACCATCAGACAGGTGGAATAGTACGACTGCTACCACCACTACAGGAAATGGAAAAACTACTGTTTGAAATTATCCTGATTGGTTTTATTTTGTTAAGCGCAGCGCTTGCCAGCGGCTTTATATTCTTAGAAAACTTATTTGAACAACACCTTGCCCATAAGACAATACTGTCTATTTTAGCATGGCTACTATATGCAGGACTGCTACTTGGTCACTGGCTAATTGGCTGGCGAGGCCGCACTGCAGTACGCTGGACAATTGGCGGCTTCATCTGTCTGATGCTGGCCTTTATTGGTAGTAAATTCGTCTTAGAATTTATTATTCATTAATCCCTTTTTATTAAATAGAAACCTAAAAAATGACTGACATATCCTCCGGCACACTGCTGTTCATTCTGTTTGTCCTGATTGTTTTTTCAGCCCTGTTTTCAAGCTCTGAAACCGGCTTAATGAGCCTGAACCGTTACCGCCTTAAACATAAAGCCAATGAAGGTCATCGCGGAGCAAAACTGACGCTGGAGTTACTTAGCCGGCCTGACCGTTTACTGGGCGTCATCCTGTTAGGCAATAATTTTGTTAACATTGCTGCCTCAGCTATTGCCACCATTCTGGCACTGCGTTATTACGGTGAAGCTGGTCTGGCCATTGCCACCGGTGCATTAACTTTTGTCATTCTGGTGTTTGCTGAGGTTGCACCTAAAACCTTAGCCGCCATCCACCCTGAGCGTATCGCCTATCCGGCTGCTTATGTCTATACGGTATTACTGGCCATCTTCTATCCCATTGTCTGGTTTGTAAATATTCTCGCCAATGGCATGTTAAGACTAATCGCCGTTGACCCAGCTGAAGCCAGAGACCACAGCCTATCAACCGAGGAGTTGCGTGCCGCGCTGAACGAAGCTGACCAGCAGGTTCCGCAAACGCATCAGGACATGCTGCTCGGTATCCTCAACTTAGAAAACATAACCGTTGAAGATATTATGGTGCCACGAAATGATATTACCGGTATCAATATCAATGATGATATCAACAACATCAAACAGCAACTGACGCAAAGCCACCGCACACGACTGCCGGTTTTTAACGAATCTATAGACAACACCATTGGTATCTTGCACTTGCGTCTTGCTATTGCCTTAATTGCAGATGATGAGCTGACCCATGAATCACTGAACAGCCTGATCGCAGAACCCTATTTCATCCCTGAAAGCACTTCTTTAAATAATCAGCTACTAAGCTTTCAGGCTTCCAAGCGCCGCACCGCCCTGGTTGTTGATGAATACGGTGATATTCAGGGCCTGGTGACACTGGAAGATATATTAGAAGAGATAGTCGGCGAATTCACCACCAATGCCAGCACCAGCAACCCGCTAATACAAACACAGGCGGATGGCAGTTATTTAATTGATGCCAGTCTTCATATTCGCGAAATCAACAGAAAATTGAATCTGGATTTACCCGTCGATGGCCCCAAAACACTGAACGGTTTAATTCTGGAACAACTGGAAATCATCCCCGAAGCAGGGACCAGCCTGAAGGTTGCCGGGGTTGCCATTGAAATCACTAAAACCACAAACAATGCGGTGAAATCTGCCCGCATTCAGGCGCCGGAATTACCAGCCCCCATCGAACCAGTCGACGACAACTAATTATGGCCAAAGCAAAAACCCAATACGTCTGCGCCAGCTGCGGTTGTTCACACTCCAAATGGTCGGGCCAGTGCGCTGACTGCGGGCAATGGAACACTCTGGAAGAAGGCATCCCACAAACCAGCAGTACAAACAAAAGCAGTCGTTTTGAAGGTTACGCCGGGCAATCATCTATTAAAAATATAACCGAGGTTGGCGATAGCTCAGAAATGCGCATTCCAACCCACATCGGCGAGCTTGACCGGGTACTGGGTGGCGGACTGGTGCCGGGCTCAGTGGTTTTAATTGGCGGCGCTCCGGGTATTGGTAAATCCACTATTTTATTACAAACGGTTGCGGCATTAAGTTCCAACATGCAGGCATTATATGTCACCGGTGAAGAATCCCTGCAACAGGTGGCTATGCGCGCCAAGCGTTTAAACCTTAAAGCCGATAATATTCAGCTATTAACCGAAACCTGCGTCGAAAGCATTCTGGCTCATGCACAAAATGCCAAGCCTCAGCTAATGGTAATCGACTCTATCCAGACGATATACACCGAGCAGTTACAGTCGGCACCCGGCGGGGTCTCGCAAATACGCGAAAGCGCCGCCCAATTAGTCCGTTTTGCCAAACAAACCAATACGGCTTTATTTATTGTTGGCCACGTTACCAAAGAAGGCACGCTGGCCGGCCCTCGCGTGCTGGAACACATGGTCGATACCGTTTTATATTTCGATGGCGACCCCGGTGAACGTTACCGTCTGGTGCGCGCGGTTAAAAATCGTTTCGGTGCAGTCAACGAACTGGGCGTGTTCGCGATGACAGAAGAAGGCCTGAAACCCGTCAGCAACCCTTCGGCTATTTTTTTGTCGCGCCACGAAACACCGGTACCCGGCAGCATTATCATGGTCACCCGTGAAGGCAGCCGGCCATTATTAGTAGAAGTACAAGCCCTGGTTGATGAAAGTCATTTAGGTAATCCTCGCCGGGTCACTGTCGGCATGGAGCAAAACCGGCTAGCCATGTTACTGGCTGTTCTGCACCGGCACGCGGGCATTCCTTTGCACGATCAGGATGTGTTTGTGAATGTCGTCGGCGGTGTGCGCGTTACTGAAACAGCCGCCGATACCGCGCTGACTCTGGCCGCCCTGTCGAGTTTTCGGGACCAGGCTTTAAGCAATGACATCATCACTTTTGGCGAAATCGGTCTGGCCGGTGAAATCCGCCCGGTTCCCAACGGCATCGAGCGATTACGCGAAGCCGCAAAGCACGGCTTCAAGCGCGCCATTATCCCGGCCGCCAATATGCCAAAAAAATCTGAATACTCAAGAGATGACCTGCTCAATGAAATGGAGATCATTAGTGTCAGCCGGGTGGATGAATTACTCAGCTTCTGTCAGCAGGATTAACCGAAGTCACTCATTTAATGTGGCATAAACAGACGGCTTAAGACTTCGCCCTAAACAGCAGGCTTGTGGTAACATATCAGGGCTTTTGACCAACACAGTTTTGGAGTAAGACATTGGCTCGTAAGACAGCACCAAATTTTGAACAGGCTTTATCCGATCTTGAACAACTGGTCGAAACAATGGAGCAGGGAGACCTGAGCCTGGAAGAATCTTTGAAGCAGTTTGAAACAGGTATTGCACTGGCATCATCATGCCAGCAGGCACTGCAAAAAGCTGAACTTAAAGTTGAACAACTCATGGAAAAGAACGGCGAACTACTCACCAAAGATTTTGATAGCGAATAACTAATGTCCACTAGCTCCACTGCCTCCAGCGATTTTAAATCCACAGCCATTATTTACCGTCAGCGCGTTGATATCGCGTTAGACCACTGGCTGGCTAAAGAACAGACAACGCCCACACATTTACATGGCGCCATGCGATATGCTGTGATCGGTGGCGGCGGTAAACGGGTCCGCCCTATTCTTGTGTATGCAGCCGGCCACACCGTCGGGGTTGAGCCTGCACAGCTTGATGGTATTGCCTCTGCACTTGAAATTATCCATGCTTACTCATTAATCCATGATGACTTACCGGCCATGGATGATGATGACTTACGCCGCGGACGGCCTACCTGCCACAAAGCCTTTGATGAAGCCACCGCTATTCTTGCCGGCGATGCACTGCAGGCACTGGCTTTTGAAATTATCTGCAATGATGCAACTATGAATGTCGATGCGGCTACCCGCCTGCGCCTGATCAAAGAACTGACAATGGCCAGTGGCTCACTAGGCATGGCCGGCGGTCAGGCCGTTGATCTGGCATCGGTCGGCAAAAAACTCGATTTAGAACAGCTTAAAGAAATGCACCGGTTAAAAACCGGTGCGCTGATTCGCGCCAGCGTCATCATGGGCGCCCTCACCGGCAAGGAATGTGAACCGCAGACCCTGGCAAAACTCGATCAGTATTCACAATTTGTTGGTCTGGCTTTTCAGGTTCAGGATGACATTCTGGATGTCATCAGCGACACCGAAACACTGGGTAAACCACAGGGCTCTGACATCGGGCTTAACAAACCCACCTTTCCGGAATTAATGGGCCTGGAATCATCACAACAATATGCCATGCAACTACATCAGCAAGCTCTGGATTGTCTCAGTGGTTTCGACCACCGCGCTGACACTTTACGCCAGCTTTCTGCTTATATTGTTGAGCGCAGGAACTAGTCATGCCGGAATCATCAGACAAATACGCATTCTTAAAAACCATTAACAGCCCGGCCGAATTACGCCAGCTCGATAAAAAACAGCTACCCGAACTGGCTGATCAGCTACGCGATTATTTATTACACAGTGTCGCCAACACCGGCGGTCACCTTTCTGCCGGTCTGGGTACGGTCGAACTGACCATCGCCTTACATTATGTCTACAATACGCCGGATGACCGCCTCATCTGGGATGTTGGTCATCAGACCTATCCACATAAAATGCTAACCGGACGACGTGAAGCCATGGCCACCATGCGCCAGCATCAAGGCTTATCCGGCTTTCCAAAACGCAGCGAGAGCGAATACGACTGTTTTGGCGTGGGCCACTCCAGCACCTCCATCAGCGCCGCAGCCGGCATGAGCATCGCCTCCGCTTTAAAAGGCGAAAAACGCAAAACCGTGGCGGTGATTGGTGATGGCGCAATGACAGCAGGCATGGCCTTTGAGGCACTAAATCATGCCGGCGACAGTAAAGCCGATATGCTGGTGGTTTTAAATGACAATGAAATGTCAATTTCACCGAATGTTGGAGCGCTGTCAAAGCACTTAGCCAAGTTATTATCCGGGCGGTTTTATTCCAGCATGCGCGAAAGCAGCAAAAAAGTCATGCAGGTCATGCCACCGGTCTGGGAGTTTGCCAAGCGCGCAGAAGAGCACATGAAGGGCATGGTCGTACCCGGCACCTTATTTGAGGAGCTTGGATTCCAGTACTTTGGTCCGATCGATGGCCATGACATCCCGACCCTGATTACCATGCTCAATAACATGAAAAAGATGGATGGGCCCAAGCTATTACATATCGTTACGCAAAAAGGCAAAGGTTTCCCTCCCGCAGAACAAGACCCGGGGAAATTCCACGGGGTAACAGCCTTTGACCCGGCAACCGGCACGAAGCTCAATCCATCACCCGCTTCGGCTAAAACCTATACCCAGATCTTCAGTGACTGGCTGTGTGATATGGCCGCGCAGGACAACCGGCTGATCGGCATTACCCCTGCCATGCTTGAAGGCTCTGGCCTGGTCGAGTTTGCAAAACAATACCCTGAGCGCTATATCGATGTCGGCATTGCAGAACAACATGCCGTCACACTGGCCGCTGGCCTTGCCTGCGAAGGCATGAAGCCGGTGGTTGCGATTTACTCTACCTTCCTGCAGCGCGCCTATGATCAGCTGATTCACGATGTAGCCATACAAAATCTGGATGTTTTATTTGCCATCGACCGTGGCGGGCTAGTCGGCGCCGATGGTGCCACCCATGCCGGCAGTTTTGACCTGAGCTTTATGCGCTGCATTCCGAATATGCTGATCATGGCACCCAGCGATGGCAACCAGTGCCGCCAAATGCTCTACACGGGATTTTTACACAAAGGGCCGGCAGCGGTTCGTTACCCGCGCGGCGCCGGCCCCGATACTGATATTGAAGCAAAGTTGCAGGCATTGGAAATTGGTAAAGCTGAGCTGCGCAGAGCAGGTAAAGAGATTGCGATTCTTGCTTTTGGCAGCATGTTAGCACCCGCCATAGAAGCCGCAGAAGCCTTAAATGCGACTGTTGTCGATATGCGCTTTATAAAACCATTAGATGAGAACATGGTACTTGAAATGGCCTCCAGCCATGAATTAATTGTCACCATCGAAGAAAATGCAACACAAGGTGGTGCCGGCAGCGCTGTTAATGAATGCTTACTGGCACACAAACTAACACCCCGGATGATGAATCTTGGTTTGCCCGATCAGTTTATCGATCATGGCGATACAGCGATCCTGCTGGCAGAATGCGGGCTAAATAAAGCAGGTATTATTCACTCTATAGAATCGCACTATCGCGATTGATAGTGTAAAATCTGCGCCTCATTCTTGGCTCCGCCCTAACTTTCACCCCCTGTGGGTGGCATAATGCGTCAGAATCAAGTATTATCCTACTGTTTTACTCAGGTATTCATCATCAATGAGCGCTCGTTATACTTTAAAAGTGATTACTGAATTCGCCTCGGCACATACTTTACGCGATTACCCGGGCGCCTGCAGCCGTATGCACGGCCACAACTGGAAAGTAGAGCTGGAAGCCGTTGCCACAAAACTTGACGAAGTCGGCATGGGCGTGGACTTCAAGCAAATGAAAACCATTGCGCGTGAAGTAGGAGACAGGCTTGATCATCATTACCTGAATGAAATTGAACCTTTTACTGAAATTAACCCGACAGCAGAGAATATCGCTGCGTATTTATACCGGGAAATTTCCAAACAATTGAACAGTGAGACCATCACTGTCAGCGCCGTTACGTTATGGGAAACCGAACGTGCATGCGTTCGATACAGCGAAGAGTAATAAACATGAGCATTTCAGCAAACGATATCCCTGATGTACAGAATTCTGCCGATAAGCGTCAGATCGCCATCAATAAAGTGGGAATTAAAGATATTCGTCACCCTGCTCAGGTTAAAGACCGCTCAGGCCAGATTCAGCATACGGTTGCCAACTTTAATATGTACGTGAACCTGCCGCATAATTTTAAAGGCACTCACATGTCACGCTTTGTGGAGATTTTAAACAGCCATGAGCGTGAAATCACCGTACAGTCATTCAATGAAATGCTGGCCGAGACCACCGAACGTCTTGATGCCGCCGAAGCTCACATCGAAATGACCTTCCCTTACTTTGTCAACAAGACCGCTCCCGCGTCCGGTGTACAAAGCCTGCTGGACTATGAAGTCACGTTTATTGGCAAGCGCACTAAAGACACAAACATTATCAACGTAAAAGTTGTGGTACCGGTCACCAGCCTGTGTCCATGCTCTAAGAAAATTTCAAGCTACGGTGCACACAATCAGCGTTCACACGTAACAGTCAACGTCCGCACTAATGGCTTTATCTGGATTGAAGACATCATCGATATCGTTGAAAAGCAGGCATCATGCGAACTGTACGGCCTGTTAAAGCGCCCGGATGAGAAACTGGTCACCGAGCGTGCGTACGACAACCCGAAATTTGTTGAAGATATGGTGCGTGATATTGCAGCAAAACTGAATGAAGATGAGCGGGTATTAGCTTACGTGCTGGAATCAGAAAACTTTGAATCAATCCATAACCACTCAGCTTATGCATTGATAGAGCACGATAAAGAAGCCAGATAATCTTTCATCACAGAGCCTTAAGTCAACAATCTTAAGGCTCTTCAGCTCAGCCACACCGACTTGTTATTAAAAGTCAGCCCCTAAACAGCAGAAATTTTTTCCTTAAACATAAATAATCCACACTGGAAACCAGTACAGGACTTATAGACATTTTCGTCTCAAGTGCTTACTAATAAAACACAGCAAACTAAGTTTATTTGACCATATGCACGCCTCACGGACGCTTTAGGTATATAGACCTATACCCTGGCATTACTAGCAGACGAGCCTTATTACCTATCCGGGCCTTACTTCAGCCGATTGAATAATACAATAGAAAACATCCCCGGTTTACAGCGGCTGGTTATTTCTTCTCTTTGGCAGCTTTTTCACTCTCAAACTTACGATTAGCTTCCATCAGCTTTTCGCAGGCCAGCAATGACGGCTTGGGAATCTCCATTATCAGGTTTTTATTTGGACTTGTTAAGTTCGGTGGTAAGTCCAGTAATTTTACCCCGTCAGCATACTGATATTCTTCATCTTTAACGGTGTCCGAGCCACCGCAGGCCGATAATACAAACAATGCAGATAACAACACCAAAACACTTTTAATCATTCTAAGTTTTCCCAGTCAGTACTATTTAATTGTATCGCTACAGTAAACCCGCATCACGTAATGCTTCACGCACCGGTTCATGGTATTTTTCAGATAAGACAGTCAATGGCAGGCGAATCCCCAGCTCCATCATACCCATTTCAGCCAGTGCCCATTTAACCGGAATGGGGTTGGATTCCAGAAACAACCGCTCATGCAGCATTTTTAATGACTTATTAATCTCATGTGCTTTTTCGGCATCTCCGGCTAATGCGGCTTTGCACATTTCAGCCATTGCTTTCGGTGCCACATTATTAGTTACGGAAATAACACCCTTGCCACCTTGCAGCAGAAAATCAGTGCCCGTAGCATCATCACCTGAATAGACATCTATTTTATCACCGCATAACTCCAGAATACGCGATAAACGGCTTAAATCACCCGTCGCTTCTTTAACACCGACAATATTAGGTACATTCGCCAGCTCTGCAATTGTCTCTGGCAACATATCAACAGCAGTACGACCAGGCACATTATAAAGAATCTGCGGAATCGCCACCGCTTTTGCAATTGCCTGATGGTGAAGAATCAGACCATGCTGAGTGGGTTTATTATAATAAGGAGTTACCAGCAAACAGGCATCCGCACCCACTTCCTGAGCACACTGCGTCAGCTCAATGGCTTCTGTGGTTGAGTTAGCACCGGTACCGGCTATCACGGGAATACGCTTATTAATGTATTCAACCGTTTGCCGAATAACAGTACAGTGCTGCTTTCTATCCAGAGTCGCTGATTCGCCTGTGGTACCCACAATGACTATTGCGCTGGTTCCATTTTCGACATGAAAATCAAGTAACTTTTCAAGCGATGATACATCAACGTCGCCGTTGTTATGCATCGGTGTGACAAGTGCCACCATGCTACCCTGAAACATATAACCCCCTAAAAATTAGACCGATAATTTTACTGGCAGCATTGGTAACTAGCAAGCAAAGCCGTAATTATTAACACCATTTTTGCTCTGGCATGCTAAAATAATGATCTCAGTTAAACGACAGTCTGGAGATATCATGTACGGTTTCGGTACTACAATTAAAGCCACGGTTGATGAAGCCGTTGAAAAAGTTACTAATGCGCTTAAAGAGGAAGGCTTCGGTATTCTTACTGAAATTAATGTTCAGGCTGTCATGAAAGCAAAGATTGATGTCGACATGGCCGGCTACCGCATTTTAGGTGCATGCAATCCGCATTTGGCTCGTCAAGCCATTGAAGCTGAACCCGACATTGGTTTGCTTCTGCCCTGTAATGTACTGGTTCGCGACGAAGGCAATGGCGATGTCTTCATCGGCTTTATGGACCCGGAAGCGGTGCTGACACTGGTCGACCGGCCTGAAGTCAAAGATCTGGCTAAGATGGTTAAAGAAAAACTCAACCGCGTACGCGATGCATTAAACGCCTAATGCGTTATTATCCGGGTATATTATTACCCGGATATATTCTGAGCGTGACAAATTTCACCCCCTCTTCTCCATTCAGTATTCCAGATATACACACAGTAGACATCTGGAAAATACCGTTAAATACCACGTCGTCTGACATCTCAGCATTACTCTCAATATTGTCTGCAGAAGAACTCGAACGACACAGACAAATGCACGAGAGAGTCCGCATGCCCTACCTGCTTTCTCACTCAGCCTGCCGTAATATTCTATCCCTCTACCTGAAAATTTCCCCGGCACAGATTCAGTATAAAAAAAGCACCCATGGCAAACCTTTTCTCAGCCCAGCTAACACGCTCAGGTTTAATATGAGCCACAGCAATACACTGGCCGTGATTGCTGTTTCTAACTTGTCTGAGGTTGGCGTCGACATTGAGTTTTCTGATAAAAATACAGACTGGGAAAAAGTTTCAAAACGCTTTTTCAGTGCAGAAGAAGTACAATATCTTTTTAAACAAAACAAAGCTGATCAAAAAAAAGTTTTTTTCCAGCTTTGGACCAGAAAAGAAGCGTATATAAAAGCCCTAGGAACCGGCCTTGCAACTTCACTATCATCTTTTAACGTAACTGCTCCGCGTATTACCACAGAACCCTCGGCGCTTAATAGTGAGGCAAGCTGGTATCAAAAAGACCTGAAGATCCACTCGCAATATGCCGCTGCCGTTGTTCTGAATACACAAATTAATAAAATACGTTATCATTCATACTAAACAATAATAACGATGAAGATTATGTTCAGATGCATTCTGGGTTGTTTGTCACTGGTGATATGTTCGCTTGCACTTCAAAGCAGCGCAAATTCGAATAACCAGCTGATTAAAATTGCCGTACTCGCCCACCGTGGCCACGATGAGGCACTAAAGCGCTGGTCATTAACCGCAGACTATTTGTCCAAAAGTATTCCGGGTTATGATTTTATTATAAAACCAAAATCACTTAGCAGTATGAATCTTGCCGTTAAGGATCAGCTGGTTGATTTTATTCTGACCAACCCTGGCAACTATGTTGATATCGAAGCCAATTTTGGTGCAACTCGTATCGCGACACTAAAAGTCAAACAGCGTGAGCGCTCTTATACTTCATTCAGCGCCGTGATTTTTACACGTAATGACAATTATCAACTCAACTCTTTAAAAGATTTGCGCGGAAAATCTTTTATGGCCGTTAATCCTGATGCTTTTGGTGGCTTTCAGATGGCCTGGCTGGAACTAAAACATGCCGGCATCGACCCCTTTGAAGATCTGGATTCTCTGCAATTCGCTGGTTTTCCGCAGGACAATATTGTTTATGCGGTGGAAAGTGGCAAAGTTGATGCCGGCACTGTCCGCAGCGACACACTTGAACGCATGGCCAGTGAAGGCGCTATCACGATTAAAGATTATAAAATCCTCAACCCGCAGCACAGTGATAACTTTCCATTATTACACAGTACCCGCTTATACCCGGAGTGGCCTTTTGCAAAGTTAAAGCAAACCGATGATCAGCTGGCACAAAAAATTGCTGTCGCTCTCCTGACCATGCCAGCTGACAGCGACGCCGCCGTTGTATCGCGTTCGGAAGGCTGGACAATCCCTCTTGATTACACACCGGTTCACGAAGCATTTAAGCAACTTAAAATAGGCCCGTATGAACAGATCGACAATGTTACTTTTGAAAAAGTCATCGAGCAGTACAGTAGTTACATTCTATTTGTTCTCTTTACCTTAATAACACTAAATCTGGTTATTGTTTATATCAGCAGAACCAACCACAACCTGAATTTAACACAAACAAATCTGCGCACAGAAATTGAGTCTCGCCGCAAAGCTCAGGCTGAACTTGCAAAACACAGAGACACACTGGAACAAAGTGTCATTGAAAGAACCCGAGAACTGGCAGACCTTAACAAAGAACTACAGGAAGATATTTTCGCCCGTAAAGCGGCAGAAGCCTCTCTTAAAAAAAGCAGTCACACATTACAGACAATGCACGAAATAACCTCTTCGCGGCATATGAGTTTTGAAGGTAAAGTTGATGCTTTATTACGTACCGGATGTAATTGTTTCGGTACGGATTACGGTGCCTTTATCAAGCTGAACAATAATCACGCGCAGGTACTGCGTTTTGTCGGCACAGAGCCCGTTTTTAAACGCGATAGCCAGTTTGAAAAGAATGCGTTATTTGCTAACAGCCTTTCTGTTGATTCAGAACCCTTAATTATTAGAAATGCATCAGAGGATGCATTTTTTAAACAGCACTTTCAATACAGTGAACTGGGTATCAACTCATACGTGGGTATCCCGGTAATCGTCTCAGGATCGCTGTTTGGCTCACTCGAATACGGCTCTCTAAATACCTCTGCGATACCGCATTCGTTGATAGAAATCGACATGCTGCAATTAATCTCACAGTGGATCGGTGGTGAAATTCAGCGACAGAAAGCACATGAAAATGCCCAGAAGCATCAGGCCGATCTCGCACATGTAGCACGCTTAGGCACCATGGGTGAAATGGCATCCGGGCTTGCGCACGAACTGAATCAGCCTCTGACAGCCATCGTCAATTACACTCGTGGCTGTGTGCGTCGTCTGTCTGCCAAGTCTGTTGAAAACCTACCGGCTATTGTTGAAGCCATGGAGCATTCCTGTTCCGAGGCTGAAAGAGCAGCAGAAATTATCCGCCGTATGCGTGAACTGGTTAATAAAGAGCTTCCAAGACAGGAGTCAAACGATATCAACAATATCATCGAGGTAGTGATCAACCTGCTCAAACCCAAGATTAAAGAAAACCATGTTGCCGTTATTCGGGACATGGCCAAGAAAATACCAGGCGTATATGTTGACCGCATACAAATAGAACAGGTCTTGATAAACCTGTTAAATAATGCAATAGACTCAATGCAAAGCACTCCTTTATTAAAGCGGGAAATCATTATCCAGAGCAGGTATGATAATCAGGCAGTACAAGTAAAAGTTTTTGACCGGGGTAGTGGATTACCCAACAATATGAGAAGCGATGTGTTCGAACCGTTCTTCAGCACTAAAAATGAAGGCATGGGAATGGGACTTTCAATCAGTCGCTCGATTATAGAAGCTCATAAAGGCAGTTTAAATGCCGAGCAACGTGAACCTGAGGGCAGCATCTTCAGCTTCACATTACCTAGCAAGCATGAGGGGAATGATGAGTAAACATAATGTTTATGTAGTAGATGATGATCAGGCAGTTCGTGACTCTTTGAGATGGCTTATCGAGTCGGTCGACCTGAATGTAAAAACTTTTTCTAATGGACAGGAGCTGCTGGACAATCTTGATGGCGCCGATATTTCCTGCCTGGTATTAGATGTACGTATGCCGGGCATAAGCGGACTGGATCTGCAGCAACGTTTACAAAGGCTTAGCTGTAAAGCCCCCGTTATTATTGTTACCGGGCATGCTGATGTACCGATGGCAATACAGGCAATGAAATCAGGTGCCTTTGACTTTATTGAAAAACCCTATAGTGATCAGTTATTACTAGAACGTATTCAGTGCGCAATCGAGCAAGATGATGGATTTAAAAGACAACAAACCATCAATGATGAAATTAATCAGCGCATTGACTCACTAACGCCCAGAGAGCACGAAGTAATGGGTCTGGTTGTTAGCGGACACTCCAACAAAAGCATCGCTAAAGAACTTGGCGTCAGTATTAAAACGGTTGAGGTACATCGTGGTAACCTGATGTCGAAAATGGAAGCAAAGTCTCTGTCTGAACTGGTGCGCCTGGTCATGTCCAGCGACAGAATAAGCATTGAAGATTAATCAAGCATATAATTTGATAAGGAACTCAAATGGATAAAAAACTGGTTCTATCGGCACTCGGTTCAGACCAGCCTGGTCTGGTTAATAAAATCAGCCAGCACATTCACAGACTGGGACTGAATATCGAAGACAGCCGGATGAGTGTACTCGGTGGTGAATTTGCATATATGTTATTGATCAGCGGCGAACAAGCAACACTACAAAAACTGGTTAGCTCGCTAGCGGAACTTGAACAGAGCTTTTCAGACCTCATATTCAATAGCAGATATACTCAGGCAAGACCGCTACAGCCCGCTCTATCCTACAAAGTCAGTGTGCACGCACTGGATCATCCGGGTATTGTCTATAACCTT